>JBBQXS010000060.1:0-22400 GCA_038209365.1 Acidimicrobiia bacterium | reverse complement strand
CAGGTTGCTCACGTGTTACGCACCCGTTCGCCGCTGTCCCCGGGACCGAAGTCCCGGTTCTCGCTCGACTTGCATGTATTAGGCGCGCCGCCAGCGTTCGTCCTGAGCCAGGATCAAACTCTCCATCAAGATCATGTCGCTTCGACTCCCTGAAAGGAGCCTTCACGAACGATCGGAGAGCTGCCTGCTCGACCACACTGTGGTCAAGTAGGCAACTTTGTGCCCGCCGGCCTTGGCCTTGCGGCTGGTCCGAGCGAGCACGGAATTGACATGAGCCTCCGACCCCGAAAAACGGGCTCGGCGGCCTCACTGGCTTTTGGCGTTCACTGCTCTGTTTTCAAGAAACGGTTCCCCGACCGACGCGTCAAGCCGAACACGTTCGACTTGGGCTTCGCTTCGGAGCGACACGCACCCACATGCGGCGCCGGATCGGCCGTGAGGCGCGCTCCGCCACCCGGATTGGGGGTGTTGGTGTCAACGTCCTGCCGTTCCGGCGCCCAAGGGGCGATCCGGCGTGCGGGGCGACTGGTCAGACTATAGAGACGGCATCGCGGTGTCAAACAGAGTTGCCAGTGTGGACGCCGAGAAGCGTGGGACCTTCGGTATATGCCTTGACACGTATATAATCTGATCGTTATGTTGTGCTCGTGACCAGCACGTTCGACGTCGTGGGCGAGCCCACCCGGCGCCGAATCCTCGACCTCCTGCGGGAGGGACCGCGCCCTGTCGGTGAGCTCGTCCGCCTCATCGGGTGCAGCCAGCCCGGCACGTCCAGGCACTTACGGGTGCTGCGCGACGCCGGCCTGGTCGCCGTCCGGCCCGAAGCTCAGCGCCGGTTGTACGTGCTCCGGCCCCAGCCGCTCGCCGAGATCGACGCGTGGCTGACCCCCTATCGCGAGCTATGGGCCAACCGCCTCGACGCCCTCGAACAACACCTCGACGACCTCGACGCGCAGAAGATGGAGGACTGAGATGCCGGACCTGGGAAATGTCGAACGCCACGGCTCCAAGCGCATCGTCCGCTTCGAACGGCGGTTCGCGCACCCCGTCGAGCGCGTGTGGCGCGCCATCACCGAGCCCGCGCAGGCGATCAAGTGGTGGGGTGCCCTCGACATCGAGCTCACGCCCGGGGGCAAGGCCGTCGTGGAATGGCAGAACACCGACGATCAGGGCAACCGCGCGGTGATGCACGGCGTGATCACCGAGCTCGACCCGCCGCGCCTGCTCGAGATCGACGGCGACATCCACGGCACCCTGCGCTACGTGCTCACTCCCGACGGCGACGCCACCCTGCTCACGTTCACGAGCACGCTCGAGCTCCCCGAGGGATACCGCACCAAGGTGCTCGCCGGCTGGCACTTCCACCTCGACGCGCTCGGAGAGGCACTCGAAGGTCATGCCGTCGACTGGCCGCACTGGCCGAAGGACACGTGGGAGCGGATCCACGAGGAGTACGTCAACCGACGATGAAGCGGGCCCACTTGCGCCCGACCCGCACGGTGTGGGCACCGTCCGGCACGACGCCGTCGTCGACCACGACCTCGCCGTCGCAATGCACACCGCCTTGCCCGATCAGCCGCACGGCCTCACGCTTCGACGTCGCGAGCTTCGTCTCGGACAACCCATTCACCCATGTGATGCCCGACGGGAGCGCGTGCTCAGGCAGGTCGCTCGGGGCCTTGTGCTCCTTGAACATGCGATCGAACTCTGCTTCGGCCTTCGCGCCCGCCCCTTCACCGTGATACAGGTCCACGACGGCCCGGCCGATCGTGCGCTTGGCCGCGTTGGGGTGGAGCGCACCCGACTCCAATGAGCCAACCGCCTCGTCGATGCGATCGGGATCCCAGCCGGTCGCGAAGCGCGAGTACATCGGCAACAGCTCGTCCTTGATGCTCATGACCTTGCCGAATTGGTCGCGGGGCGGGTCCTTGATCCCGATGTAGTTGCCGAGCGACTTCGACATCTTCTGCTCGCCGTCGAGCCCGACGAGCAACGGCGTCGTGAGCACGACCTGCGGCTCCTGACCCGAGCGTTCTTGTAGGTGGCGGCCCATGATCAGATTGAACAGCTGATCGGTGCCGCCCAGCTCCACGTCCGCCCGCACCTCGACAGAGTCCAGACCCTGCAGGAGCGGATAGAGGAACTCCATCAGCGAGATCGCAATGCCGCCGGCGTAACGCTTCGCGAAGTCGTCACGTTCGAGCATGCGAGCGACCGTCACCTGTGATGTCAGTCGGAGGATCTCTTCCATGCCGAGCGGAGCCAACCACTCGGAGTTGCGCCGTACTTCCAGGCGCTCGGACGACGTGTCGAGGATCTCGCCGATCTGCTCGACATAGGTCTGCGCGTGCGCGTCGACCTCCTCCTTCGACAGACGTGGCCGCGTCGCCGACTTGCCCGACGGGTCGCCGACCATCGCGGTGAAGTCGCCGAGGATCAGCACCGCTTTGTGGCCGAGGTCTTGAAACGTCCGGAGTCGACGCAACACCACGGCGAACCCGAGATGGATGTCCGACGCGGTGGGATCGATCCCGAGCTTCACGCGCAGCGGCGTGTGCCGCTCGAGCTTGCGTCGCAGCTCGGCCGCGGAGATGACATCGACCGCGTTCGCGGTCAGCAGTCGGAGCTGGCGGTCGACGTCCACGACGGATGACGGTAACAAACCGGGCTGTAGCGCTCATCGATGGGTTCTTGCCCGGCTCTTCACGCGCTCTCAAGGTGACCTCACGAGCACCGGGCACGATCGCGGTCACGCGCGAGATGCGGGAGGGATCATGCAGACGAGTGTCCTCACGCCACGGCGTCGCCGTCCGCACCCGGCGCGACGGGCACGCCGAATCGCGAGCGCGACGAGTGTCGCCGGCGTGTTCGTGCTGACGGGTTGCATGGCCGCGACGGCGAAGACGTCGTCCCCAGCGGCTTCCTCCAGCGCGACTGCGACCACGCCGACCACTACCGCGTCGTCGGCCTCCGCGAACGCCGCGTCCGACGCCTCGAGTGGTTCGGGAACCATCGCTGCCCGCGCCGGCGTCGCGTCGGCCCAGGCTCACACCTCGACCCATGCCAGCTGAGCTCCGTTTTCACGCGATGGGGAGCGACGCCCAGGTGATCGTGGTCGGCGGCGCGCCCGCGCTGGCGGCATACGCGCGCTCCCGGATCGATGCGTTGGAGGCGCGGTGGAGCCGGTTCCGGCCGGACAGCGAGGTGAGCGAGCTGAATCGCAACGCAGGTGATGCGGTGCGCGTCTCCGCCGACACCCTCGTGCTCGTTCGCCGCGCACTCGACGCGTGGAACCTCACCGGCGGCTTGTTCGACCCGACCGTGCTCGGCGACGTCCTCCGCGCGGGCTACGACCGCTCCTTGGACGCGCGCGCACCTTTCGCGAACGGCGGTTCGAGCGATCTTGCGCTCGGTGCCGCGGGCATCGTGCTCGACGGCGACACCGTGCGGCTCCCCGCCGGCACCGGCTTCGACCCCGGCGGCCTCGGCAAGGGCCTGGCCGCCGACCTCGTCGTGCACGAGCTCCACGAGCGCGGTGCGTCCGGTACCTGCGTGAACCTGGGTGGCGACGTACGCGTCGCGGGAACCGGGCCGTACGGTGGTGACTGGACCATCGCGCTGAATCATCCGGCGGCGCGCGAACCGCTCGGGCGCGTCGGCATCCGAGACGGCGGCATTGCAACCTCGACCACGTTGCGCCGCCGGTGGCACGTCGAGGGTCAGGTGCGGCACCACATCATCGATCCCACCACCGGACGACCCGGTACCAGCGACATCACGTTTGCCACAGTGGTTGCAGGATCGGCCTGGGCCGCGGAGGCACTGGCCACGGCGATCGTGCTTCGCGGGAAACCCTCACACTTCGACGTGCTGGCGGCAACGGGCGCCGAGGCGGTCGCGGTCGACGAGCACGGATGCATCGACGCCTCGTTCGGCTTCGCGCACTACCTCGGACACGTAGATCTCGCCGCGACCGTCCAGGAGGTCCACGCGTGACCGAGCTCCCCTGGTATATCGCCCGCGCGTCGGGATTGGTGAGCTGGACCGTGCTCGCGCTCGCGACGCTGTGGGGACTGGCCCTCTCGACGAAGGTCCTCGGCAGACGGCCGCGGCCGAACTGGATCCTCGACATGCACCGCATGCTCGGCGCGCTCGCGCTGATCTTCACCGGTGTGCATGTCACGGCGTTGCTCGTCGATCGCTACATCGGCTTCGGCGTCGAGGACATCCTCGTGCCGTTCGCCGCGACATGGCATCCCGCCGCGGTGGCATGGGGTGTCGTCGGCTTCTACCTGCTCCTCGCCGTGGAGCTCAGCTCGCTGGCCCGCGCCCACCTGCCGAAAAAGCTCTGGCGCAATACGCATTACGCGAGCTTTCCTCTGTTCGTCACCGCGACGATCCACGGTCTGACGGCCGGGACCGACACCACCGTGCTCGTCGCGGAGATCGTCATCGGCGCCTTCGCGGCTGCGTTCATGGCGCTCGCGGCGAAGCGCCTCGTCGGCGCGTGGGCGGCACCTTCTGCGTGACGCGACGCGCTCGCGCGTGCTGCTATCCGAATTTCGCAGTGAGGCCTCCGTCGACGGTGACGATGGCGCCGTTCACATACGAGCTCGCGGGCAATACGAGATTCAGCACCATGTGCGCGACTTCCTCCGCCGTGCCGTAACGGCGAAGCGGGACGCGCCGGCGAGCGAACCGTTCCTTGGCGTCGTCGGGAATCGGTGCGGTCATCGCGGTGTGGATCGGACCGGGACACACGCAATTGACCGTGACGCCGAGCGGACCGAGCTCGCAGGCCAGCGACCGGGTCAGCCCGACAACGCCGTGTTTGCTCACCGTGTACGGACTGATGAACGGTGTGGCGCCGAGGCCTTCCGTCGATGCGATGTTGACGATGCGCCCGGCCGCCGACCGGGTCAGGTGCGGGACGCATGCTCGGACCATGCGCACACAACCCCCGAGGTTCACGCCGAGCGTCAGGTCCCACGCCCGCCAGTAGTCGTCGGCGGTGATCGGAGCGGGCACGCTCACGCCCGCGCAGTTCACGAGGATGTCGACCGCGCCCAACCGTTCGACGATCTCGGCCACGACACGCTCGACCGGTCCGGCCTCGCTGACGTCGAGCTCCCAGATGGCCTCGCCCGCCATGCCCTCGCGGTTGCGGTCGGTTGCCGCGACGTGCGCCCCCTCGGCGGTGAACAACTCCGCAACCGCGCGTCCCATGCCGCTCGCGGCGCCGGTGACGACCGCGACCTTCCCGGCGATGCTGCGAGAGAGCACGAGAAGGCAAGCTATCGCCCATGACCGACCCGTTCCGAGGTGAGGCCCGGCCGTTGGGGCTTCGCTACTGGCCGCTACCCGAGGACGACCCAGGCTTCGAGATCGCGCGCGAGCCCGTACGCATCGTGACCGAGGACGGCGCACTCGTGCGCGGCGTGTTCTGGACGCCGCCGGGCGGAGGCGCGTGGCACACCGCCGTCGTGCTCACGCATCCGCGCGCCGACTTCTCGGTGCACTACGCATGTCCATTGCTCGCCGCGGCCGGATATGCCGTGCTCGGTTTCGCGACTCGCTTCCTCAACAACGACACCGACTGCCTGCACGAGCTGTGCGCCGAGGACGTCCACGCCGCAGTCCAGTGGGTACGCGCGCGCGGCGCCGACGCGGTCGTCCTCTTCGGCAACAGCGGGGGCGGATCACTCATGGCACTGGCGCACGCCGAGCACGGGTGCGGAGACGCGTGGGTCGGCGTCGCCGCCCATCCCGGTGAAGGCGTGTTCATGCTCCAGGCGATCGACCCGTCGGTCGCCGACGAGCACGACCCGTTCTCGGTGGTCGCCGAGCTCGACATGTACGACCCGGACAACGGCTGGCGGCCGTGGCCCGAGCCGTGCTCGTACGACCGGGACTGGCTCGGGCGGTATCGCCACGCCCAGGAGGCGCGCGTCGCCCGCCTCGACGCCCGCGCCCGGGCCCAGCTCGACGACGCGCAGCGGGCCCGGCACGGATTGCGGGAGGTCGAGCCGGGAGGCCGCGACTGGCAACGACTTCGCAAACGGGCAGTCCACCTCGAGTACAAGACGATCTATCGCACGCTCGCAGATCCCGCGTACCTCGACTTGACCATCGATCCCGATGAGCGTCCGCTCGGGTCGCTGTTCGCCGCACCCGATCCCTTCGACGCGAACTACGGCCGCGCCGGGTTGGCGCGCACGATGACGTCGCGCGGCTGGCTCTCGACGTGGTCGGGCTTGTCGTCACCCGCGAAGCTGGCCGCCACGATGCCGAAGGTGCAGGTCCCCACGCTCGTCCTGCACGCCACCGCCGACACCGAGATCCGCGTCCATCAAGCGCGCGCCATCGCCGAAGCCGCAGGGGCCGACGACGTGACATACCACGAGCTGAAAGGCGCGCCCCACTACCTGGAGGGCCACCGTCGAGAGGCCATGTCGTTCGTCGCCGACTGGATCGGCGCGCGCTTCCCGTGAAGCGCATTCCACCGTTTGGTCGCCCAGTGCCCGTAAACGGTCACTTCCCGACCAAACGGGGGCTTGCGACGGGGGCTAGCGACGGGGTGGGCGGCTGATGTGCGGGTCGCCGGGGACGTAGAAGCGCCACGGCTCCTCGTGGCCCTTGCCCGACGCGAGGCCGATGCGAGCAGAGACGCCGGGTCGGACGGGCGGCGCAATGCCGTCGTCGACGACGCGCAACGGCCCGCGAACCAGGGACGTGCCGTCAAAGGACCGGTCGACCGCGAACGCCTGCCCCAACCGGCCGGGGCCCGCACAAAGGTCGCGGTCCCGCGCCGCCTTCGGACGGCGCGCACGCATCACGTCGAGACCGCGCACCGGCGCGGCCGCGCGCAGCAGCACCGCGTGCGGGCGTGCGCCCGGTCCGCACACGGCGTTCATGCACCAGTGGTTCCCGTAGCTGAAATACACGTATAGCGTGCCGGGCAACGCGAACATCGAGACGTTGCGCAGCGTCCGGCCGCGGTACGCGTGGCTCCCGGGATCTTCGTCGGCGCGGTACGCCTCGACCTCGACGATCCGGGCCGCGACACCGTTCCCGACGAGCACCTTGTTGAGGAGCGCAGGTGCGACCTCGAGCGCATCGTGGTCGTAGAAAGACCGGGGCAGGGCTAGTGCTCGAGCCACGCCTGCTGGCGCTCGAGTTGTTCGCGCGCCGATTCGAGCTGACGCGCAACCGGCCCGGGACCGCCGCCGCCGGGCGTGGTGCGACGTCGCACGGCGCTGCCCGGCTCGAGCAACGGGAGGCACTCGGGTCCGAGTCTCGGATCGTTCAGCACCAGCTCGTCGAGTGGTACACCACGCTCCACCGACTGGCGAACGAGCGCGCCCACGATCGCGTGCGCGTCGCGGAAGGGTGTGCCGTGATCGACGAGATACTCGGCAAGATCGGTTGCCGCGTTCGCGGGACTGTCGGCAGCAGCGGTCATCGTCGTGTCCACGAACGTGACCGTCGCCAGGAGGCCGGTCATCGCCGACAGGGACAGGGCGCAGGTGTCGAGCGCGTCGAAGAGCGGCTCCTTGTCCTCTTGCAGGTCTCGGTTGTAGGCGAGCGGCAACCCCTTCAACGTCGCGAGGAAACCGGCGAGATCGCCGATGAGGCGCCCGGCCTTCCCGCGCGCGAGCTCGGCGATATCGGGGTTCTTCTTCTGCGGCAGCATCGAAGAACCGGTCGCGTACGCATCCGAGAGTTGCACGAATCCGAACTCCTCGGCCGCCCACAGCACGATCTCCTCGCCGATACGCGACAAGTGCACCTGGGTGAGCGCGGCGACGAACAACGCCTCGGCGACGAAGTCGCGGTCGCCGACCGCATCGAGCGAGTTGTCGAACGCACGGGCGAACTCGAGATCGTGCGCCACCGAGGCCGGATCGAGCGGCAGGCTCGAACCCGCCAGCGCGCCCGCGCCGAGCGGTGAGACGTCCGCGCGCGCGAGGCAGTCGCGCCAGCGGTCCACGTCGCGAGCGAGCGCCCAGAAGTGCGCGAGCAGATGGTGCGAGAGCAACACCGGCTGCGCGCGCTGGAGGTGGGTGTAGCCCGGGAGCGCGATCTCGTTCGATTCCTCCGCCCGCTGCAGCAGCACCCGCTGCAGGGCGTGCAGCCGTCGAACCTGCCCCCGGCCCTCGCGCCGCAGGAACAGCCTGAGATCGAGCGCGACCTGGTCGTTGCGGCTGCGGCCCGTGTGCAGCTTGGCGCCGGCGGCGCCCGCGATCTCCGTGACCCGCCGTTCGATGGCGGTGTGGATGTCCTCGTCGCTGGGCACGAACGTGAAGACGGCGGTCTGGAGCTCCATCTCCACGCGGTCGAGGGCCACGGTGACCACCGAAGCCTCTTCATTGGTCAGCAAGCCGACTCGCTCGAGCATGCGCACGTGCGCGCGCGACCCGGTGAGGTCGTCTCCGGCCAAACGGATGTCGAACGGCAGGCTGACCGTGAACGCGAGCAGCTCGTCGGCGGGTCCTTCGCCGAAGCGGCCGTGCCACAACGGACGGTTCGTCCGCTCGGCGGGGCCGCTCGGGCCCTGGCCGGTCGACCGTTCCGAATCGGTCACGAAGCACCCGGGCCCTGGCGACGCGACCACGTCTCCGCCGACAGTCCCCACAGCCGCACGAACCCTTCGGAGTCGGCGTGACGGAACGCGTCGTCGGCGTCGTACGTCGCGAGGTCGTGGTCGTACAGCGATCGCGGCGCGCGCCGACCGACAGCGTCGCAGCGTCCGGCTTCCAGTCGCAACCGGACCTCACCGGTCACGTGCTCCTGCGTCGACTGCATGAACGCCTCGAGCGCACGCATCAATGGCGTGTGCCACAGGCCGTCGTAGATCAGCTCCGCGATGCGAATCTCCAACCGTTGCTTCTCGCGTGCGACGTCCCGCTCGAGCGTGATGCCTTCCAAGTCCTTGTGCGCCAGGATCAGGGCGAGTGACGCAGGGCACTCGTACACCTCGCGGCTCTTGATGCCCACACGCCGGTTCTCGACCATGTCGATGCGACCCCAGCCGTAGCTCCCGACGACCTCGCCGAGCACCGCGATCAACTCGACGAGTCCGACGGTCGTGCCGTCGAGTGACACCGGCACACCCCGTTCGAAACCGACGACGATCTCCTTCGACTCGCTGGGCGCGTCCTTCGGAGCGCGGGTCAGGGTAAACGGCTGCTCGGGCGGGAGCGACCACGGGTTCTCGAGCACGCCGCATTCGATCGCGCGGCCCCACATGTTCTCGTCGATCGAGTACAGCTTCTCCTTCGACGCGGAGATCGGGATGTCCCACTTCGCGGCGAGCTCGATGCAATCGGCGCGGCTCAGGCCCCACACGCGCACGGGTGCGAGCACGTCGAGGTCGGGTGCCAGTACCCGTGACGACACCTCGAAGCGCACCTGGTCGTTCCCCTTCCCGGTGCAGCCGTGCGACACCGCGTCCGCGCGGTGACGGCGCGCGGAGGCAACCAGGTGCTCGGTGATGACAGGACGCGACAGCGCGGACACGAGCGGATACTTGCCCTCGTACAACGCGTTGGCTGCCAGTGCGGGCGCAATGAAGTCGTGCGCGAAGTGGTCGCGCGCGTCGATGATCTCCACTTCGACGGCCCCGGCCGCTTCGGCCCGTTCCCGGATGGTTGCTTCCTCACCCGCGGCGAGCTGTCCGACGTCGACCGCGCACGCGATCACCTCGACACCCCACTCCTCGCGCATCCACCGCACCGCGACCGACGTGTCGAGGCCACCGGAGTACGCGAGTACCACCCGTTTCGGCAAGACGAATCCTCTCCTAGAGTTCCGCGAGCCCGGCGAGCTCACTGCGCCTGCGCTCCGTTCGCCGCATCACAACCCGGCCAGCCCGGCGAGCTCACTTGCGACCGCGGCGCCGCCGACGGACTCATTGCACACGACGAGCACCGTGTCGTCTCCGGCAACCGTACCGAGCACATCGCCCAATGACGCGCGGTCGAGCGCGCTCGCCACCACGTGCGCGCTGCCCGGTGGCGTGCGCAACACCACGATGTTCGCACTGTGCGCGACCTCGACCACGAACTCGCTCATCAAGCGTTTGAGGTGATCATCCGACGGGGCGCGCTCGCGCGTGAAATCGGGAATCGCGTAGGCCATGGCGCCGCCGGGGATCCGCACCTTTACCGCGCCCAGCTCTTCGAGGTCGCGGCTGACCGTCGCCTGCGTCGCCACAATTCCTGCACCTTCGAGCATCTGCACGAGTTGCGCCTGACTCGACACGGGTTGTTCCTCGAGGATGCGCAGGATGCGATGCTGCCGTTGCGGTTTGCCGAGCGTGGACATCACCGACTGCCTTCTGCCCTCGACGGCTTCACCGCGGGGCCGCTCGGCAAGAGATCGACGAGCACGGCGCGCACCGCATGCATGCGATTGGCGGCCTGCTGCCACACCAATGACTGCGGACCGTCGATGACCTCGGCAGCAACCTCCTCGCCACGATGTGCGGGCAGGCAGTGCAGGAACACTGCGTGCTCGGGTGCGGCCTTCATGAGCGGCCCGTCGACGGTCCACCCGTCGAACGCACGCAACCGCTGCGACCGCTCGGCCTCTTGTCCCATCGACGTCCACACGTCGGTGTACACGACATCCGCGTCGCGCACGGCGTCGTACGGATCGCCGGCACATTCCACGACACCGCCGAGGTTGCGCGCCCGATCAACGATCGAGCCGGCCAGCTCGTAGCCGTCGGGGGAAGCGACGACGAGCTCGAGACCGGTCAGCGCGGCGCCGAACGCCAGTGAGGCCGCGACGTTGTTGCCGTCGCCGATGTACGCCACCCGCCGGCCCTCCAGTGCGCCGAAGTGCTCGCGGATCGTGAGCAGGTCGGCGAGCGCCTGACACGGGTGCCCGAGATCCGAGAGAAGGTTGACGATGGGCACGTCCACCACGGCGGCCATACGCTCGAGGATCGAATGCTCGAACACGCGCGCCGCGATCGCCGCGCACATGCCGGCCATCGTGCGGGCAACGTCTTCGACCGTCTCACGAACATCGAGGCCGACCTCCTCTTCGCGCGCATAGATCGGGTGGCCGCCGAGCGTCGCCACGGCAACCTCGACCGAGATCCGCGTGCGTGCCGACGGCTTCTGGAACAGTGCCGTGACAGCGCGCCCCGCCAACACCGATGGCAGCTGCGTGGGATCGGCCTTCCACGCGACCGCATGGTCGAGCAGCGCGCGCAGCCGCGCCGGATCGAGGTCGTCGACCTCCAAGAAGTTCCTCGTCGCGGTTCCGGTCATGCGCGCAGCGCCTTCTCGATAATTGCAACCGCCGCGTCGATCTCTCCGTCGGTCACCAGCAACGGCGGCGCCAATCGCAGCGCCGTGGGCGTGACGGCGTTCAGCACGAGCCCGTCGTCGAGGCAGCGCTGGGCGACCTCCTTCGCGTCTCGCTCCCCCGCCAGCTCGGCGGCGATCAGCAGGCCGGCGCCGCGCACATCGGCAATACCGTCCAGCTTCGTGAGCATCTCGGTCAGCCGGGTCCCCGCGCGGGTGGCGCGGGCCGGTACGTCTTCGCGCTCCATGATGCCGAGCACTGTGAGCGCAGCCCGGGCGGCGAGCGGCTGGCCGCCAAAGGTCGTGGCATGATCGCCCGCCGCGAACGCGGACGCGACGTCGGCCCGGGCCCAGCACGCGCCGATGGGCACACCGTTCCCGAGCGCCTTCGCCATCGTCACGATGTCGGGTGCCACACCGGCGTGCTGGAACCCGAACCAGGCGCCCGTACGTCCGAGGCCGGTCTGCACCTCGTCGACGATGAACAACGCCTCGCGCTCGTCGCACAAACGGCGGACACCGTGCAGGTAGTCGGCCGTCGCGGGATTGACGCCGCCTTCACCTTGCACCGGCTCGAGCAGCACTGCCGCGACTCGATCGTCCATCGCCGCCGCGAGCGCATCGAGATCGTCGAATGCCACCTGGCGAAATCCCGCGGGGAGGGGCTGGAACGTCTCTTGCTTTTGGGGCTGGCCGGTTGCGGCGAGCGTCGTCAGCGTCCGCCCGTGGAACGACCCGTACGCGCTGAGGACGTGGAAGCGCTCGGGGCCGCCGTTTCGCTGACCGTGACGGCGCGCGAGCTTGATCGCGCACTCGTTGGCCTCGGCGCCCGAGTTGCAGAAGAACACGCGGCCGCCACCGCCGAGCAGCGCATCGAGCTTTGCTGCGACCTGGGGTTGCACGTCGTTGTAGTAGAGGTTCGACACGTGCAGCAGCGTGCGCGCTTGGTCGCCGATCGCGTCGGCGACCTCGGGGTGGGCATGGCCGAGCGACGTGACGGCCAATCCGGTGAGGAAGTCCAGGTACTCCTTGCCGTCGCTGTCCCACAGCCGCGTCCCCGCGCCGCGCACGAACGCGACCGGCAAGCGGCCGTACGTCTGCATGACGTGCGCCGCGTCGAGTGCCTGCAGCTCCTCCAGAGTGAATTTCACGAATGGACCATCGTTCCGACGCCTTCTCGCGTGAAGAATTCGAGCAGCAGCGCGTGCGGCAACCGCCCGTCCAGGATGTGCGCGCGACGTACGCCGTGGCGGAGCGCATGCGCGCACGATTCGAGCTTCGGGATCATGCCATCCGACGCCTTGCCGTCCGCGATCAACTTCTCGAGCCCCTCGACGTCGACGCGCGAGATCAGTGACGATTCATCGGGCCAGTCGCCGTAGATGCCCGCGACGTCGGTGAGGTACACGAGCTTCTCGGCGCTCAACGATTCGGCGATCGCGCCGGCCACTGTGTCCGCGTTGACGTTGTACGCCTGACCGCTGTCGTCGACACCCACCGTTGCGATCACCGGGATCAGCTCCTCGCGCAACAACCGCAACACCATCGTGGGGTCGATCGCGCGCACATCGCCGACGAAACCGAGCCGGGGGTCGCGCTGGTCGACACGGATCAACCCTGCGTCCTCGCCCGAGAGACCGACCGCGTACGAGCCGAGCCGGTTCACGGACGCCACGATCTCGCGGTTGACCTTGCCGACGAGGGCCATGCGCACGATGTCGACGGTCTCGGCATCGGTGACACGCCGGCCGTCGACGAACTCCGGCTCCTTGCCGAGACGGCGCATGAGGTCGGTGATCTGCGGTCCGCCGCCGTGCACGACGACCGGGTTCATGCCGACGAGCCGCATCAACACGACGTCGGTCGCGAACAGCTCCGCCAGGCCGGCGTCGTCCATCGCGTGGCCGCCGTACTTGATCACCACCGTGCGGCCCGAGAACTCCCGAATGTACGGCAGGGCCTCGGCGAGGATGCGGGCCTTGTCACCGGCGTCGGCGGTTCGAGGATCGAAGGCGCTCATGACGTGCGCCGGTTTTCGTCGATGTACGCGTGCGACAAGTCAGTGGTCAGCACCGTCGCCGCGCCGTGCGCCAGGTGCAGATCGCAGCGGATCTCGATGTCGCGGGCCGCCATCGCGACCGCGAGCGCCGCCTCGTCGTGTCCGCAGGCAACGCCCTCCCGGGCCACCGTGACCCCGTTGAACGCGATGTCGACCCGTTCGGGGTCGATGAGCGCGCCGCTCGCGCCGAGCTCGGACAGCACGCGGCCCCAATACGGGTCCTGGCCGTTGAGCGAGCACTGTACGAGCTGGCTGTTCGCAACCGCGCGCGCCGCCGTCCGGGCGTCACCGTCGGAACGCGCACCGACCACGCGGATGCGCACGAACTTCGTCGCGCCCTCCGCGTCGCGCGCCATCTGCTCCGCGAGCGAGCCACACACCTCGGTGAGCGCGTCGACGAACGCGTGCGCGTCGACGGCGCCGGCGCGCCCGCTGGCCAGCACGAGCACTGTGTCGTTCGTCGAGCGGCAGCCGTCGACCGACAGACAATCGAACGTCTCCGCGACCGCACGCGTCAGCGCGCGGCCGAGGAGCGGCTGTTCGACGCCGGCGTCGGTGGTGACGACGGCGAGCATCGTCGCCATTGCGGGAGAGAGCATCGCCGCGCCCTTCGCCATCCCGCCGACGGTCGCGGCACCGGCGCGTGCCAACGCTTCCTTCGCGACGGTGTCGGTGGTCATGATCGCTCGCGCCGCCGCGGTGCCGCCGTCCGCCGCGAGCTGTCCGCACAGCTTCGGGATGCCGACCTCGAGCGCGTCCATCGGCATCGGTATCCCGATCAGACCCGTCGAGCACACGAGGACGTCTTCGGTCGCGAGACCCAGTCCCCCGGCGGCGAGCTCGCACATGCGCGCGGCGTCACGCCGGCCCGACTCGCCGGTCGCCGCGTTCGCATTGCCGGAGCTGAGGACGACGGACCCGGCGCGACCATCGCGCAGATGTCGTTGCGACACCTGCACCGGCGCCGCCTGCGCGAAATTCGTCGTGAACACGCCCGCGGCGGCAACCGCGGTGCGATCCTCGGTCGCGACGATCGCGAGGTCAGGTGCGCCCGACGGTTTGATACCGCACGCGATTCCTCCGGCGACGAAGCCTGACGCGGCGACGACGCTCACGGCTGAATTCCGAGCAACGGAAGGCCGGTGGTCTCGGGCATGCCCAGCAGGATGTTCGCCGCCTGGATCATCTGGCCCGACGCCCCCTTGACCAGGTTGTCCTCGGCTGCAATCGCGATCACGGTGGCGGTCCGCTCGTCGAAGCGCACCGTGACGTGCACGACGTTGGCGCCGTACGTGGCCTTGGTCCCCGATGGCTCGTCGACCACCACGACGCACGGATCGGACGCGTAGAACTCGCGGTAGTGCTCCAGCAGACGCGCCGTCGACAGCCCGGCCGTCGCCGAGCGCGCATAACAGGTAGCCAGGAGGCCGCGGGTCGTCGGCACGAGGTGCGGCGTGAACAGCACGTCCACATGACGTTTCGCAACCTTCGACAGCGCCTGTTCCATCTCCGCGGTGTGCCGGTGCGTGAGAAGGCCGTACGCCGAGACGTTCTCGTTGGCCTCCGAGAACAGACTCGTCGTCTTGAGGCCCCGTCCCGCACCCGACACACCCGACACCGCGTCGGCGATCACGCGCGGTTCGACCAGCTTCAACGCGAGGAGCGGCGCGCACGCAAGGCTGACGGCGGTCGGGTAACACCCGGGCGATGCGACGTGCGCGTGGTTTGCGAGCTCGTCGCGGTACAGCTCGACGAGACCGTACGCGAACCGGCCCACGACGTCCGGTGCCGCATGCGCCTCGCCGTACCAGCGCGCGTACACGTCCGGCGGCAGCCGGAAGTCGGCGCCGAGATCAATGATGTGGGCGACGTCGTCGACGAGTCCGGGCAGCAGCGCCTGGCTCGCACCGTGCGGCAACGCACAGAACACGACGTCGAGACCGCGCAGATCTGCGGCGTCGAGCGGGGCCAACGTGGCATCGGGGTACGCCGGTGTGAGCGCGGGATACAGGTCGGCCACGCGGGCGCCCGCGTTGGCCTCGGCCGTGACGTGCACGACCTGGATCTCACCGTGGCCCGCGAGGAGCCGGAGCAACTCGGCGCCCGTGTAGCCGGACGCGCCGACGACCGCCGCTCGATACGCCATGACGCATACAATACACACCGATGCATACGATGCGGTTCGAGGACCTCGTGGCCGGGACCCCGCTGCCTCCGCTGCGGTTGACGGTCTCCGCGGCGGCCAACGAGCGTTACTGGCGGGCGGCCGGCGTCGACCACCCCGCGCTGGCGGCCGGGGCGCTCTATCCGCCGATCGCGGCGAACCTCACGGTGCTGTGCTTCGGGCAGGCATGCGCGGAGCCGGTGATCCAGACCCGCCAGCGCCTGCGATGTCACCGGCGCGCCGCGGCGGGGAGCGAGCTGTACACGACCGGACGTGTCACCGCGCAATACGAAAAGCGTGGCCGACGTTACGTCGACGTCGAAGCGGTGGTCGCGACCAGCGACGCGCCCGACGCTCGGCTGTGGACCTCGGAGGTGTCGTTCACGCCGGCCGCGACGCTGAGGGTGAAACCATGAGCGTCTCCGTCTCGCGGTCTCTGACGATCACCGAGGAGCTCGTACGCGCGTATTCCCGACGCGGCAACTACCACACGGAGTCGGAGACGTCGGCCGCGCTCGGGTTGCCGGGGCTCATCGCCCAGGGGATGCAGGTCGCCGGGCCCGCGTACGCGGCACTTCTCGAGGCGTGGGGCGAGGAGTTTCTCGCCGGCGGCGAGCTCGACTTGCGTTTCACGGGCGTCGTGCTCGCAGGCGACGCAATCGAGGCCCGCGTCGATTTCGAGGATGCCGGCGCGCACGCAAGTCTCGCGGTCACCAATGTTGCCCGCGGGCTCGTCGCCGTCGTCGGCACGGCGCGCCGGGCCTCGCCGCGGGATTGAGCGCCGCCGTTGCGACTACGACCGCCGCAGGTTGCGTCGCCGACTGACTACCAGGAGACCGCCACCGAGCGCCAGTGCCACCAGACCCATCATCGGCGGCAAGCTGTCGCTGCCGGTGAAGGGCAACTGGTCGTTGTGCTGCTCGGTGGTCTGCGCGGCCGGTCCGGTGCTGTCGGGCGAGTGCGCGGTCGTCACCGTCGAGCCCGCCGCGGCGACCGTCGTCGGCTCCGCAGTCGTGCCCTCGGGAATCGTCGTCGTCGGCACCGTTGCAGTGCTCCCGAGCGTCATGATCGTGGTGGTCTCGGGCACTGTCGACTGCGGAACGGTTGACTCGGGCACCGTCGTCGGGGCTTCCGTGGTCGGCGGCGCAGTGGTCGGCGGCGCGGTCGTCGGCGGTGCCGTCGTCGGCGGTGAGGTCGTCGGCGCGGTCGTGGACTCGCCGATGCACTCGCCCTCCAACGTCACGCTGGTCGTGTCGGTCTTGTGCGCGTTGCCGTCGTCCCACGACGCGTCAACGGTGAGCGTGACGTCGCCCGTGATCGAACCGGGGACGATCGTCGTCGCCAGCGTGCTGCCGCCGGGGTCCACGGTCTCGCTGTAGTCCGTCACCAGGTACGTCTGCGATCCCATGGTCGCCGTCGCACCGGTGATCGTCATCGCGTTGATGGGCTGGTCGTTGCCGATCGTCCATGTGATCTCGTGGTCGCCGCTGGTGCACACGGTCTCGCCGGACAGATCCGAGTGGTGCGCAAACGCCACACCCATGAGCAACGACACGGTGGCGATCGCCATGGCCGCGACGATTCCGATCACACGCAGCCGTGCGCGCCCGCGACGCGGCAGGCGAAATGCTCCTGCTCCCATTGAAGGTGCCTCCTCCAGCCCACCGGGCCCACCGCCCGACGGGTTCCAAGACCACGTTCCGTGGCCGTGTCCTCGATTTGGCAGTGTACGCGAACTTCAACGCAAATAGGCGGGTTCAGGCCGAAATAAGGCATTCGACCTACCACCACCGCGGGGCGGGCGCGGGTGCCCCCAACGGGCTGGCGTGGTCGCGGCTCAGAAGCCCACCCGGGCGTCCAACGCGGACCGCACGCGGTCGGGGATCGCGATGGAGGCATGTTCGGGGGGCGCGACGGCGACATACGTGATCGTCGCTTCGCACGCTGGCGCGCCGGCGACCGCGGCGCGGTACCGCAGGTCGAAGGACTTCGTGCCGAGGCGTGTCGGCACCACCTCGATGTCGACCCATTCGTCGAACCGCGCGGGGCCCGACCACTCGAGCACGGCGCGGACCAGCATCACGTCGAACTCGCGGATCCAGAAATCCGGGCCGAAGCCGAGCTCGTCCATGAAGCGCGTGCACGCCTCGTCGAAATAGGTGAGCCAATGCGCGTTGAAGACGACGCCCTGGCCGTCGACCTCGGCGTACCGCACGCGGATCCGATGCACGAACGGCCGGCTCACGTACGCAGCTCGGCGCCGTGTGCCGTCCTCACCGCGTCGATCGCCGTTTGTCGCAGCCGGCCGACCTCGTCGTCGGTGAGGGTGCGATCGGGCGCCCGGAACCGAAGCGAGAACGCCAAGCTGACCTTGCCGGGACCGAGCGCGTCGGCGCGGAAGACGTCGAAGAGCTGGACGTGCTCGAGCAGCTCGCCGCCCGCGTCTCGAAGTGTCGCCTCCACCGCGGCGGCCGGCACACGGTCGTCGACGACCAGCGCAAGGTCGATCGTCGATGCCGGGAAGCGAGAAACCACGTGCGCGCGCCGGTCGATTCTCGGCCCGGCGAGCAGCGCGTCGAGGTCGAGCTCGCCCGCGACGACCGGACCGGCAAGGTCGAGCGCGGTGACGACGGCGGCCCCGACCTCACCGAGGTGTCCCACCGGCGCGCCGTCAAGGAGGATGCGGGCCGCGCGCGCCGGGTGGAAGCCCTCGATGGCAGCCGCGTCGAGCTGCACGCCGGCGATGCGGAGCTCGCCGAGCAGTGCGAACAGCACCGCCGTCGCGTCGTACACGTCCACCGGGCGGTCAGGTTCGTGTGGTGCGCGGCGCACCATGTGCGTACGCGCGAACGCGAGATGAAAGCGTTCCTCGGGGAGGCGTGCGCCTTCCGGTGGCGTTCCGAAGACCGTACCGGTCTCGAAAAGTGCCACGTCCTGCGCACCGTGGGCGGCGTTGAACGCGGCGGCGCGCAGCACGCCCGGCACGAGCGCGGGCCGCAGGATCGACTCCTCCGCCCGCAAGGGGTTCTCGACCTCGATCACTTCCCCGCTGCCGACGCCGGCGCGTGCGAGGTCGGCCGGCGCAACGAGCGGCAACGTGTAGATCTCGTCGTAGCCCGCGCCGGCGAGCACATCGGTCGCGGTGCGCCGATCGCGCTGACGCGGGCTCAGGCCACCGATCTTCGCGGGGCTCGACGGCACGGTGCGCGCGATGTGATCGAGCCCGACGCGCCGGGCGACCTCCTCGACGAGGTCGATCTCACGAGTCAGGTCCGGGCGGAACGTCGGAACGACCGCGGTGCCGTCGCGCACCTCTATCCCGAGGGGCGTGAGATACGCAGCGATGTCCGCAGAGTCGAGATCCGTGGCGAGCAGCTGGTTCACCCGTTCGGTGCGTACGTGGATGCGAGCCGGTTCGATCGGACGCGGGTACACATCGATCGCTCCTCGCGCCGGCTGCGCGCCGGCGACGTCCCGCAGCAGTGCCAGTGCTCGCTGCGCGCCGGTGCCTGCGTTGTTCGGATCGACGCCTCGCTCGAACCGGGCACTCGCCTCCGAGCGCAGGCCGAGCCGCTTCGCGGTCTTCGCAATGCCCTGCGGCTCGAAGTACGCGGACTCGAGCAGGATCTCCGTGGTCCCGGGCGAGACCTCGGCCGCGGCGCCGCCCATGATCCCCGCGATCGCGTGCGGGTTGCGGGCCGCGTCGCAGATCAACAGGTCGTCGCGCGTGAGGATGCGCTCGACTCCGTCCAGCGTGGTCATCGCCTCGCCATCGGCCGCGACCCGCACGACGATGCCGCGGCCCGCGAGCTTTCCGAGGTCGAACGCGTGCAACGGACGGCACCGCTCGAGCATGACGTAGTTCGTGACGTCGACCACGTTGCTGATCGGTCGCATCCCGGCGAGCGCCAGGCGGTGTTGCATCCACGCGGGAGATGCGCCCATCTCGATGCGCGCAACGAGCGCGACGAACCGCGGACAACGGTCCGCGGCCTCGACCACGACACGAGCACCGTCGAGCTCCTGGACCAGAGGAGCCGGTGCTCGCTCGTCGACGTGGAACGGCACCTTGAAATGGGCGGCCAGCTCGCGCGCGACGCCGACGACGCCCATCGCGTCGGGACGGTTCGGGGTGATCGACAGGTCGAAGACGACGTCGTCGAGCCCGAGCACCTCGCGGACGTCGGTGCCGAGCGGCGCGTCGGCCGGCAGGCTGAGGATGCCGCCGTGGTCGTCACCCAGGCCGAGCTCCCGCGGCGAACACAACATCCCCTCGGAGACCACTCCGCGGATCTTCCTCCGTTCGATGGTGAAGTCACCCGGCAGCACCGCGCCCACCCGAGCGAACGGGACCACCATGCCCGGTTCGATGTTCGGCGCGCCGCACACGACGCGGAGCTGCCCGTCGCCGTACTCGACGTCGGCGAGCCGGATGCGGTCCGCGTCGGGATGCGGCACGACGTCGAGGATCCGCGCGACGACGACGCCGTTGATCTCGCGCCCCGGCTCGACGATCTCCTCCACTTCGAGGCCGAGCTGGTTCAGCGCATCCGCGATCTCCGCCGGCGCGGCGTCGATCGGCGCGAACTCACGGATCCAGGAGAGCGGGACGCGCACGTCATTCCCTCAGAACTGCCCGGCGAAGCGAACATCGCCGTCCCAGAGGTTCTTCACGTGGTCGATGCCATAGAGCAGCTGCACGAGACGATCGATGCCGAAACCGAACGCGAAGCCCGTGTACTCCTCCGGATCAATAGCGACGTTCTTCAGGACCTCGGGGTCTACCATGCCCGCGCCACCGAGCTCGATCCAACCCGTGCGCGAGCACACCGTGCATCCCGCGCCCCGGCAGAACACACACGACATCGCGAACTCGACCGACGGCTCGGTGAACGGAAAGAACGACGGGAGGAATCGTGCCTGGATATCGGGGCCGAACAGCGCATGGATGAACGCCTCGACCGTTCCCAACAAGTCCCCGAGCGTGATGCCGCGATCGACGGCCAATCCCTCGATCTGATGGAACACCGGCGAGTGGCGCGCGTCGAGCGTGTCGCGCCGGAAGACGCGGCCCGGCGCGACGACATAGATCGGCGGTGCCTGCGCTTCCATCACCCGCACCTGCACAGGCGACGTGTGCGTGCGGAGAAGTACCTCTTCCCGGTCGCCGAGCCGCACGTAGAGCGTGTCCTGCATCGCACGCGCGGGATGGCCGGGCGGGAAGTTGAGGGCTTCGAAGTTGTACCAGTCGAGCTCGACCTCGGGACCCTCCGCGACCTTGTAGCCCATCCCGACGAACACGTCCTCCAGCTCGCGCCAGATACGCGTCACCGGGTGGAGGTTTCCGCGCCGGTACTCGCGGGGCGGCAGCGTGAGGTCGAGACGGTCGCGCGTTGCGGCTTGCGCGGCCGCGTCGTGCTCGAGCGCTGCTCGACGTTCGTCCTGGGCCGCTTCCAGGGTCGACCGGGCCGCCGCGAGGGCCTTGCCGACCGTGGCGCGATCGGACCCGTCGACGGTCTTGATGGCTTCCCGTACTTCGTGCAGCGGCGACGACTTGCCGAGGAAGCGCCGTTCGGCGTCGGCGAGCTCGTCGAGCGTGGTCGCCGCCTCGATCGCAGCCCGGCCCTCGCGCGCCGTCGTTTCGGCGCGTCGTGCGAGCTCGACGGCACTCACCCCTCGCTCCGACGCTGACGGGCAGCCTCGTACAGCAGTGCGGTACCCGCCATCGCGACGTTCAGCGATTCGCCGGCCCGCATCGGGATCGTCACGAGCCCGTCGAGCGGCGCATCGGTGACGAGCCCACGAGTCTCGTGGCCGAGCACGAGCGCGGTGGGCTCGCGCATGTCGTAGGACTCGGGCGGTTCGCCGCCGTGCGCGACCGCACCGAGGCGGCGCGCGCCGCCGGCACCGAGCGCCTCCAGAACCTCCAACGTGGGTACCGCCTCCACGATGCGAATCGCGAAACACGCGCCGGCTGAGGCGCGGACGACCTTCGGATTGTACGCGTCCACCGATCCGGGCCCGAGGACTATCGCCTGCGCGCCGGTGGCTGCCGCGCTGCGAAACAGGGTGCCCGCGTTGCCGGGATCGCCGAGCTCGGCAGCCACGAGCACGAGGTCGGCGGCGTCGAGCGCTTCGATGCCGCGCCGTTGCAGTCGGGCGAGCGCGAACACCGGTTGCGGCGTACGGGTGTCGCCGACCCGGCCGTGGAGCTCCTTGCAGGGGATCCCGGCGCTCGCGCACCGCTCGGCAACCTGTTGCGCGTGGGGCGACGCGTCCTCGCCGACGAAGCACTCGAGGAGTGCGGCACCATGGTCGAGCGCGGCCGCAACCAGCCTCGGCCCCTCACACACGAACAGGCCTTCCGCGTCGCGCGCGTGATGATCGCGTAACAGCTCGCGAAGCCGCTGAATGTCGGCCTTGGTCGCGCGCTGAAGAGACTCAGGCAGCGTCGAGCGCGCCCCGCGCCGTTTGGACGAGCACGGAGAAGGCAGCCGGCTCGCGTACCGCGAGATCGGCGAGGATCTTGCGGTCGATGTCGACCTCGGCTGCCTTCAAGCCCGCCATGAAACGGGAGTACGACATGTCGTGCTCGCGACACGCGGCATTGATGCGTACGATCCAGAGGCGACGGAACTCGCCCTTGCGCGCCCGGCGGTCGCGGTAGGCGTACCGGAGCGAATGCATCACCTGCTCGTTCGCCTTCTTGAAGTGACGGCTGCGCGCGCCGGTATAACCCTGCGCCTCTTCGAGGATCGCCCGCCGGTGCTTCTTGCCGGCCACAGAACGCTTGACGCGAGCCATTGCGCTACCTCCCGAGCAGACGCTTGACGTGCTTCTTGTCGCCGCCGACCACTTC
>JBBQXS010000059.1:0-22589 GCA_038209365.1 Acidimicrobiia bacterium | reverse complement strand
ACTCCCTCCGGTCGCTGCACTGTCATCTCCCAACCCACCGACATCCAACAAAATCGGCACCACACACACCCGCCCGAAACCCAACCCCACCAACTCCCCCGCATTGAACGCCGAATCCGCCAACGCCAACGACGTCACCTTCGCAAAGCGCGCGAGCTGTCGGCGGCCGGCGGTCAGCTCGACGAAGACCTCGGGTCGCCACGCCGCGAAGTACTCGGGCGGCGTGAGGTTGTGGTAATCGAGGAGCTTGGGCTCGGGACGATCGAGGACGAACTCACCGACCGGCGAACCGATCGAAGAGTGATACAGCAGGTATCGATCGCGCCGGGGCGGCACGCGGGACAGATCCGTGTGCGGGCGCGCGCGTCCGGCGAGATGCGGCTCGATATGGCCCGCGTAGATCGCGGTGTCGACACCGGCGGCACGAAGCGCGTCATCGATGCGCAGCACGTGCCCACCGATCGCGTCCCGCGCCGCCAGTGACGGCGCGACCTGGACGATTGAGGCCGTCACGCCGAGAGATCGAGCTCGTTCGGCTCCGCAGGTCGCTCGGCGATGACGGCGAACGCCTCGGGCGGGAAGAGCAGCGGTTCGATCTCCGCAAGCGCCGCGACGACCTCCGGTGACAGGTTCGCTCGTGCCTCGAGCACCGGGCGCGCACCATCGTGATGCTCGACCGCGTCGAATCCCAGCCCGACGATGACGTGCATCCACGTCTCCGGGTGGAGTGGCCGCCCGAACGTGAGGTCGGCGACGACCGGATCTCCGTGCAACATCCAGTGCCGTGGATGCGACCCGAGCACCACCAACCGGCCGCCGGGCGCGAGCACGCGCATCGCGTGTCTCGCCAGCTCGAGCTGATCACCCAACGCGAAGCGGTCGACGCAGCCACTCAGCACCAGGCCACCGAGCGCGCCCGGCGGCAAGGCGCGGAGATGGTCGAGCGCGCCCGTTGTGCGAGTCTCCGCGCCTGCCGTGTCGGCCGCCGCGCCCGCGTCGTCGCGGGGGTCGACACCGTACGCGTCGATGCCGGCCTCGTTGAGCGCGACGACGAGCGCGCCGCTCGCGGACTCGGCATGCAGGATGCGTCCCGGTCGTCCGGCGCACCACCTCGATATCCGATCGAGCCACGGACCCAGGTCGAGGTGGTCGCGATCGATGGTCAGCATGGCCTCGACGCGCGGATCGGTGATCGGGAGACGGCGCTCGAGCTCGACGACGCGATCGGTCAGCAGGCGGAGGGCGCGCAACGTCGAGTAGGCAAAGGCTTGTACCTGGCCGGCGAAGAAATGGAACTGCCAACCGACCGCGCGCTGAAGCCCCCGCTTGACGAGCGCGCCACCGCGAATGTTCGACGCAGTCGGCGCGGTCACGTCGAAGCCGGCGATGCGCTCCGTCTGCGCGAGCACGGCCTCCACCGAGTCGAAGCGGGCACCGACCGGAGCGATGGATGCGAACAGCGCGTCGAGCTCCCGCTCGTATGTCGTCGGAATCTCGCCGGCGCGGCGTCGCGCGCGCGCTTCGCGCTCGACCTCGGCGACGACGGCACGAACGTCGGGCGGATCGAGCGGCCGGGCGTCTCCGTCGGACTCGGACGCGTCCACCGCGGCAGGCTACAGCGCACCCCTCATGCGGCCCGGCTTTCTCGTCGACCCGACCGACGGTACATTCCTCGCCATGTCGACCAACCACCGATCGGTCGCGTCGACAGCACGCGGCGGCATGTCGGCTCACGTCCGGAAGAGCGTCAAGCGCGCGGCCGAGCCCGTCCTCGCACGCGTCGAGCGCTGGATGGCGCGCCGTATCGTCGAAACCGTTCGTCAGGAGCTCGCGGAGACACGCGAGGAGCTGAGCGCGGACCTGGCAACGCTCGTCGAGCTCACTGTCGAGCTCGAGCGCATCGCCGCCCGTCTCGAAGCAACAGGCGCACGCGATACCGCGTGAGCATCGTCCTCGATATCCAAGCGCTGCAAAGCGAGGCGCACGCGAGTCGCGGCATCGGTCGCTACGCCGGCGAGCTCGCCGCCGCACTTCTCGACGCCGGCGCGCCGGTGCACACGTTCGCGTGCAACCCGGAGGTTGCTCCCGTCGCGGTCAACCTGGTTCCCGAGGCCGTACGCGCCTCGGGATTGATGGCATGGAACACGCCGGAGCGCATCCGTGCGGCATCGGCATCGGGTCGGCTCGTCTACCACATCGTGTCGCCGTTCGAGGCGACGCGCCGCCCCGACGAGGTCGTCGCCGCGCACGCATTCGACGCGGCGACGATCGTCGCCGTCACGTTGCACGACGCGATTCCGTTCCAGTTTCCCGAGAGCTATCAGGTGACACTCGCGCAGCGCCGGTTCTTTGCGCGGCGCGCCGCGCTCGTCCGCAGCGCCGATGTCGTGTTGACGAACTCGGAGCACACGGCGGCCGACGCCGTGCGGCTCCTGGACGTCGATCCTGGCCGGGTGCACGTCGCGGGGACCGGCGGTTCCGCGTTCTTCACGCCCGCGGAGCGGCACGAGAGCGAGGACGTCGCCGTTTCACTCCGGGAATTGCATCGACCGTATGTCCTGTCGGTCTCCGGGTTCGATGCGCGCAAGGACCCCGACACGTTGATCCGCGCGTTCGCGCGCCTTCCTGCTGCGCTGCGCGCGCGCCATCAGCTCGTCATCGTGTGCGATCTCCCCCCGGAGGCACGAGCCGAGTGGGGGAAGCTCGTCGCCGACAGCGGTCTCACCGAGGTCGACGTGCTGTTCACGGGACGGATCGACGATCACGTGCTCCGCAGCCTGTATCGCAGTGCCGCGCTGTTCGCGTTCACCTCTCGCGCCGAAGGCTTCGGCATCCCGATCCTCGAAGCCGCGCGCTGCGGGTGCCCCGCGGTCTCCTCGGATGCGGCGGCACTGCCCGAGGTGCTCGCCGAACCCGCATCGACATTCCCGACGGGCGACGTCGATGCCCTCTGCATGCTCATGCAACGAGGACTCACCGACGACGAGTTCCGCGCCACGTTGATCGCCGCTGCCGCGCGCGCGAGTGCCCGACACACGTGGGCAGCAGTCGCCGGACGCACGCTACAGGTATACGAGAGTGCACTCCGGCGAGAGGGAGCGCGACCCGGACGTGTTCGATCGTCGCGGCCGCGGCTCGCGCTGGTCGGACCGTTTCCGCCGTCGAAGTCCGGCGTCGCCGTCTACAGCGCGCGCGTCGTCGAGGCACTCGGAGACCTCGCGGACGTCGACTGCTTCGTCGAAGGCACGGTCCCTCCCGCGGCTCCCGCGCAGGCCGCTGCCGTTCGCCGCTTCCCGATCGGCGCGCTCGACCGCACGTTTGGCGCGAGCTCGTACGACGCCGTCATCTACGCACTCGGCAACAGCTACTACCACCGTCGCACGCTGGCATTCGCGCGTCGGATCCCCGGTGTGGTGTGGCTGCACGACGCGTCGCTCGCGGGGCTGTACCTCACGTCGCTCGGGCTCTTCCTTCCGAGCGATCCGCCGACCGATCTCGCGCTCGCGCGCACGAGGATGCGCGCCGCGGTCGAACGATGCGCGGGAGAACGCGCTCCCGAGCTCGGCGACGACGACTGGTGGCGCACCGAGGCGTATCCGGCGGCGGGACTGTCGATGACCGAAGAGGTCACACGCGCGGCGCGGGCGGTGCTGGTCACCACGAAGGCCGCACGCGCGATCGTCGGGGCGCGAAGCCGGCCCGGCTTGCCGATCACGATCGTTCCCCTCGCGGTGCCGCGACTTCCGGCGACGGTCGCGTCCGACGACGGGGGCCCGCCGTGGATCGTGTCGCCGGGTTGGGTCGACCCCATCAAGCAACCGGACGATCTCGTCCGGGTGCTCGCCGCGCTGCGTGCCCGCACACCGGTCCGGCTCGCCTTCGTCGGCGAAGCCCAGCCGTCGCAGCGTGACGCGCTGATCTCCCTCGCCGCCGAGCTCGGGGTCGACGACGCCCTGACGGTCACGGGCTTCGTCGACGACGACGCGTACCGCATGTGGTTGGCACGCGCCGCGTGCGTCGTGTTGCTCCGGCGCCGGGAACACGGCGAAGGCTCGGCGGCCCTCACCGATGCGATCGGCGCCGGCCGACCGGTGGTCACCAACATGGCCACGGCCGCCGAGCTGCCGCATGGGGTCGTGGAGCTCGCCGATCCTGCTGCCGGCATCGATGGGCTCGTCACGGCGATTCACCGCATGCTGTCCGACGAGACTCACCGCGACACGCTCACGCGCGCGGCCACGGCCTACGCGGCGTCATGGCGCATCGAGCACGTGGCGGCCAAGGTGCTGGACGCGGCGCTGTCCGCGCCGCGACCCGCCTACCCGCTGCCACTCGTTCCGAACGGCGCCTCCTCGTGAGCGTGACCGGTGCACACGCGATCGGTGTGTGGGGTGCGTTCGACACGGACGCGCTCGGCGCGCAGCTCCGTATGCGTGTCGTCGTCTCGGAGCTTGCTCGACGCCGTCCCGACCTGACGGTTCGGGCGTTCGCGCCCTTCGGGGCGCAACCGCCGTTCCCGGCCGACGCCGGCGAGCCGCTCGAGTCCCTCGACGACGTGTTCGGCGCACGACCGCGCGAGCTGGCGGAAACGCTCGCTCTCGTCGTGGTATCGGTCGATGTCGGTGGCCTCGCCGACGAACAGATGAATCTCTTGACCGGAGCCGGGTCGCCCGCGCGCCTCGCGTGGCATGCCGTCGGGATCCCCGACGGACTCACCGTGGAGCGCGCGGCCACGCTCCGGAAGGCGGGCGCGCACGCGGACCGGATCTCGTTGCTGGACGACGGCTCCGCGATCCGATGGACCGCTTCCGGTGTCGAGCCCCCAGTCGCCGAGACCGCGCACCCGGCCCTGCTCGCGCCCCGGGTGTTCGCGCCCCGGCTCCTGGCCGCCCGGCTGGAGTTCTTGCGTGCGATCGACGCGTGGCCGAGTGACGCACGTCCGATCGTGGTGCAAGCCGACGGCGGGAGGTCCACGGAACGGCTGGCGAGCGCGCTTGCGGGCCGTCCGGTGGTCGCGGTGGTCGCCGATACCGGGGCCGGCGACGGCGCCTTTGCCGACGCCCTCGTTGCCCGCCTTCGGTCTGCGCAGCGACTGCCGGCCGACGCGGGTGCCGAGGATCGCGTCGCGGCGATCGCCGGGGCCGCCGGCGTCCTCGCGACGTCGCCCGTCCTGCTCGACGTCGCGCGGGCGTTCGGCGTGCCGCACGCGTCGGTCGACGAGTTCCTCTCGCGCGGGCCGGCGGCAACGCCCGAGCACCTCTTGGTCAGCCCTGAACCGATCGTCGACGACCTGCGCCGGCTCGATGACGACCTCGACGCGATCGCCGCGCTCGCGCCGGTCCCCGCCCCCGGGCCGCTCGCATGGTCGGAGTTGGCGGCGGCGCGCGCGGCACTGGAAGCACGGGGTCGACGCATGACTGCCGAGCGCGTGGCAATGGCGGACGCCGTGCTCGCCGATCGGGAACGCGTTGCGGCGCTCGAGCGCCGGGTTTCGGAGCTCGCAGCCGCGTACGAGGATGTGCGCAATCTCGAGGTCGTCCGGTGGCGCGTCGCGCTGGGCGATCTGCGCACTCGTCTCCACCTGAGACGGAAACGATGATCGACGACGATCGCCGGCGGGTCGAGGCCGTGGCTCGTCCTGTTGTTTCCGTGCTCATGGTCACGTACGGGGCTCGCAGCTGGGTCGAACGTGCGTTGCGCGCGCTCGTCGATCACACACCACCCGTCTACGAGCTGATCATCGTCGACAACGGCTCGACCGATGGCACCCGCGGTTACCTTCGCGACGCCGTCGAAGGGGCGCTGGTCATCGAGTCGCCGCACAACCTGGGCTTCGGGATGGGCAACAACCTCGCGGCGATGCATGCGCGCGGCGAGTTCCTCTGCCTGCTCAACAGCGACGCGCTCGTGCCCGCGAACTGGCTCGAACCGCTCCTCGAACGCTTCGCCGACCCACGCGTCGGCGCCGTCGTGCCGCTGTACGTCTTTCCCGACGGCACGCTGCAGGAAGCGGGATCGGTCGTCGAGGCCGACGGACGCGTGATCGCGCTCGGCGTGCGCGGTGACAGCGACGATCCGACGTGGCGATTCGCCCGCACGATCACCTACGGCTCGGCAGCCTGCATGCTCGTACGGCGCTCGGTGTTCCAGGCGCTCGGCGGTTTCGATCCCGCGTACGGCACCGCGTACTACGAGGACGTCGATCTCGCGTTTCGTCTCGCCACGATGGGCCTGCGCGTCGTCCTCGAACCCGCGGTGCGGATCGTCCATGCCCAGGGCGCGTCGTCACCGACGCTCGCCGATGCCGCCGCTCGACGGGACGCGAATCAATCGCGGTTTCACACGCGGTGGGAGCCCTTGCTCGCGCACCGACCCCGAATGTTCGGCGCGCCGCAGGCCCACCGCTTCTACGCGGCGCGCGACGTCGAGGCCGTCGATCGAGTCCTCCTGCTCTCGCCCGAGCTCCCCGGAGTACGAGACGAGCTCTTTCACACTGCGACAACGCTTGCCGCGGCGCTCGACCAGGGCATGGTGACGATCGCGACCTTGCGAGACGCTGGTGACCGCTCGTCCGTCGAGCATTTGCTCGCCGCGGGCGTCGAAGTCGCCGTTGCCGGTGACGGAGACGCGTGGCTGAAGGCTCGGTGCTTCCACTATGCAGTCGTGCTCGCGGCGCGACCCGAGCAGGACGCACTCGCCGGCCCGCTGCGCGCCACCCAGCCGCAGGCCACGTGCTCGAGCCCGCCCGACCCGGCGATCGTTCGTGATCCGGAACGCCTTGCTGCATGGCTCCTCGACCTCGGTCTCATCCCCCGATCGGCGCGTCCGAGATCTCTTTCCGCGCTGCGACTACCGTCGCCGGCATGACCGGGCAGGACGCGCCGATCGAATCGAGCGGGGCAAAGCGCGGCGGTGACCGCGTGCGATCGCTCGCCCGGCCGCTCCTCGATGTCCTCGACCGCCGCTTCGACCAGCTGCACCGGCACCTGGAGGGCGTTGCCGAGCGCCTCGAGCACAGCGACGACATCGCCGAGCTCCGTCAACTCTTCTCCGACACTCTCACGGAGCTCCGCGTGCAGTCGCAGGCGACCTTCGAGCTCGCGCAGACCTTGCGGAGCTTCGCGGAGTCGATGGCGACGCGGCTCGACGCCGTCGCGGCCGACCTCGAGCGGCCTGAGCGCGATCGTCCTGCCGATTCGTGACCCCTTCCCCACCCTCGCCGCCGTCGCGGCCGTCGGCGGTGCAGTGGTTGGAGCTGCCCGATCCTTCGGGTGGGGTACCGCTGCGCCTCTGCGCGCCCGTCGACCCGCCGGACCGCATCGCCGTCGACATCGCGCAGGGCATCTGGTCGCCTCCGGCCGCGCTGCGGTGCGTGCTCGACCTGCTGACACCCGGCGCGACCCTGCTCGACCTCGGTGCGCACCTCGGTACCGTCTCGCTCTGCGCGGCGCGACGCGGGGCGAAGGTCGTCGCGGTCGAGGCATCTCCGAGGAACGCGCGTTGTCTCGAGATGAGCGTCGAGGCGAACGGACTCGACGTGACCGTCGTGCCGGTCGTGGTCGCGGCCGCGCGCGGGCGGCTCCACTTCCACGAGGACGGACCGTTCGGACAGGTCACCGAGGATCCGGGCGCGGTCGAGGTCGAAGCGCTCACGGTGGCGGACATCCTCGAGCGCGCGGAGACCGGGCGCGTCGACGTCGTGAAGATCGATGTCGAGGGCCACGAGCTCACCGTCCTCGACGGGATGCGGGACATCCTGACCGGCCCCCAGAGCCCGGTCGTCGTGATCGAAGGCAACGGTTTCACGCTGGGTGCCGCGAACCTGTTGCCCGGCGATCTCCTCGTGCGGCTGCACACCTATGGGCTCCGTACGTGGCGGATCGGCGACGGCTCCCTCACGCCGACGCGCCGCAAGGAGCTCCAACCCGAGACCGTGGCCGACTATCTCGCGAGCCGCGCGGCGCCACCCTGGCCGGAGGCACCGGCTCGCACCGACGACGACATCGCAGCCGCGCTCGCGGCCGAGGCGCGTCACCCCGTGTGGACACACCGCCGCTACGTGGCGGGTGCGCTCGCGACCGCGCCCGACGCCCTCACGGCGCGGCCCGCGGTCCGCGCCGCGATCGAACAGCTGCTCCTCGATCACGACGCCGAGGTTCGGCAGGCGACGAGCTGGTGGCTTCGGCGACCCGAGAGCAGAACGATGCGCGCACTCGCCGGGTCGTTCCGCGCGCTGGCGCGCGAGACCGAATCTCTCAGCGCGCGCGTGCGTCGCGCCTGATCGACACGACCCGGGGGGTGCGGCGGTGGGGCACCGGCACGTTCGGATTGAGGAACGGGTCGCCGGCGGTGTCGAGATCCCAGCGGGCGCGCAACGTTCGGGTGGCGCGCCGGGACGCGCGCACCGCGACGCGCGCGGACCAGATGCCTTCGGCATGAGGCGTGGAGACGACGGCCAAGCCGCGTGCACGGGCCCGCAGACAGATGTCGGCCGCGAACACGTCTCCGCCGAGCTCCTCGTCCCACCCGATCGATCGAACGACGTCGGGCCTGGTCGCGGCGAGGTGCAGCGTCACTGCCGAAAGGTTGCGCACGACCCTGCCGGACCATGCGAAGTCATCCGGCACGACCGCAGGTGTCGCGGCGACGACCCCGACGGACCCGCCGACGACGAGACCGAACGTGCGCCGGCCGGTGTCGTCGACGAGCGTGCCGCCGGCGAAAGCGACATCGGCGCGCTGCGCGTGCTCGCCCAACGCGTCCAGCCATCCGGGCCGAACCACGACGCCCGCCGCCACGAACGCCACCAGGTCGGTCGACGCGTTCGCGGCGACCGCGGCAGCCGCCGGGCCCGTGCGGGCCGCTGCCGTTTCGACGATCGCGATCGCGCGTTCGCCCGCGTGGGCGACGCTGGCGCGTGTCGCGTCGAGCGCGCTTCCCGCGTCGCCGACCAGGACAACCGTCGCGCGCGGGCGGCCGACGACTTCGTATCTGGTGTGGTACCAGCCGAGCACCTCGTGCGGCTCAATGCGCCCGCGCATGTTCCGCCGGTGCAGCGAGTCGGCGAGTGCGAGCCGCGCCGCCTCGAAGGCCCACGGCTTCGCGTCAGGGTCGCTCGCGACGGATCCCGGGGATGCCCGCCAGTGGTAGCGGGGGCGGGCAACGTGGCCGATCCGCGTGGTGTCGAGGGCATCGCCCACTCGCAACAGCAGGTCGTAGTCCTGGCTGCCGTCGAAACCTTCGCGGATCCCGCCGAGCGCATCGAGCAGCGACCGCCGGTAACAGCAGAGGTGCACGATGCAGTTGGTGGATCGGAGCAGGTCGACCGACCATGCGGACTTGTACGCGGGGTCGCCGATCGTGCCGTCGGCGCGCAGCCGATCCTGGTCCGTGTACACCATCTCGAGTTCCGGAACCTCACGTACCAGGCGGGCGACGTCGCGCAGTGCGTCGGGGTCGAGGACGTCGTCGTGATCGACGAACGCGATCCACTCGCTCGCGGCACGTGCGAGCCCCGCGCGCGTCGCATGGCCGATTCCGGAATTCCGGTCGAGGCGCGTGATCCGGACACGCGGGTCCGTCTCCGCCTCTTCCAGCACGCTGCGGGTCTCCGGTCGCGTGGATGCGTCGTCGACGATCGACATGTCCCACCCGCCGTACCACTGCGCACGGACGGACCGGAACAGCGCACGGAGCGCATCCGGATCCGTGTTCCAGACTGGAACGACGAGCGTGAACCTCGGTGCCGGACCGAGCAAACCGGCGTCGTCACTCGGTGCCGCCCAATCCAGGCCGTGCGACTGCACTTCGCGCCCGACGACACGACGACGAAACGGGGTCACCGGCAAACGGTAGCGGCGGCCGACCCGTCGACCCGTGCGTCGCGTGCTCGCCGTCGTTGCCGCAACGCGAATGCGCCGCAAAGGAGGAGCAGGAGCCCGGACGCGAGCGAGACGAACGCGCCCAATCGAGCGTGCGGCGCGTCGTAGTCGACGCTGACGACGTGCTCGCCCTTCGGCACCGGGACCGCGACGAGCGCGTCGTCGGCGGTTACGAGGTCGCGTTTCTCACCATCGACCCGCACGCGCACACCGCGTAATGGCGCGTCGGCGACCACGAGGTATCCATCGCCCTGCGCACTCACGCGTGCACGCATGGAATCACCGGTGTCAGTCGTGACGACGATCTTTGCCGGCGCACCCGACGCCGCGGGACCCGGACCGTCGAGAATCGCCGTGTCGTCGATCGAGGAGTCGCTTGCGAGCACCGCGAGGCGTGTGTCCCGGTCGGTGATGACCCGCGTCTTCGCGGCCCATCGGACGGTCGGCAACGCGTGGAGGCGCTGGTAGACGGCGGAGCCGTCGGTGAACACCAGGCGGAGCCCGTCATCGGCCGGACGCAACACGGTGACACTCGGTGCCGCGCCGTTCCCGGCGACATCCAATGTGCCGTCGGCCGAAGCGAGGTGCACACGAACGCGAGCGCGCTGCCCGCGCGCGAAACTCTCGCCGGCGACCGGCACGAGGAACGGACCCGGCGTGATCTGCTCGTACGTCCGACGCGACGAGCGCGCGAGCACGCCACCCCGGTCGTCGAGGACTTCGACGTCGATCCGAGCGAGACGATCGCGGGGCTGCAGCGGGCTCTTGACGTCGAACGAGACGCCGCGCAGCGGTCCGGGCGGGATCGCCACTTCCGCGGTGCCACCGGCCGGGATCTGCACGTCCGTGTTCGCCGGGGCCGGCGCCTCCACGCGCCCATACGTCGCTTCCCGAGGTGGAACGACGAGATACTTCACGGCCATACGATCGAAGATCGGCGACTGCGCACGTTCCAGTGGCATCGATCCCCTGAACGCGCTGTATGTCTGCGACCGGAACACGGCGGGCTCGATCGTCGTCAGCAGCTCTCGCCATTTTCGATTCGTGAAGGCGTGCCCGTTCGGCGTGGCCAATCCATAGAACACGTTCGTGCCGGGGAGCATCGTGCCACCGGCCGCGACGTAGCGATCGCCATCGAGGTGCGCGGCAAGGAACGTGTGCACAGGCGTCTTCGGAAAGAAGTCGTCGACGGGAATTCGTGGCCAGAACGGCAAGACGAACGCGAGGCTCTCGGCGACCACCAGCAAGGGAATCGCCGCAAGCGCGAGCGACCGCAGCGAGAGGCGACCCAGGCGAGCGGCCGAGACGCGCGGCAGCGAAACCACCGCGACGACGGCGGCCGCAATGATCGCGGCAACGATCGGGAGGACATAGCGCGACGAGCTGACCTGGGGGCGGCCACGGGAGGCAAGCTGGACGCGGTGCAGCGCGAACAAGAACCCCGCCGCTCCGATCCCCCACGCGACGAGCTCGGCTCCCGCCGCACGCCGGCTGCGAGGTTCGCGACTCCGCTGCAGGTTGTCGAATCCGATCGCGGCGAGGACCGCGAGGAAGAAGCCCAGCACCGAGCGGATACGGCCCACCTGGTTGTTCGAGAAGACGGGGAACTCCTGGGCGAGCTGGAGCAGTGGGCCGCCGATCCATCCGAGGACCAGGGCGATCACCGCGGCCCCGACGAAGAATCCCCGAACGCCGAAGGGCATGTTCCGCGGCGGCCGGCGCACGAGCGCGACGACGACGAGGACGAGCGCGGCCGCGCCGACGAAGACATTGGTCTCGACGTCGTTCAGCGGACCGAAGTAGGTGAATCCCGCGCCGCACGAACCGAACGCAGTCGGAAAGATCGACGTCGCGAGCGAGAGCAGTGGCAGGTGAGACCCTGACGTTTGCGGCCGGGACAGCCCGTAACCCCCGAGGTTCGACGCGAACGGCAGCAGCTGCCATGCGGTCAACGCCGCGCCCACTCCCACCGCGGCAGCGGTGCCGAGGAGCCACCCGACCGCCTTCCGCAGCGCGCCGCGTCGCGCCAGACCCGAACGCAACAAGGCATAGGCCGCCGCCGTGTAGAGGGCGAAGCCCGTGACGGCCGGAAAGCCGCCGAAGATCAGACATGCGACGACGACCGCGATCGGCGCCGCCGCGGTCCATCGCCGTTCCTGCGCGAAGCGTTCGATCGCCCAGAAGAGAAAAGGGATGAACGCCGCCGTACGCGTCTGCGGCCAGTTCGTCCATACGACGAGGAAGCCCGACGACGCGAAGACCGCGCCGCCGAGCACCGCGGAGGAACGCAGGAGACCGAGACGCCGCAAGAAGAGATATGCGCCGAGGACGCACGCCAGGATCTCGAGCACTTTGACGTACGCCGGTGCAAGCCACAACGGGAGTACGAACAGTGGCACCGACAGCGGCGAGAGGGTCGCGGAGTTGGGAACGCTGCCGAGCGGAGTGCCACCACTCTCCAGCACGCTTCGCTCCGCCCAGTCACCGTCGTAGAGACGCTTGCGAAACTCCGAGCTTCCCGGCAGCACACTGTCGATCGTGTCACTGACGCACGGGTTCGTCGGCCGGAAGCCCGTCGGCGTCGTCGAGCGGTAAGGCTCGTATCGCTTCAAGATGTCGGCGGCGGAAAACGAACGCACGCCCACCAATGGAAGCCCGATGCCGATCACGAGGAACAAGAGCACCGCGCCGAGCGCAATGCGAAGCAACGGGTCCCCGCGCGGGGATGCGTCCTCCTCGTTGTGCGTACGCCGCGCCAAAGACCCTCCCAGCTGCGGTCGCCAACACTACGCAACCCTTGCCCGCGTGAGGCGGCAACCGCGGCCGAGGACTGTCGAGACGTCGAACGCGCGGCCCGATACCATCGACGCCCATGTCCCGATCGCCGAAGTTCTCGATCATCACTCCGGTGTACAACCCAAGTCCGCACGACCTGCACGTGATGCTCGAGACCGCGCGTGCCCAGAGGTTCGCGGACTTCGAGCACTGCATCGTCGACGACAAGTCAACCGCCGATCACGTCGCCCCCACATTGCGCGCGGCGGCCGCCGCCGACTCACGCATTCTGCTCCACACACGCTCCGAACAAGGCGGAATCGTCGCCGCGACGAATGATGCCCTCGAGATGGCGCGTGGAGAGTTCGTCGCCTTTCTCGACCACGACGACGCGCTCCATCCAGATGCACTGTGGGCTGTCGCCGAAGCGATCGGAGAGCGCGACGACCTTGACTACGTGTACACGGATGAAGACAAGATCGACATGCAGGACAAGCACTTCGATCCGTTCTTGAAACCCGACTGGTCGCCCGAGCGGTTCCGCACGCAAATGTACACATGCCACTTGAGCGTCGCGCGCCGCACCCTTGTCGCGGAGCTCGGCGGTGTCCGCCCGGGGTTCGACGGCGCGCAGGACTGGGACCTCGTGCTGCGGCTGACCGAGCGAGCGCGCGGGATCCTCCACGTGCCTCGCATCCTCTACCACTGGCGCGCCACGGTCGGATCAGCCGCGGCGAGCCAGGACGCGAAGCCCTGGGCCTACGACGCCGCGCGGCGCGCCATCGCCGAGCACGTACATCGAGTCGGGTTGGAAGCCGAAGTCGAGGACCTTCCCGGCTGGGCGGGCTACTACCGGCTGCGACCGGCGCTTCGAGACCGGCCGCTGGTCAGCATTGTCATCCCGACCGGGGGCTTCCGTCGTGAGGTCTACGGCCTCGAAGTCGACCTGGTCGTGCACACGGTGCAGAGCATCACCGACCGCTCCACCTACGACAACTTCGAGATCGTCGTCGTCGCCGATGATCGTGTCTCCGAGCAGACACGGACGCAGTTGTCGGAGCTCGGGGCGCGGATGGTCCCGTTCTCGCGACCATTCAGCTTCTCGGAGAAGATCAATGTCGGCGCTCTCCACGCGCGTGGCGACTATCTCCTGCTGTTGAACGACGACGTCGAGGTCCTGCCCGAGGGTTGGCGACGGTCGTGGCCGCGCCGCGACGGCCGCTCGTCGTGGATCGAGTCGATGCTGCTCTACGCGAAACATCCCGACATCGGCGTCGTGGGCGGCAAGCTGTACTTCGGTGACACGCGCCTTCAGCACGTCGGCCTGGCCTGCAGGGCAGGGGCGCCGGGTCACATCTATCGGGCGTTCCCGCACGACTGGGACGGATACTTCAACAACACGCTCATCCCGGCGAACTACCTCGCGGTCACGGGAGCATGTGCGATGACCCGTCGGGACGCGTTCGACGCCGTCGGCGGGTTCTGCCGGCCCCTTCCGATCAACTTCAACGACGTCGACTTCTGCTTCAAGCTGTATCGGGCCGGCTATCGCAACGTCTTCACACCCGATGCGGAGCTCCTACATTTCGAGTCGTCGAGCCGGGTGCCGGATGTGTTGCCGTCCGAGCTGCTCTTCCTTCAGCAACGGTGGGAGAGCCTGCTGCACTGCGACCCCTACTACAACCCGCAGTTCGCGCCCGGGAATCCGGACTTCGTCGTGCCGCCGTACTTCCGAACCGGGGAATTCGTACGCCCTTAGTTGACACCGCCACGGCGTCGCATGCGACGGTAAGGGCTCATCAGCTTCCACGCTGTTCGCCAGGTGCGGGACTCGAGGATCGCCTGGAGCTGGTCGACGGCAGCGTTCCGAGCGGCGAGCTGGCCGAAGTACATGTCGCGCTGGCCGGCGAGCTCGCCGTTCGCTGCTTCCAAGCCGATGATCATGTCGCGCATGTGAAGTATCCGCTCGCGTAGCTCCAGGATGGTGCCCTCACGCTCCTCGAGTTGCTGCTGCATAATCGGGTTCTCGCGGTCACCGACGACTCGCTCGAGCTGTTCGTGCAGTTGCACGAGGCTGGTTCGCAGCTGGGCGACCTCGTTGCTGAGCTGCCAGTACGACCGATCGTAATTTCGAACGAGATCTCGAGGATCGGCACTCCGGCGCTCGTACAACACCGACCACGGCGCGATGTACGACGCGTCGTGGTCGAGGTTCCGAAAGAAGCCGTGCCCGGCGAATGCCGCCGACCAATACTCCGGGGGTTGCACATTGAGGTGCGTCGGCTCGGCATAGTCGAAAGGCGACGAAGAGAAGAGCACACGATCGCTCGCGGCACAGAGATTCGCGATCGCGGCGCGTGCGTCATCGGACCGCATATGCTCGACGACCTCGATGCACACGACGAGGTCGTAACGCTGATCGAGCGGATCGACGAGAGAGCCCACTCGGCAGCGATCGGCGACCGACTCGTGCACCTGGGTGATCGCGTACTTCGAGATGTCGACGCCCCAGGCGTCCACTCCTCGCCGGAACAGCTGCTCGACGAGCAAGCCCATCGCGCAGCCCGCGTCCAGGACGGACCGGGGCTTCAGCTCCTTCACGATGCGGTCGGCGATGCCGGCGAAGAAATCGGTCCAGTGGTCGTTGCGCTCGTACGGCGTCCCGCAATCGTGCTCGTAGTAATGCTGACCGTACGTCACCTGCGCGGGCTCTCGATCGCCGTCGCGAGTCGCCGATCGGGGCTCTGGCTGCGGGTCCGACATCCCGGTCATCGTACTTTCCGCGATCCGCTCAAGTGCTCACGTGCCAGCGACCGTTGAGGTCGACGATTCCGAAGCGTTCGGGACTCGAACCGGGCTGCACGTGGAATTGGTACAACTGATCCAGGTGGTCGTAGGTGTGCAGCATCGTCTCGTCGACGATTGCGACCGACAGGTGCCAGGTGCCGGGCATGAGTGCCAACCGGTCGGTGACGTAGTCGACATGGCCCTCGCCGTGCACGAGACCGGTTTCGACGCCGGCAAAGCGGGTGTTCGGGCCGGCGACCCGCACACCGCTCTCGGTCGTGAAGCCGAGACCGAACACCGGCTGTGCAACAGGGTTCTTCGCGTGATATCGAATCCTGATGGTGAGCGCGTCGCCGGCGCGCGCCGCGGCGAGCACATCTCCGTTCGCGTCGCGGAGCTCGAAGCCGAGCACCTCGATCTCGCGCGACCCCCAGCGCCGTGAGCTGTCCACCGGGACCTTCCCCGAGTCGTCGGAGCTTTCGGCGAGCCGTTCGTTCTGCGCGGCATTGACGTGATCGAGATACGCTCGCACGACATCCGATGCCGCGCCCGTCATCTGGAGCCGGCCGTGGTCCAGCCAGGACACCTCGTCACACATCTGTTCCATCAACGGCGCGCTGTGCGAGACCATCACGATCGTCACGCCCTCGCGGCGCAGCTGATACAGGTGATCGAAGCACCTTCGTTGGAATTCCTCGTCGCCGACGGCGATGACCTCGTCGATCATCAGGATGTCGGGGTTCACGTGCACCGCGATGGCAAAGCCCAACCGCACGTACATGCCGCTCGAGTAGTGCTTGACGGGCGAGTCCACGAAGTCTTCGAGGCCCGAGAACTCGATGATCTCCCCGAGCACGGCGTTGATCTCGCGGCGCGTGAGCCCGAGGATCGATCCATTGAGATAGATGTTCTCCCGACCGGAGAGCTCCGGATGGAAGCCGGCGCCGAGCTCGAGCAGCGCGGAGATTCGACCCTCGGTTCGCACCGTGCCCGATGTGGGTGGATGGATGCCGGCCATGAGGCGCAACAGGGTCGACTTGCCCGAACCGTTGTGGCCGATCAGTCCGTACGTGCAGCCCTTGGTGATCGACATCGACACGTCGCGCAATGCCCAGAAGTCCTCGAAACTTGCCCGACGACCGAAGCGGGCGGTGATCGTCTCCTTCAGGCTGCTGGCGCGCTCGCGGTACAGGCGGAAACGTTTCGAGACGTCGTCGACGACGATGACCGGTTCTGCATTCGTGGCGTCAGCAGCAAGCTTTGGTGCGTCTTCGCCGAGCGTCGTCACAATTCCTCGCTGACCCGCGCCGAGAACCGCCGGAAGATCACCCAGCCGCAGAGCGCGCTCGCGACCGACACGACGAAGAGGAAGCCCAGACGCGCGGCGCTCGGCGCCTTCAGGTCGTACACCGAGTTGCGCATCGCCGTGACGAACTGCGTGAGGGGATTGGCGCGCACGAACAAGCTCACCGGCGCGGGCGCGTTGTTCTCCACCAGGTCGAGCGTGTACACGATCGGTGTGCAGTAGAACAGCACGTTCAGCCCGACGGCGACGAGATACTGCACGTCGCGGTAATAGACGTTCACGAGGCTGAGCACGAGCGCGACGCCGACCGAGAACAAGATCAACAGCGCCAGGAGCACCGGGACGAACAGGAACGTCCACGACACGTTGCCGAACGCGGCCATGATCGTGAGGAGCACGGCAGTCTCGACGAGTGTCTGTGTCAGCGCGACGAGCCCGCTCGCGATGACCGGGCACTCGGCCGGGAAGTACACCTTCCGCAACATGGGGCCGGCGCCGATGAGACCGGACATCGCACCGTTGATCACGGCCAACCAGAAGTTCCACACCACGAGCCCGGCAAAGAGATAGAGCGCAAAGTTCTTCAGATGACCGTTGCCGGCGACAGGTGGTTGCACCTTCAGGAACGTGCCGAAGACGAGGGCATACGTGAGAAGCGTCATGGCCGGGTTGATGAGCGACCACGCCCAGCCCAGCAGGCTGCGCTTGTAGCGGGCCTTCAGCTCCCGCTGCGCGAGGTTGCCAATGAGTCCGCGGTACTGCCAGATGTCCGTCGCGAGAGCCATGATCGAGTACCTACGGTACGCCGAGGCAACCCGCCGGCGCGGAACGGTGACGTCTGATTCCCTTGCGAGGTGGAACGCCCGTCGTCATGGCAAACGGAGACGGGCTCGAACCGGCCGGTGATCCGACGGAGTCGCCGCGAGCACTTCACCCTCGATCGACTCGATGCCACCGCGTACGAGCACGTGGTCGATCTGGCTGTGCGGGCGATGCGAGGGGTAGGTGCGCCCCCGTACGGGACGGTCCCAACCCGGCATGAGCATTGCGACCGGCGGTCCCCAGAAGTTGAAATCACCCGCGAGGATCTGCGGAGTGTCGTCGGTGAGTTGCCGCTTGGCGTTGAGCAGGTGCCTGACAGGCGCCAGTCTCCACACCTTCGACGACGTGTGCAGGGCAATGACCTCGACCGGAGTGCCGGCGACATCGAGGGTGACCGACAGCGCGAGGCGGGAGTACACGGGATCGCCGCGTTGCGCATCGAGCGAGATCTCCCGGCGCGCCACCACCGGGAAACGCGTGCAGACCGCCATCTCCCAGAACCCCGTGCGAGGCGCGACGTCGCGCGCGCCGCTGCGGTCGGCCCGAAGATCGAGCGACATCTGCTGCACGATCTCGATCTCGTAGCCGGCGTCACCCAGCGGATCGAGGATGCCGCGACCGTCCTCGTCGCGCCACGCCTCGGAGACGACGACGATGTCGGCGTCGAAGCTGCGTACGACCTGCGCGACGTCGAAGCGCACGCCGCGGAACTGACCGAACCGCCCGACTCCCCAATGCGCGTTGAAAGCCGCTACCGAAAATTCCATGCCTCTGGGTCACGCTCACCGCGAGCCGGAACGCCCGGCCCGCACACGTGCACGGTACCGGCTAGATGCCGATCCTCTGTGCCAAGAGCTCGCGATGGTAGGTCGGGTCGCCGAGGTAGATCTCCGACGACTTCGCTCGCTTGAAGTACAAGTGCGCTGGGTGCTCCCACGTGAAGCCGATCCCCCCGTGGATCTGAATGTTCTCGGCCGTCGCGTGGAAGTACGCCTCCGAGCAGTAGGCCTTGGAGAGCGCGGCGACGACCGGGAGCTCCTCGTTGTCCTCGGCCGCGGCCCACGCGGCGTAGTACGCCGCCGACTTGCCCGACTCGACTTCGAGCAGCATGTCCGCGCACTTGTGCTTGATCGCCTGGAACGAGCCGATGGGGCGGCCGAACTGCACGCGCACCTTCGCATACTCCACTGACATCTCGAGCACCTTCTGCGCGCCCCCCATCATCTCGTTGGAGAGCGCGACTGCGGCCTGGTCCAGCGTCTTGCTGAACGCGGGCCATCCGCTCCCGGGAGCACCGAGCGGTTCGGCCGGGACGTTGGTGAACTCGAGCTTCGCCTGCTTGCGCGTCATGTCCATCGTGGAGAGCGCGGTGCGGGTGAGTCCCTCGGCGTCCCCGCGCACGGTGAAGAACGAGATGCCGTCGGTACCGCTCGTCCCCGCAGTGCGTGCGACGACGACGATGAGCTCGGCGGTGTGACCGTCGATCACGAACATCTTCTCGCCCGAGAGCGTGTACTTGCCGCCCGACTCCTTGGCTTCCATCGTGATGCCGGCCGCGTCCCACTTGCCCGACGGTTCGGTGAACGCGAGGGCGGCAATCGTGTCGCCACTGGCGATGCCCGGAAGGAGCGCGGCCTTCTGGTCATCGCTACCGGCATTCATGATCGCGTTCGCGGCGAGCACCACCGAGGAGAAATACGGCGCCGCGAGCAACACCCGTCCCATCTCCTCGAGCACGATCCCGAGCTCGATGAACGTGAAGCCTTGGCCGCCGTACTCCTCGGGAATCGCGAGACCCTGGAGGCCGAGCTCCTGACCCATCTGCTTCCACACCGCGGGGTCGAAGCCCTCGGTGGTCTCCATCAGACGGCGCACTTCCGTCTCGGGCGACTTGGACTCGAGGAATTGCCGCACCGTGCGCCGCAGCTCTTCCTGCTCCTCGGAGAAGGCGAAGTTCATCTCTGTGTTCCCCTATCGCGGTTCTCGGGGCAGCCCGAGTACCCGTTCGCCGATGATGTTGCGTTGGATCTCACTCGCGCCCGCGTAGATCGTCTCGGCCCGGCTCGACAAGAAGATTCGTTCGAGCTCGTCCGGTTCGTAGACACCTTCACCGGCCGCTTCGATCGTGAGCGCGTCCGCGCCCTCGACGCGCATCGCGGTCTCGCCGAAGTTGCGATGCCATGTCGTCCAGAACAGCTTGCCGATGCTCGCCTCGGGACCCAGCGAGCCCTTGTGCACGAGGTTCGTGAGCATACGCATGCCGTTGTACTTCATCACTTGCAAGCCGATGTAGCGCTGCGCGAGCTCGTCGCGCAACGCGGGCTGGACGGCCGAGCCGTTCTTCTGCGCGGTGTGCAGCAGCTGCGCGTACTCGCCTTCGAATGCGAGCTGCGACGACATGAACGCGGTGCCACGCTCGAAGCCGAGTGTCGCCATCGCGACCTTCCAACCCTCTCCCACCGGACCGAGCACGTTGTCCTTCTCGGTGCGCGCGCCGTCGAAGAAGACCTCGTTGAATTCGGCGCCGCCGGTGAGCTGGCGGAGGGGCCGCACCTCGATACCCGGCTGGTTCATCGGCACCAGCAGGTACGACAAGCCGTGGTGACTCTTGGACTCCGGGTCGGTGCGGCAGACGACGAAGCACCAGTCGGCGCGGTGCGCGAGCGTGGTCCACACCTTCTGGCCGGTGATCACCCACTCGTCGCCGTCGAGGGCGGCGCGTGTCTGGATGTTCGCGAGGTCGCTGCCCGCGTTCGGCTCGGAGAAGCCCTGGCACCACAGCTCCTCGACGCGCTGGATCCTCGGCAGGAACCGCCGCTTCTGCTCGTCGGTGCCGAACTGGATCAGCGTCGGCGCGAAGAGCCCCTCGCCGAAGAACGAGATGCGGGCCGGCGCGTTCGCGCGGGCGTACTCCTCGTTGAAGATGATCTGCTGAGCCAGGTCGGCGCCGCGTCCCCCGTACTCGGCCGGCCACGAGAGCCCGACCCATCGGTCGGCACCGAGCACGCGCTCCCACTCCAGCCGGACGTCCCAGCCCGTCTCGTCGGCGGGGCCGCCACCCGGGCCGAGGGCCGCGAACTCGCCGACGAGGTGCTCGGCCAGCCAGGCGCGCACTTCGTCTCGAAAGGCCGCTTCGGCCGGCGTATCCGCAAAATCCATGGCGGGACGACGCTACTTGACCGACCCGTCGAGTTTCCAGACCGCGATCCGCGAGCGCCTCAGTAGGCTGCGGGCATGGTTGCCGCCCGCCCTGCGCACTACGAGACCTCGGACGCGCGGATCGACAAGATCGTCGTCGGACCGTACGAGAACAACGTGTTCGTGCTGCGCGACAAGCGCACCGGCGACGCGGTCCTGGTCGATGCCGCCAACGAGCACGAGCTGCTGCTCGAGGTCTCGCGCGCGACCGGCGTGCGGCGCGTCCTGACGACCCACGGCCATTTCGATCACATCCAGGCCGTGACCCAGATGCGCGACGCGGGCATCGACGTCGGCATCGCGACCCAGGACGCCGAGATGCTCCCGGCCTACGACTTCACGATTCCCGACGACGACGTGATCGAGGTCGGTGATCTCCGGCTGCACACGATCCACACCCCCGGCCACACGCCCGGCTCCACGTGCTTCTTACTCGTTGGACATCCGGTGCTGTTCAGCGGCGACACGCTGTTCCCCGGCGGGGTCGGGAACACGAAGTTCCCCGGCGGCGACTTCACCACGATCATCCGGTCGGTCGACCGGCGGCTGTTCACACTGCCGGTCGAGACGCTGGTGCTGCCGGGCCACGGGCTCGACACGACGGTCGGCACCGAGCGGCCCCACCTCGACGAATGGGCCGAGCGCGGCTGGTAGCCGCGCCCGACCCTTCGTCTCGCACCCCTACTGGGTCTTCGTCAGGTCCGACATGTTGACGAGGCTGTACTTGCTGGCCGTCTCCGACGTCACGTAGAAGCCGTTGACGTCCTGGGCGGTCGCGGGCGTCGTCGCCACGAGCCCGGTGCCGGTGAGCTTCTCCTGCACGGACGTGTACACGGCATTCGCGTCGGCAGTCGTTTGGCCCTTCAGATAGGTGAGCAGCGACCCGGTGAACTCGCCGTACAGGTCCCAGTCGCCGTTCTTGAGGAGCGGGTACGCGATCTCGCGAGTCTTCACTGGCGCCTTGAACGAGATGTCATACCCGTTGGCCTCGAGCGCTTGACCGTACGCCTGGCTGATGGCGTCTGCGCCGGCGAAGTCCACCGCGCCGACGTTGAGCTTGGTGCCGCTCCCGACCGTGGACTTGGTGTCGAGCCCGTTGCCCTTCAAGAAGGTCGCGGCCACGTCCTTGGCATCGAGCTTGTCCTCGGTGATGCCCGTGGCCATCTTGTTGTAGGCCTCGATCGTCAGCTTCGCATTGACCTCGTCGAGGATCCGCTTGACGTCGGGGGTCGCCTTCGACTCGCGCACGAGCGCGGTCGGGTTGTCAGCCGGCTGCAGGCCCTTGTCGTCGTTGAGCAGGACGAAGTCGGGGTCGATCACGCTGCTGCCGGTGAACAGGACACCGACCTGGATCGTGTTGTCCTTCAACGCCTTCGACGTGATCGGTCCACCCGTGTCGAGCTTCTTCACTTCCTTGAACTTGAAGCCGTAGAGCTGCTGTTCCTTGTTGCCGAGGCAGAGCGGTCGTTCGAGACACTCGGTGGGTCCGCCGAACACGAGCTGCGAGTCGATACGGGTCGGCCCGGTCGTCGCACTCGGTGTGCTCTTCTTGTTGCTGCTTCCGCATCCGGCGACGAGCACGAGTGCGAGCATCAGCACTCCCACCACGCTTCCGGTCGGACGGCGTCTGACGTTCTTCATGAGCTGACATCCTTTGATGGCTGATCGGGACTCGAATGGCTAGATGTAATGACCTGACAGGTTGTTGAGGCGGCTGATGGGTGGCTGGCCTCCGAGCGCGGTGTGGCAGCGGTGATGGTTGTAGGTGTGGAGCCAGCGGGCAAGTGCGGCGAGGCGTTGGTTGTTTGACTTGTAGGGGC
>JBBQXS010000058.1:0-22630 GCA_038209365.1 Acidimicrobiia bacterium | reverse complement strand
CTACAAGACCGGCGGATACACCACCCCGGTCTTCTCCCGCAACGACGGGCCCAGCGAAGAGCCGCTGGACATCTTCGACATCCAATCATCGCCCCGTTTCAGCTACGTGCCCCAAGTCGTCAACAGCGGGCCGAACAGCTCCGGATGCAACAACTGCCTGCGCATCCAGCAGTTCCGCAGCGTCTTCGTCCAAGAAGTGATGGCCAACAACCCGAAACAGCTCGACTGGGAACCCGGCCCCTGGAACACCAGCGACGTCGGCAGCCACCAAGCCGAAGCGATGAAGGCCTGGGTCCTCCCCGACAACATGCTCCCCGACGGCCTACGCGGCAAACCCGTCTCCATCGGCGCCAACGCCATCATCAAGCTCGTCGGCTGACGCCCGAACAAGCCGAAAACTCCCGGGCGCTTGATCCTGCCGCAGGTTCGGCACGGGTCGAATCGTTGTGTCGGCTCGCGCACGCAGACGGCGTGAGCAGGCCAACGGAACTGCGTCCACTGCGCGCGCAAGATCAAGGAGTACGGAGGATCAGCCTCCAATGCCGAATCGAGGACGCAATGCGCCGCAACAACAGAAAGGCCCGCAGCACGACGACCGCTTCCACCGACGCGATGACGCGCTCTTGGAAGTACGGCGCACTCTACGAACTGGCCGACATCATCGCGGGGCACCGACCCGTCGCAGTGCGTGCTGCGAGCAGTCAGCGGCGCGCGACGATCGTGTAGAACTCGACGGGCTCCATAGCCCTGGTGATGTCGTGCCAAGGCCGGGTGTATTGAAAATGGCGGGTGACGGTTTGGTTGGGCAAATAGAGGGTCGCGAGCATCCGCTGAATCAATGCTGGCGACAGCTGCCACCACGAGTTGCGGTTTCCTTCGACGGGATGGAACACCACCCTGCTTTCGTGCCAATCGGTCAAGCCCGGGGGAACGACGTCGGTGACGACGACGGCGCCATCGGTGATGCGGGCGGCGCGTTGGAGCGCGAGGTACGGGTCGCGTAAGTGCAAGAGGATCGCCGCGAACACGGTCGTGTCGAAGCGGCCCAAGTCGTCGGGGAGGTCGTAGATACTGCCGTAGACGGCTTTCGCGCCGCCGTCGTAGTGGCGCTTGAGCCACCACCACGAATTCTGTACTTGGCCGATGAAGCGCATGACCTTCACTTCGTCTGCTTCGATGTCGCCCGCGCCGACCATGTCGATGCTCGCGTCGAAACCGGCGTCGAGGGCCACGACCGTCGCGCCGCACCGTTCCATGTGGAAGGTGAGATGACCCGACGCGGGACCCATCTCGAGCACCCGTGTGCCCGGAAGGTCGATGCCACCCAGGTATTGCGTCTCATTGCCGTTCAGGTCCCACGCTCCCGCGATGCGTTCGCCGTCGCGCAACGTGACCTCGTGGTACCACTCGCAATCGCCCGGCTCGATGTCGGCGCGGCGCGCTGCCTGGCGAGCCTGGAACTCGTGGTCGAGTTGGCCCCGACGTCCCGCGGCGATCGGCGCCGGCCACGGGGGAACGGTGCGCTCGTCCTCCGGCTTCGGCGTGACTGCTCGGTAGCGCGGCGCGGCCAGCGGTTGCGACGTTGCGACGAGAGGCGGCCTCTCCGGCAGCTCCGCCGCCGGCCCGACGCGGCGCGCGATGCGACGCAGCGCGCCGGCGGACTTCCGGCGCGCAGTGAGGAGGTATGAACTCGAACGCGTCACCGTTGCCATCGGCCGGACGCTAGCTCCACGCGCGCGCCGCGCACAGGAAGCGCCGTAAGGAGCCCTCGGTCGCCGCCGAGGGAGTACGGTCACGCCGTGCGGCCGTCGGCGGTGACCACGACCGAGCACTCGCCGGACGCGGACGCCGACACCGCATTTGCCCGACCGCCGGCGCCGCGCGATCCGCCGGCCGCATTGCTGCTCGCCGCGTTCACGGTGGTCGCGATCGGGCTCACGTTTCCCAACCTCTCGCGTTTTCGGACCTTCATCCCCGGCGACTCGGGCGACGGGCTGCTGACCTTCTGGATCGTCCGCTCGGTGGAGACGGGCATTCCACACGGGTGGAACGCGCTCTGGAACGCGCCGATCTTCTCCCCTGCGCAGAACACATTGGCGTACAGCGACACGATGCTGCCGGTTGCCATCGTGCACTGGCCGTTGCGACTCGTTCTCGGCGACGTGGTCGCGTTGAACCTCATCTCCCTTGGCGCATGGGTGCTGTCGTCGTGGTGTACCTACCGCCTGGCGCGGCGCTTCGTCAGACACTGGGGCGCCGCATTCGTGGCCGCGTTCGCATACACCTATGCAGTCGTTCGACTCGCACACCAAGTTCACCTCCAGCTCGTCATCGGCGGCGCACTCGTACCTCTCGTGCTGTTGCTGTTGCTGCGAATGCTCGATGCGCCCTCGTACCGGCGCGGCATCGAGCTCGGCCTCGCGTTTGCCGCCCTGACGCTGACCGCCAGTTACTACGGGGCGATGATGGGCGTCGTCATCGCGGTCGTGAGCGTTGGCTGGCTTCTTACGCTCCCGCGCGGCGAACGCCGATCGTCCGTGGTGTCGCTCGCGGCGGCGGCAGCCGTGGTCGCGTTGCTCGTCCTGCCGATCGGTGTGCAGTACTTACGCCTGCAGCAGCATTCCGAGTTCCGGCGCGACTTCAACCCGGTGCTCGGAGCGCACCTTGATGACTTCCTCGCGGCCGGCCCGACGAGTTACCTGCTGGGCCATGTGCCCCAGATCGCGCCGCGCTCGCACACGGGCCTGCGGACGCTCGAGAACCGCCTGTTTCCGGGCATGATCGCGTTCGGATTCGGCATCGTCGGTGCCGTGGTGCTCATCCGCGAGGCGCGGCGCCGAGGGGTGCGCCGCGGGCGCCCCCGCGCACTGATGCTCGTCTCGGTCGCCGGTGCGACGTGCCTCGTGCTGTCGTTCGGGGACTGGTTCCGGTTCCGAGGTCATCGCGTGTTCCTGCCGTTCGTCGCGTTTCGCCACTTCGTTCCAGGCTTCGCAGGTATCCGTTCCCCCGCGCGTCTCGCGCTCGCAGCTGAGCTCGCGCTGGTGTTGTGCGCGGCTGTCGGCGTCGACGCGCTCCTCGCGCGGTTGCGTGGTCGGACGCGTGTGCTCGTCGCAGCGGTGCTCGCCGGTCTGGTCTGCGCCGAAGCGGCGCTCGGCCTCTATATGGTGCGCGTTCCGACGTCGCGCGATGACGGTGGTGTCGACGTTGCCTTGCGGGCGCGGCCGCGCGGTGTCGTGCTCGAGCTGCCCATCTCGGGGATCGCGCGTGGCGTGCTCTGGCCGTATGTCGAAGCGCCCCGCCAACTCCTTGCGCTGCGCGACGGGAATCCGCGCGTCAACGGGTACTCGGGCTTCGAACCCAAGGGGTTCGACGAGGAGGCTGCCACACTCGATACGTTCCCTTCGGCGGCGGCGCTTGCCGAAGCGCGACGGCTCGACGTCCGGTACGTGGTGCTCCGCACCAAACTGATCGGGACCCCCAGCCCGCGCAGCCTGACGTCGACGTTGGCCGCCGACCGCGCCGGCCGGTACAGCGATGCCACCGCGCGATCGATGCTCGATCGCCTTCCCGCCGGTGTCGCGCGGGACGTCGTTCGCCTCCCCGGCGCGTATCTTGTCGAGCTCGCCGGATAGCGCCGGTGGCGGAACGCGTCGTCACTGCGGGATGGCTGCCCGTGCCCGGATTCTCTACGTGTCGACACGCACGCCGGATCGCAGAATCGGGAACTGACGCTTCGGGTCGTTGCACGGCTCCCGATGAAGCGGGGGACCGGCGTCAGGGTCACCGCGGAGCACCTCTGATCCCGCGTGCGAGTACTGGAGGATGTACGCCTTGCGTACTTCACTCGTCACGTTCGGTCCGGTCATGTGCGGTGTCAGCGACGAGAACACGACGATGCCACCGGCGCGAACCGGTGCCGCGAGCTTCGACGCCGGTTCCTCGAAGCACTCGTACCCGAGCGGGTCGATGTAGCGGTGGGCGAGTGTGCCCAAGCGGTGCATGCCGGGCGCGACCCAGGGGCACCCGTTGTCGACGGTCGCGTCGGTCAGCGCGACCCAACACGTCAGGTACTGCTGCGGTTCGATGAAGGTGTAGCCGTTGTCCTGGTGCCACGGGAAGCGGCGCGGCTTCTCCGGCTTCTTCTGGACGGCCTGATCCCAGTACATGTCGACGTCGGGACCGAGGAGGTCGTCGCACAGGTCGAGGAAGACGTCGTGTGTCGCGAACGTCCGTGCAATCTCAGACTGCGCGACGAGGTGCGGCGTGAACGTGATCGCCCCTGATTCGGCGATCATCATGCGTTCGTCGGCCTGGGTGCGGAGGAACGCGTCGACGTTCAGCTCGAACCTGTCGAGCTCTTCGGTGACGCGTTCGATCAGCCCAGGTTCGAACATGTCCTCCAGCACGACGAACCCGAGCTCGTCGAACTGCGCGGCTTGCTCGACGGTGACGCGCCGGAACGGGCCGCGTGGTGTCACCCATCGAAAGTCGCCGTTCCAGGGATGCGGTCGCGAGATCACCGCCGGGCACCGCCGACGGTCACGACCGCGGGGGCGTCAGGATCCTCGCCGGGCGGCGCCGCGGGCGCGGGCTCGATCGCCGGTCCCTCGACATCGAGGTGGGGGAGGATGCGATCGAGCCAACGCGGCAACCACCAGTTCGCGTCGCCGAGCAACTCCATCGTGGACGGCACGATCACCAACCGGATGAGCGTCGCGTCGATGAAGATCGCGCTTGCGAACCCGATGCCGAACAGCTTGATGATGATGTTGTCGCCGAGCACGAACGCCAAGAAGAAGGTGCACATGATCGCGGCGGCAGCAGTGATGACCCGAGCGGTGGCAGACAGCCCGTCGGCGACGGCCTCGCGGTTGTCGCCCGTGCGCAGGTACTCCTCGCGGATCCGCGAGAGCAGGAACACCTCGTAGTCCATCGAGAGACCGAACAGGATGGCGAACATCATGATGGGCAGGAACGCCTGGATCGGGCCCTCCTTGCCGACGCCGACGAGGTCCTTCCCCCAGCCGAACTGGAAGATCATGACGATCACACCGTACGCCGCGCCGACCGACAGCAAGTTCATGATCGCCGCTTTGAGCGGTACGAGGATCGAGCGGAACACGGCCATCAGCAACAAGAAGCTCAGCAGGATCACGACGCCGATGAACAGCGGCAGCCGCTGACCGAGCAAGTTCGAGAAGTCGTCGGTCAGGGCCGCGAAACCGCCCACATAGACCTTTGCGCCCGAGCCCGCGGTCGCCTGCGGGATGACGTCGTGACGCAGATGGTGCAACAGCGAGCTGGTGGCCTCGTCCTGCGGCGCGGTCTTCGGATACACGCGCATCACGGCAGTCGTGCCGGCAGGGTTGGTGACGGCGGGCGCAACCGACGAGACGCCCGGCGTCGCGCCGATCGCGGATTCGAGGTTCGCGAGTTCGGCGGTGTGATTGCCGCCCGAGGGGAGCTCGATCGCGAGGAGGAACGGGCCGTTGAAGCCGGGCCCGAAGCCTTCGGAGAGGAGGTCATAGGCCTGACGGGTCTGCGTGCCGGCCGGGTCGTTGCCGGCGTCGGTGAATCCGAGGCGCAGGGAAAGCACCGGCAACGCCAGTGCCAGCACGACCGCGAGCCCGGCGATGGTCAACGCCCACGCGTGCCGCTGGACGAACCGGCTCCAGCGATGCCACACGGTCTCGCGCGTACCGTCGCCGTCGTTGTGCACCCACGGAAGCCGCCACTTGTCAATGTTCGTGCCGACGAAGCCGAGCACCGCCGGCAACAACGTGACCGCGGCCGCGACCGTGAGCGCGACGACCGCCGCCGCGCCGATCCCGAGGCCGCTGATGAACGACAGGCCGATCGCAAGCATGCCGAGCAACGCGATGATGACGGTGAGACCCGCGAACAGGACAGCCCTTCCCGACGTGTCGATCGCGGTGATCACTGCGTCCTCGGGGGCGAGGCCCGCGTGGAGCCCTTGCCGATAACGGGTCACGACGAACAGGGCGTAGTCGATGCCCACTCCGATGCCGATCATCGTGGCCAAGGTCGTGGCAAAGCTCTGCAGCGGATAGACGTGTGTGAGCAGACCAATGATCGGAAGACCGACCGCGATACCGGAGAGTGCGACGACGATCGGCAGCGCCATCGCGAGCAGCGACCCGAACGCGATCAGCAAGATGACGATCGCGGCGAGGATGCCGATACCTTCGCCGGACAACGACGGTCGTTCCGATTGCTGGATGAGCTGACCCCCGAGCCGGACCTCGAGCTGCGGCGTCGAATGCGCCTCCGCGATCTTGATCAAGTGCGTGCCGACGGAGTTGGGAATGTCCTGCGCCTTGCCGTCGAGCTGCGCGTTCGCCAACGCCACTGTGCCCGACTGCGAGACGCCGCCCGGCGACGCGTACGGGTCGCTCACACTGATGATGTGCGGAACGTGCGCGAGCGCGGCCGTGAGCTCTTCGACTTGTCGTTCGACCGCAGGATCGTGCATCGAGGGCGTGCCCTTGAACACGACCTGCACGCCGTCGCCCGACTGCGCCTTGAAGTTGGCGGAGAGCAAGTTCGACGCGCGCGTCGACTCCGTGTTCGGCGCGCTGAAGTTCGTCGTGAAGTTCGTGCCGAGCACCGAGGCGAGCACGTTGATGCTCACGAGGGTTGCCAACCACAGCCCGACGACCAGACGGCGACGCTGGTAGCAAAAGCGAGCGAGGGCGCGCAGCGACATGGAGACGACCTCCGGGGGGACGGGAGGAATACGGGGGGAATTGGTAAGGAAGCCTGACTATACTCGGCGTGTGACGACTCCCGAAATCGACGCGGATCACACGCCAACCGGCAGTGCCGCCGAAGACGAGCTCGTCATCCTGGTCATCCGCACGGCCAAGGCGCTCGTGGATCGACTCGGGGCCGGGCGGGCGGGCGGGACCTCCTCACCGATGACTGTGGTGCACGGGTTGGCAGCCCGGTACCTGCTCGACCGGGAGGACGTGACCACGGTCGAGTTGGCGCGTCACCTCGGCATCACCAAGCAGTCGACGTCCGAGGTGGTCACCGCGCTCGAGGAGACCGGAAACGTACGGCGCGCACCGCACCCGAGTGATCGTCGCGCCCGGGTCCTCCTCCTGACCGATGAGGGAAAGGCGAGACTCGAGAGCGGTCGACGTCGCTGGCAGGGCGTCGAAGACGAGTGGGCCGCGCTCGTCGGCCGCGACCGTCTCGACGTGGTGCGCGCCGCGCTCGAGGCGTACCTCGCGGCGCACGACGACGATCCCCCGACCGACCACGCGAGCGAGTGTTGAACGTCTTCCGAGCACTCACCGCCGAACCGCGGCGTCCCACGCGCCCCGCAACGACATCGCGCCGATTCTGCTACGCCCGGACCCACCTCGGGAGGCTGACGTCGTCGATCTGGCAGAAGACGACTTCCACCGGCTCGCCGATCGCGATCGTCGCGGGGTCGATCTCGTTGATGTCGCCGTCCGCACCGGCGACCAGGTTGCCCGCGTAGCGGATCGTCGGGTCCTCCTCGAGCTCGACGATGACCGCGTTGTACGGCGCCTTTTCGGCGTAGGCGGGGAGCAGCGGAGGATGCGCCACGATGAACGACCACACGCGGCCACGCCCGGACGTGCGGTCCCACTTCACCTCGGTCGAGCGGCAGTACGGACACATCGGCCGCGGCGGCATGCGCCATCTGCCGCAGGCGCCGCACGCCTGCACCAGCAACTCGCCACGAGCGCATCCGAACCAGAACTCCCTGGCCGTCGGCTCCTCGAGATCGGGAAGCAACCACCCGGTTTCCACCGGTCACACTTCCTTCACGAACACCATTGCGGACGTCGGGACGCCTTCTCCTGATGTCACGAGCGACACGTCGGCGCCTTCCACCTGCGAGGTGGAGGTTCCCCGGATCTGGCGAACGCCTTCGAGCACCAAGTTGAACCCGTGCACGTACGCCTCCGACATCCCGCCGCCCGAGGTGTTCACCGGGAGACGCCCGTTCGGCCACTCGATGTTGCCGCGGTCGGTGAACGGACCCCCCTCACCCCGCTTGCAGAAGCCGTAGCCCTCCAACGACAAGGGAATCAGCGGGCTGAACGCGTCGTACAGCTGCGCGACCTTCACGTCGGCAGGCGTGACGTCGGCCATCTCCCACATGCGCTTCGCGGCGGTCCACGCCGGGCCGCGCAGCGGGTCGTCGGTGAAGTAGTTCGTCATCGTCTGGTGTTGCGGCGGCAGGCCCTGCGCGAACGAATGGATGTACGCGGGCGGCTGCTGCAGGTCGCGGGCCCGCGCCGCAGAGGTGATCACCACCGCGAGTGCGCCGTCGGTCTCCAGACAGTTGTCGTACAGGCACAGCGGCTCGGAGATCCACCGGGCGCGCATGTAGTCATCGCGCGTCAACGGTTTGTGCCCCATCGTCGAGGCCGGATTGCGGGACGCATGCTTGCGGAATGCCAGCGCGATGTTCGCCAAGTGGTCGCGCGTACCGCCGTACTCGTGCATGTAACGGCGCGTCAGCATCGCGATCTCGTCGACCGGGCGGATGATGCCGAAGGGGCGTGTCCACTGCCAGCTGTCGGCGATACGTCCGCCGGCCTGCGCCCACGGCCGCGAGCTCTTGTCGGCGCGCTTGCGCGCCCGCCACGCGACGGCGACGTTGCACTGGCCCGTCGCGACGGCCATCGCCGCGTGCCCGACCACGCCGCATCCGGCGCCGCCGCCGAACCCGACTTGCGAGAAGAACGTGATGTCCCCGAGACCCACGGCACGCGCGACGTCGACCTCGCGGTTCGGCTCCATCGTGTACGAACCGAGGCCGTCCACCTCCGACGCGTGGACGCCGGCGTCGTCGAGCGCCATCGAGATCGCCTGGCACGCGAGCGACAGCTCGGTATCGGGCAGGCCCTTCCCGAACGCGGTTTGTCCGATCCCGGCGACCGCGGTCTGGTTCTTGATCACCAGCCCTTCCATTCGGGTTGGCGGCGTTCCCGGAACGACGTCACACCCTCCTTCGAGTCCTCGGTCGCAGTGTTCAGCTCCACCAGCATCGCTTCTTCTTCGAGCAGGTCGCGTCGCGACAGCTCTGACGCGTCGTGCAACAACTTCTTCGACCAGCCGATCGCCTTGGTCGGCCCGCGTGCGAGCCGCTCGGCCCACTCCTTCGCGGCCGCTTGCAGCTCCGCCGCGGGAACAATCTTGTTGACGATCCCCAGTTTCTCTGCCTCTGAAGCCGAGAGATCGTCGCCGAAGAACACGAGCTCCTTCGCCTTGTGCATCCCGAGGACGCGGGGCAGCAGGTACGCCACACCCGCGTCGGGAACGAGCCCCCGCCGGACGAACACCTGGATGAGCTTCGCGTTGTCCGCCGCGACCACGAGATCCGCCGCCAGCACGAGCATCGAGCCACCGCCGGCCGCGGTGCCGTTCAGTGCGACGATCACCGGCTTCTCGCAGTCCTGGATCGCCACCATCAGCTGCTGGAAGCCCTTGCGCATCATGTTCACGGCCGCACCCACGACGCGATCGGGCGCGCCCTCGGGATTGGCGGGGGAGGGCTGGGGGACCGAGAGGTCCGCGCCCGTGCAGAAATGTCGCTCGCCGGCGGCGGTCAGCACGATGGCGCGCACGGCGAGATCGGCGTGTGCGTCTCGGAACGCCGCGATCAACCGGTCGCGCACGTAGTAGGGGATCGCATTGCCCTTGTCCGCGCGATTCACGGTCAGCCACAGCACGCCGTTCTCGAGGCGCGTCAGCAGTTCTTCGGCGTTGCTCGGTTCCTCGCTCACTTCTTCACCACCAGCGCATCGAGGGCCATTGCGCCGCGTGCTCGTACGCGCAGCGGGTTGATGTCGAGTTCGCAGACGTCGCCGGCCAGGTCCATGGCGAGCTGCTGCACCTTCATGATGGTGTCGACCAGCGCGTCGACGTCACCGCGCTTCTGACCGCGCGCGCCATGCAACAGGGCCATGCCTTTCAGCTCCTCGAGCGCGCGCCGGGCCTCGTCCTCCGAGAAGGGCGGGACCCGGAACGTCACGTCGCCGAACACCTCGACGAAGATGCCGCCGAGGCCGAAGGTGACCACGGGCCCGAACAGCTCGTCGCTCGACACGCCGATCAGCGTGTCGACGCCGTCGACCACCATCTCGCACACCATCACGCCGTCGATCCGGGCCTTCCGGTCGGCCTTTCGCGCGTTCCGGAGCAGCTCGTCATGCGCGGCGCGCACCTCCTTCGGCGAGGTCACGCCGAGCTTGACGACGCCGACGTCGGACTTGTGCAGCAGGTCGGGCGACGACACCTTCATCACGACCGGGAAGCCGATCGCCTTGGCCGCCTTGACGGCTTCGGCCGCGGACGCGCACAGCGCATCCTTCGACGTCTTGATGCCGTAGGCGCGGATCAGCTGCTTCGAATACCACTCCGAAAGTGCCTCGCCCGGCGCGAGACCCTCGAGCAGCTTCCGGGTCTTTTTCGCTGCGGCCGACGGCGCGGCGGGCGCGTCGGCGAACGGTGACCGGTAACGCGCCGCGAACGACCAGTAGTCGGCGTATGCCTTCACGGCCTTCACGCAGTTGGCGAAGTTGCGGAACACCGGAAGGCCGCCGTCCAGCAACCGCTTGTAATACGTGTCGTCGGTACCGGCCGGGGCGCCCCATACGACGAACACCGGCTTGGTCGACGATTTCGCGGCTTCGATGATGTCGCGCGTGAACGGCTCGCTGAACACGGCGACCGCGCCGGTGATCGGGATGACCACGATGTCGGTGCGCTTGTCGGCGAGTATCACGTCGAGGATCTTCCGTCCCCGCGCGTCGGCGACCGGCGGGCCTCCGCAGTCGACCGGGTTGGACACGCGCAGGTACGTGGGGATGAGCCCGTCGTGCAGCTGCTGCTGCGAGCTCTTGGTGAGATCCGGCAGCGACAGCCCCGCGTCGGCGAGCTCGTCCGCCATGTGCGCGCCGGTGCCCCCCGAGATTGCGTACACGCATACTCCTGGGTCGCGCTCGCGGCGCGCCCACGAAGGGATCTCGTCGGGCCGGGTACGGGCGAGCGCCATCGAGACTTCCAAGAGGTCGTCGAGGCCGTCGACACGCGTCACGCCGAACTGCCGGAACACCGCCGAGGTCACCGCGTCGGAACCGGTGAGGTGGCCGGTGTGGGACTGCGCCATCGACCGGCCCGCGGCGGTCTTGCCGACCTTGACCATCACGATCGGCTTGCGCAGCGCCGCGGCGTGGTCCGCGGCGAGCATCAGGGTGCGGCCGTCCTTGAAGCCCTCGATGTAGCACGCGATCACGCCCACTTCGGGTTGGTCGGCGAAGTAACGCGCGAAGTCGGCGAACTCGAGGTCGACCTCGTTCCCCGTGGGCGCCCAGTGGGTGAGGCGTATGCCGATCTCCTGGCCCTGGAACACCGGGCGGCCTTGATGTCCCGACTGCGTGATGAGCGCAATCGACGGTCCTTCGAGATCACCGCGGAAGTCCTCGAACGCGTTGAGGTTCGTGTTGGGCCCGAGCAGTCGCACGTCGCCGCTCTGCACCAACGCTTCGAGGCGGCGCTCGCGCTTCTTGCCTTCGGCTCCTGTCTCGGAGAAGCCGGCCGCGAAGATCACCGCGAACCGTGTCTTGCGCTTCAGCACTTCCTCGAACGTCTGCTCGGCGCGCCCGGTGAGGATGATCGCAAGGTCGATGTCGCCGGGAATGTCGAAGATGGAGCGATAGCACCGATGGCCGAGCACCGTCTCGTACTCGGGATGCACGGGGAAGAACGCCGCGCCGTGGTGTTTCGCCCATTGATCGAACTTGCGCGTCATCGCCGTGTTCGGTTTCGCGGACTGCTCGGACGCGCCGATGACGGCGATCGTCTTCGGGTGCAGGAACGCGTCGATGTCGACGTCGCGCAGGCGCAGCGAGCGGCCGGAAACGTCGAGCGGGGCAGCGTCGGGCATGGCCCGTCAGTATGACGGCCGCGTCAGGTTCACGGCCAACTTGGTAGCGTCACGACGCATGTCGGCAGGAGCTGCATCACTAGGCATGTCGGCGAGAGGCGCGCCAGAGAATCGCACGGCGCGGTGAGCGAAGGGCCGAAGGACCGTAGCGAACTCGCGGGAGCGGTGAGCGTCCGCGGGCCGGGTAACCCGGCCCGCAGCGAGCGCGACCAAGAAAAATGATGCGGACGATTGCGATCGTGGGCACCTCGCTCGCGGGCCTGCGCGCCGCAGAGACACTGCGGCGCGACGGGTTCGACGAGCGGATCGTTGCGATCGGCGCGGAGCCGCACCTTCCCTACGACCGACCGCCGCTGTCGAAGGAGCTGTTGCGCGGCGACTGGGATCCGGAGCAAATCGTGTTGCGCAAGCAGGGCGTCGACGACCTCGAGCTCGAGTGGCGCCTCGATTCCCGCGCCGTTGCGCTCGACGTCCCCGCCCGCGAGGTCGAGTTGCACGACGGAGAGCGGATCGCGTTCGACGGGCTCGTGATCGCCACCGGTTCCACACCGCGGCGGCTCCCCGGCCAGCCGAACCTTCCCGGGGTGTTGACGCTGCGGACGCTCGACGACGCGCTCGCATTGCGCGAGCTGCTCGACGCCCGCCCGAAGGTGGTCGTGATCGGTGCGGGGTTCATCGGCGCCGAGGTTGCCGCGACGTGCCGCACGCGCGGACTGGACGTCACGCTGCTCGAGATGCTTTCCCAGCCGATGGTGCGCGGCCTCGGCGCCGAGGTCGGGGCCGCGATCGCCGGTGTACACCGCGACCACGGTGTGGATCTCCGCACCGGCGTGCACGTCGACGGCGTCGAAGCGGATGGCGAGGGACAAGTGGCCGGCGTCCGGCTCGGTGACCAATCGCTCGTCGAGGCCGACGTGGTGGTCGTCGGCGTCGGCGTGTTTCCGGAGACCGGCTGGCTCGAAGGCTCCGGCCTCACGCTGGACAACGGCGTCGTGTGCGACACGTCGTGTTCCGCGGCGCCCGGCATCGTCGCGGCCGGTGACGTCGCCCGCTGGCCGAACGTGTTGTTCGACGGCGCGTCCATGCGGCTCGAGCACTGGACCAACGCGACCGAGCAGGGTGTGCACGCCGCGCGCCGACTGCTCGGCGACGAGCGCGCGTTCGCGCCGGTCCCCTTCGTCTGGTCGGACCAGTACGACCGCAAGATCCAGAGCGTCGGCGTCGTGTCCGCCGATGCCGAGGTGCACGTCGCGCACGGCACTCTGGACGAGCGCCAATTCGTGGCGTTGTTCGGCAAGCACGGCCGGCTCACCGGTGCGCTCGGGTTCAACCGTCCCCGCAACATCATGCACTACCGCAAGCTGATCGCCGAGCGCGGCTCGTGGGATGAAGCGCTCGAGCTGGCTCACGCAAATGCATGACGCACACGCAAAGCTGTTGACCTCGCGGTTCCTGCTCGTCGTCACGTGCGGGCTCTGCTACTTCATGGCGCTGACGATGCTGACGCCGGTGCTCCCGCACTACGTCAAGGATCAGCTGCACTTCGGAGACGCCGCGGTTGGCGTGGCGGTTGGTGCGTTCGCGGTCGGTGCCGTCGTGTTGCGAACGTACGCCGGTCGAATCGGGGACACGGTCGGACGGCGCGCGTTGATCATCTGGGGCGCGTTGATCGTCGCGGCGTCCACGATCCTCTACGGCGTCGTGCACGCCCTCTGGTGGCTGATCGCGATGCGTGTGGTCACCGGGTTCGGTGAGGCAGCCTTCTTCGTGGGCGCCGCGACGATGGTCACCGATCTCGCACCCGCGGCGCGCCGGGGCGAAGCCGTCAGCTACTGGTCGGTGGCGGTGTACGGCGGCTTGGCGTTCGGCCCGGCGCTCGGCGACGTCCTCCGCGGACACGACCGTTACCTGCTCACGTTCATCGTGTCGGCCGCGCTCGCCCTGCTCGCCGCGGGGTTGGGCCTTTTCACGCGCGATGTCCCCCGCGAGCACGAGGCCGTTGCCGGGGCGCGGCTCCTGCATCCGGCCGCGCTTCGTCCCGGACTCGTGCTGTTCCTCGGCCTCATGCCGTTGTCGGCGTTTACGCCGCTGCTGCCGCTGTACGTGGACAGCGACGTCGACGCGTCCGCGGGCGCGATCTTCTTGCTGTATGGGATCTTGATCCTCATCGTCCGGATCGTGGGCGCGCGCCTCCCCGATCGTCTCGGTCCGCGCAACGCCGGTGCACTGGCGCTCGCGTTCTCGGGAACGGGGATCACGATCATCGCGGCCTGGCCGTCGATCGCCGGCCTGGTGGTCGGCACGATCGTGTTCGCGTCGGGCATGTCGCTGCTGTATCCCGCGCTCTTGACGCTGGCGCTCGCCGGCATCAGGGACTCCGAGCGGGCATCGGTCGTCGGCACGTTCTCTTCGTTCTTCGATCTCTCGGCAGGCTTCGGTGCGGCAATCGCGGGGGTGATCGCAGAGTTCGCCGGTTACCGGGGCGCGTTCGCCGTTGCCGGCCTGACGTGTCTCGCGGGCCTGTTGTTGTTGCGGAGCTCGGTTGCGGCGCGAGTGCAGACATAGTCGATGCCGTCGCTCCTCGTCACCAATGACTTTCCACCCAAGCTCGGCGGCATCCAGTCCGTTCTCTACGAGCTGTGGCGGCGGTTGCCGCCTGCCGACACGACGGTGCTCACGACGCCATACGACGGCGCGGCCGAGTGGGACGCGCAGCAGGCGTTCCGCGTCGTGCGCACGAGGCAGAAGGTATTACTCCCGACCCGCGCAATGGTTCGCGACGTGGACGCGTTGGCGCGCGAGGTGCGTGCCGACGTCGTGTTCGTCGATCCGATGCTCCCGCTCGGCCTCATCGCACCGAAGCTGCGCGCCGCGCCGTACGTCGTGGTGGGTCATGGCGCCGAGATCACGGTGTGCGGGCGCCTCCCGGTGACGCGGCAGCTCGGTCGCCGGGTGTTGCACGGCGCAGCAGCAGTGGTCGCGGTGGGCGGGTATCCGGCCGCGCAGTTTGCGTACGTCGCGGGTCGTGCGGTGCGGGGCATGATCGTGCCGCCCGGCGTCGACAGCAGCCGGTTCCGCCCGCTCGACGACGTGCAACGCGCCGCAGTCCGGGAACGCTTCGGCCTGGATGCAGGCCGGCCGCTCGTGCTCGGGCTCTCGCGTCTGGTGCCCCGGAAGGGCTTCGATGTCGTGCTCGACGCGGTTGCCGGCCTTCCCGATGTGCAGCTCGCGATCGCCGGCGCCGGCCGTGATCGGGCCCGTCTCGAACGACGCGCGCGCGCCAACACGACGTTCCTCGGGCGCGTGCCCGACGCCGACCTTCCCGCGCTCTACGCGTGCGCCGACGTGTTCGCGATGTGCTGCCGCGAACGCTGGGCCGGCCTGGAAGCCGAGGGTTTCGGCATCGTGTTCCTCGAGGCGGCTGCGTGCGGGGTCCCTTCGGTCGCCGGTCGTAGCGGTGGCGCGCACGAAGCGGTGGTCGACGGCGAGACCGGTTTCGTAGTGCCGCCTCGCGACGTGTCCGCGGTGCGCGCCAAGCTGCACGCGCTCGTCAACGATCCCGGTCTTCGGTTGCGCATGGGCACCGCGGCCCGGCGCCGGGCCGTGGAGGAATTCGCGTACGACCGTCTCGTCGACCGCCTTGCGCCGCTCGCCCGCGGAGAGCTCGCGGCCGTTGGCGACCTGCCCCGGTAGATTGGCGACCGTGACCGGCAAGCGGATCGTGATCGCGTCGTGGGCGTCGCTCGCGCTCTTCACGGTCGTCGCGGTGCCCAACGCGCTCGGTCTCCACGCGCTCGACACGACGACCACCGCTGTGAGCCTGATCCTGTTCGGTGCGTCGTTGGTCATCTGGCTGTACGCGTTCGGCGTTGCGCTCGCGCGCTCGGCGCGCGGTGACGACGTCGTCGTGTCGTCGTGGGTCTTCCTCACCGGCTCGGCACCGGCCGACGTGCGGCATCAGCTGTTGTGGGCGACGGCGGCTTCCATCGTCGTGGGACTCGGCACCGCGTTCACGAACGCGTTCGGCGTGCTCGTTCCGATGCTCTCGCTCGGGCTGGCCGCGCTGTGGGGCGCGCGGCACGGCACGTTTCCGCCCCGCCGAACCCCGCAGGCGGCCAGGCCTGCGCGGCTTGCGAAAGGAGGACGCCGATGACCGAGACCGCGCACGAGCGCATCCGTGTCGAAGCGCCGGCCGACCGGTGCTGGGACGTTGCTGTCGACTTCGAGTCCTATCCCGAGTGGGCGGACGTGAAGGAAGTCAAGATCGTCGAGCAGGATCCCGAAGGCCGCGGCGCGCGCGTCGAATACCGGGTCGCCGCGCTCGGCAAGAGCGTCCGGTACGTGCTCGAATACGACTACTCGGAGGCGCCGGCGGCGTTCTCCTGGAAGCTCGTCGAGGGTGACCTGGTGCGCCGTCTCGACGGCTCGTACCGGTTCGAGCCCGAGGGCGCGTCGTCCACGCGCGTCCACTACGACCTCGTCGTCGACCTCGCGGTACCGCTCCCCGGGCTCGTGAAGCGCCGCGCCGCCGGCCTCATCATGGGCAGCGCGCTCAAAGAGCTGAAGAAGCAGGTCGAAGCCGTCGCCTGAGGGCTGCGCGGGGAGGCCTGCCGCCCGGGTGGGTTACTCCGGCACGAACCGCCATGCGTCGTCGTACACGACGACCCGACCGGCCGGCCGGGTGCTGAAGTGTGTTCCGAGCACGAGCGCGCCGCATTCGGCCGCGCGCGCCAGCATGCGGCGCCGCGTCGCGCGCGCGACCTCGGCATCGTGATCGCCGATCTCCGCCCACGCCGGGATCTCGCACTGCACGGGGTGATGCAGGAAGTCGCCGGTGACGAGGGCGCGTTCTCCCGACGATTCGATCCACATGGAGACGTGACCCGGCGTGTGGCCCGTCGACGGTTCGAGCCGCAGGCCGTCGCCGAGGTCGGCGTCCTCGGCCACGATGTCCGCGAGCCCGGCATCGACGATCGGAGCAACCGTGTCCGCGTAGACGCCGTCGATGCCGGGATTGCCACCAGCCTTGCAATACGCGAGCTCACGCTCGGTATAGAGGTGCCGCGCGTTGGTGAAAGTCGGTACCCAATCGCCGTCGACCAGGTGCGTGTCCCAACCCACGTGATCTGCATGCAGATGCGTGTGCACCACGGTGTCGATGCCGGCCGCGTCGAACCCGGCATCCGTGAAGCGTTCGAAGAAGGGCCACGTCATCTCGTTCCAGAACGGGATCGGGCGCTTCTTGTCGTTCCCCACGCAGGGGTCGACAAGGACTCTGCGCAGGCCGATCTCGACGACGAACGCCTGCACGCGGAGCGCGATGTTGCCCTGCTCATCCGCGAAATCCGGTGCGAGCCAGGGGTGCCCGGTGACCTCTGCCGCGGTGGCGGCCGGAAAGAAGAGCTCGGGCGGGATGTGATGGGTCTCGTCCTCGACGACGCTCGTGATCGTCGCGTTTCCCACTTTCCAGCGCTGGATCTCGGTCGTCATGCGCAGATGCTGGCACAGGCCCGCGGCGCGAACCATCCGAGGAGAGAGATCGCCGGTAGCGTGGCACCCATGTGTCGAAACATCACAACGCTGCGCGGGCTCGAACCCGACGCCACACCCGAAGAGATCGAAGCCGCCGCGCGCCAGTACGTGCGCAAGATCAGCGGGGTCACCGCTCCATCGGAGCGGACGAATGACGCGTTCGAACGGGCAGTGCGGCGCGTCACCGCCGCCACCAGGAACCTCATTGCCGAGCTTCCTCCGAGAAAGCAGCCGCCGAAGACGGTGCCGCCCCTGCGCCGGATCAAGCGGACCGACACCGAAGCGACGGCGCGGCAGTAGCCTCCCCGGCCCATGCGCATCCTCCTGTTCACGGGCAAGGGCGGTGTCGGTAAGACGACGGTCGCGGCCGCGACCGCTGTACGCGCGGCCGAAGCGGGGTTGCGCACCGTCGTGTGCTCGACCGATCCCGCGCACTCCCTCGCGGACGCATTGGACGTGCCGCTCGGTGACCGCCCGACGCCGATTGCCGAGCACTTGTGGGGCCAGCAGCTCAACGCACGGATTCGCTTCGAGGAAGCATGGAACGACGTGCGGCGCTATCTCGTCGACGTGCTCGACTGGGCCGGCGCCGGCAGCGTAGAAGCCGAGGAGCTCGCGGTCATCCCCGGCCTCGACGAGGTGTTCGCGCTGGCGGACATCAAGGAGTTCGCGAGCAGCGACGCGTATGACCTCGTCGTCGTCGATTGTGCACCGACTGCCGAGACGATCCGGTTGCTCTCGCTGCCCGATGTGCTCGCGTGGTACATGGACCGCGTCTTCGAGACGCAGCGGCGGCTGACCCGCCTCGCTCGGCCCATCGTGCAACGCCTGGCGAACGTACCGGTGGCAGGCGACAACGTGTTCGCCGCGATCCACCGTTTCTACGACCGGCTCGACGGGGTGCGCGATCTCCTCACCGACGGCGACATCACGAGCGCGCGGCTCGTCGTGAACCCCGAGCGGCTCGTCGTCGCCGAGGCGCGCCGCACCTACACATATCTGTCGCTCTTCGGCTACCACGTCGATGCGGTCATCGTGAACCGTCTCCTCCCGGCCGACGTCGAGCATCCGTGGCTCGCGCAGTGGAAGACAACCCAGGCCGCCCACCTCGACGTGATCGCGGAGGCGTTCGCGCCGCTGCCGTTGCTCACGTCGGAGCTCGCCAACGAGGAGATCATCGGGCTCTCGCAGCTCTCGATGTTCGCAAAGGGCTGCTATGACGACCTCGACGTCGCCGACCGGCTCTCGTTCGCGGAGCCCTTCCGCGTCGAGGCCCACGGCGAGCAATTGCTGCTCTCGCTTCATCTGCCGTTCGTCTCGCGCGCAGAGGTCGAGCTGGGGCGCACCGAGGACGAGCTCGTGGTCACCGTCGGCCCGCACCGCCGCGCCATGCTCTTGCCCGACAGCCTCGCCCGCCGGGACGTCGGCCGCGCGCGCTTCGTCGACGGCCGCCTCGTGATCGAATTTACGTGAGCTCCCCATACGTGCCGCCCGAGGACGACGTGGTCGAGCATCTGTGGAACGCCGCACACGAGCTCCTGCGGGCGATGCGCACGGTGGTCGACGCGGCCGAGGAATTCGTCGATCAGCAGCAGCGTCGGCCGGGGCGCGACGCCGGCCACGAATCTCGGCTGCACCACATCGACATCGACAACGACGCCGACGCCGGGTAGGTCCCGACGTGCACGGGCCGACGATCGGCCTCGACATCGGCGGCACCAAGGTGCTCGGCGTCGTCGTCGACCACGATGGCGTCGTCGTGCGAGAGCTGCGCCAGGCGTCTCCCCACGCCGGTGTCGATGCGCTGGTCGCGACGAGCACCGCGATCGTCGAGGCACTGCGCAGCGACCACGAGCCGATCGGTGTCGGCGTGGCCGGCCTCGTCGACACGCGGGGCCACGTGTTGTACTCGCCGAACCTGCCCCACGTCCGCCAGGCACCGTTGCGGGACTTGCTCGCGGAGGCGACCGGTCACCCCGTCGTCGTCGACAACGACGCCAACGTCGCGACACTCGGCGAGGCAACGTACGGCGCGGCACGCGGCGTGCGGCACGCCCTGCTCGTCACGCTCGGCACCGGCATCGGCGGCGGCATGCTCCTGGACGGTCGCATGTACCGGGGCGCGCACAACTTCGGTGCCGAATTCGGCCACTTCACCGTCGATGTCGACGGCCCGATGTGCGCGTGCGGGGAGCGCGGCCACTGGGAGGCGATCGCGTCCGGCACGGCGCTGGGCCGGATGGCGCGTGACCTCGTCTCGCACGGCGGGGGACCGGGAATCGTCGCCGCGGCGGGCGGCGACCGCCACGCAGTCACCGGCATCGCGGTCGGGACGGCGGCCGCGCACGGCGACGGCGACGCGCTCGCGTTGCTCGCGCAGTACGCAGACAACGTCGCGCTCGGGCTGGCCGGGCTCGCGAACATTCTCGATCCCGAGCGCATCGTGATCGCAGGCGGGCTCGTGGAGCTGGGCACGCTGCTCTTCGGACCGCTGTACGACGCGTTTCGGCGCCACATCGAAGGTTCGCAGTACCGGCCACCGGTCGCGATCGTGCCCGCCGAGCTCGGCGAGCGCGCCGGTGCAGTGGGCGCCGCTGTGCTCGCACGCAACCTCTTGTCGTGATCAACGTCGGGCTCACCCTGCCGTCGTTCGTCGAGGATCCCGAGATCGCGATCACCGTCGCGCGCGCGGCCGAGGACGCCCACCTCGACGGCGTGTTCGTCTACGACCACCTGTGGCGGGGCGACCCGCCGAACCGGCGCCCCGCCATCGAGTGCTTCGCGCTGCTCGGCGCGGTCGTGGCCGAGACCGCGCACGTCAGGGTGGGCACCCTGGTCGCGCGCGCGACTCTGCGTCCGCCCGCCGTGCTCGCGCACACGTTCACCACGGCGGACCGGATCAGCGGCGGGCGCGTGATCGCCGGCATCGGCGCGGGTGACACGCAGAGCCGCGCCGAGAACGAGGCGTTCGGCCTCCGGTTCGGCACGATGGTCGATCGCATCAACGCGCTGCACGAGGCGGTACGGGCGACGCAGGGCAACGGTGTGCCGGTGTGGGTGGGCGGCCGCGCCGCGCAGGTGCGTGAGATCGCCGCGATCGCCGACGGGTGGAACGGGTGGGGCGCCGATCCGCAGTCGTTCGCCGCCCAGGTCGCCCTCGTGCGCGAGGTCGCACCCGAGGCCACGATCACGTGGGGCGGGCTCGCACGACCGCGGGAAGAGGGTGTCGACGGGCTGACCGCGCGCCTGCGCGCGTATTTGGCGTGCGGTACCGAGTGGCTGATCGTGGGACCGGTCGACTCGCGCAATCCGGGAAACGCTGCGATCCTGGGCGAGGTACGGGCGCGTCTACGGAAGGAGGAGTGACGCGGCGCGGGCGAGATTCTCGCCCATCGGCGACTTCTCCGAGAGACCGGCACACCAGTAGGTCAGCTCGGCGAACCAGACCGAGCCGAGCACCCGCATGATGTCGTCGAGGTGGCGTACGGGGGCGCCGTCGACCGCGTCGCCGATGATCGCCCGCATCGTGGAGTCGATCTCGTGCTTGACGGCCACCGTGTCCGCGCCGTGCGACGACATCGCAGTGACCATCGCCCGCGTCACCTGCGGCTGTCGCTCGAGGGCGCGTGACGCCCGCTCGAGCACGTTCGAGAGCCGCGCCGCGGGGGTCTCGCCGCGCGGTGGCCGCTGCACCAGTCGCTCGCGCAACGTTGCCGCTTGTTGGGCCATCGCCGCGAGCAGCAGTTGATCCTTCGACGTGTAGTGCCGGTACAAGGTGCCGAGCGCGACTTCGGCGCGCGCCGCGACATCACGCATTTGCACGGCGTCGTAACCGCCCTCGGCGGCGAGCGCGACGGCAGCGTCGAGGCAGCGCTTCTTCCGTTCCGCCGTCTCGATCGCACGCGTCCCGGTTGCCGGCACCGCTGGAAGATAGCGCGAACCTAGAACGTGTTGCAGGTGTGGTTCGTGCTCCCTACGATCCAGCCTCATGCGCACGCAACTCGCCCGCGACCTCGGCCTCGAATTCCCGATCTTCGCGTTCAGTCACTGCCGTGACGTCGTCGCCGCCGTGAGTCGCGCAGGTGGCATGGGCGTGCTCGGTGCGTTGTACTTCACGCCCGACGAGCTCGAGATCGAGCTGAAGTGGATCGAGGAGCACGTCGACGGCAAGCCATACGGCGTCGACCTCGTGATGCCCGCCAACGTCGAGCTGCCCGAAGGAGTGGAGCCCGAGGATCTCGAGACGCAGCTGGAGCAGATGATCACGCCCGAGCACAGGGAGTTCGTCGAGAAGGTGCTCGCCGACCACGGCATCCCGCCGCTCCCCGACGACGTCGAGCGCGGTCATCACCTGCTCGGCTGGACCGACGCGACCGCCCGCCCACAGATCGAGATCGCGTTGCAGCACTCGCCGTCGCTGCTGGTCAACGCGCTCGGGCCGCCACCGGAAGATGTCGTCGACACGGCGCACGAGCACGGCATGTTGGTGGCCGCCCTCGCGAGCAGTCCGCGCCACGCGCAGAAGCACCGCGAGATCGGCGTCGACATCGTGGTGGCACAAGGCACGGAGGCCGGTGGCCACACCGGCGAGATCAGCTCGGTGGTGTTGTGGCCGCAGGTGATCGAGACCGTGAAGCCGGCGCCCGTGCTCGCGGCGGGCGGCATCGCGCACGGGTCGCAGATCGCCGCCGCGATCGCCATGGGTGCCCAAGGCGTATGGACGGGGTCGATCTGGTTGACGGTCGCGGAGAGCGATGCGACGCCGCTCATCTTGGAGAAGCTGCTCGGCGCCGATTCGACCCAGACCGTGCGTTCCCGCGTGCTGACAGGCAAGCCGGCGCGCCAGCTGCGCACCGCGTGGACCGACGCGTGGGAAGGTCCGGACTCGCCGGGCTATCTGCCGATGCCCTTGCAGTTCATGCTCGTGGCCGACGCGTTCTCGCGTATCTACCGTTCGCAGAACCGGGAGTTGACCGGCTTCCCGGTCGGCCAGGTCGTCGGGATGATGAACAACGTGCGACCGGTGCGCGACGTGATGCAAAAACTCGTCGAGGAGTATATCGAGGCGATCGAGCGCCTCGAACAGGTCAACGGCTAGTGGGGGGGCGCGCGGGGGGGGGGGGGGGGGGGGGGGAGAACCCACCC
>JBBQXS010000057.1:0-22914 GCA_038209365.1 Acidimicrobiia bacterium | reverse complement strand
TCGGCGATCTCGGGCTCGTCGAAGACGAAGTAGCGCTCGGTGTGGTACTCGATGAGCCCGCGCAGCGCCTCGACCCGTTCGACGGCTTCGGCGGGCGGCTTGGCAGCCATCGCTCGCAGGCTACCGAGGGCCTGCGCCGCTGATTGCTAGGCCCCGACCGCGAGCTTGCACGCGGCCGCGTGACCGTGGACGCGTCCGCCGATCTCGCGCGCGAGCAGCATCGCATGCTCTGCCTGGCTCTCCCCGTGGCCCGCGAGCCCGCACGCCGGCGCAATCAGCGCCTGCGTGCGCAGGCGCGCCGGATCGCACCCGCGGCGCGTGAGCTCGCACCACGTCTCGAGCAGGTCCTTCCACAAAGGCTGCGCGTTCTCCCCGACCGGCCGGTGCGTCGGAATGGCGCCCCACGCGAACCAGCCCCCGCCCTCGAGGAACCGCGACATCGCCACCGCGTCGTCGAGGTCGATCGCGCCGACGTCGAAATGCACGACATGCGGACCGGCATCGAGGGCCAGTCGCACGTCGCCGTTCCCGCAGACGTGCACGCCCGTGATCGCGCGCGTCGCCGCGAGCGAGCTCGACAGGAGATCGATCGCCACTTCCCGTTCGACCGGTCCCTCGGCGCCGCGCCAGGAGACCAACGAAGGCTCGTCGAAGAACAACACGAGCCGTACCCCCGGAAGCATGCGCGCGGTCAAGTCCTCGATCGCGAGCGCCCACGCGCGCGCGACGCGCGCCGCGAGCGGAAACGCGATCTCGGCGCGCATTCCCGCGTCGACGAGCGCGGTGCCGAGCGTCAACGGGCCCGTCATCTGCACCTTCACGCGACGCAGCGGAGGGGACTGTGCCGCCGCGACCTCGAGGAAGGTCAGCAGGGAACCGTGCGTCTCGCGAGCGAAGACCGGATCCAGGGGCGCGGCTGCGTCGACCTCGTCGCGTTCACCGAGCGAGATCGTGCCGTCCGCGTGCACGACGACGCCGGGCACTGCACTCGCCCATTGCGCGATCATCCCTTCGAGCGGCGTGCGACGCGGAAGCTGCGGCGCGGCGGGAAGATCGGGCAGGCAACGGAGCACGAGCGACGCGGCGACGCGCGCGTCCGGATGCGGCAGGCTTCCGATCGCGGTCGCCATTCCTGCAACGAGCCCGATGTCCCCCATGAAGATTCGTAGGATACGGCCTCAATCGTTGAACCCACGAAGCGGAGCACGCGAGCGCGCGATGAGACCCGGCATCTTGTTGTGGTGCGCGCGCTCCGCCTGGGCCGTGCTGCCGGCGACAACCGGTGGCGCGATCGCGGACGCACTCGACGGATTACCCACCGGGCCGGCCCGCCTCGCGACTGTGCTGTTGTGGGCGGCCTGGGCGGCAAGCCTCCTGGCGTTGCTGGCACCGCGGCCGTGCGGCCTCACGTTGCTCCGCGTCGTCGCCCCGGTAGGGATCGCGTGCACGATCCTTTCGATCACGTCGACGAGCGCCGCGTCGGCGGTCATCGCGGTCGCGAGCAGCCTGCTCGCCGCCACGCTGGCCTTGTCGGATCCGGTGGCGGCCGCGGCCGGCAACGCGCTCGCGTATGGCGACGAGGTCCGCTTCCCGATGCGCATCCCCACGCCGTTGCTCGTCGGTCCCGTGCCGCTCGCGATCGCGCTCGTTGCGGCGGGCGCAGTCGCGGGGCCGCTGCTGCTCGCTGACGCGAACGTCATCGCGGGCATCGCGTGCACGATCGTCGGTGTCGCGATTGCGTGGCTCGTCGTGCGTTCGCTGGACGCGCTCTCACGCCGCTGGGTCGTTCTGGTCCCGGCCGGGATCGCGATCGTCGACCCTCTGACCCTGCTCGAGCCCGTGCTCGTGCGCCGCGATGCGGTGGGACGCGTGCACCGCGTCCCGGGGCGGTCGCTTCCTGACGGCGTCCTCGATCTCCGCCTCGGCACGCTCGTCGGTGGTGTCGAGATCGCGTTCGACAAGACCGTGACGTTCGGTCGGCGCCGCGGTCGCGTCGATGGTCATCTCGTCGAGGCCGGTGGCGTCGTGTTCGCGACCACGCGTCCGGACGCCTTCCTCGCTCTCGCCGCGAAGCGCCGCCTCCCAACCCGGTGAGACGCTGGATCGCCCGCGTCGGGTCGACGGCCGTTGTTCCGCTCACGCCACGATTCCGCCGCCGCAACACACGTCGTCGTCGTAACACGCCACCACCTGGCCGGGCGCGACACGAGGTTGCGGCGTCGCGAACACGACGTCGCGACCGACCAGCCGGGCGGTCGTGACGCGCCCGTGGGCGCGCGTCTGCACGAGCATGTCCGGCGGCGGCGTTCGGGCGAAGTGCACGTCGCGCAGTCGCACGCGGTCGCGCAACAGCGCCTCACGCGGCCCGACGGTGATCGTGGCATCCGTCACCGAGAGATCGACGACGTAGCGCCGCGCGCCAGCCGCGACTCCGACGCCCCGCCGCTGGCCGATCGTGAACGCATCGACACCGTCATGCGTGCCGACCTGGGTACCACCCACCTCGACGATCGTGCCGGCTCGCCGCGGGATACGCGCTCCCAGAAAAGCCTCGCGCCCGCCGCGGCTGATGAAGCAGACGTCCATGCTCTCGCGCTTGGAAGCTGTGCGCAGATTCAACGCGCGAGCCCGCTCCCGCACTTCGGCTTTCGTCAGCTCCCCGACCGGCAACACGGTGCGCGCGAGCTCGCCGGGTCCGAGCATGTAGAGCACATACGACTGGTCCTTGGCCATGTCGAGACCGCGCGCGAGGGCGGGGCCTTGGTCCGTCTGCACCACGCGCGCGTGATGCCCGGTCGCCACGAAGTCGAACCCCAGCTGTTGCGCGCGCTCGAACGCCCGGCCCCACTTCATCATGCGGTTGCAGTCGACGCACGGGTTCGGTGTCCGGCCCGATGCGTACGCGGCGACGTACGGCTCGACGACGTGGGCGTTGAAATCGTCGCCGAAGTTGAACACATAGTGCGGGATGTCGAGCTGGGCGGCGACCCGGCGCGCGTCCTCGACGTCGCCGACGCTGCAGCACCCGCTGTCGCTCTCGCCACCCCAGAGCTTGAGCGTGACACCCGTGACGTCGTACCCGTCGTCGCGCAGGAGCGCGGCCGCGACGGACGAATCCACGCCGCCACTCATCATGACCATGACCCGACGCGCGGCCATCACGCGGTCCGTAGCTTCTCGACGACCTCGGGAATGACGGCGAGCGCGTCGTCGACGTCCTGCTGGGTCGATCCGTAGCCGAAGGAGAACCGGACGGACGACAGTGCGCGCTCGCGCGGCATCCCCATCGCGAGCAGTACGTGCGACGGGTCGATCGCGCCCGAGCTGCACGCCGAGCCGGATGCCGCATAGACGCCCTGCTGGTCGAGGGCGACGAGAAGGGTCTCCGCCTCGATCTCCGGGATCACCGCGTGTAGCAGCCCTGCGACCCGCCGTTCGGCATCACCGTTCGCCGCGAAACCCTCGATGTCGGCAGTGAGCGCGTCCGCGAACCCGTCTCGCAATGCTCGAATGCGCGCGACGTCCTCGGTGCGGCGTTCGTCCGTGACGCGCAGCGCGGTGGCGAACGCGACGATGCCCGCGACGTTCTGGGTACCGCCGCGCAGTCCGCGCTCGTGTCCGCCGCCCTCGATGAGTGGGACGAGCTGCACATCGTTGCGCACGACGAGCGCCCCGACGCCCTTCGGGCCGCCGAACTTGTGGCCGGAGATCGCCACGAGATCGGCGGAGGCGGCGGCTCCACGAAGGTCGCACCATTGGGGCGCTTGCACGGCATCGGTATGAAACGCGGCGTTCGGTGCGCGCTCGCGTACGAGCGCGGCGACGTCGGTGAGCGGCTGGCGTACGCCGGTCTCGTTGTTGACGAGCATCACCGACACGACGGCGGTGCGCTCGTCGAGGGCGCCGGCCAACGCGTCGAGATCGACGACCCCGGAAGCGGTCGCCCCGACCGCTGTGACGCGATACCCCTCTCGCTCGAGGCGGGTGCACGCGCCGAGCACGGCCTTGTGCTCGATGCCGGTCGTGACGACGCCGTCGAGACGCGCGTCACGCGTACGGGCGGCCCATGCCGCGCCCTTGATCGCCAGGTTGTCGCCCTCGCTGCCGCCGCCGGTGAAGACGATCTCGTGCGGGCGGGCGCCGCACGCGGCGGCGACGGTCTCACGTGCTTCCTCCAGCGCGGACTTGGCGGCGCGCGACGCGGCGTGCGACCCGGAAGGGTTGGCGGCGTGGTCGGCGAGGAACGGCGCCAACGCGTCGATCGCCTCGGGTCGCATCGGCGTCGACGCCGCGTAGTCGAGGTAGACGCCCACCGAACCAGGCTACGACTCCGGAACAGGACGAACGCTCCCGCCGTTGGGACAGCCGGCAGGCGTTGTTGTCTCACCTACGGGGGATACTCGAACCCATGAGCGAGCGGAGCGAACACCGGGAGACGACGCAGCTACGGCTGCTCCCCGGCCGGGAGCAGGCAGACCGCCGGCCGGATTGGCTGCTCGACGAGCGGACACGGCGTGCCGGCCGCCGAGGGGTCGCCGAGGCGCGCGAGATCCTGCGCCGGGCGCGGCCGCCGGAGCCCAAGCAGCCCGCAGCCGTACGCAAGGCGAGCTAGCCCTGGTCCCCGACCACGTCTCGACGATCTGACCTTCAGCGTTCGAGTATCCGGCGCGCGGCGGCGGCCGGCGAGATACGGCCGGCGACGACGTCGGCTTCGAGGGCGTCGACGTCGCCGCGCACGCGCGCCTCCGCGCGTACGCGCTCCACGAGTGTCTCGGTGACCTCCGACCACATCCAGTCGCGTGCCTGGTCGGCCCGGCGAGCGGCGAGGGCACCCGACTCGCGAGCGGTGCGCGCATGCGCCTCGACGGCCTTCCACACCTCGGCGATTCCCGTGCCCTCGAGCGCGGACGTGAGCAGCACCTGCACTTCTGCCTGCCCGACCAGGTGGAGCGCATGCCCATAATCGGCCGCCGTGTGGCGGGCGGCTTCGAGCAACGCGCCGTCGGCTTTGTTGACCGCGACGAGGTCGGCGAGCTCGACGATGCCGCGCTTCACGCCCTGGAGCTCGTCGCCCCCACCCGGCGCGAGGAGGAGAAGGAACAGGTCGACCATGCCCGCGACCGCGACCTCGGACTGGCCGACGCCCACCGTCTCGACGAGCACCACGTCGAAACCGGCCGCCTCGCACACCAGCAGCACCTCGCGCGTGCGGCGAGCGACCCCGCCGAGCGTGCCCCCGGAGGGCGACGGGCGAATGAACGCCTCCGGCCGTCGCGAGAGCTGCTCCATGCGCGTCTTGTCGCCGAGGATCGAGCCGCCCGTACGTGTGCTCGAGGGATCGACGGCCAGGACCGCGAGACAGTGCCCTTCGTCGACAAGGTGCAATCCGAGCGTCTCGATGAACGTCGACTTGCCCGCGCCCGGCGCACCGCTGATCCCGACGCGCGTTGCGGCGCCGGTTCCGGGCATGAGGTCTTCGAGCAATGTGATCGCGTCCGCGCGGTGGTCCTCGCGGGTCGACTCGACGAGCGTGATGGCACGCGCCAGGGCGCGCCGGTCGCCGCCGCGCACGGCGTCGGCGAGTCCGAGACTCATCGACGCGTCACGCGGCAGCGCGGCGTTCGCGGACCAAGGAGAGGATCTCCGAGGCCGCCCGCGGGATGTTGCTGCCCGGCCCGAAGACCGCGCCCACTCCCGCCGCGCGCAGGAAGTCGTAGTCGCCGGCCGGGATGACCCCGCCGACCACCACGACGATCTCGCGCGCACCTTGCGCGTGCAGTGCCTCGATGAGCTGCGGCACCAGCGTCTTGTGGGCCGCGGCCTGGCTGGAGATGCCGACGACGTGGACGTCGTTCTCGATTGCTTCGCGCGCCGCCTCTTCGGGCGTTTGGAAGAGCGGACCGATGTCCACGTCGAAGCCGAGATCGGCGAATGCGGTCGCGATGACTTTCGCACCGCGGTCGTGGCCGTCCTGGCCCAGCTTGGCAACGAGGATGCGCGGCCGTCGACCCTCGTGCTGTGCGAACTCGTCGACTTCCTTGCGGATGGCCTGGAACTCCTCGTCGCCGGCGTACGCACCGCCGTAGACGCCGGAAATGGTGCGGACGCTGGCGTGGTAGCGGCCGAACACGTTCTCGAGCGCGTCGGAGATCTCACCGACCGTCGCCCGCGCCCGTGTCGCTTCGATCGAGAGCTCGAGCAGGTTCCCGTCGCCCGCTGCGGCCTTCGTGAGGGCGTCGAGCGCGGCCTCTACCTTTGCGCCGTCGCGGGTCGCCTTGATGTGCTCGAGCCGCGCGAGCTGCTGACGGCGCACCTCGCTGTTGTCGATCTGGCGCGCGTCGACCGGGGCTTCGTCTTCGAGCCGGTACTTGTTCACGCCGACGATCGTCTCTTCACCGCGGTCGATCCGCGCCTGGCGCCGCGCCGCGGCCTCCTCGATGCGCAGTTTCGGCATGCCCGAGTCCACCGCCTTCGTCATGCCGCCGAGCTGCTCGACCTCTTGAATGAGCTTCCACGCCTCGTTCGCAAGCGATTGCGTGAGGGCTTCGACGTAGTACGAGCCGCCGAGCGGGTCGATGACGTGGGGGATCCCGGTCTCCTCGGCAAGGATCAGCTGCGTGTTCCGGGCGATGCGCGCGGCGAAGTCGGAGGGTAGGGCAATGGCTTCGTCGAAGCTGTTCGTGTGGAGGCTTTGCGTACCGCCGAGCACGGCGGCCAACGCCTCGTAGGCCGTGCGCACGACGTTGTTGTACGGATCCTGCTCGGTGAGCGAGACGCCCGAGGTCTGACAGTGCGTGCGCAGCATCTTCGAGCCCGCCCGCTGCGCCCCGAGGTCGGTCATGATGCGCGACCACAACAAGCGCGTGGCGCGCAGCTTGGCGATCTCCATGAAGAAGTTCATGCCGATCGCGAAGAAGAACGACAGGCGGCCTGCGAAGTCGTCGACGGAGAGACCGCGTGCGGCGGCATAGCGCGCATACTCGAGTCCGTCGGCGAGCGTGAAGCCCAGCTCCTGGACCGCGGTCGCGCCTGCTTCTTGCATGTGGTAACCGGAGATCGAGATCGAGTTGAACTTCGGCATCCGGCGCGCGGTGTACTCGATGATGTCGGCGACGATCCGCATGCTCGGTGCGGGCGGGTAGATGTAGGTGTTGCGGACCATGAACTCTTTGAGGATGTCGTTCTGGATCGTGCCCGTCAGCTGTTCCGGCGCGACGCCCTGTTCCTCGGCCGCGACCACATAGCCCGCGAGCACCGGGAGCACCGCGCCGTTCATCGTCATCGACACCGACATCTTCTCGAGCGGGATGCCGTCGAAGAGGATCTTCATGTCCTCGACGGAGTCGATCGCGACGCCCGCATTCCCTACGTCACCCACGACGCGCGGGTGATCGCTGTCGTAGCCGCGGTGGGTCGCGAGGTCGAACGCGACCGACAAACCCATCTGCCCGGCCGCGAGGTTCTGGCGGTAGAACGCGTTCGAGTCCTCGGCCGTCGAGAAGCCCGCGTACTGGCGGATCGTCCACGGCCGGTTCGCGTACATCGTTGCGCGTGGGCCACGCACGAACGGCTCGATCCCCGGCAGGCCACCGACGACCTCGAGGCCTTCGAGATCCTCGGCGGTGTAGAGCGACTTGACGTCGATGCCTTCGGGCGTCTCCCACGTGAGCGTGTCCGGATCCGCGCCCTTCAACTCCTTGGCCGCCAGCTCCCGCCACTGCTGATCGTCGGGATGGTGACTCATGTGCCCAAGTGAACCACGAAGGACCACGACCGCGAGAAGCCGCACGACGCCGTGCGCGAAGCATCGGACGCGCGCCGCGAACTGGCAGGGTCCTCGACAAGGGCTCCCAAGATTTACCGGTTGCCGGCCGGGCGAGGCCATGTTATTCATTCTCAGGCGAATGTGCGGGTTGACAAACCCACGCTGACCTCGGGACAATGGGGGCATGGCGAAGCAGGGCATCTCGATTCCACGGTTGCGGAAGCAGATCACCGACGAGGACTCCGCGTACCGGTTCCTAGAGGCGATGCGCTGGCCGGACGGGCCGATCTGCGCCCACTGCGGCCACGGCAAGGCCTATTTCTTGACCCCGAAGAACGGTGTCGGCCGCGGGTCGGGCAAGAAGCGCAACATCTCAGTCCGCCGCGTGTGGAAGTGCGCCAAGTGCCGCAAGCAGTTCTCGGTCCTGACGAACACGATCATGCACGGCACCAAGATCGAGATCGCGACCTGGATCTTCGTCCTGTTCGAGATGTCCGCCAACAAGAACGGGCTGAGCGCCCGCGAGCTGGCCCGCAAGTACGAACTGACCGACGAGGCCGCGTGGTTCATGACCATGCGTATTCGCGAGGCGATGAAGCGGGAGCCACTGGCCGGAATGCTGACCGGTGAAGTGGAAGTGGACGAGACCTACTACGGCGGCCGTCAGCGCGGTACCGGCCGGGTTGGCATGGCCGCGATGGCCGACAAGACCGCGATCGTCACTCTCGTCTCCCGCGAGACCGGCGAGGCTCGCTCACAGATTCTCGAGCGTGTCACTTCCGAATCGCTCGGCAAGGTCGTCCGCGAGCACATGGCCCCGGACGCGATCCTCATGACCGACGGCCACAAGGGCTACCTCCGCGTCGGGCCAGAGATGGCCGAACACCACCGCGTGCGCCACGACATCGGCGAATACGCCAAGACCACACACAATGGCCGGCGCGCCCACATCAACGCAGCAGAGGGCTACTTCGGCCAGCTCAAGCGTTCGATCGAGGGGACGCACCACTTCGTCACGACTGAGCATCTACCGCGGTATCTCGCCGAGTTCGACTACCGGTACTCGACCCGGAAGCTGAACGACACGGCACGCATGAAGCGCCTCGTCGGGCAGATGTCGGGTCGTCGTCTGACCTACCGGCCACTCACCAACGGCGAGTAGCGACTTAGCCCGCAGCCTTGTCGCTCTCCATCAGTTCCTCCGGCGACGGAAGATCGGCCTTCTTTCGCATCGGCGGCAGCGGAAGCACTTCACCCTCGGGTTGGGGACCGACCGTCTTGGGCGGGATTTCAGGACGACGCGCGAGCAGCAGAAGCTCCTTCACTTTCAAGAGCTTGATATTCAGCCCGTCCTCCCGCTTCGCCCGAGCGACCTCCTCGTACGCGTCCTTTGTGAAACTGAATCCCACGACGTAACCGATGTCGTGACGACCCTTGCGCATAGCCGTCTCAAACTGATCGACAACAACGCGTCCGACCTTGTCCGACTGCTTCACCTGAATCGGATCACGCGTCATGAACGAGTACCCGTCGATGCCCCCGTCACGCGATAGGCGCTCGGAGTGCGTCCCGTTCATCGTGTTGACAACCCAATTTTGGAACTCGAACGGCTTCAGGTTACGTAGGGCCGCTTCGTCGCTAGGCATGTTGACGATGTTCGGAACGATCCGAGCCTGGTTCCAGAGCCGGCGGCGCATGATCTCCATCGCTGTCGGCGAGATGTCTATTCCAACCCATTCGCGATGCATCCGGTCAGCAACGGCAATCGTTGTTCCGCACCCGCAGAAGGGATCGAGAACGACATCACCGATATTGGAACTCGCGCCGATGACTCTCGCGAGTAACGACTCCGGCTTCTGGGTCGGGTAGCCCTGCTTCTGCGCGCTACTCGCCTGAATCGGGGTGATGTCGGTCCACACGTCCCCGATCTTGGCGCCCTCCTGTTCTGACAGGTAGTGCTTGCGGGCGATACGTCCACCCCTCTTGCGCGGGAAGGCAAGACGACCCTCGGCATCGAGCTGTTCCATTATCTCGCGGCTTACACGCCAGCCCTTGACGGGCGGTTGGTAGCCCTTGTACTCGTAGGTCAGATTTGGTCGCTCGCTCGGACTGTCAAGCGGAGCCAACCGGTATGGGCCTCTGTCGTCATGGTCGTCAAGGTTGAACCGCGCTAGATAGGCGTCGTCCTGCTCGATGTGCTGAGGATTGAATGTGTGATCCGCGCCCTTCACGTAGACCAAGAGCACGTCGTGAATCGCTCCAAACTTTCTGCGCGCGTCGCCCTTGGCAGCGGTCCGTTTCCATGCGACCTCGTTCAAGAAGCGCCCCTGACCCAAGAACACTTCATCGAGCATCACCTTGAGGTAATGACTCGCGTGAGGGTCGCAGTGCAGGTATAGCGAACCGGTCGGTTTCAAAGTGCGACGCATTTCTACGACGCGATCGCGCATCCAACCGATGTAGTGCTGGATGCCGCCTTCCCATCGGTCCTCGAATGAGCGGACCTCGGCTTCGTCTCCCCAGATCACCTCGTAGACCCGGTTTGAGAAGAACGGCGGGTCCAGATAGATCAGGTCGACTGACTCGCTCGGAAGCGCGGTGAGGCGGTCGAGGTTGTCGTCGCAATAGAGAACGCCAGTATCCAAGTCAAACACCCCTGCGCCCGCTCGCGACCACATCGACGCAAGGAATGGCGACATGAGAAATGGCGCCTACCGGGCGCCGCCCGGAAATCAAACTCACAACGATGGAATCCGTCAGGACGCGACTAGTCGCGTCCTGTTAGACTGCGGTCACTATGACGACGAACTCGATGGACATGGCAAACGAACTCGACGCCCTGGCTGACCAGCGCGAGGCCGAAGCGGCGCGGCTGCGCGCCGCTGCCGCGGTACTGCGCGGTGATCAGAACCAGCCCGGCCCCCACATGCGCATGGCGGAGCCGAGTGCGCTGGCCGTCTACCACCAACGGAGCTACGTCACCGAGGCCGAATATCTACAGGTTCTGAGCGCCTTCGGGCCGTCCTACGAATGGACGGCCGAATCCTTGGCGACCGAACTTGGGAAGGCGGGGAAGGCCGTCGCCTCGATCGACGCCGTCCGAACGGCATTGGTCCGGCTCTACAAGAAGGGCACGCTCATCCGTGCGGGCCACGGTCGCTACAAGCTCGCCCAGTTGGCCGCGACCTCGGGGGGTACGGCGCCATGAGGAGATAGGAAGGCCCCCCGGTGCTGGTTCCAGTCACTCCGGGGGGCCATAACCCAGGGATACTCCGTCTGTCCGTGCTGGAACACGGCGGACGGATATCCGCACCACTTCGGGGCACATCTTGGTGATCACCGTGGCTTTGGAGGCTGCCGGTGTCGGGTCCGAACCCCGAGTGCTCCGCCAACGAGTCTACGTCGTCGGCTCAAGGCCGGGCTGCCCGGGCTTGCGTCTCCATGGGGTGGTTCGTAGGAGGCCCAGGCAGCTCGACCTACCACCACGTTATGTCTAGCTGGCGCAGTTATCCACAGGGTGGGACGCTGGGCCGGGCCGCCCGGAGCGCCCAACATGCAGCTGGGCTTGCCAAGGGGCCCGGACGACTGCGACCCACCACCACGGTATGCCAGTGAGAACCCCGAATGGAGGTACAACATGAGACTCATGGGCAAGCGCAAAGAGCCACACAAGCGTCCGACCGCCGAGCAGATGGACGAACGCGTCAAGCTCCCGGACGACCCCTCCAAGGTGATCGAGGCCGTCCTGAAGGTCGACCCCAACGCGTCGGCCGCGGGCGATGATCCGGAGGATGTTCTCGACGACCGCGTGGATGTCCCGACGGACCTGCCGACGGCGTACCGCAATCAGCGCAAGCCCAAGAAGGGCTAGATAGAGCGGACGAGCGCGACGAGGAGACCGATAAGAGCGATGATCACGAGCGGGATCGTCAACGCGAGCAGAACCACGACGCCTGCTCGTCGCAGACGGCGATGTGGGCTTGTTGCGGCTCTAGCCATCTTGCCGTATGCCCCAACGACGCCCATCGGCGTCCAGGGAGACGGCTCAGGGCCGGCGTCGAAGTGAGCCGAGACCTTGGGCAGATGACGTTGCCGCTTGCGCCTCGTGATGCCACGCGATCCCACGTTCAGATGGTAGATCACTGCCCGTTTTGCTCCTGAGATCACTACCTGGCAACTCAGCCAAGCGCCCTGTCGATGAGCACGATGATGAGGAGAAACAGGAGCGCGACCAGTGTGGCCGCGAGTACGAACGTGACGAGCACCGCCTGAACAACCCTCACGACCATAGTTTGCATTAGTCCTCGTAGATCAGCTCGACCTGAGCGAACCGACCGACACGTAGACCCTCCCCGCGAAGACGACACATCGACGTCATTCACAGGGTAGGGCAATCTGGGTTTGTCAGACCGCACATTCGCTTCTCAGACAACTTGACGTGATCTGAGGTCCTCATCATGCCGGTCGCAATCCGAGTGACGCCCTGGCCCGACCCCGTGCTCGACGTCATCGGGCACGACCCGCGGAGCTGGTACGCCGAGACGTTCTGGCTGCCGACGCTGGGACCGACGGCACTCCTGCTGCTGCGCCATCTCGCCGACCGGTTCGAGGTCGACCCGGCGGGCATCGAGCTGCCGGTCGCCGACACGGCCGCCGCGCTCGGCCTCGGTCCCCGGGACGGGCAGCACTCGCCGCTGATGCGCAGCCTGGTGCGCCTCCAGCAGTTCGAGCTCGCGTGCCGCGAGAACGACACGTCGATCGCGGTGCGTCGCACGCTCCCGCCCGTCCACCGGCGACACGTGCGGCGACTTCCGGCCGCGCTGCAAGCCCGCCACAACGAGTGGGCCGCCGACCAGGCAACCAAGCCCATCGACCTCGCCCGCCGGCGATCCCGCCGCTTCGCACTCACCCTGCGGGCCCAGGGCGAGCAGTTCGACGCGATCGAACGCGCGCTGCACACGGGCGGCTTCCACCCCGCGCTCGCGGGCGAAGCCGTGCGCTGGGCGCGTGCGCAGGAGCAGGACCACCCCGACGATCACGAAGACGATCACGAAGAGGAGGAACCGACGCCCGAGCTCCCTCCCACCGAGCAGTCGCTGCCGGCCGTTGTCCCCCGCCGGTAGCGGCGACGCCGGGGCGGGACGCACGGAGAGCGCGTCCCGCCCCGCAGCGCCTGATCGAACCGCGTGGGCTATCCGACGGGCTGCGGGAGCGTCGGGGTGGCCCGCGCGTCGCGGACGGTCTTCGCCACCTCGACGGCGGTGACGGGAAGGCCGATGTAGTAGCCCTGCGCCTCGTCGCAGCCCATCGTGACCAACAGTTCCAGCGTCTCGGCCGTTTCGACCCCTTCGGCGACCATGCGCAGGCCGAGCGAGTGGGCCAGGTCCACCGTCGACTGGACGATGGAACGAGCGCGCTCGTCGGTCGTGACGTCGGCGAGGAACGACTGGTCGAGCTTCAGCTCGTTGACGGGGAGGTTCCGGAGGTAGGCGAGCGATGCGAAGCCGGTGCCGTAGTCGTCGACCGCAACCGAGCAGCCGAGCGTCCGCAGCCGGCCCAGCACGTCCTGCGCTTGCTCCGGGTCGGTCATCAGCGCGCCTTCGGTGATCTCCAGAACCACCGTGTTGGCGCGCACGCCGTGGGTCTGGAGCACCCAGGCGACTTTCGATGACAGGCGCTGGTCGAGCAGGTTCAAGGCCGAGAGGTTGACCGCCATGGACAGTTCGATCCCCGCGCGCTGCCAGGCGGCCTGCTGTCGTACGGCGGTCTCCAAGACGGCGGCGGTGAGTGCACCGATCTGGCCCGTTTGCTCGGCGAGGTCGATAAAGCAGTCGGGCGTCAGCAGTCCTCGCGTCGGGTGCTGCCAGCGCACGAGGGCCTCGACGCCGATGATCGTCGCCGAGCCGAGGTCGAGCTTGGGCTGGTAGAGCAGCACCATCTGACCGTCTGCGATTGCCTTCGGCAACGCTCCCGTCAACTCCAGACGGTCGCGGCTGTGGAAGTCGCGTTCGGGTGCGTAGAGCGCCCAGCCCAGGTGGTGACGCTTCGCTTCGTACATGGCGATGTCTGCGTGTTGGAGAAGTGTGTCGGCGTCATGGCCGTGCCCGGCGCGAGGGCGATTCCGATGCTGGCCTCGACCCGCAGACTCATCCCGTCGACCGCGACCTGTTGGGCCAGTGCAGCCTGGACCTGCGCGGCGGCGACGACACCGACTCCGTGCCCACCCTCCACGAGAAGCGCGAACTCGTCCCCGCCGAGGCGGGCCGTGGTCGTCGCCGCTCCCACGGCTCGGGCCAGCCGGGGCCCGATCTGGCTGAGCACCGCGTCGCCCACGCGATGGCCGAGGCAGTCGTTGATCTCCTTGAAGCGGTCGAGGTCGATGACCAAGACCGCCAGCTCGCGACCATCGGCGACTCCCTTCAGCGCCGATTGCAGCGCCTCGTAGAAGCCGCGCCGGTTCCCGAGGCCGGTGAGCTCATCGGTGCGGGCCTGCTGGCGAACGTCGGCCAGGTTCCTCAGTTCGCGGTAGCCATAGGTCACACGAGCGACCGCGCCAACCAGGGTCGCGCTCGCCAATGTCACCCCCAACGGCAGCACGTCGAACCGCGCGGCGAGCACCACGATGGCGAGCGAAGTCACCATGAACAGGACCGGGACCACGATGGGTTGGCCGGGGGCACCGCCGCGGACCGGACCCGGCCGACCATGCCACGCCCCGAGGGCCAGCGCGAAAGCCGCCACCGCCCACAGCCCGTCGAGCGGGGTGCCGGTGACGTAGGTCCCCGAGGTCACGCGCCACACGTACACGCTGTCGGCCACTGCGAACAGGATGAGACCGAAGGTGAGGTACCACCACAGGCTGCCGGGCCGCCGGCCTCGGACGGCGAGGAAGCCGACGAGCATGGCCACCAGCAGCAAGTCGCCCACCGGATAGGCCAGATTGGTGAGCACGGTCGCGGTGTTCCCCGCTGACGCCCGGGAGATCGGGCCGAGGATGAGGCTGGCCCCGAGCGCTGCCACCCCCAGGCCGGCGATCAGCCCGTCCGACCACGCCGCTCGGATGCCCTTGGGGAGATGGTCGCGGATCAGCAATCCCAACCCGAGGTAGGCGAGCGGGTAGAACACGAGAAAACAGACATCGGCCGGGGACGGATACGGCACGGGATTCCAGAACTGGATGGTGGATGTCCACAGCACCGAGCCGGCGGTGAAGAACGCGAGGCTGAGCGCGAGCGCTCCCCACGCCCACCGGCAACTGCGTTGGGCCAGGGAGCGCCATCCGCACAGCACCGTGGCCCCGGCATACGCCAGGTTGCCGACCCAGGTGTCGAACAAGACGCTGGCCGAGCCTCGGGACCGCAGGATCGTGGAGGCGACATAGGCCACCAACAGCAGCCCCGTCACCGCTTGGAGGGCCGCCAGTGGCAGCCGCGAACGCGCACCCGGGTCCACCGCCGGGACCCAGCGTTTGCGCATACCCATGTCCTTCGTGATCGCGGGGACGCGACTGAAGGAAACTACAAGAACTGCTTGATGTTCCTTGGGGCCCGATCAGGCCCCGGCGTCATATCGGCGAGTCGAGCCCCAGGACGTCCTCGACGCCGGCCAGTTCGATCACCCGGCGGCTGATACCGCTCGCGCTGGTGACCTGCACCCGCTTGCCGCGGTCGTGCGCGATCGCGGCCGCACGCAGGAGCGCGCGTACCGAGGACGAGTCGATGTAGGTGACCTCGCTCAGGTCGACGCACAGGCGTTCGTCGGCGCGCCGCAACGCGTGCAGCAGCTGTTGCTCGAGCTCTTCGGCCACCGAGAGATCGAGCTCGCCCTCGAGATGCAGGACGGGGCTCCCGCCGTCCTCGTCGTCATGCGAAGGCGCGCTCATGACGCGACCGCCGCGACGGCGCGGGAACGCCGGAACCGCGGCACTCCCTGCACTCCCCCACGTCTGCACAGTCGCTGTGTCGGAACGGATCCCATGCGCCCAGCCGTCCCCGCCACCTTCACCCGAAGAAATTGGTCGGCATCGCCGACGATAGACCCAAGTCGGCTCCTGTGCGAAAGGTGCTGAAGATCCCGAGAACGCCTCCTGCACACGTCGCTACCCTCGGGCCGTGGACGCAGCGGACCTCGACGTCATCGCGAGCTGGCTTCGCGACGCAAGCTTCGTCGCCGTCCTCACCGGCGCCGGCATCTCGACCGAGTCGGGGATCCCGGACTTCCGCGGCCCGCAGGGCGTATGGACGAAGAACCCGGAGGCGGAGAAGACCGCCACCCTCGAGCACTACATGTCGGATCAGGTCGTGCGCCGCCGCGCCTGGCAGAACCGGGTCAACAGCGAGATGTGGTCCGCGACTCCCAACGCGGCACATCGCGCGCTGGTGGACTTGGAGCGCAAGCACGCCCTCCACGCGCTGGTGACCCAGAACGTCGACGGGCTGCACCACGCCGCCGGCCAGGCGCCCGACCTCGTCGTGGAGATCCACGGCAACGTCCGCGATGCCAAGTGCATGTCATGTGGATGGCGGGGCCCGATGCACGAGACGCTCGAACGTGTGCGCGCGGGTGAAGACGACCCCCGCTGCACGCGCTGTGGCGGCATCTTGAAGTCGGCGACGATCAGCTTCGGCGAGAATCTCGTCCCGGACGACCTGCATCGCTCGCAGCTCGCCGCCGCTAGGGCCGACCTCTTCCTCGCGCTGGGTACGTCGCTGGCGGTCTACCCGGCCGCGGCGCTTCCCGAGATCGCGCTGCGCAACGGCGCCCGGCTCGTCGTGATGAGCGCGCAGGAGACACCGTTCGACTCGGTCGCGGACGCTGTGGTGCGTGCGCAGCTCGGCGAGGTCCTCCCGGCGCTCGCGGCCCGAGTCTGAGACCCTGCACCCACCTGAAACCGCGGCGGGAACAAGCAGCGCCCTCGACCCGTTCAGTATTTCCGACCGTCGCGGTAGCATTTCGCGACGAAAATCCTCGGCCGGGAGAGCGCATGTCCAGCTTCCGAGACCTGCTCAAGCAGACCAAGCAGCAAATTCGCGAGATCGACCCTTCCGACGCCGAAGGGCGCATGGGCGACGCCACGTTTCTCGACGTGCGCGAGCTCGACGAATTCGAGCAGGGGACGATTCCCGGCGCGGTCTTCATCCCGCGCGGGCACCTCGAGAGCAAGGTCGAGAACCAGATCTCCAACCACGACGCGCCCGTCGTCGTGTACTGCGCGGGCGGCACCCGGTCTGCGTTCGCGGCGAAGACCCTCTCGGACCTCGGCTACACCGACGTCGTCTCGATGGCGGGTGGCTTCGGCCGGTGGAAGAACGAGGGACGGCCGTGGATCACGCCCGCGACGTTGACCCCGGAGCAGCGGAACCGGTACCACCGGCACATCCTGTTGCCGGAAGTCGGCGAGGAGGGTCAGCAGAAGCTCCTCGAGGCGAAGGTGCTCCTGCTCGGCGCGGGTGGCCTCGGCTCACCCGCCGCGCTGTACCTCGCGGCCGCGGGTGTCGGCACGCTCGGCATCGTCGACATGGATGTCGTCGACGCGTCGAACCTGCAGCGACAGATCCTGCACAACATGGAGCGCATCGGTGACCGCAAGGTCGACTCGGCCAAGAAGACGCTGACGGCGATCAATCCCGACGTCGACGTCGTCACCTACGACGTGAGGTTCGGCGCCGACAACATCCTCGAGATCATCGACGGCTACGACGTCATCGTCGACGGCACCGACAACTTCCCCACCCGTTACCTCCTCAACGACGCGTCGCTGTTGAAGCGCATCCCGGTCGTGCACGGATCGATCTTCCGCTTCGAAGGTCAGGTCACGGTGTTCGATCCGTACAACGGACCGTGCTATCGCTGCTTGCTGCCCGAACCGCCGCCGCCCGAGCTCGCGCCGTCGTGCGCGGAAGCCGGCGTGCTCGGCGTGCTTCCCGGGATCATCGGTTCGATCCAGGCACTCGAGGCGATCAAGCTCATCCTCGGGCTCGGCGAACCGCTCCGCGGAAGGCTGCTCGCATACGACGCACTCGATCAGAGTTTCCGATCGTTCAAGGTGCGCCGCGACCCGACGTGCCCGGCGTGCGGTGAGGACGCGCACATCGTGATCGCCGAGTACGACGATCTCTGCATGCCGCACGCGGTGCTCGCCGGCTGAGGCGAGCGGGAGCGGACGCCGGGGAAGCGCCTCATGTCGTGACCCGAACGTCTCCGGTCATGCCCGGGTGGATCGTGCACGTGTACGCGAAGTCACCTTCCCTCGTGAAGGTGAACGAGTACGTCGTACCCGGACCGAAGGCGCCGGAGTCCGCACCGAAGGCTCCTCCGAAGCCGACAGCGCCTGGCGCGGCGCGGATGTTGTGCGTGATGGCATCGCGGTTGTGCCAGGTGACGGTCGTTCCCGGATTGATCACGATCTCCGTCGGCAAGAACTGATTGGACCTCGCATCGACGTCCACGCGCGTGCGGCCCCGCCAATCGACCGCGGCCTGCCGCGCAGACGTTCCTCCCGTCGAACCTCCGCACGCGGCGCCACCCAGCAGGCACACGACAAGGCAAAGGGTTGTGCGGACGCGCGTCACCGCCTCGGTGCTTTGAAGGTGCGGGCGAGCTCGAGCAGCGTCCGCACGCCGAAGCCGGTTCCACCCTTCGACAGATCGCCGTCTTCTGCCGACGACCGCGCGGTGCCCGCGATGTCGAGGTGCGCCCACGGCCGCGCGCCCGCGAACTCCTTCAAGAACAGCCCGGCGGTCAACGTTCCGGCGCCGCCCCCCGACGAGATGTTGCGGAGGTCCGCGACCTCGGAGTCGAGATTCCGGCGGTAGTCCTCGGGCAACGGCAGTTGCCAGACGCGCTCGCCCGCCCGATCCGCGGCGTCCCGCACCTGTGTGATCCAGGCGTCGTCGCTGCCCATCAACCCCGCGACCTTGTCGCCGAGCGCGGTGACGACGGCGCCGGTGAGCGTCGCGAGGTCGATCACCGCATCGACTGCCTCGTCGTCGGCGAGCGCCAACGCGTCGGCGAGGATCAAGCGCCCCTCGGCATCGGTGTTCAGCACCTCGACGGTCTTGCCGTTGCGCATCGTCAAGACGTCGCCGGGGCGCATGGCATGCCCGCTCGGCATGTTCTCGACGAGCGGCACGTAACCGACGACGCGCACCTTCACGCCGAGGTCACGCAGCGCGGACATCGCCGCGATGACTGCGGCGGCACCCGACATGTCGGTCTTCATGGTCTCCATGCCGCCGGCCGTCTTCAACGAGAGCCCGCCGGAGTCGAAGACGACTCCCTTGCCGACGAGACCGAGCGTCGCGCGGGCACCGGGCGGCGCGTACTCGAGGCGCACGAAGCGCGGCGGGCGGTGCGAGCCGTTGCCGACACCGAGCACGCCGCCCATCCGCTCGCGCTCGAGCTGTTCGCCGGCGAGGACCTTCACCTTCAACCCGGAGGCGCGGGCAATCTTGCGCGCGAGCTCGGCGACGTCTTCAGGTGACTTCGCCGCCGCCGGCTCGTTGATCAGATCGCGCGCCCAGGTAACCGCGTCGGCGATCCGCGCTCCGCGTTCCAAGCCGGCGCGAGCCTTGGCGCCGCCCCGCCCGACGACGAGCACACGTTCCAGGCGCGACGGCTTCGCATCCGACTTGTAGCGCAAGAATTGGTAGCTCCCCAGGCCGACGCCCTCGGCGAGCGCCTGCGCGGCGGCACCGCGGTCGACATCCGAGCCGACCGCGTCGAGCAATGTCGTCGCGACACTGGTCACCGTCGACGCCCTCCGGGCGAGCACGGCCGCCGCGCGACGGAGCGTGCCGAGATCGAAGGAGTCTCGGTCGCCGACGCCGAGCAAGAGCGCGGCGCGCGAGTCGAGCCGCGAGCGCGTGGGGACCGCGAGGACCTCTCCACGTTTGCCGTCGAAGTTGGCCTCTTCCATGAAGTCCGCCAGCGTTCCGTCGAGCGCATCGTCGACCGACGACGCGCCCGGTCCGAGCTGGCGGCTCGAGAAGACCGGCACGACGAGCAGGTCGACGTCGGCGACGGTCGTGACCAGCTCGATGGTGGGTGCCATGTGAACGCGGACTCCTTCAGTGCTCGCGCACGGCGCGGAACCGGCCCTCTTGCCAGCGGGCGAGCGTGTAGACGAGATCGGCGAGGCGGTTGAGGTAAGGCACGACCTGGCTGTCGCGGGGCAGCCAGCCCGCACGCGTCGCCGCGACACTCGCCCGCTCGGCCCGGCGCACGACGGCGCGCCCGACGTCGAGCGCGGCAGCCACACGGTTCTCTCCCGGGAGCACGAACTCCGTCGGGGGATCGAAGCGCGCGGTGACGTCGTCGATGACTGGCTCGAGGCGCGACACCATCTCGGCGGTCACGAGCGAGACCTCGGGTTGCAGCTTCGGCCGGTTGTCGATCGCGGTCGCGAGCTCGGCGCCGACCACGAAGAGCTCGCGCTGCAGCTGCACGAGGAGCTCTCCCAGCTCGGAGCCGGGGCCGGCTTCGGCGCGCGCCAGGCCGAGCGTGCTGACGGCCTCGTCGACGGCGCCATACGCGTCCGGCCCGGCATCGTCCTTGGCCGCCCGGCCGCCGAACAACAGCCCGGTCGTGCCGTCGTCACCCTTGCGCGTGTAGACCTTCACCGGCGGGGCAGTCTACGGACGCTCGGGCAGGTGTCGGACCGGCGCCGAGCCCCCTGCGCCGCACCTCGGCGCGGATTCCAGCGGGGGCGTGAGCGAGCGGCCACGTAGCCTGTCGCCATGTCTGATCCGAGGAACACCGAGCGTCCCGCCACGAGCGGCGCCACGCACCCGTTCCTCGACGCGCTCCAGGAGCGCGTCCTGGTCTTCGACGGTGCGTTCGGGACCTTCATGCAAGGACAGGATCTGGGCCCGGACGACTTCGGCGGCGAGGCCCTCGACGGCTGCAACGAGCATCTGGTCCTCACGCGGCCCGACCTCGTCGCGCAGATGCACGACGAGTTCTTCGTGGCCGGCGTCGACGCGGTCGAGACTGCGACCTTCGGCGCGTTCCCATTGGTGCTGAACGAGTACGCGATCGCCGACAAGACCTTCGAGATCAACCGCCGCGCCGCGGAGATCGCCAGAGAGGTCGCGGCCTCACACGCCGCCGACGGTCGTCCGCGCTTCGTTGTCGGCTCCATCGGCCCCGGGACCCGTCTCCCGTCGCTGGGTCAGATCCGTTACGCCGACCTGCGCGACGGCTATCAGGCCCAGGTGGAGGGCTTGCTCGCCGGCGGCCTCGACGTGCTGCTCGTCGAGACCGTCTACGACCTCCTGCAGGCGAAGGCCGCGATCAACGGCGCGCGGCGCGCGATGGCGAAGGCCGGCGTGCTGCTCCCGCTGATGGTGCAGGTCACGGTGGAAACGACCGGCCGCATGCTCGTCGGCAGCGAGATCGGCGCCGCGCTCACCGCAATGGAGGCAATGCAGCCCGACGTCATCGGCATGAACTGTGCAACCGGGCCGCCGGAGATGACCGAGCACCTGCGATACCTCGCGCAGCACGCGCGCACCTTCTTGTCGGCGCTGCCCAACGCAGGGCTGCCGTCGGTCGTCGACGGGCACACGCACTACGACCTGACGGCCGAGGGACTCGCGGAGGCGCACGAGCGATTCGTCACGGAGTTCGGCCTCAACATCGTCGGTGGCTGTTGCGGCACGACCCCCGAGCACCTCCGCACCGTCGTCGAACGGCTCGGCCCGGATCGCGTGCCGGTGGTTCGCACACCGGAGTTCGAGCCGGGCTGCTCGTCGATCTACTCCCACGTCCCGTTCCATCAGGAGCTGGCCTACCTGGCGGTCGGCGAGCGCACGAACGCCAACGGCTCCCGGAAGTTCCGTGACGCGATGCTCGAATCGGACTGGGACACGTGCGTGCAGATGGCGCGGGAGCAGGTGAAGGAAGGTGCGCACGTGCTCGACGTGTGCGTCGACTACGTCGGCCGCGACGGCACCGTCGACATGGACGAGATCGCGGCCCGGTTCGCGACGCAAGCGTCGTTGCCTCTCGTGTTCGACTCGACCGAGCCACAAGTCGTGGAGGCCGGCCTCGCGCACCACGGTGGCAAGGCGATCCTCAACTCGGCGAACCTCGAAGAGGGCGAGGAGCCGGGCAAGCGCATGGATCGGGTCTTCGGGCTCGCCCGGGAGTACGGTGCCGCCGTCATCTGCCTCACGATCGACGAGGAAGGCCAAGCGCGCGACGTCGAGTGGAAGTTGCGAGTCGCGCGCCGGCTTTACACGATCGCCGTCGAGCGGTACGGCCTCGAACCGAGCGATCTGATCTTCGACTTCCTGACGTTCCCGCTGTCGACGGGCGACGCGGACCTCCGCCGCGACGCGATGGAGACCATCGAAGCGATCCGGCGCTCCAAGACGGAGCTCCCGGGCGCATCGACGATCCTCGGCCTCTCGAACGTGTCGTTCGGGTTGAAGCCGGCGGCGCGCCACGTGCTGAACAGCGTGTTCCTGCACGAGTGTCGCGAGGCCGGCCTGGACGCCGCGATCGTGCACGCGGCACGCATCATGCCGCTGCACCGCATCGACGAACGCCAGCGCGAAGTCGCGCTGGACCTCATCTACGATCGACAACGAGAGAACTACTCCCCTCTGCAGGAGTTCATGGCGCTGTTCGAAGGCGTCGAGGCGGGCGCGGTCGAGCGGGAAGACCGCTCGGGCTGGCCGGTCGCAGAGCGGTTGAAGCACCGCATCATCGACGGCGAACGCGACGGGCTCGAAGCCGATCTCGAAGAGCAGCTGGCGTCGATGCCGGCGCTCTCGATCGTCAACGACGTGCTGCTCGACGGCATGAAGGTGGTCGGCGAGCTGTTCGGGAGCGGTCAGATGCAGTTGCCGTTCGTGCTGCAGTCGGCCGAGACCATGAAGACGGCGGTCGCGTTCCTCGAGCCGCACATGGAGAAGGCGGATTCCGGCGGCAAGGGCACGGTCGTCCTCGCCACCGTGAAGGGTGACGTGCACGACATCGGAAAGAACCTCGTCGACATCATTCTCACGAACAACGGCTACATGGTCTACAACCTCGGCATCAAGGTCGCGATCAACGACATGATCGAGAAGGCCTTGGAAGTCGACGCCGACGCCATCGGCATGAGCGGGCTGCTCGTGAAGTCGACGCTGATCATGCGCGAC
>JBBQXS010000056.1:0-25376 GCA_038209365.1 Acidimicrobiia bacterium | reverse complement strand
GTCGGGGAGGGGGGATTTGAACCCCCGACCGCCAGCTCCCAAAGCTGGTGCGCTACCGGACTGCGCTACTCCCCGTGAGCGAGAGCCAGCGTAGTTGGAGCGAGTTGCGCAACTAGCCTGACTGCCCGTGGCTCGTACTCCGAAGCCGTGGAGCGCTCGGCAGGAGCGGTTCGGTCGACGGTTCATCAGGGTCGTCGGGAAGTTCAACATCTGGCTCTACCGCAAGAGCAGCGGTCGTCTGGGTGCGAAGATGCCAGGGTCCGACGCGCCCATCTGCCTGTTGACGACCACGGGACGCAAGAGCGGCCTCGCGCGCACGATCCCGTTGCTGTACCTCGCGGACGGAGATCGCGTCGTCGTTGTCGCGTCGTTGGGCGGAATGTCGAAGCACCCCGAGTGGTACCTGAACGTCGTCGCCAACCCGAAAGTCACCGTCGAGATCGACGGAGACGCGCAGGCGATGCTCGCGTCCACCGCCACACCGGAGGAGAAGGCGGAGCTGTGGCCGCGCCTCGTCGACATGTACAAGTCCTACGACATGTATCAGCAGCGCACGACGCGTGACATCCCGGTCGTCGTGTGCACTCCCGGCGCGTGACGAGCATCCTCGGTACCCGGGTCCTGCGCAGCGAGGACCCACGATTCCTCACCAGTGGGGGCGACTTCATCGAGTCGATCCCGCTCGCCGGCGCGCTGCACGTCGTCTATGTGCAATCGACCGCGGCACACGCGCGCATCACGGACGTCGACGTGAGCGTCGCCCGCGCCATGCCCGGTGTCGTCGACGTCATCACCGCACACGAGGTCGATCTTGCGGCCCTCGGGCCGCCGCACGAGCGTGTTCCCGGAGCGATGGTCCGGCCGGTCCTCGCGGTCGAGACCGTTCGGTTCGTCGGCGAGCTGATTGCGGCCGTCGTCGCCGAGACCCGCGCGCAGGCCGTGGATGCGGCCGAGACCGTCGTGGTCGAATACGACCCGCTGCCGGCGGTCGTCGACGCCGAGGAGGCGCGTCGGGACGCGGTGTTGCTGTTCCCGGAAGCCGGCACCAACGTCGCCTTCACGATGCCCACCCGTGCCGGCGACGACTTCTTCGCCGGCTGCGACGTCCTGGTCGAGCTCCGCATGGTCAATCAGCGACTCGCCCCGTGCCCGCTCGAGGTTCGAGCGACTGCGTCGCGCTGGGAGGCCGACGGCCGGCTGACGCATTGGGCCTGCACGCAGAATCCCCACTTCACGCGCGACGACATCGCAGAGACGCTCGGCGTCGGACGCGACCAGGTGCGCGTGATCACGCCTGACGTCGGTGGCGGTTTCGGTGCCAAGCACGGCGCATATCCCGAAGAGCGGCTCGTGCCGTGGTTGGCACGCCGGCTGCAGCGGCCGGTGCGATGGGTCGAGACGCGCAGCGAGAGCATGGTCTCGCTCGGTCACGGTCGCGCGCAGGTACAGCACGCGCGGCTCGGCGGCTCGCGTGACGGGACGCTGCTCGCATACCAGCTGCGGGTGCTCGCCGACGTCGGCGCCTATCCGACGGGTGCGGCGCTGTTGCCCTACATGACACGCATGATGGCCAGCGGTGTCTACGACATTCCCAAGGTCGACGTGGACGTCGTCGACGTGGTGACGAACACCACGCCGATCGAGGCGTACCGAGGCGCGGGCCGTCCCGAGGCGACCGCGGCGATCGAGCGCATGGTCGATCACTACGCGGCCGAGATCGGTATCGACCCGATCGAGCTGCGCCGGCGAAACTTCATCCCGCCCGATGCGTTCCCCTTCAAGACGCCGACACGCGCCGTCTACGACAGCGGCAACTATGCCGGCGCGCTCGACCTCGCCGTCGACGCCGCCGGATACGCGCTGCTGCGTGAAGAACAGGCAATGCGCCGGGCAGGGAACGACGTCGTGCAGCTCGGCATCGGCGTGTCCACATACGTGGAGATCACGAACCCGGAGGGCGAGCCCGAGTACGGCAGCGTCGAGGTGCGCGCCGACGGCTCGGCCGTGGCCCGCACGGGCACCTCGGCCCACGGGCAAGGCCACGACACGGCGTTCGCGATGCTCGTGAGCGAGCAGACCGGGATCGCGTTCGACCGGATCGAAGTCCGCCACGGCGATACCGACGACGTGCCGCGCGGCCACGGTACCGGAGGGTCGCGATCCTTGCAGGCCGGTGGCAGCGCGATCCGCGGCGCGGTCGACGTGCTGATCGGACAAGCACGTGATGCTGCCGCCGAGCTGCTCGAGGCGAACCCGGACGACGTCGTGCTCGACACGAATGCCGGGCGCTTCCATGTGGCCGGCACACCCACCATCGCGCGCTCGTGGGCGGAGGTCGCGGCTGCGTCGACGAATACGGTGCTCGCAGCAGAGTTCGACTTCACGCCGCCGGGCGCGACGTTTCCCTTCGGTGCGCACATCGCAGTCGTGGAGGTCGACACCGAGACCGGCGACGCGCGGCTCCGGCGTCTGGTCGCCTGCGATGACGCCGGCCGTATCGTCAACCCGCTGCTCGTGGACGGTCAGGTACACGGCGGGCTCGCCCAAGGTGTCGCTCAGGCGTTGTACGAATGGTTCGTGTACGACGACGACGGCACTCCGAGAACGGCGAACCTGGCGGACTATGCGTTTCCTTCGGCAGCCGAGCTCCCGGCGTTCGAGCGCATTCCGATGGAGACGCTCACGCCACTCAATCCCATCGGCGCCAAGGGCATCGGTGAGGCAGGGACGATCGGCTCGACTCCGGCCGTGCAGAACGCGGTAATCGACGCGCTCTCGCACCTCGGCGTGCGGCACGTGGACATGCCGTGCACTCCCGAACGGGTCTGGCGTGCGTACGCTGCGACAAATGCACGAGACCGCGGCTGATCTCACCGAGCTCCAACGACTCCTCGACGATTCGTACGCGCGCATGGGTGCGCACATGCGGTCGATCCATACGCCCGAGCGGCGCGTGCCGGCGGCAGATGTTGCGCAAATCCTGCGCGGAGTGCGCGTGCTGAACCTTGCCACCGTGACCGCGGCGTGTGCGCCGCGCGTGGGTCCGGTCGACGGCTTGTTCTACCGCGGCCGGTGGTGGTTCGGGTCGGCACAGGACTCGGTGCGGTTCCGGCATCTCCGACAACGGCCGCAGGTGAGCGCCTCGCACACGGTGGGGGAGACCTTCGCTGTCATCGTCCACGGAGCGGCGCGCGAAGTAGAGGTGCGCACCGTCGACGACGGGCGTTTCCGTGACTACCTCGTCGAGGTCTATCCCGACTGGGACGAGTGGTATCCGCCCGACGCGAACCCTGCCTATGCGCGTATCGAGGCCGAGCGCATGTACGCGTACGTCTTCGAGCCGTCGGTGCTCCAGCAGCTCAAAGAATTCGGTCCATCGGCCATATAACGGCCGGGTCGAGCGACTCGGGTCGTAAATGCGCGAGCCCCGCGCAATCCGCTTCTGACGTCCGCGCACACTCTCCGCGTTCCGGGCGCCCGGGCGGCGCCTGAAGGGCCGTCAGACGGCTCTCGTGCGCGATCTTCCGGCGCTAAGGGTCCCTCGCCCCACTGCCGAACCAATTGGTCGGGCCAAAACCGGCGGCCCGGCATCAGCGTCGAGGGAACGGGAGGCAGTGGATGCGAGGGGGGAAGGCTGGGCGTCGGCGCGTCACGTTGGGCGGGATGGTGTTGCTCCTGCTCGCGAGCTGTGGCGCTTCGGCCGCCAAGGAGGCCGCAATCGAACCCCTGCCGGCGCCGACCACGCGGCCCGTGCCGCGGTCGACGACCACGACGACGCGGCGCCCGACGACGACCACCGCAGCACCGACGACCGTGCCGGCGACCACGCCGCCCGTGACGCGCCCGCCCGCGACGTTCCCGCCGCAGACCGCGCCGCCCCCGCCCCCTCCGCCGCCTCCGGTTGCAGTGGCCACCGTCGTGCCCAGCGGCGCCGAGGGCGCGCTCGTCGGCGGCATCAACAGCTTCCGCGCCTCGCACGGCCTGCCGCCGCTCGCAGTGCACTCGAACCTCGTGAGCAAGGCCCGTACGTGGGCCGCGCACATGGCGGCCGGTGGCTGCGGACTCGGCGCCAATGGTGTCCCGAACATCTGTCACTCGTCCCTGAGCGACGGCATCACCGTCCGCTGGTCGCGACTCGCCGAGAACGTCGGCATGGTCAGCCCGAAGACGAACGTGTCAGGCATGCAGGGCGCGTACGAGCAGTCGCCCGCGCACGCGGCGAACATGCTGGACAACCAGGTGCAGTACGTCGGAGTCGGCGTCGCGTACGTCGGCGACTACATGTACACCGCGGAAGAGTTCATGGCGGGGTAGCCCCCTCTTCCCGAAGGTCATTCCTTCGGGAAGCTGAAGAACATGACCTGCGTGCCGTACGCGACGAGTTTCGGCGCGGGGGCTTCCATGTCCCAGAGCTCCATGTCGACCGACGCGTAGCCGTCGCCCGCATGCCGCGCACGGTTGACGGCGAGTATCCACTCCGCGCGTGCGTCGTCGAGCACGTGCACCGTGAGGTCTGCGCTCGGCGGGAGCCACGCTTCGGGCCGCGGGCCGAGTCGTTCTCCGACGGCACCCGGCATCGTGTCGGCGAGCGCGACAAGCGCGAGCGGATCCCAGCGACCGTCGTCGAGACGCACCGGTTCGTCGAATCGGTACCAGATCGCGCGTAACGACGAGGACGGCTCGTATTCGTCCCACGGCGGATGCCCGACCGCAGGCCGAGCCTCGACCTGCTTCCAGAAGTCGAAGGGCTCGCGCATCTCGAACCCGACCGGCACGGGGTCGCGAAACGAGGGACACTCGAGCGGAGGCGGTACCTCAGGCGGCGCAAGATCGGTGAATGCGAAGCCGCGGCGCGGCGCACCGAACACTGCGATGCCCGTGGTTCCCGCTTCGGTCCCCGGATTGTGCAGCGTCGCGCTGCACTGCGACATCGAACGACCACGCCGCAATACCTGCACGTCGATCTCCACCGGCCCGTGGCGGACCTGCCCGGCGAAGACCGCGGAGACGCTGCGCAGCTGCTGGTCGCTCTCTCCCAGCTCCAGTCCCATCGCCCGGCCGAGTGTGGCCACCACCGTGCCGCCCTGCGGAACGATGGGGCAGTTCCACTCCTCGCCGATCTCGCCGGTGTATCCACCGTCCCCGTGAGCGAGGACAGACGTCGTTCGTTCGAAACGTGACGCGCCCATGAGCGCTCATTATCGTCGCTGTCGCCGTGCGGACGCAGCGAGGGAGCCATGTCATGAGCGACGCGATTGATCTGGTGCAGCGGTTCTGTGACCAGTGGGGGAAAGGCGGCGGCGCCGACACGCTGGTGGAGTACTTCACCGACGACGCCGTGTACCACAACATTCCGGTCGCGCCCGTGACCGGGCGCGACGCGATCAGAGCGACGATCGAGATGTTCACCACCGGTGTCGAGCGGGTGGAGTTCCGTGTGCTGCAGATCGCGGCCGCGGGTGACGTCGTGTTGACAGAGCGCGTCGACGTCTTCGTGCTTCCCGGCAAGGTCATCGAGCTCCCGGTGATGGGCACCTTCGAGGTGCGTGACGGGCGGATCGCGGCCTGGCGCGACTACTTCGACCTCAACCAGTACATGACCCAGCTCCAGAGTGCCTGAGCCGGCCGGAGCCGAGTCCGCCCGCGCGTTCTACGACGCCCTCGCGGCCGACTACGACGCCCTGTTCGACGACTGGTGGTCGGCCGCGCGGTGGCACGCCTCGGTGGTCGACCGCATGTTGCAGAGGAACGGTGTCGGTCCTGGTGCTCGTCTCCTCGACTGCGCATGCGGGATCGGCACGCAGGCGCTCGGGCTCGCGGCGCTGGGCTACGAGGTCACCGGAACCGACGTGAGCCCCAAGGCGCTCGAACGGGCGCGCCGCGAAGCGATGACGCACCACATCGACGCCCAGCTCATCGTCAGCGATATGCGTGACCTCGACACCGTGGTGCGAACAGCGTTCGATGCCGTGATCGCATGCGACAACGCGCTGCCGCACCTGCTCGGCGTCGAGGACCTCGACGTCGCAGTCGGAGCGATCGCGCGGGTGCTCGCTCGCGGCGGCGTGTTCCTTGCCAGTGTGCGCGACTACGACACGCTCCGGGTCGAGCGACCCTCAGGCCTCCCGGCGATGACACGCGAACGCGCCGGCAAGCGCGAGATCGTCGGTCAGGCGTGGGAGTGGAGCGACGACGGCGAGAAGATTCGCATCCATCTCTTCGTCGCGCGCGAAGACGGCGGCGGGTGGCACACCGACGTGCACACGACGTGGTACCGGGCACTCACTCGCGCCGAGCTGGTCGACGCGCTCACCCGAGTGGGCTTCGAGGACGTGCGGTGGCACCTGCCCGACGAGAGCGGCTACTACCAGCCGATGGTCACCGCCCACGCCGCGCGCCGGTGAGCATCTCCCGAACCGTCGTGATCGTGTCGGCGTCGGCGGGTGTCTTGTCCGGCCGGTATGCCCGCACGCGTGCGAACCGCAATGCGACACCGCCCGCATAGCGCGTGGACGCTTGCACGCCGTCGAGCGCGATCTCGATGACGAGCTCCGGCCGGACGAACACGACGTGGCCGTCCTGGCGCACTGCCAGCTCCTGCAGGCGGGCGGTCTGCCACGTGAGCAGCTCGTCGGTCAGGCCCTTGAAGGTCTTGCCGACCATGACCAGCTCGCCGCCGTCGGGATCGCGGGCGCCCAGGTGGAGATTCGACAGCCAACCCTGCCGGCGCCCATGGCCCCACTCGGCGGCGAGCACGACGAGGTCGAGCGTCCGGACCGGTTTGACCTTGCGCCACGCGCCGCCGCGCCGACCCGCGTCGTAGCGAGCGTCGAGCGACTTCACCATCACGCCCTCGTGCCCGGTTGCGAGCGCGTCGTCGAGGAACGCCCTTGCGACTGCGGGATCATCGGTGCGCACCGCGGGGACGCGATACGGCCCGACGATGCCGGCGAGCAGGTCCGCCCGCTCGTGCAGCGGCCGGTCCAAGAGGTCTTCGCCGTCGACGTGCAGCACGTCGAAGAAGAATCCCGACATCACCATCGCGTGCGTTGTCGCATCGTCACGACCGAACCGGCTCATCGTGTCCTGGAAACGGTAGGGACGCGCAGCATCGTCCACACCGATCGTCTCGCCGTCGAGCACGAAGGCATTCGCCGGAAAGCTGCGCACGGCCGACACGACTTCGGGAAGGCGATCGGTCACGTCGTTGAGATTGCGCGTGAAGACCCGAACCTCCGCCCCGCGCCGATGCACCTGGATGCGGGCGCCGTCGAGCTTCCACTCGACCGCTGCCGGGCCTGTGTACGCGAGCGCTTCTTGCACGTCTGTCGCGCTCGCCGCGAGCATCGGCAGCACCGGGCGGAGCACTTCCAAGCTGACCGCGTCCAGCGCGGCCTGCCCGCCGGTGAGCGCGCGGCGCGCAGTGTCACCGAGGTCGCCACCGAGCATTGCCGCGTGCCGCACGTCGTCCACGGGCAGGGCCGCCGCCCGCGCGATGGCGTCGGCCATGAGTCCCGCGAGGGCACCCTGGCGCAGCTCGCCGGTGAGCAACCGGAACACGAAGTCGGCCTCGTCGTGGGTGGCGCGTCCAAAGAGCTCGCCGAGCGCGTGATTCCGGACCGCGGTCGAACCCGCTCCGGTCATGACCTGCACTGCGCTGATGACACGATCGAGGTCGGTGACGGTGAGCGTCGCGGCGTCGGCGGGACCGATGAGGTCGTCGCGCACTGCGACGAGCGTCGCCCAGCCGACACCGACACGCCCTTGCCACGGCTCGCCGGTCAGGAATCCCACCACCGGGACGATCTCGTCGGCGTCGCACCGGGCCAGCAGAGTGGCGAGCGATTCGACCTTCGCGTTGCGGGAGCGGGTCGATGCGACGGCCGACGAAGTCGCGACCACGTCCGCGAGGAGCATTGGTGCGTCGACTGCTTCCTCGGCCGGTCCGGTCACGGCCTCGTGTCTAGCCTCGTTGGGTACGGTCCCGGTCATGGAATATCGACGTCTCGGTCGCAGCGGCCTGCAACTCAGTGTGCTCTCGTTCGGATCGTGGGTGTCGTTCGGCGGCCAGATCGGCGTTGATGCCGCGATGGAGTGTCTCGATGCCGCGCGCGAAGCCGGGGTCAATTTCTTCGACAACGCCGAGGCCTACGCCGGCGGCGAGTCGGAACGCATCATGGGCCAGGCCATCAACAAGCTCGGCTGGCCCCGCCACAGCTATGTGATCTCGACCAAGGTGTTCTGGGGCCTGCACGACCTCCCGAACATGAAGAACACGCTGAACCGCAAGTACTTGATGCAGGCCATCGACGGATCGCTCGACCGGCTCGGGCTCGACTTCGTCGATCTGTTGTTCTGCCACCGTGCCGATCCGCACACGCCGATCGAGGAGACCGTGCGCGCGATGTCCGACATCGTCGCGAGCGGGAAGGCGCTCTACTGGGGCACGTCCGAGTGGACGGCCGACGAGATCCGGGCCGCCTGGGAGATCGCCGAACGCCACCACCTGCACAAGCCGCAGATGGAACAACCGCAGTACAACCTCATGAGCCGCATGCGCGTCGAGTTCGAATACGCCCGGCTCTACGACGACATCGGTCTCGGCTTGACGACGTGGAGCCCGCTGGGGTCGGGGCTGCTCACCGGCAAGTATCTCGACGGAATTCCCGAGGACTCTCGCGGGAGCCTCCCCGGATACGAGTGGCTGCAGGGCATGCTCACCGATCCCAAGACCAACGAGCGCGTTCGCCGGCTCCAGACGATCGCCGACGACCTCGGCTGCACGCTGGCGCAGCTGTCGATCGCGTGGTGCACCAAGAATCCTCACGTCTCGAGCGTGATCACCGGCGCGAGTCGCGCCTCCCAGGTGCGCGAGAACATGGAAGCGCTCGATGTGGCAAAACGGCTCGACGACGCGGTGATGGCCCGCATCGAGGAGGCGGTGCCGTTCCGCCGGTGAGCCGGCCCGAGAATGGCCCGGAACATCGTTCGGTCCGGGTCGCGTGCCCGCGACCCGGGTCCGAACGAGCAGCGGCTCGCGCCGTCTACGTTCCGGCGCTCGTCAGGCCGCATCCTTGCGACCTGCCGTGCGTGGCAAACCCGCATCCGTGCGTGCTGCCCCGGACCTCCGTGTCCCTGCGGAGGTTTTCCCCCTTTGGGCATAGTACGTAGAACGCCGCGCTCATGCCTGAGCCAATTGCGCCATTTCTTTATGGGCCATCCGTCCTAGACATGGTCGTCGCGGTCAAGGGCCCACATCATCAGCCGGCCGCGTTCGCCCGGCGCCTCGGGCGCTCGCGTCTCTGTCCGCAAGAGCCGGTAGCCGAGACGGCGCGGGATCGCGGCACTGCGGCCGTTCTCCTCGTCGCAGCAGATGAACACGCGGCGTACGCCGTCGAGACCCAGCGCAATTTCGGTGAGCGCCGCGGTGGCGCGGGTGGCGTGACCGCGACCGCCCGCATCGACGTGGACCCAGTAACCGATCTCGATCGTGCCCGGCCCGCGCCGCGTCATCAGGCCGAACGATCCCAGCACGTCGGACCCGTTGGGCGCGAACAGACCGTACTGCCACTCCTCACCGCGCTCGGCCAGTCCCGGGAGCTTGCGCAGCCGGTCGCGCTGGAACGCCGGGTCGGTCGATTGCTCGTCCGCCCACGGCATCCACGGCCGCAGGTGCTCGAGGCTCTCGGAGACAGCGCGCGCAATCGCCTCGGCGTCGTCGAGCACGAAGAAGCGGAGGTGCGCGCCGTCCTCGAGCTCTATGCGTTCGGGCAATGCCGTCATGAACCGTGGCGCCCGAAGCCATACGCGCGCTCGACCCGAGCGATCCGTATCTCGTACGCGTCGTACCAACGGGCGCGCCCTTCGTACTGAGCGAATGCGTGGTCGGCGTCGCGCTTCCACGCTGCGATCGCCTGCGCGTCGGTCCAGTAACAGACGGTGATGCCGATCTCGTCGCGCGCGCTGTCGACGCCGAGGAAGCCGGGCTGCTCGGCGGCCAGCTCGAACATTCGCTTGGCGGTCTCCTCGTACCGGTCGTCGCCTCGCACCCCGGGCAATGGTTCGGGGCGATGCGAGCTGAAGATGACCGCGAAGTAGGGCGGTTCCGGAGTCTGCGCGAGGGCCATGGCCCTCATTGTGCTCGGTCGACTCGACCCGTAGAACTCGGATATGTAATATCCGGATTGTCATCCACCATTGATCGGGGGCCTCATGCGAGTGTTCGTTGCCGGCGCGACGGGAGTGGCGGGTCGGAGGTCGGTTGCCCGTCTCGTGGCCGCGGGTCACGAGGTCACGGGCATCGCGCGCTCGGCGGAGAAAGCCGCGCTGCTCGCCTCCCTCGGTGCGCGATCAGTGCGCGTCAGCCTGTTCGATCCCGACGCGCTGCGCGATGTGGTCGCCGGGCACGACGCGGTCGTGAATCTCGCGACGAAGATCCCTCCCGTATCCAAGATGGCGCAGATGTCAGCGTGGGCGGAGAACGAGCGGATCCGGCGGGAGGCATCGGGACACCTCGTCGACGCCGCGCTCGCAGGGGGAGCGGCGGTGTTCGTGCAGGAGTCGCTCGCGTTCCTGTACGGCGAGCACGGCGACGAGTGGGTGGACGCGTCGTCGACGTCGTGGACGCCGTCCACCTTCAGCGAGGCCATGAAGACGGCGGAGGCCAACGTCACCCGCTTCAGCGAGCGAGGCGGCCGGGGTGTGGTGTTGCGCTTCGGACGGTTCTACGCGCCCGACAGCGACCAGACGCGCGCGCTCGTGCAAGCGGCCCGCCGTGGTATCGCCGGCGATATCGGTCCCGGCAGCAGCTACGCACCGATGATCGACGCCGACGACGTCGCCTCGGCGGTCGTCGCCGCGCTCGAGGCGCCGGCCGGTGTGTACGACATCGTCGACGACGAACCGCTCGCCCGGTCCGAGCAGGACCGCGCGCTGGCAGCGGCAGTCGGCCGGCGCCGGTTGTGGCGGCCGCCGGCATGGATGAAGCCGAAGGTCGCGGGCGCTCTCACCGCGTCGCAGCGCGTCTCGAACCGGCGGTTCCGCGAAGCAACCGGCTGGCGTCCGGGATCGCCGAGCGTGCGCGAAGGCTTCGTGAAGCTCGCGAATGCGCTCGGCGTGCCGCGCACGCTCCCCGGCCGTGTGCGACTCATGCTGTGGGTGCTTGCGTTCAGCGCACTCGGCGTCGGCGTGCAGGCGGCATTCTTCCCGCGTTCGTTCTACGACGACTTCCCCATGGGCCGTGGTTGGGTGGCGATGGACGGGCGCTACAACGAGCACATCGTTCGAGACGTCGGGGCGCTCAACCTTGCGCTCCTCGTGCTGACCCTCGGCGCGCTCGTGATCGGCACGATGGCGGTCGCGCGTCTTGCCGCGCTCTCATGGCTTGCCTACAGCGTGCCGCACTTCGTGTACCACCTGCGTCACCTCTCGATGCCGATGGCCGGGACGGAGAAAGTGGTGCTCGTGGTCTCGCTCGCGGTCACCGTCATCGCGCCTGTCATCGTGCTCTGGCCGGGACGGCGCGCGTCTGACGATGTCGACACCCGCGGGTTAACGTCGGCCGGTGAAGCCGGCTCCCTTCGCGTATCACGCGCCTGAATCGGTCGCGGAAGCATGCGCCTTGCTTGCCGAGCACGGCGACGACGTCAAGGTGCTCGCGGGCGGCCAGAGCCTGGTCCCGATGCTCGCGCTGCGGCTCGCGCGCTTCGACCATCTCGTGGATGTCAACCGAGTGACCGAGCTCTCCCGAGTCGCGAGGGCGGTCGATGCGCTCGTCGTGGGTGCTACCGCGCGTCAGCGCGTCATGGAACGTGATCCGGATGTGCGCTCCTTGGTGCCGTTGCTCGCCCGCGCGACTCCACTCATCGGTCATTTCCAGATCCGCAACCGCGGCACCGTCGGCGGTTCCCTCGCGCATGCCGACCCCGCGTCCGAATATCCGGCTGTCGCACTCGCGCTCGGCGCGACCTTCGAGCTCGCGAGCACGCGCGGACGACGTCATGTCGGCGCGCGGGACTTCTTCGTCGGGACGTGGACCACGGCGATGGAGCCCGACGAGCTGCTGGTGTCGATTGCGTTCCCGGCCGCGGCCGGCGGGTTCGCGATCGAGGAAGTGGCGCGCCGTCACGGTGACTTCGCGCTCGCCGGCGCGGTGTGCGCGTTCCACGAGAGCCAGGCCGCGGTGGCGCTGTTCGGGGTCGACTCCACGGCCGTTCGGGCTGCCGACGCCGAGGTCGCGGCCGCTGCCGGTGCACCCGCCGGGGAGGTCGCCGACCTGGCCGTGCGCGACCTCGATCCTCCGGATGACGTGCACGCGTCGAGCGCGACACGCCGCCGCATCACCCGCCATCTCGTGGAACGCGCGGTGACGCGTGCACGGGAGGAGCTCGATGCCAATCGTTGAGATCACCGTCAACGGCGAACGGCGGCATGCATCGGTTGAGGCGCGCAAGACGCTGACCGACTTCTTGCGCGAGGACTGCGCGCTCACCGGTACCCACCTCGGATGTGAGCACGGTGTCTGCGGCGCGTGCACGGTGCTGCTGGATGGCGATGCCGTGCGATCGTGTTTGCTGTTCGCGATCCAGGCGCACGGCGCGGAGGTCACGACCGTCGAAGGGATCGGCGGCACGAATGGCGCGCTGTCGCCGGTGCAGGAAGCGTTTCGCACCGATCACGGCTTGCAATGCGGTTTCTGCACTCCCGGGTTCGTGGTCTCGGTCACCGCGTTGCTGCGCGAGAACCCGGCGCCGACGGACCTCGAGATAGAGGAAGCTCTCTCCGGCAACCTGTGCCGCTGCACGGGCTACCAGGGCATCGTGCGCGCCGTACAGCGCGCCGCGGGACGATGAAGACTTCGGCCGGCCGGTTCGTCGGCCAGTCAGTGCTCCGACGCGAAGACCCGCGCCTCCTCACCGGTCGCGGTCGCTATGTCGACGACGTGATGGTCCCGGGCATGCTGCATTGCAACTTCGTGCGCAGCGACGTCGCGCGCGGTCGCATCACCCGGCTCGACGTATCGGCGGCGCGCGCTCTTGACGGTGTCGTTGCGGTCCTCACCGCCGCCGATCTGAACGCCCACGCGGGCTCGATGCAGCCGACAATGCTGCTGAAGATCGCGGGCGCGCCGTTGCGGCCGCTCGCCGAGGACGACGTGCGATTCGTCGGCGATCCGATCGCGCTCGTCGTCGCCGAGAGCCGGTACGTCGCCGAGGACGCGGCCGACCTCGTCGAGGTCGACATCGAACCGGATGCGCCGGTGCTCGACGTCGAACGCGCGCTCGACGACGGCGCGCCGCGCGTGCACCCGGAGCTGGCGTCCAACCTCGCCGCGGAGATGGCGTTCCCGATCGCGCCCGAGCTCGACGCGCTGCTACGGAGCGAAGGCGCCGCTCACGTGGTGACGCGTCGGTTCGTCCAACACCGGCAGACAAACGTCCCGATGGAGACCCGCGGCATCGTCGTCGAGTACGAACCGGCGGGTGGTGTGCTCCGCGCGCACCTGAGCACGCAGAACCCGCACGAGGCGAAGCTCGCGATCTCGCGAGTCACGGGCGTCCCGGCGCACCTCGTGCGCGTGAGCGCGCCCGACGTCGGCGGCGGCTTCGGGCAGAAGTTCTTCACGCAGCGCGACGAGCTCGTTGTCGCGCTCGCCGCCCGGCGCCTCGGGCGTACGTTGAAGTGGATCGAAGACCGGCGCGAGAACCTCATCGCGTCGAATCACGCCCGCGCCGACCTCGGGGATTGCACGTTCGCGCTCGATCACGACGGCCGTCTGCTCGGCACCTACATCGACCACGTCGAGGACGCAGGCGCCTATCCCGTCGGCGCGACCGGCGGCGCGGGTCAGCTCGTTGCAATGCTGTTCACCGGGCCGTACAAGGCGCCGATGGCCGCGTGCCGTACGCGCTCGGTGTGGACGAACACCTGCGGGCGCGGTGCGTACCGCGGGCCGTGGATGTTCGAGACCGTGGCACGCGAGCAGATGGTCGACGAGGTGGCGCGTGCGATCGGCATCGATCCACTCGAGTGGCGGCGGCGCAACGTCGTGCCGACCGACCAGCTGCCGTACACGCTGCCGACCGGGCTGACGCTGGAGTACGCGAGCCCGGCCGAGACGCTCGAACAGGCCGCTCAGATGATCGCCTATGACGACTTCCGGCGCGAGCAGCAACGCGCGTTGACGGACAACGGCCGGCTGCTCGGGATCGGCATCGGTCTGTATGTCGAGCCGAGCACGGGGATGATGGACCCGATGGGCACCGAGACTGCCGTGGTGCGCGTGCATCCCGGTGGCTCGGTGACCGTCGCGCTCGGCACGGGGTCGCACGGGCAGGGCATCGAGACGACGATGGCCCAGGTGGTCGCCGAGGAGCTCGGCATCGACATCGACGACGTTGCCGTGGTGCAGGGCGACACGAACGCGACCGCGTTCGGGCGGGGGACCGGCGGGAGCGGCACTGCGGTGATCGCCGGCAACTCGTGCCGGCTCGCGTGCGCCGAGGTCCGCGCCAAGGCGATCGACATCGCCGCGCACCTGATGGAGGCCGCGCCCGGAGACCTCGAGCTCGGCGACGGCAGCATCTCGGTGAAGGGCACGCCGAACCGCAAGGTCGCGTTCGCCGAGGTCGCGCGGATCGCGCATCTCGACACTGCACGGCTCCCCGAAGGCATGGGCATTGGTCTGGAGGCGACCGCGACATTCAAGGCGCCGCCGTTCTCGTGGTCGAACGCGTGTCACGCGTGCACGGTCGAGGTCGATCGCGGCACAGGCGTCGTGCACATCCTGCGTTACGTCGTGAGCGAGGACTGCGGCGTGATGATCAATCCGATGATCGTCGAAGGACAGATCGCCGGCGGCGTCGCGCAGGGTATCGGCGGCACGCTCTACGAGCACGTCGTGTACGACGACGACGGCAACCCGCTCACGGGGACGTTCATGGACTACCTCCTGCCGACCGCGAGCGAAGTGCCCGACATCGAGTACGGGCACGTCGAGACGCCCTCGGCGACGCCCGGCGGCCACAAAGGCATGGGGGAGGGCGGCGCGATCGGCTCGCCGCCGGCGGTCTTCAACGCCGTCGCCGACGCGCTCGCGCTCGTAGGCGCCCGCGTCGACCACACCCCGCTGTCCCCGGACACGATCCTGACCGCGCTGACCGAATCGAACATGCGTGGCTGACCGCCCTTATAGGGCCGCCCGCCACGCATGTTCGTAAGGTATCGGGCGTGAACCGGTATCTCGTCGAGCGGTTGCAGCCGTTCGGGACGACGATCTTCGCGGAGATGTCGGCGCTCGCGGTTGCGACCGGTTCGATCAATCTCGGGCAGGGCTTTCCGGATGCGGACGGGCCCGAGGTCGTGAAGCAGGCCGCGCTGGACGCGATCGCGCGTGGCCTGAACCAATACGCGCCGGGCATCGGTGTCCCGGAGTTGCGGCAGGCGATCCGTGCCCACCAGCTTCGGTTCTACGGGCTCGACTTCGACGCCGACGCCGAGGTGCTGGTCACGACGGGCGCCACCGAAGCGATCGCGGCATCGCTGCTCGCGCTCTGCGAGCCGGGCGACGAGGTCGTGACGTTCGAGCCCTACTACGACTCCTACGCCGCGTGCATCGCCATGGCGGGGGCGCACCGGCGCGTCGTGACCCTGAGAGCGCCCGACTATGCATTCGATCCCGGCGAGCTGCGCACCGCGATCACGCCTCGCACGAGGCTGATCCTCCTGAACTCGCCCCACAACCCGACAGGCAAGGTCTTCGACCGCGAGGAGCTGCAACTCATCGCCGAGCTCGCGCAGGAGCACGATCTTCTCGTCGTGACCGACGAGGTCTACGAGCATCTCGTGTTCGAGGGCGCGCACATCCCCATCGCGACGATGCCCGGGATGTGTGACCGTACGATCACAATCTCCTCGGGTGGGAAGACGTTCTCGTTCACGGGGTGGAAGGTCGGTTGGGTGTGCGCAGCGCCCGAGCTCGTCACCGCAGTGAAGACCGCCAAGCAGTTCCTCACCTATGTGAGCGGCGGCCCGTTCCAGCACGCGATCGCGGTCGGGCTCCAGCTCGAGGACGAGTACTTCACCGCGCTGACCGCCGGAATGCGCGACAAGCGCGATTTGCTGTGCGCCGGGCTCGGAGACGCGGGCTTCGACGTGTTCCGCCCGCAGGGCACGTACTTCGTCACCGCCGACATCCGTCCGTTCGGCGAGCGCGACGGCCTGGCATTCTGCCGGGCACTGCCCGAGCGGTGCGGCGTGGTGGCAGTGCCGAGCGTCGTGTTCTACGACGACGTCGAGGCCGGCGCACCGCTGGTGCGCTTCGCGTGCTGCAAGCAGCCCGAGGTGCTCGACGAAGCATGTACACGGTTGAAGGCGTTGCGGGCGACATGATCGTCGCCGGGATCCAGCACGACATCGTGTGGGAGAACCCCGCGGCCAACTTCGCGCACCTGGCCCCGATGATCGAACAGGCCGCCGCGCAGGGCGCGCGGGTGGTCGTGTGCAGCGAGATGTACTCCACCGGCTTCTCGATGAAGACCGATCGCATCGCCGAGGCGCCGGACGGACCGAGCGCGCAGTTCCTCACCGAGCAAGCGAGCGCACACGGCGTCTGGATGTGCGCCTCGTTCCCCGAGCGTATCGACGGCAACGCGCTCGCGTACAACCAACTGTTGCTCGCGGCTCCCGACGGCACCACGCACCGGTACGCGAAGATCCACCCGTTCAGCTACGGCCGCGAACACGAGCACTACGCGGCCGGCGACCGCTTCCTCACCGTCGACGTAGAAGGTGTCCGTTGCACCTTCTTCGTGTGCTACGACCTGCGCTTCGCCGACGAGTTCTGGGAGCGCGCTCGCGACACCGACTGCTACGTGCTGCCCTCGAACTGGCCTGCCGCCCGGCGCGATCACTGGATGACCTTGCTGCGGGCGCGTGCGATCGAGAACCAGGCGTACGTCGTGGGCGTCAATCGTGTCGGGCAGGGTGGCCGGCTGACCTACACCGGCGACTCGATGATCGTCGATCCGTTCGGCGAGATCTGCGCGCAAGCGGATGAAGCCGAAGTGATTCTCACCGCCGATATCGACCCCGAACGCGTGCGGTCCGTGCGCGCCGAGTACCCGTTCCTCCAAGACCGCCGCTGAGCGGCGTGTCCGCGGCGTCAGACGATGGCGCCCGCGTCCACGAGATCGCGGCGGAGTGCATCGATGTCGACCGCGTGGACGCGGCCCTCGCGTCCGAGGGCGTGCACCGCGGCCGCGCCCGCCGCCTCACCGGTCGCCATGGCAGCGGGGATCTCCTTCGTCGCCTGATGGACGTAGCGACTCGTCGAGATGCAGCGGCCGGTGACGAGCAGGTTCGCCACGCGCGCAGTCGTCAAGCAGCGGTAGGGAATGTCGTAGACGACTTCGCGCTTCGTCCAGTGCCCGGTGCGGGCGATCGCATCGGCAAAACGGCGGTCGCCGTCGGATTTCTCGAGCACGTAGTCGCCGACGAGCCTGCGACTCTCGGTGATGCCGATCATCTTGGCCATGTCGTCGAGCCATGCGTCGGGGTGCTTGTCGCGGATGCGCGCCATCTCGGCGCGCACCTCGTCACGACATTCCAACTCTGCGGCGGTGAGGTCGTCGGGGTCGGTCGCGTCGACGCGGCGAGGGAGCGGTCCCCATGGCACGAGCCGGCGTCCGGCCGCGGTCGTCCGGAAGCCGACGTCCGATCGATCACCGATCCCGCCGACGCGGAACCACAGCCAGGGCGGGATCGAAACCGAATCGAACGACGCACCGGCCGCGACCATGACGTCACCGTCGCCGGACGCGTCGATCACGACGCGCGGCTTCACGACTTCCCTCCCGTGCTTCGATTCGAGGATGACCGCGTCGATCGAGCCGTCGCGGGTGTACGCGTGCGCGCACCAGGAATGCATGCGGATTCGGACCCCCGCGTCGCGCAACGCGTCGAAGGAGACGTCGCAGAACGCTTCCGGATCGAACGCGACCGAGTACCGCACGACGTCGGGTGGCGCGCCCCAGATCAGTCCCCACGCCCGCCAGCGCTCGACGTCCGCCGCGTCGGTCGATCCCCACTGCACGCGCGGCGGAAAGCGGGCGTCGCCCCGCGCCTCCAAACGGTCGACCACCTCCTGGCACAAGCCGGCGACGACTTGGGTGCCGCACCCGTCGTCGAGCGTCAGCAGCAGGTTGATGAGACCGAAGGTGGCGAGACCGCCGACGAAGCCGTACCGCTCGACGAGCCACACGTCGGCGTCGCGGCGCGCGGCCGCAACCGCCGCCGCGATGCCCGCGCTCCCGGCGCCGACCACGAGCACGTCGGGCTGCCCGATCACCGGGAGCTCCCGCTCCGGCTCCCGCCAGGTGTGAGGCGCGACTTCCAACGACGAGCGCTCCCGCCTCTCGTCAGCCGCCACAATCCTCACGCTAGTTTGCGCCGCATGAAATTTGCATTGTTCTACGAGATCCCGGTGGCGCGTCCGTGGGGGCCGAACAGCGAGTACCTCGCGTACAAGCACACTCTCGAGCAAGCGATCGCGGGCGAGTCCGCGGGCTTCCATGCATTCTGGACGGTCGAGCACCACTTCCTCGAGGAGTACTCGCACTGCTCGAATCCCGAGGTGCTCTACGGCGCGATCGCGAGCCGTACCTCCAGGATGCGGCTCGGGTATGGCGTCCGGCTGATGCCGAAGCCGTACAACCATCCCGTGCGCACCGCCGAGTCGGTCGCGGTGCTCGACTTGCTGAGCGACGGGCGGGTCGACTTCGGCACCGGTCGATCGGCGACGCGCATCGAGCTCGAGGGCTTCGGCATCGATCCGAAGGAAACGCGCGACATGTGGCGCGAAGCGATCGAGCACGTCGTGGGCTGCTGGACGAACGACCGCTACTCATTCGAAGGCGAGCACTGGTCGCTGCCCGACCGTCGCGTCCAGCCCAAGCCTTTGCAACAGCCACACCCTCCGATCTGGGGTGCGACGACGAGCGACGACGGTCACGCGCAGGTGGGCGAGCTCGGCCTCGGCCTGTGCTCGTTCGCGGTCGGCGTGTCGCCCGAGGAAGTCAAGAAGAAGATCGACATCTATCGAGCGGCAATCGGCCGGTGCACCGTGCCGATCGGCAAGGTCGTCAACAATCAGGCCGCGACCTTCACGATGGCGGTGTGCGCGCCAACCGAGGAAGAAGCGCGTGAGGTCGCCCGCGAGTCGTTCGAGTGGTACCCGAAGGTCGGGGCCCGCCAGATCGCGCAGGTCGCCGAATGGATGGCCGAGCGAAAGCAGGCGCTCGGGAACTACGACTACGCGGCCGACATGAAGGCGCACTCCGACGACGGGTCACTCGACCTCCTGTCCCTGGACTACCTCGTCGACGCCGGCGCGTGCGTGCTCGGTACGCCCGACCAGTGCGTGGAATCGTGCAAGCGCTATGAGGCAGCGGGCGTCGACCTCCTGCTCTGCCTCGTGAACCCGTACAAGATCGGGCACGATCAGGTGATGCAGACGATCGACTTGATGGGGACGCACGTCATCCCCGCCTTCAGCTGAACTCAGAGCTACGTGTCGGCCGGGATCGGCACGGTGTAGGTGTCGCGGCCGCTGCGGAGCACCGTGCCCGGCCGCGCGCCCGTCTCCTTGCCGTCGGTCACGATCGTCGTGCCGTTCACCATCACGCGATGCACGCCGACGGCGTCGGCGTACAGCCGGGCCGACCCGCCAGGAAGATCCGCGAGCAGCTGGACCTCGCCCGTCGCAACCTTCACGGGGTCGAACACCACGACATCAGCGTGAAAGCCTTCGCGCAGCTCGCCCCGCTCGCGCAGGCCGAACAGCCGCGCGGGTGCCTGCGTCATCAGCTGGACGCAACGCTCGAGCGACACGAGCTGCCGGCCGCGCAACGTGTCGGCGAGGAACGATGTCGTGTACGGCGCGCCACACATGCGGTCGAGGTGCGCGCCCGCGTCGGAGCCGCCGATCAGCACGAGCGGGTGGTCCCAGGCCTCGGCGCGCATCTGCCACGACTTCAGATCGTTGTCCGGCGGCAACGGCCAGAGAATCGTCCGCAGCTCGTCGTTGATGACGATGTCGACGAGCGTGTCGAACGTGCCGCGGTTCGCTCGCTCCGCGATCTCCGAGACCACGCGTCCCTTGAGCCCCTCGTTGGCAGCCGAATACGTGTCGCCGATCTGGTAGCGGCCCCACGAGGCCAGGCGTGAGAACACGCCGGCTTCGTGTGAATGCGCGCGCTCGTTCATCCACTGCCGCACGGTTGGGTCCTGCAACTTTGCGATGCGCTCGGTCACCGGCAGGTTCATGACCTCGGACCACCCGGGCAGCATGAACAGCGCGCAGTAGTTGCGGAAGGACATGTTCATCTCGACGAGCGTCGGCATCGTGAGGGCGATCGCCGTACCGCCCCGCGACCGCGCGTACTCGCATGCCGCGACCTGGTCGTGGTAGCGCTGCGGCTCGCGGGCGTCGATCGTCAGCACGTTCCAGTTGACGGCGCGCCGGCCGGCGAGCGTCATGTCGGCCATCTGCTCGACTTCCTCGTCGGTGAAGCCGCGCAGGCAGCCACTCGTCACGTACTCGAGGGTGGTGCCTTCGTGGTCGCCGACCGCGCGGCACAGGGCAAGCAGCTCGTCGTCGTCGGCCCAGCGTGAGGCGACAGGTTCACCGTCGCCGTCGGAGTGCGTGAACGACAGTGTCGTCGAGAAGCCGAGGCCGCCCGCCGTGATCGACTCGTGCAGCACGCGCAGCATCGCATGGAGGTGTTCCTCGTTCGCGACGTTTCCGACCGCGTCCCGACCCATCACATTGCGGCGGATCGCGCAGTGGCCGACGAGGAAGCCCACGTTCAGGCCGACCCGGCCGTCGAGCGCGGCGAGATAGTCCGCGAAAGTGCGCCACGACCAGGGCACGCCGGCTTCGAGCGCGGGCAACGGCATGCCTTCGACCTTGGCCATCATTCGGCGCAGGTAGTCGGTGTCCTCCGCGTGCACCGGTGCCAGCGTGAAGCCACAGTTCCCCGCGACCATGCTCGTGACACCGTGCAGGTTCGACGGCGTCGCCGCCGGGTCCCAGAAGAGTTGTGCGTCGTAATGCGTGTGGGGGTCGACGAAACCGGGGGCGACCACGAGACCGTCCGCGTCGACGGTCTCGGCCGCGTCGTCGCGCACGCTGCCGATCTCGACGACACGCCCATCGCGAATGCCGACGTCTGCCGGCCGTGCGGGCGCGCCGGTGCCGTCGACCACGGTGCCGCCACGGATCACGACGTCGAGCATCGCCTCCCCCTACCGGCTCTTGCGCTTGGACTCGTGGAGCGCGGCCCGTCGTTTCGCCTCCGCGGTCGCGCGCGCCTCGCGGGCGCGGGCCTCGGCCGCTCGCTTGGCCTCCTTGGCTGCCTTGCGTTGCTCCCGCTTCGCCGTCAGCTCGGCCTCGTCGACGACGGGCGCGTCCGTCACGCCCGCGCTGGCGGGCTCTTCGACGGGGACGGGTTCGCCGATGACGAAACGTTCGTCAGTCTCGAGCAGCTCCCGCATGACCGGCCGGCAGAGCGCGTCGCTCGCCGCGTACCCGGCGAGCAGCGCTGCCACCAACGGCGCGCCGTGCTGTTCGATGACGGCCGGGAGCACCTCGAGCATGTCGTCGCGGCTCGGATCCTCGGACCGCTCGCCCAGCGCGGCGACCGTCGCGTCGTTCACACGCTCGACGAGCGCGAACGTCACCTGGAGTTGGCGCTCGGGGTTCGCCACCCGCAGCTTGCGGCGCACGAGCGGGATGAGGGCATCGCCGAGATGCATCGTCGCCCGGGGAAGATTGAGCTGGCCGGCGATCTCGGTCCGTGACTTCTCGCTGATGCCGCCAAGCGCATGACGCAACGCGTCGTCGTCGAGCGCCGCGAGCGCGGCGGTCATCCGCTCGACGTCGCGCTCGGCCAGCTCCACCTCGGCCTCGTCGTCGTGCTCGTGGTCGTCGTGCTCGTGGTCGTCGTGCTCGTGGTCTTCGTGCACGTGGTCGTCGTGCTCGTGGGCTTCGTCGCGGGCCGCATCGCTGTCATCCATCGGGCTCAGCTTCGCGCAGTGCGAGCGGCTATGGTCGAGTCGACATAGCCGTTCGACCTCTGACGGGAGAGATCCGGTCTCGCCTCCCTGTGTTGGGGCGGGCCGGGCGCCGAAGGAGCAACCCTCCCCGGAACCTCTCAGGCACCCGAACCGTCGGAGTCAGGCAACTCTGGAGAGCAGGTCGTGTCTGCCGGGCGCGACCTCACCGACGGGGAAAGCGGCCGGTGCACCTGGTGCGCCGGGCGTGAATCTCTCAGGTCCGCGGACAGAGGGGGAGACGGGCCGCTTGCGGCCTGGTCCGACCCGCGGAACGAGAGGCATCCCGATGGCAGACGCCGGATTCGCGCAGCGCCACATCGGCCCCGACGGCGACGAGCAAGCGGCGATGCTCGCCGAGCTCGGTTACGACTCGCTCGCCGCGTTGGTCGACGCCGCGGTACCGGGCGCCATCCACGATCGTGATCCGCTCGCGCTCGACGCGCCCGTGTCAGAACGTGAGGCGCTCGCGCGAGTGCGCAGGCTCGCGGCGCGGAACGAGGTGTTCACATCGCTGCTCGGCCTCGGTTACCACGACACGATCACGCCACCGGTCATCCAGCGCAACGTGTTGGAGAACCCGGCCTGGTACACGGCGTACACCCCGTACCAGCCCGAGATAAGCCAGGGCCGGCTCGAGGCGCTCATCAACTTCCAGACGATGGTCAGCGATCTCACCGGCATGGATCTCGCGAACGCGTCGCTGCTCGACGAAGGCACGGCTGCGGCCGAGGCGATGACGATGCTGCACCGCCTCAACGGCGCCGGGGGCAAGGACGTGTTCCTCGTCGACGGCGACTGTCACCCGCAGACGATCGACGTCGTACGGACGCGCGCCGAACCTCTTGGCATTCACGTCGTGGTCGGCGATCCGTACGGCGAGTCCACCGTCGACGGCTGCTTCGGCGTGCTCGTGCAGTATCCAGGCAGCAGCGGAAGGCTCCGCGATGCCCGGCCGGTCATCGAGCGGGCGCACGCGAACGGCGCGCTCGTGTGTGTGTCGGCCGACTTGCTCGCACTTACCCTCGTCGTTCCGCCCGGCGAGATGGACGCCGACGTCGTCGTCGGGACGTCACAGCGATTCGGCGTGCCGCTCGGATTCGGTGGTCCGCACGCTGCGTACATCGCGACGCGCAATGAGTACCGACGAACGCTTCCAGGACGGCTCGTCGGCGTGTCGGTCGACGCCAAGGGCCGCACCGCCTTCCGCCTCGCGCTGCAGACGCGCGAGCAGCACATCCGGCGAGAAAAGGCGACGAGCAACATCTGCACCGCCCAGGTGCTCCTCGCAGTCATCGCCGGCCTTTACGGCGCGTATCACGGCGCCGATGGCCTGCGCGCGATCGCGCGGCGCGTGCACGTGTCGACGACGCGGTTGGCATCCACGCTCCGGGCCGGCGGTGTCGACGTCGTGCACGCCGAATTCTTCGACACGTGCACGGTGCGGGTGCCGGGACGCGCCGCACAGATCGCGGCCGCCGCCCGGGCGCGGCGGATCAACCTCCGGGAAGTCGACGCAGACACGCTCGGCATCGCGCTCGACGAGACGACGACGGACGCCCACCTCCAAGACGTCGCGGACGCGTTCGGTGTCGGGCCGGTGGCCGAGACCGCCGCGGACGCGATCCCCGGCGAGCTGCAGCGCACGTCTGAGTACCTGACGCATCCCGCGTTCACGTCGCATCGTTCCGAGCACCAAATGCTCCGCTACCTCCGCCGGCTCGCCGACCGCGACCTCGCCCTCGACCGGACGATGATCCCGCTCGGCTCGTGCACGATGAAGCTGAATGCCACCGCGGAGATGGAGCCGATCACGTGGCCGGAATGGGCGCGCATCCATCCGTTCGCGCCCGTCGAGCAGACCGCGGGGTATCTCCAGTTGTTCGCCGACCTCGAGCAGTGGCTCGCCGACATCACTGGTTACGACGCGGTGTCCCTGCAACCGAACGCCGGTTCCCAGGGCGAGTACGCAGGCCTGCTCGCGATTCGCAAGTACCACGAGACACAAGGAAGCGCGCGCCGCGACGTCTGTCTCATCCCGGCGTCCGCCCACGGCACGAACGCGGCGTCGGCGGCAATGGCCGGCATGCAGGTCGTGGTGGTCGCGTGCGACGACCACGGCAACGTGGACATCGACGACCTCAAGCACAAGTCAGTCGAGCACGCCGAACGGCTGGGCGCCCTGATGGTGACCTACCCGTCCACACACGGCGTGTTCGAGGACCAGATCCGCGAGATCTGCGCGGTGGTGCACGATCATGGCGGCCAGGTGTACCTCGACGGTGCCAACCTCAACGCACTCGTGGGTATCGCCCGGCCCGGCAGGTTCGGCGCCGACGTGTCGCACCTCAACCTGCACAAGACGTTCTGCATCCCGCACGGCGGTGGCGGCCCGGGCGTCGGCCCGATCGGCGTGCGCGCGCACCTGGCGCCGTTCCTGCCGAACCACCCGCTGCGCGCCGAGGCCGGCCCCGCGACGGGGGTCGGTGCGATCAGCGCGGCGCCGTGGGGCTCCGCGGGCATCCTGCCGATCCCGTGGATGTACATCACGATGATGGGTGCCGATGGGCTGCGGCGCGCGACGGAGGTCGCGATCCTGAACGCGAACTACGTTGCGCATCGCCTCGCGTCGCACTACCCGGTGCTGTACACGGGCGGCCACGGCCTCGTCGCGCACGAATCCATCATCGACCTGCGTCCGATCACGCGCGACACGGGTGTGACGGTCGACGATGTCGCCAAGCGGCTCATCGACTACGGCTTCCATGCCCCGACGATGTCGTTTCCGGTCGGGGGGACGTTGATGATCGAGCCGACCGAATCGGAAGACCGCGGCGAGCTCGACCGTTTCGTGGACGCGATGATCGCGATCCGCGCCGAGATCGACCGGGTGGGCGCAGGCGAATGGACTCGAGACGACAACCCGCTCGCACACGCGCCGCACACCGCGGAGGACGTCACGGCCGACGACTGGCCGCACGCGTACGCGCGCGAGACCGCGGCCTTCCCCGTCGCGAGCTTGCGTGCGACGAAGTACTGGTCGCCGGTCGGCCGCATCGACAGCGTGTACGGCGACCGCAACGTCTTCTGCAGCTGTCCCCCGGTCGAGAGCTACACCTGAGGGCGTGCGGGGGCGGGGGGGGGGGGGGGGGGAGCTGACACCAGAAAAACACCCCCCCCCCCCCCCGCCCGCCGCCCCCCCCCCCCCGGAGCCCGCCGCCGGGGGCGGGGGGGGGGGCCCGCCCCAAAACCCACCCCCCGACGCC
>JBBQXS010000055.1:0-27549 GCA_038209365.1 Acidimicrobiia bacterium | reverse complement strand
GGTGGTCCCCCCCCCCCTCGGTGTTGGGGGGGGGGGGGGGGGCGGGGGGGGGGGGTCCCCTCGCCGCCCCCCGACCACGAATGACGCGCTAGGCGGGCGGAGGAGTCGTCGTCGCGTCGAGTTCGAGCACATCGGTGATCTGGACGCGGGAGCTGATGCCGAGCTTGGTGAAGACCTTGTGCAGGTGGTATTCGACCGTGCGGGCGCTGATGAACAGCGTCGCCGCGATCTGCGGATTCGAGCGACCGTGAGCCGCGAGCCGCGCGATGTGCGCTTCTTGGGAAGTCAGCTGGTTCGTCGTCTCGACAGTTCGCTTACGGGCGCGCTCGCCTGTCGCAAGCAGCTCACGATGGGCGCGCCCGGCGAACGCAGCGGCTCCCATTGTGGAAAACATGTCGTAGGCGATGCGCAGCTGCTCGCGTGCATCCATGCGCCGATGTTGACGGCGGAGCCATTCGCCATAGAGGAGGTGCGCACGTGCACGGTGGGCCGCTGCCGGGCACCGACCGAGGCGCTCGATTGCTTCGCGGTGGAGCTTCTCCGCGTTGGGCCCGTCCGTCACGAGCGCGAGCGAGCGCGCCTCGATCCCGAGCGCCCACTCCGTACCGCTGGCCTGTGTCTGCCCGACCAATCGCTCGCACGCCTTCAGGGCGAGGTCACGTTCGTCGCTTCGCGCCGCGGCCTCGATGAGCTCGGGCAGGATCCAGCAGCAGGAGTCGAGCTCGTCGCGCTCGAATGCCGGTCTGAGGGAGACGAGCGCGTCCGCGTAGCGGCCGAGACCGTTGTAGAGCAAGGCGGTCGTGTACTCGGTGAGCGTGATCTGTCGGCCGTCGTCTCGAGCCTGCGCGTCGCGCCTGCTCGCCCCGACCAGTTCGGCCGCCTCCCCCGCTGAGCCTCGCCACGCCGCGAGCAGCAACGAGCTGACGGCGACGCGCTGCCCAGTCGCCGCCGAGATCGCCTCAGCCTCTTCGATGAGGCTGGCTGCGGAGGCGAATGTTCCGTCCTGCACATGCATGCTGGCGACGTAGTTGAGTGCGAGCGGAAGCTCTGTGAGCGCGCCGATGTCTCGCGCCAGCCGGATGTAGCGGGTCGCGATCGCACGCAGCGCTTCGATGTCCCACACTTCGGCGGCGGCGAGGCACGCGAGGCCCCGCCAGTCGGCGTCGTCCGAGCGGCAGAATGCCTCCACCGGGCGCTGCAGCGCCGGAACCGCGGCCACATGGCCGTCGGTGAAGCGCACCGCGAGTCCGTCGAGCAGCAGGTCGGCTGCGCACGGCCGCTCTGCGGGCGGTGCGGCCCGAGCCGCCTCGGCCGCATCGCGCAGTGCAGAAGGCGCCGCGAGGCCTCCCGCGAAGACCGCTGCCTCGAGCGCTTCGAGAAATGTGTCGCGTGCGAGCCGAACGTCGAGCGGTGAGAGAGCCTTCGCCGCCTCGAGGAGCAGCCGCGGGGCATCGCTCCTCGCGTTGCCTGCAAACGCGATCTTCGCGTGCAGTCGCTGCAGTCGTCCGCGCTCGAGCTCGTCCAGTGGGCCCGCGCCGGCCACGGTCAACAGGTCAGAGGCGGCGGCAAGTGACCCCGCATCGAACCTGGCGTGAGCGGCCGCGAGCGCGCGCGTCGCGCGCCGTGAAGGATCCGGCGTGAGAAGCGCCGATCGTTCGAGGAAGGCCGCTTCCGCCGCAAGGCCGCCGGTTTCGCGCGCCCGGCTCGCCGCCCGCTCGAGATCGTCCGCCACATCCGCATCCGGCGCGAGCGTTGCGTGCGCCCGATGCCATGCCCATCGATCGGGATCGGCTTCTGCGATCGCATCGGCCAGCGCCTGGTGCACGCGCCGACGCTCGTCGAAAGGTGCGCCGTGGTACGCGACCGACCGCATCTGCGGATCACAGAACGTCACGCGCATGCCGAACTCGAGGACACCGAGCGACGCTGCCTGGTCCGCGGCATCCGCATCGATACCGAGCCGGGCCGCAGCCCGCCACAACACTGCCGAGTCACCTTCGGGCTCGGCTGCCGCGAGCAACAGCAAGCGTCGGGTCTGCACCGGAAGCCGCTCGAGGCGCGAGCACTCGGCATACGTGTCGCGCGCGGGCAACGCAACGGGCAGGCCGTAGCCGCCGGCGAGCTGCTCGGCTGCCGGGGCGGATGACGACGCGAGGAGCGTGCGCGGGTTTCCCTTCGCCTCGGCGACGATACGGTCGCGCACCCGCGAGTCGAGGCGTCCCGGAACGATTGAAACGAGCAGCGCGTGCGCTTCGGTGTCGGTGAGACCGCCGAGGACGAGCTCGGGAATTCCGTGGAGCTCCGGGATCGGCTCGCGCACGGCGAACACCAGAGTGACGTGATGCGAGCGGAGACGGCGTCCGACGAACGCGAGTACCTGCAGGGATGCTTCGTCGAGCAGATGGGCGTCGTCGACCAGGCATGCGAGTGGCTCGTCGGCTCCGACCTCGGCGACCAGGCCGAGCACGGCAATGAGCGCGTCGCGCTGTGGCGCCGGGAGCTGCTCGACGTGATCGGAGATCGGCGCGCACAGGCGGTGCAGCGCCGCATAGGAGAGATCCCGCTCCGACTCCACGCCGCAGACCCGTGCGATGCGAAAACCGGAGACAGACGAAGCCGCGTTGTCGAGCAACGTGGTCTTCCCGAAGCCCGACTCGCCTCGCAACACCAAGGCCTGTCCGTGCCCCCGGCGGGCGCCGTCGAGGACGCGTTCCAGGGCCGGCCGCTCGCGGGCGAACATCTGCGCGCGGCCCGGTCGCAGAGCGAGGTCCGGAATGGGTCGCCCGGACTCGAGCTCGAGAGCATCGAGCACGGTCTGCATGGTGAGATCATCCGTGAAACGGACACCGTCCGAGCCCGGTGGGACCTGTAGTCGGTCGGGCATCGTCTGCATCGGTCGTCCTCTCCGGCACCACGTCAGCCCCGCAATCCGGACGATCGCACTTCTCCCGCGAAGTGTCTTCGGGGACAGCCGCCGTTCAGGAGGGCCGCCAGCCGGGAAGACCATCTTCCAGCTAGCGGTCATGTGTCCCATGGGGGTCCGCTGCGATCATGGTGCGAAGACCCCGATACGGAAGCCCGGACAGGGAGGTCACGGCGCTGCGCTTCCTCATCGTTGACGACAACGCTCACTTCGTCGAGGCCGCGCGCCACCTGCTGGAAGGTGAGGGCGCGCGTGTCATCGGCGTCGCGTCGACGGGCGCCGAGGCAATTCGGCTCGCCGGCGAGCTTCGCCCCGATGTGATCCTCGTGGACGTGGATCTGGGCGAGGAGAGCGGCTTCGATGTCGCTCGGCGGCTTGCCGCCGGAAATCACGCGCCGGTGGTCTTGATCTCGGCGTATCCCGAGGGTGAGTTCACCGACCTCGTCGCGGCCAGCCCGGCCGCCGGATTCGTGTCGAAATCCGATCTGTCGGCAGCAGCCGTCACGGCTCTCCTCCCGAACAAGGACGATGGCAGCCCCGGTTTGCAACTGGCCCAAGGTGACCACGTGTGCGCGTTCTACTTCGGTTCGGCGGAACGTGACGAGATCCTGTTGCCGTTTCTTCGAGAGGGAGTGCGACAAGGCGACAAGTGCATTGGTGTCGTCGATGCCGTCGAGCCGACTGAAGTCGCCGGCGCCCTCGGCGTTGACGCCGAAGAGGCCATCCGGTCCGGCCAACTGGAATTGTTTCGCTCGAAGGACGCCTATCTCCGCACGCAGCGCTTCGACCCCGGGGCCATGGTCGACTTCTTCGATGACGCTGTCGGTCCCGCGATGCGCAGCGGTCGATACGGCTGCGCCCGCGTCGTCGGCGAGATGTCATGGTCGCTGCGAGACGTACCCGGTGCCGACGATCTCATCGAGTACGAGTCCGAAGTGAACGACTTCGTGCCTCGATACGCGCAAGTCGTGCTCTGCCTGTACGACTTGGAGCGGTTCGGTGGCGGGCTCGTACCCGACTTGCTCCGCACCCACCCGAAGATTCTCCTGGGTGGTTTGGTGCTCGACAGCCCGCATTACCTCCCCCGGACGAGTTCCGACTGACGCGGGCGTGACTTCCTCGCACCCCGTCGTCCCGAGCCCCGGCCAGCTGGGCTTCCGACGTTCCAGCTAGCGGCGATGTGCCCGTCGCATCTCTCTGCGATGCTGAGAGAACCCGACACTCGAGATCTTCGACCATGACTCAGCGCTATCTGCTCGTCGACGACAACCGCGGCTTCCTCGAAGCGGCGCGCGACCTCCTGGAAGGGGAGGGGGTCGACGTCGTCGGCGTGGCGTCGACGTCCGGGGAGACACTCCGGCTCGTTGCGCAGCTCCAGCCGGATGTCGTCCTCGTCGACGTCGACCTCGGCGACGAGAGCGGGTTCGATCTCGCATCGCGACTCGCAATGGTGACCGCCGACACGCGCATCGTGCTGATCTCGGCCTACCCCGAGGCTGAGTTCGCCGATCTCATCGCTGCCAGCGGAGCCATCGGCTTCGTGTCGAAGGCGGAGCTCTCGGCGCAAGCCGTCTCCTACCTGCTCGAAGGCGGGGGAGATGTTGGGCGCGGTCGCGCGAACTAACGAGCTTCGAGGAACGTGATCACCGCGAGCACACGTCGATGGTCGTCCGGCGACTCCGGGAGCTGCAGCTTCATGAGGATGCTGTTGACGTGCTTCTCGACGGTGCCCTCCGTCACGATGAGCCGGCGCGCGATACCGGAGTTCGAACACCCTTCAGCCATCAACGCGAGGACTTCACGCTCGCGTGGCGTCAGCCCCTCGAGCGGGTCATTCCGGCGACGGGCCCCGACGAGCTCCCGTACGAGGCCCGGGTCGACAACCGAACCCCCGCGAGCGATCCGCTCGACGCTCTCGATGAACTCGGCCACGTCGGTGACGCGGCTCTTGAGCAGGTAGCCGATCCGTTGGCCCGCGGCGAGCAGCTCCATTGCGTGGTCGACCTCGACGTGTGCCGAGAGCACGAGAATTCCCGCCGCCGGGAACTCCTCGCGGATGACACGTGCCGCGTCGAGTCCCTCGGTGGAGTGCGCAGGTGGCATCCGAATGTCGACGATGACGACCTCGGGCTCGTGCTCACGGACGAGGGCAAGGAGCGCCGCGGCATCGCCGGCTTGGCCGACGATGTCGAATCCGTGCCGTTCGAGCAAGGTCGCGAGGCCCTCGCGCAGCAGCGCGTCGTCATCCGCGAGCGCGATACGCGCGACGGGTTCGCTCATCGCTGCGCGAGGGGGACTCTCGTTGGCGTCATCGGCGCGATTCTCGGGCACGCGCTGCAATTGTGCCCGGCGCGGATGCTCTTCGCGGCAATCCCCCCATGGAGGTACCCTCCCGACGGTGAGCCCTCGATCTGGCCGGGCGATCGTCTGTCCGCAAAGAGGCTGACCTGAAGGGTGGGCTGACGTCCCGGATCGTCATCGCGAGCGCGCTGCTCGCGGTGATCGTTGGTGCCGCGTTCGCGTTCATGCTCGTCGCGATCTCCAGCGAGCGAGATTCGGAACGCCAGGCGAGTCGGTCGCTCGAGGAGCTCGCCGTGGTCAACCAGCTCGAGACGCTTGTCATCGACCTCGAGACGGGAGTTCGAGGGTTTGTGATCACGCACGAGGAGCGTTTCCTCGCGCCGTGGCAGCAGGCGCGAGCAGCGTTTCCCGCTCCCGCCCGGCAACTTGCGCTCCTCGCGGACGACTCGGCGGAAGAGCGGCTCGCGGGGGACTTCCGCTCCCAAGTCGAGTCATACGTCGACGACTACTTGGTGCCGCTCGTCGCTGCAGCGAAGCGCAACGACCCAAGTGCTTCGAGCGTGGAGACGACCGCGGAGGGAAAACGGCGCGTCGACGCTCTCCGCGAGGGATTCGACCGGTACCGGACGATTGAACGGGCAGTCCTCGAGCAGCGCCAGAGCCGCTCGAGCGATGCGTCTCAGCGAGCGATCGCCGGCGCTGCGACCGGGCTGGTGGGATCAGTGGTGCTCATCGCAGTCGTGGCGGTGTACCTCTCCCGGGCCATCGTGGTGCCGGTGCGTCGCGCGGCCGTCCTGTCACGGGTGATCGCGAGCGGCGACTTCTCGGCCCGAATGCCGGAGGCGGCGGTGGGTGAGATCGGCTCGCTCGAACGATCGTTCAATGTGATGGCAGGCTCGTTGGAGGCCAACCGAGACGAGCTCCGCCAGCTTGCGGAGGAACAGTCGGCATTGCGCAGGGTCGCCACGCTCGTCGCGCACGGGGAGGCAACGATCGATCTCTTCGATACGGTCGCCGCCGAGGTCGGCCCGCTGTTGGGCGCGGACGCCACGACACTGATCCGCTACGAGACGGACGACTCCGCGACGGTCCTCGCGGCCGGAGACGACATCGGGATCATGCCCCCGGTCGGCATGCGCGTGAAGATGGAAGACGAGAACGTCGCAAAACTGGTTTGGCAGACGGGCAGCGCGGCGCGAGTCGACGCGTCCGCCGACGCGGCCGACCTTGGTGGTTTCTCTCTGCGCAAGAGCGGCGTTCGTGCCGCGGTCGGCGCGCCGATCGTCGTCGAGGATCGACTCTGGGGTGCGATCATTGCGGTCTGGACAGGGTGCGAACCGCCGACGGCCAACGTGCGGGACCGCATTGCGCAGTTCACCGAGCTTGTCGCGACCGCAGTCGCGAACGCCGAAAGCCGCGCCCAGCTCAACGAATCCCGCGCACGGATCGTGGCCGCGACCGACGAAACCCGTCGGCGAATCGAGCGCGATCTCCACGACGGCACCCAACAGCGTCTCGTGTCACTCGCGCTTGCCCTCCGCGGGACCGAGTCGATGGTCCCACCCGGCGTCCCCGAGCTCAGCGCGAAGTTGGCGTACGTGGCGCAAGGCTTGACCTCCGCCGTGGAGGATCTCCAGGAGGTCTCGCGCGGTATCCACCCGGCCATTCTCTCGCGAGGCGGCCTGGGACCCGCGTTGAAGACCTTGGCGCGCCGCTCGTCCGTCCCCGTGGAGTTCGATCTCGTTCTTGGTCGACGGTTGCCGGCGCGCGTCGAGGTCGCGGTGTACTACGTCGTGTCGGAGACCCTGACGAACGCGGTCAAGCATGCCCGTGCGACCGTGGTGCACATAGATCTCGAAGCGGACGACGCGACGGTCACGTTGGCGATACACGACGACGGAATGGGTGGCGCCGACCCCGGGCGGGGCTCCGGCATCGTCGGACTCAGAGACCGCGTCGAGGCGCTGGGCGGCTCGATCAAGATCACGAGTCCTCGGGGGAGCGGGACGTCTCTGCTCGTCGAGATCCCCCTCGGCCCGAGGTGATCAAGGCCGGTGGATCACGACGCTTCGCGCTCGTCGGACGCGTGATCGCTCACGATACGCGCCAGCTCGACGCGGGACTCGATGCTCAGCTTGGAGAAGATCTGCCGGAGATGGAAGTCGACGGTATGCCGCGACAGGTACAAGCGTGCGGCGATCTCCCCGTTCGTCAGTCCGCGTGCGACGAGCTCCGCGATGCCGAGTTGCGCAGCGCTGAGACTTGCCCACCCGAAGGTCTCCCGGCGAACTCGCTTCTTGCCACGCACGGACCGCGTGCCCGCGGCCTTGTGTGATCCCGAATTCAGTCGTATCAACACGCCGACGGTCTCGCCTGCTGCCTCGACTGGCTCACAGCGCCCGGTCGCGGCGATCCCTCGGGACAGGGCGAACACCTCCGCCTCCGTCTCCGTCTCGCCGCGCGCGATCGTCTGCTGTGCCCACTCCCACAAAGTCGACCGGTCGGCTTCGTCGACCAGGCGGGCCGCTGCTGCGTTCGTGAGCATTGTGCGTTCGTTGACGCACACGATGGCCCCGCGAACGTGGCGGCGGACCCGAACGAAATGCGCCGTCAACGCGCGCTCCGCGGCCGATGCATGGTCGACGAGCCCCTCTTCCATCTCGCGACTGACTCGTCGGACGTACGAAAGCATCAGCTCGCTCGCAGCCTCGACTCGGCACATGAGCGCGACGACGCCGACGCGCTGACCGCTGCGAGGGTCCGAGATGGGTGCGACGGCGACCGCCAGGTCCACGAACGTCTCCACGAAGGGATCGCTTCTGTGCGCGAAGAGCGCGACCTCCTGTTCGAGCTTCGAGGCGAGCCGGGCACTGCGGTCGGCGCGCTCGATGACGCCTGCCAGGTCGTCGGCGACCACGGCGGTGAAGGGCGTGCCGACAAGGTCGGCGCGGACCCGATCGAGTACGGCAAGGGTGCTCCGCGCCATGCGGCTGTCGGTCTCGCCGTCGGGCTTCGCTCGCACGTCGTCGTCGTGCGCCTCGCGGTCGATCTTGACGGTCAAGGATGCTCCTATCGATCAGAGGGAATCCCTACTGATCGAGAGGATCGTCGTACGGCGGGGGCGTCGCATCCGCGAGACCCGCGTCGTAGCCCCTAGTCAGGTCCCCGCCCAAAGGGGCGAGCGGGTGAGGGATGCATCCGGCGACGCCACTGCGTCACCACCGTTCCCGGTGCACGACCTCCTCCAAGGGCCGCCGGCGAGGCCGCCTGATCGGTGCGAGGGAACGGGCTCTCGGGTATCCGAGCGCGATCAAATAGCCGCAGAACCGGTCCGCCGGGAGACCGAGGATCGAGTGCACAAGGTCCTGGTCCGTGACGGCGACGTGGGCACTGCCGATTCCGAGATCGGCCGCGGCGAGCATCATGCTCATCGTCGCCTGCCCGAGGTCGTACTGGACCCGCTCGCGTTGGACGCCGTCCAGGGGCACCGGCGCGACGAGCGCGATCGTCACGGCCGAGATCGCGGTGTGCCGAGCGCTGCGCGACCCACTGGCGAGGGCCTGCAACTCGCCGCTGTCGTCGATGACGACGAAGTCCCAAGGTTGCCAATTGTTCGACGACGGTGCGCGTCGTCCAGCGTCGAGAATCCGTTCCAGATGTTGCGGGTCAATCGGGCGATCGGCGTACTCGCGGACGTCCCGTCGTGATCTGATCGCGTCCCAGGTCTCCATCGATCGCGATGATGCGACTGCCCTCGGAGCGAGACCTCACGCGCCCGCGTAGTCGCCGGCGGCGGGCAACCGGGGGAGCCGACTGGGGACTCTCGGATGCGACCGTCCTCGCGCAGAGCGCACCCTCGACGGACCAACTGCCGCGGGAGGACCTCGAGGGGAGTCGGACATGATTCGCAGGCGCGCAGCGCGCACTTCATCGCACATCGAGCCCGCACCCGCGTTCGGCGACATCCATGAATGGGTGCGCAGCCTTCCGTGGGTGGTCGAGGAGCGCACGGATGCGAGATGGCCGGACGTCCGCGTCTTCGTCATCGATTGCCCGCCTCTCGACCGTCACCAGTTCCTGCTGGCCTCGCATCCGGCGGGCCAGACGGCGTTCGGCCAGACCTATGGCACCAACCTCGCCGTCATCATGCCGATCGAGGCGAGCGAGCATGCCGAGGCAGAGGGATGGAACGTGCACAGCGCAATGCCGCTGGCGGCAGGCCACGCCCTCTTGACCATAGGTGGCGACCCCGCGCTCGAGAGCAACGCGATCGAGGCGTTCGTGCTCGCTGCATACAGCCACGCGATGTCATGAGTGGTCATACCTCGCCGGCGCTCCCCAATGTGCGCGAGGTCGTGCTGCCGGGCCGCGGTACGACCCTCGCACACGAGAGCAAGGGCCCGCCCCAAGCGCCGACCCTGATGTTGCTACACGGCCTCGGCGCCACCGCATCCCTCAATTGGTTCACGTCGTTCCCGGCGCTGGAGGATGACTTTCACGTCGTCGCGCCTGATCATCGGGGTCACGGGCGCGGAATTCGAAACGCGACGCCGTTCACGCTCGAAGACGCGGCCGATGATGTCGTCGCGCTCGCCGACGAGTTGGGCATCGAGCGGTTCGTCGCGGTGGGGTACTCGATGGGCGGTCCGATTGCGCAACTCGTATGGCGCCGTCATCGCGAACGCGTGACGGGGCTGGTCATGTGCGCGACCGCCTACCGGTTTCGCGCCACTCCGGTCGAGCATCTGATGTTCGCCGCTCTCCCGGCCGTCGCACTGGCTCGGCGGCTCCTGCCCGAAGCGCTCGCGCGGCACGTCATCACCAACGTCGCAAGAGCGCGCCTGTCGGAGACCGGGTTCGCCGATTGGGTCCGGCGGGAGCTGCTGCGAAGGGATCCGAGGGCTGTCTGGCAAGCCGCTGCCGCCTTGGGTGGGTACTCGGCCGCGCCTTGGATCGGCGAGATCGACGTGCCCACGTCGGTGCTCGTGCACACGCGCGATCAACTCGTGCCGCCGGCGCGGCAGGCCGAGCTCGCGGCAGCAATTCCGGGTGCGGTCACACACTTCGTCGATGCGGACCATTTCGCGGTTGTGCGCGACCCCGACGCGTTCGTACGCGCGCTCGTCCGGGGCGTTCACCATGCCGCGTCGACACCTGCGTCAGCGCAGCTCGTCCGCAAGGCAAGCTGACGCGTACCCGGTCGCGGAAATTCACCGGCCCGCGGGCACCCCGCGTTCCTCCCTCGCACGTGGGATCGGGATCGGCGTCGGTATCGCGCATGTGCCTCGGTGACTTCGAAGTGCCGTCTTTCATTGTCCCTGATGGTGCCGCATCATGCGGTCAGTTACAAGAGAGAACCGTCCAGCACTGAAGCCGCTCGCGTTCTCGCCCGTTGGGTACACCCGCCCTGGACCGTCTTCGACAAGGAGTCGATTCCGATGCCCGCGATCACGGTCGACGACACACTCGTCCTTCCCCGTATTCCTCGGCCCGACCCCGCCATCTCGAGGCCGCGGCCCGTAGCGGAGCTCGTTACCGCGCACCGTCAGGCCGAGGGTGCAGGCTTCGTCGTGCGGCGGCCCTTTCCGGGCGAGCTCTCGTTGGTCGAGGCCGATCCGTTCCTGTTGCTCGATCAGGTGGGGCCGATGGTGAACGGCCCGGGCGAGGCGAAAGGAGCTCCGTGGCATCCGCACCGCGGCTTCGAGACCGTGAGCTACATCCTCGATGGCGAGATCGCCCACCACGACACCAACGGCGGAGGCGGCGTGATCGCGGAGGGCGACACCCAGTGGATGACCGCGGGCGGCGGCATCCTGCACGACGAGCTTCCGACGGAGCGCATGTACCGCACCGGCGGTCCGTCGCACGGTGTGCAGTTGTGGGTCAATCTCCCGCCGGCGCTCAAGATGACGCCGCCGCGCTACCAGTCGATCACTCGCGATGCGCTTCGGCTGCTCACCTCGGACGACGGCGGCGCGCTGATTCGCCTGATCGCCGGCGACATCGCCGGTTTCTCCGGGCCCGGTGTCACCCACACCCCGATCACCTACGCGCATGTGACCCTTGCCCCCGGAGCCCAACTGTCTGTTCCGTGGAATCCCGCGTTCAATGCTCTTGCCTACGTGCTCACCGGCCGCGGTGCTGCTGGGTCCGAGAGCCGCCCGGTGGAGGAGGGCCAACTCGTCGTGTTCGGCCCCGGCGACTCGATCGTCGTGACCGCGGCCGAACGGCAGCCTGACCCACTGGACGTGCTCCTGCTCGGAGGCCTGCCGATCCGCGCGCCGATCGCTCACTACGGTCCCTTCGTGATGAACACCCGACAGGAGATACTGCAGGCCATCGACGACTACCAGGCCGGCCGGCTCGGCGTCATCCCGGCCGACCAACTCGTTCCCCGGAGCTTCGCGTGAGCCAATCCTGCACTCATCTCGACCAGGTCAACGACGTCACGCCGAGCAGCGAAGGTTGCGAGGACTGCTTGCGCATCGGCGGACGATGGCTGCACCTTCGGATGTGCATGTCCTGTGGTCACGTCGGCTGCTGCGACAACTCGCCGAATCGCCACGCCACCGCGCACTTCACATCGGAGCACCACCCGATCATCCAGTCGTACGAGCCGGCAGAGGACTGGTGGTTCTGCTATCTCGACGATCTCGCGTTCGCCGTCGACGGCGCGCCATCGTTCGCGCATCCGTGAGTGCCGGGCCGGGGAACGCGCTCGGCGAATCGCGAGCCGACTCGTTGCGCATCGCATCGTCGGCAGTCGTCGTGGGAGCGGCGCGCCTGGGTGAGGGATCACTGCTCGCCGAAGGCGCGGTCATCCGGTCCCGTGCCCAAGGTGTCGAAGTCGGGACGGGATCGGCCGTGCTCGAGAACTCGGTGGTGGTCGGCAACGACCTCATCACGACCGCGATCGGCCGGCGCACGGTGTTCGGCCACCGATGCATGGTGATCGGGGCGACCGTTGGAGACCTGTGCGAGATCGGGAACGCTTCCGTGTTGATGCCCGGCGCACGACTTGGCGACCGGGTGATTCTCGGCGAAGGCACACTTGTTCCTCCCGGGATGATGCTGCCGAACGATGTCGTCGCGGTCGGCCGGCCGGCGCGCGTGGTCCGATCCGCGTCGGCCGACGACCTCCGGCGGCTCACCGCCCTGCGGGGAGGCGACCTCTCCGTTCCGCCGCGGACGGCCATCACCGTCGAACACACGAAGGAGACCGTCGCGATGGGCCATCTCTACGCGTTCCGGGGCACCGTGCCGACGATCGCCCGATCGGCAAGCCTGTTTCCGACCGCAGAGATCACCGGTGATGTCGTCGTTGGTGAACGAACGATCATCGGCGCCGGCGTCAAGATCATCGGCGACTCCCACGGGCCGGTCCGCATCGGCAGCGACGTGCAGATCCTCGAGAACACCGTGCTGCACCTGTTGCCGGACAACGATCTCATCATCGACGACGGCGTCGTCGTCGGGCCGGGAGCCATGATTCACGGCTGTCGCATCGGCGCGCGATCGGTCGTCGAGCCAGGAGCGATCGTTTGTGACGGCAGCGTGCTCGGCCCGGACTGCGTCGTACGCGCCGGAGCGGTCGTCAAGCAACGCTCGCACTTCGCGCCGGGCACAGACATCGACGGGTTCCCTGCGGTCGACGTCGGGCGCGTCTCCGGGCCGCCCCAAATGCCGGCCTGGGCGTTGCGATACGACGAGCTTCCGGTCCCGGCACCGCTCGGGCCGGGCCGATGACGACCGTGCGTCATGGTTTACTCGGAACATGAAGAAGCTCATTGACTACGGCATCGACGACCACCCCGCCGATGATCCCGAGCGAGTGCGGCTCACGTGGATCGTCGCCGTGCTCGACGACTGTGAGGAGTGCCAGGATCCGCGGGTCGAGCTCACGGTCGAGGAGGTCGACAAGAAGGGAACCGGGCTCGTCGCCCACCTCAGCCCCACGACCGCCCGCCGTCTGCGCACGACGCTCGCGGCCGCGCTCCGGGAGATCGGCGAAGGGGTCGATGCGTAGCGTGCCGACAAGAAGGACAGCTCAGCGCAGCCTTCCTTGCGCAAGGGAGGCTGCAACACGGTTTCGCCTCGACGTTGTGTCGAGGAGTGAGATCGGCTGGGCTCGACCGAACAGAAAGCCCTGCCCGTAGTTGCAACCCAGCGCGCGTAGGGCATCGAGGTCTGCGTGCGTCTCGATACCTTCGGCGATCACATCGACGCCGAGTGCCTGACCGAGTGCCAACATCGACTTGAGCATCTCGCATCCGGCATCGCGATGTCTGGCGGTGAGTGAGCGATCGATCTTTATCTCGTTCCACGGCAACCTGGTGAGGCCCGCAAACGAGGAATAGCCGGTACCGAAGTCGTCGATCGAGAGTCTCACGCCTTGCCGTGCCAGCGCCTCGAGATGCCGGACGAAGGTGTCGGACTGGTCGACGGCAACCGACTCGGTCACCTCGATACCGATTGCAGACGGTGGGAGATCTGCGTCGGCGATCGCCCGCAGGACGCGCTCGGGATAGTCGATGCACCGAAGCTCTGCCGCCGACACGTTGACGGATACGCGTCCGCCGGTCATCGCGCCTTCACGCCGAAGGCGTGCGAGATCGCCGCAAGCGGTTCTGAGCATGAACTCACCGACTTCATTCATGAGACTCATGCGTTCGGCAAGCGGCACGAACAAGGATGGCGGAATGTCGCCGAGCGTCGGGTGATGCCACCTCACGAGTGCTTCGAGACCGACGCAAGCGCCGGATCTCAGATCGATTTGCGGTTGGTAGAACGCGTGCAGGTCGCCACGATCAATTGCCGTCGACGCGTCCGCCAGGAGCTCGAACTGAATGCGCGAGAAGTCATCGAGGCCACCGTCATAGATCACGGACGGCACGCCACGTTCTCGTGCGGCATCGGCGGCGGCTTCGGCGCGGCTCAAGGTCGCGTCGGCGTCTTCCTCCGGCGACGCCACGGCCACACCGAGCCGGGCCGGTACTGGGATCCGAGCGCCGTCGAGCAGGATCGGCATCGCAAGGGAAATATGCAGATCGTGCGCGGCTCGGGTGAGGCGGCGCACATCGCCGATCGGCAGCACCGCGACCAGTGACGCGGTTCCCAGGCGACCCAAGAGGTGCAAGGCAGGATCGAAGTCCGTAAGACGTCGTTGAAGGTGTCCGCAGATGCTCTCGACCGCCGCATCGCCATAGACCGCGCTGAGCAATGGGATGTCGGCGACATCTACGACCACGCACGCCGAGCTCCCTTGGCGGATCAGCGGCTCGAGGGCCGCGACGATTCGCGCGCGCGCAGACAGTCGCGCGGTGTTGGTCGACCGCTGCGCGCCGGCGAGCGCGGTGACGACCTGAATCCGCAGATCGCCGACGCGGAACGGTTTGACGATGTAGCCGAGGGCGCCCCGAGCCAGTGCCTCACGCGCGACCGCGAGGTCATCGACGCCGGACATCATGACCGCGGCTGACTGAGGCGAGATGCGCCGCAGTTCATCGAGCACCGTCATCCCCGACCCCTGCGGGAGCCGGACATCGACGAGCGCGACGTCATAGGCGCGAAGACCGAGCGCCCTGATGGCTTCGTCGACATCCCCTGCGACGTCACACGTCGCGATGGTTGCGAGGGCCCTCGCCGCGAGCCGGCAGATCGCGGCGTCGTCATCGACGATGAGAACTCGCGCGTTCGTCACGACTCAACACATCGGTCCGAACCGCACCAAGCCGCATCAACGCCCGGCCAACCTTGCGACAACGTCACCCGGCACCAGTTGGCCTGCCGTTGTTTGTTCGTTGCCGGGGACGCGTATGTCCACTGTCCGGAGGTCACGCGTGCGTTGGGGATGACGTGGTGACACCGGAGAGTGAAGGCGGGGCCCCGCGTGGTTGTCGTTCGTCTTCTACGCGGTCGCGTGAGGTATGCGTCCGTCCCTGCGACCACTCTCTGATCGATGGGAAACAAGGGAGGCGTCCGGTACGCGGCATCCGTTTGTGCGGGAAGGCCTACGTGTGCGGACTTCGCCGAATATCAACGCACCCGAGATCGTCGGCAACGCGACCGGCTGTTCGAAGCGCACACGCACCTGGCCTATACGATCGCGCGGCGCTTCGCCGGCCGCGGTGAGGACATGGAGGATCTCAGACAGGTCGCGCTCCTCGCTCTCGTGCAAGCGATCGAGCGGTTCGATCCTTCACGCGGCCTCGCGTTCTCGACGTTTGCGACGCCGACCATCGCCGGGTCCTTGAAGCGTCATTTCCGCGATCGTGCGTGGGCAATCCGTCCCCCGCGCCCGGTCCAGGAGCGGTACCTGGAGATCAACTCCGTCCTCGAGGTGCTCATCAGTGAGCTTCGCCGGGCCCCGACCGTTGAAGAGATCGCCGCGCGCGGCAACTGGTCCGAGCACGAGGTGACCGAGGCGCTCGGTGCGCGCGGTCATCGACGCTTCGAGTATTGGGGCGACGTCGCCGAAGGTGATCATCCCGAGCCGGGAGCGATCGACGAGCGTTTCTCCGGCGTCGAGAATCGACACGTCGTCGACGAGCTGCTGGGTGATCTCGGATCCCACGAGCGAGAGGTCGTCAAGCTGCGGTTCGTCGACGGGCTCACACAGTCGGTCATCGGCAGACACCTTGGCGTCAGCCAGATGCACGTCTCTCGGCTCCTCGCGACCAGCCTCAAGAGCCTCAGGGCCGCTGCCGCCAATCGCTCGATGGACTGAGCTCCTGATAGGAACACCCTTCGCACACGTGATGAGACCGTTTCCGAGGAGTGTTCGCGCATGACGCTTGTGCACCGGGTGTTGCATCCGACGCCTATCGGCTCGCTCGACGAGTACGTGGGTATCCGTGGTGGTCGCGGCCTGGAGGCCGCAAGAGGGCTCAGCGCCGGTGAGATCATCTCCGAGGTCGAGGCATCGGGTCTGCGGGGACGGGGCGGCGCCGGGTTCCCGACCGGACGCAAATGGCGCACGGTGCGCGGCAACGCGGCGCAGATCGAACGAACGTCGGTCGTCGTCAACGCGGCCGAAGGTGAACCGGGGACGTTCAAGGACCGGACGATCCTGCGGAACAATCCGTACCGGGTCCTCGAAGGCGCGCTGATCGCCGCCCGTGCGGTCGACGCCGATCAAATCGTCGTGGCGACCAAGGATGCGTTCACCGTCGAGTTCGACAGGCTCCGCGCCGCGATCGTCGATCTCGAGCGCGCCGGCTGGTCCGAAGGGATCGAGATCGACGTGATCCGCGGTCCTCACGAGTATCTGTACGGTGAGGAAACCGCGATGCTGGAGACGATCGACGGGCGCTACCCGTTCCCGAGAATCGCGCCGCCGTACCGTCGAGGTGTGCGCGAGGTCGTGGAGTCGCCTGCCGACCTCGACTCGGGCAGTGGGCTGTCGGCACACGTGGAGATGGCCGGGCCGAGTGACGATACGGACGCGCCACCGGCGTTGGTCGACAACGTGGAGACGCTTGCGAACGTCGCGCAGATCCTTGCCCGAGGTGCGGCATGGTTCGGGTCCGTCGGGACCGCCGAGTCTCCCGGAACGATCGTGTGCACCGTGACCGGCGCGACGCGCCGGCACGGGGTGGGCGAGGTCGCCATGGGCACCCCTTTGCGGGAGGTCATCGATGCGATCGGCGGCGGTGCGCGCCCGGGCCGTCAGATCCGCGCGGTCCTTCCCGGCGTGTCGAGCGCGTTCATCCCGGCGTCGGCGCTCGACACTCCCGCGAGCTACGAGGCGCTCGCCGCGATCGGCAGTGGCCTCGGCTCGGGTGGCTTCATGGTCTTCGACGACACCGACGATCTCGTCGCCGTCGCGGCCGGGGTGGCGCGGTTCTTGGCGGTCGAATCGTGTGGGCAGTGCTCACCCTGCAAGCTCGACGGGCTGCGGATCTCCGCGCTGCTCGACGACGTGCGTCGCTCCGAGGCCGGCGCGGACGAGCTCGACGAGCTCCGCAAGAGGGTCGCGACCGTCGTCGACGGTGCGCGCTGTTCGCTCGCCACACAACAACAATCGGTCGTGTCCAGCCTCCTCGACGGGTTCCCCGGCGACGTCAGCGGGCACCTCGACGGCAAGACACCGGCGAGCCGATCCGAGCTCGTCGCCGAGCTCGTCGACATCCACGATGGCGTGGCGCGCATCGACGAGCATCACCGTGCGAAACAACCCGACTGGACCTATGACGCCGTCGACTCCGGCAAGACGCCGGCCGAGCGGCTCGGTGAACACCGGGAGCCGGAACAACTCGACGACTGAGACGACACCCTCACAGCGATCGACCGGTCGCGGAGGGCAGCAATCGGCTCGTGTAGTCCGCGACGATCACACGGTTTCTTCCGGCGGCCTTGGCGGCCATGAGCGCATGGTCGGCGATGGCGACGACTTCATCGAATGTGTCGGCGTCGGAGGAGGACGCGAGGCCGAAGCTCACCGTGAAGGCCGGGACGCGGCCGCCGGTGAGCGAAAGTGCGAGCCCTTCGCGAAGGCGTTCGAGCACGGCGGCGGCGGTTTCGGTGGTGCAGTCCGGGAGGACGATCACGAATTCTTCGCCGCCGTATCGTGAGACGAGGTCGGCGGGCCGTACCGAGTCGCGCATGAGGCGTGAGAACAGTCGGAGTGCTTGATCACCCGCTTCGTGGCCGTGGGTGTCGTTGAGTTCCTTGAAGAAGTCAAGGTCTCCGTAAGCGACCGCGTACGGGATGCCGTCGCTTTGCAGTTCTCGGACACGGTTCTCGAGGCTCCGGCGGTTGAGGAGGCCGGTGAGGGGGTCGGTGCGGGCTTGGGTCTCGGACGTCTCGAAAGTGCGGATCAGCGCGAGACGTTCCGCGGCGCGCCGGGTGCTGAATTCCATCTTCTCGACGTCGCCCGGTGTGGGCACGATGCCGTTGTCTCCGGTGGCGTGCACCACGCCGACGCCCCGTCCGGCAATGCTGACCGGAATGCACGCCGCCGAGCACGATCCCGAGGGTCGGCCTTTGAGGTGGGGGCACGCGTTGATCGCGTCACTCGACGCGAAGATCAAGGTGTGGGCACGAATGGCCGCGGGGCAGTCGCGGGGCGAGACGACTCCGCAACCCGCCGCGTGCTCGGGATCATCGTGAGTAGCGAGCACGCGGCTGAAGTGTGCGCGGCTGGAATCGGCGATGAGCAGTTCGACGTCGAGGTCCGGGACCGCGTCGGTCAACGCATGGTCCACGATGTCGTACACAGCCTTCTCCGTATCAGTGAACTCGAGCGCTTCTTGGAGCTCGGTGGCGAACACCTGCCGTTGTTCGTCGAGGCGCGCTGTGTGTTCCCTCTGTGCGGCGCGTCGCGCGAAGACGAGGGTCGCGCCCAGCGTGAGCAAGAAAAGGACAATGCCACCCACCACGAGGGTCGACTCCGCCAGATCCGACTGGTCCATGGAGAGCCGCGCGTCATCCTGGGCTTCGTCGGTGATCTCCTTGCTCAGACCCGAGGTGACCTGCCACACCGCTCCGAACGCCGTGCGCTCGCCGGCGACGATCGCCGCGCGTTTGAATGGCGTGAGGTCGGCTCCCGTGACGGCCGGAGCCAGGTTCGCGACTGCCGTCGCCAGTCCCTTCATCGCCGCATCCAGACGGCCGGCCTCGGCGCCAAGACCGCGCGAACGCAGCGCGGCCGACACATCCTTCGCCTGATCGCTCTGCGCGAGAGAGAGTTTGCCGCCGAGCGAGATGTCCGTCGGCGCGAATGCCGCGCCCGCCGCACTCTCGTCGAGTTTCGGCTCGAGGAACAGGTGCCACGCAATCAGCGAGTCGCGTAGTCGCGCGCTGTGCTGTTGCAGCGGAACATCCCGCCGGACGATCTCTTCACCAGTGCGATGCGTCGCCGCCACGGGCCGAAGAACGATCAACATCATCGCCACAATCGCCGCGCTCGCGAATACACCCAGCCCGAGCACCCGCAAGCCGCGTCGGAGGGGTGTCATACGGTCACCGCCGCGGGCGATGCGCCGCGCTGACTGTTGACGCTGCTGCGCCGAGCGAGCTGGTGGACGATGTTCGGGATGTCGGTGGCCGGAACGGGCTGTGACCAGAGGAAGCCCTGGGCGTACCGGCAGCCGAGTCGGCGGAGTGTGGCGGCCTGGGCTGTGGTCTCGATGCCTTCGGCGACCACGGCGTGGCCGAGTGCGGTGGCGATGGAGATGACACCGCGAACGATTGCCGTGTCGCGTTCGATGTTGCCGAGTCCGCCGATGAAGGCGCGGTCGATCTTGATGGCGTCGATCGGGAGCTCGCGCAGATAGGAGAGCGATGAGTACCCGGTGCCGAAATCATCCAGCGCGAGGTGGAGGCCGAGGCTTCGGATGCGGTGGAGCGTGTCGAGACTGTCGGCGATGCGCACCACCGCGGTTTCGGTGATCTCGATGGTCATCTGTTCGGGGTCGAGCTCGAAGTCCTGCAGCGCGGTTTCGATCTCCTTGGCGAAGTCGGGGCTGTTGAGTTGTGCGGCCGCTGCGTTGACCGAGATACGGAGGTGGCATCCGAGCTCTTGCCAGGCGTGGGCGTCGGCGCAGGCTCCGTGAAGGACTTGGCTGCCGAGAGCTCGGATCAGGCCGGATGCTTCGGCGACGTCGATGAAGTGCTCGGGCCCGAGAAGCCCGCGTCGGGGATGGTTCCACCGTACGAGTGCTTCGACACCGGCGACGCGGCCGGTGTGGAGGTCGATCATCGGTTGGTACCAGACCTCGAGCTCGTCGTGTTCCAGCGCGTGCCGGAGTTCGCTTTGCAGCGTGAGTCGATGGCGTTGGGCGACGTCGAGGCTCGCGTCGTAGATCATGACGCGGTCGCGTCCGTGTTGTTTCGCTTGGTGCATGGCGATCCCGGCGTCGCACAGGAGGTTGGTCGCGTCGCCGGGGCTGAGTGCGACTCCGACGCTGGCGGTGACGACGACTTCCTGGTTGTCGAGCTGGAACGGGAGTCTCAGGCCTTCTCGAAGACGTTCGGCGTAGGTGAAGGCGGCGGTCGGGTCCCTGACGCCGTCGCAGAGCAGGACGAACTCGTCCCCACCCGCGCGAGCGAGCGTCGAGGGCCATCCCGAGGCGGCAGTTGCGAGACGAGCGCCGATGAGGCGGAGGAGCGCGTCGCCCGACGCATGGCCGAGCTCGTCGTTGACCGCACCGAAGTTGTCGATGTCGAAATAGAGAACCGCGGCATCCATGCCCCGGGCGACAAGCTGCTCGAGCCGGTTGACGAGCAGGGATCGGTTCGGCAGACCTGTGAGCGGGTCGTGCAAGCCGAAGAGTGCAAGCTGATCGAGCGCCCGCTTGTGGTCGGTGATGTCGCGGATGTTGCCGACGACATAGCCGACATTGGGATCACCGACGAGGTTCGTCGCGTCCTCTTCGAGCCAGCGAATCTGTCCATGCCGATCGGTGACGCGAAATTCGATACGGACACGATCTCCGAGCTCGGTCATGGAGAGGAACTCGGTGAAGACTCGCTCCTGGTCCGAGGGGTGGATCAATGCAAGACCGTTTCGACCCACGAGTTGCTCCGGTGCTACGCCGAGCAACTCTCGGCTCGCGGGACTTGCCCAGCGGATCGTGCCGTCGGCGTCGAAGAACACCGTGGCATCGCGTGATCGTGCAACGATTCCTCGCTGGCGTGCATCGGCTGCTCGCAGCTCCGCGATCAGCTCCTGTTGTGCGGTGACATCGCTGGAGTTGCAGACGATCCCGTTCACGATCGGATCAGCGAGATAGTTCGCCAACCGCGTCTCTTGCCAGCGCCACGAACCTTCTCTGGTCCGCGCCCTGTACACGCACACCGGTCGCACCGATGGATCCGAGAGCACCTCGGCGAACGCGCGCCGCCACAGTCCGGCGTCATCGGGATGAACGAGATCGAGGACGCTCGTGCCTTCCATCTCTTCGGACGAGTAGCCGAGCGACGTCTCGTTCGACTGGACCACGTGTTTGATGGTCCCGCGCGCGTTCGTGATGCACGCGACATCGGTCGCGTGCATCAGCAGCGAACGGAACAACGAGTCAATGTCCTTCGCGTGGCGCTCGGCGGTCTGCGCATCCGAGACGCGACGCGACTCGGCAACGAACCCGATCACCTCTTCGGTACCGTCATAGACGGCGCTGAGCGTCACATGGACCGGCAGTCGGGACTCGTCGCGACATGTGGACTCCAGCTCGCCCGTCCACCGCCGGCCCGACGCCACCGACGTCAGTACGGCCACCGCGTCGAGCTCGTCCGCCCGTCCCAACCAGACCCCCCAGAGAGGACGGCCGAACATCTCGTCCGCCCGCCACCCGTAGAGCTGTGTCGCGGCCCGGTTCCAGATCACGATCCGACCGGACACATCAGTGACGCACACCGCAGTCGCCAACTCGCCGATCAGGCCGTCCCAATGACTCAGACGGCCCAACTCCGAACCGGTTGTCACGCTTCGCAGTTCCGTCACCCACGATTGATCGACGCCGGCCGCACGCTCATTCAGGGCACAAAGACCCGACCTGCCCGCCGAACGACCAGACTTGCAGGCTGGTGGCCGCCTCGGCTGTCACAGCACCCGGCCGCCTCGGGTCGGAGAACTGCAGCCTCGCTTTCGCGGTTGGCGCGTGTCGGTTCTGGGCACTCTGGGGTGGCAAACGCGAGTGAGGCCGGAGGGCCGGTGTGCAAGTAGCGGTAGGGATGCCCGTCGTGGTCGACATGGCAGGCTTCCGACGATACGGCCTCTCGGTCGGCGAAGAGGCGTCGGTGGTGTGCGGCACAGTCGTCGCGATAGGCCCCGATGGCATCACGGTGAGGTTGGAGGCCCGGCTGTTGGGCCTCGATTCCGTCACGGTTGCCGCCGAGCGCGTCTCTCCCGCGGGGTGAGTTGATCGGTTGGGCACGGGTACACGCGCGGGAAGGAGGTTCATCATGACCGACGTCGCAGAGATCTGGGTGTGGACCGTTGCGCTGATTCCGGGCGGAATCGAGACGATGCCGGACATCACTGGCTATGAGGTTTCCGCGCGCGATGGCAACATCGGCAAAGTCGAAGAAGTGGTCAACGGCAAGGACGGACGTTCGTACGTCGTTGTGGACACGGGTTTTTGGATCTTCGAGAAGAAGCGGATGATGCCGGTCGGCGCGATCGACACGATTGACCACAAGAATCGCCGCATCAACGTGAAGTTGACCAAGGACGAGATCAAGCGCGCTCCCGACTACGAGGCCGAGCGCCGCGACGACCATGTGGTTCGGGAGGACCACGAGGACTACTACAAACAGCACGCGGGAGTCCGGCGCTGACGTGTTCCTGTTCTTCTCGAACCGGCTCGGGTGTCTCGGCTCCCTGGGCGTCTCTCTCCTTTTGACGCTGTTGCTGATCGTGATCTTTCGGTCGCTGTAGACGCCGGCTGTCCGAGTCCGCCGGTGACGTCTGGGTGCGATTTCCATATTGCTACCTGCCGTCCCAATCAAGCAGAATGCGAGCGCCTGATGGGTCACGCGTCTGCGTTCTGCGGGAGCGGAGGTGTGTGCGGCGTGACCTGCGTCCGCGCACCAAGGCACTCAGCGGACGGCACTCCCGGGACAAGGGCCTGGTGGTCCTCCGCCCGAACCTGTGGGGGAAAACGTAGTGAGGATTTCTCTTTCGCGTCGGCGTGACTTCGCGCGGCGCTTCGCCCCGATATCGATCGCGGCGGCAATGGTCGCTGCTTTCGCGCTCGTGCCCGCGACCTCGTCGTCCGGAGCGCCATCGGGTCCAGTGAGCTTTGTGGACTATTCCCAATGCGCCAACGGTGCGCCCGGCGCCGTCGACACCAATCTCAATGACTGTGTGCCCCAAGGCTGGCTGAACGGAATCTTGCAGGCGAGCAACTCGCACTTCCGCGAGAGTGAGGTCACGCCGCAGCGCGCGTTGCTGCAGATCAACACCACCAAGTCGTGCGTGCTGGCCAACCACAGCGATTGTCATTCGATCCAACTCACGTACCAAGCCAGGAAGGGCACCACGCACGCGTATGACTCGCTGGCCACCTGGAATCACACGGTCGCCGGCGCCGACCGTTGCCAAGGGCTCACGTCCGCCGTCCAAACGGCGATCGGTTGCGGCACGAGCCTCACGCCCGACACGCTGCCCGTCACCGCGGACGACACGCTCGTGGACCCGGTCAGCCCGTCGAGTGTGAGCAAGAAGACCAGTGACCACGACCTCGACAACCAGCAGCTCTTGATGTACAACGGCGATCTCAAGGCGATGAGCGCACCGACCCACGACGCCGCGGCGTGCAGCTCCAAGGGTTGCTCGGACGACTACGCCACCACCACGCTCTACTACGCCGCGAACGCCGGCGACACCATCGAGTTGCTGTTCGGCGGCCACATCGCGGTGTCCCCGGTCAACCGGGGCGGCTGGGGTGCAGGGCTCGGCGCCTCCAACATCAACGGCGGCCCGTACCACATCAAATGGACAGCAGCCGACGGCAGCTCGATCGGCAATCGTGACAATCAGATCATGGGGTCAGCCATCCAGCCGTTGGCCGAGCCCGTCATCTCGTCGCTCTCCAGCCCGCAAACAGCGACTCCGGGCATCGCCGTCGCGTCTCTGAGCGACACCGTTACTCTGAGCGCCGCGACGAACCCGACAGGTACCGCGCACTTCGATCTGTACGGGCCGTTCACTGCGGCGACCGGGAACACGTGCTCGGGCACGGCATTCCATAGCACGACGTCGAGCACCTGGGTGCAGGATTCCGGGACCACCGGAGGCACGGGTACCTACCACGCCACCGGCACCGTCTCCAACGTCACGTTCACCAGCCCGGGGTACTACTTCTGGGTGATCACCGTTGACGCCGACGCCAACAACGCGTCCGCCGGGCCGCACGGCTGCAACGACAGCACCGAGCAGGTGCTCGTCAGCCAACTCAGCCCTGGTGGCGGCACGACCATCCTCCTCGACGACTCGGTCACCGTCACAGGCGACGGCACCCATACGCCTACCGGGTCGGCGACGTTCTCGCTCTACAAGGACGACAGCACCTGCGCGGTGGTCTCGAGTCAGGTCTACGGGCCCGTCACCGTCAACCTTGACGGAACCGGGAGCGCGTCGACAACGGCCAACGTGTCAACTGCAGCCGGCCACACGTACCGGTGGAAGGTGACCTACTCGGGCGACACCATCTACGCGACGAGTACACCGAGCGACTGCACAGAGACCGCAACAATCAGCTAACAACGCAACGTCATGAGCAATGGCGGTCGGCCCTACGGGCCGGCCGCTTCTGCTTGCTCCATTCAGCGCGTTCGACTCGTGCGCGCTCATTCCGCGGCCAGTCGCGGCAGATACGGCGAAAGTGTCGTGCTCAACACGGGAAGTGTACGGCTCGTCCGCCGTCTCGCACCCGGAAGCATGCGAGAGATCCCCGGCAGAGCATCGCGTTCCTACAGGTTGGAACAAGGTGGAAAGCCTCGATCCGTGCAAGAGTGGCTTGTGAGACGAAGGCTGTTCACGTTGCTCGTCGCGATCGGCTGCGTACTCGCCGGTTGCTCGAGCTCGAAGAGCTCGAGCCCCAAGATCGTGCTCACCGACCTCCGCGGGAACTCGTCGGTCACGGTCACGGTGAAGGACAACGTGTTCGATCCCCGTGGTATCCGGATCGATCCGGGCACCCGGGTGACGTTCGTCAACGGCGGCCGGTCGGCGCACAACATCCTGCTCGGTGATCCCCTCCCGGCGGACGACACGAGCTTGGGTGTGAACGCGGCGAGGTTCGCGCCCGACGCGTCGTACTCGTACACGTTCACGAAGCCCGGCGTGCACTCGATCTATTGTTCGCTACACGGGACCCCCACGGCCGGCATGATCGGCGTGATCGTCGTCGGCAACGCGCAGTTCGACGGGCATGTCACCAGCACGCCGGACAACGGCACGAAGAGCGGGACCCTGCGAGTTCCCGCCGATTACCGGACCATCCAAGAAGCGGTGAACGCGGCCAAGTCCGGCAGCCTTGTGCTCGTGGCGCCCGGCATCTACCGGGAAGGCGTCACGGTCTCGAATCCCCGCATCGTGATCCGCGGGGAGAAACGTGGCACGACGATCGTCGACGGCGAATTCAGTCGTGACAACGGCTTCAAGGTCATCGCCGACGGGGTCGCCATCGAGAACATGACCGCGCGCAACTTCACCAAGAACGGCTTCTTCTGGACGGGCGTGAAGGGGTATCGGGGTTCGTACCTCAGCGCGATCCGCAACGGCGACTACGGCATCTACGCCTTCGACGCGATCAACGGTCAGTTCGACCACGACTACGGCGCCGGGAGTCCTGACGCGGGCTTCTATATCGGCCAGTGTTTCCCTTGCAATGCCGTGATCACCGATTCGATCGCAGAGTGGAACGGCATCGGCTACAGCGGCACGAACGCGGGTGGCAACCTCCTCGTCGTCAATTCGATTTGGCGCCACAACCGCGTGGGCATCGTGCCGAACAGCGGCACAGGGGAGGCGAATCCTCCACAACGCGAGGCCACCGTCGTCGGCAACACCGTGTACGGCAACAACAACGGGAAGTCCGCAGCGATCGAAATCGCGGAAACGGCGATCGGCAACGGCATTCTCATTGCCGGCGGAAACGATGACATCGTCGAGCGGAACCTGGTCTACGACCACGACATCGCCGCGATCGGCGTGATCACCTTGCCCGAGAAGGTGCTGTCACCCGACGACAAGAAGGCGCAGAACTTCGACGCGCGGCGAAACACGGTTCGCGACAACACCACGCGCGAGAGCCGTGTCGCCGATCTTCTGCTCGTGACGACCCTGACCGACGCGAAGGATGCCGGTGGAAACTGCTTCTCGGGCAATCAGTTCCACACTTCGTTGCCCCCGAACCTCGAGGACCTCGTGCCGTGCGGATCGCCGCCTTCGGCATCCTTCACCGCCGACATCGGCCGGTTCGCGGCGGTGTTCACGGCCGAGAAGCCGCAGGGCGTGGACTACAAGGTCGTCCGGTTGCCCTCGCCACCCTTGCTCGAAGACATGCCTGATGCGGCGAACGCGCCCGCGCGACCGGCCGAGGAGAACGTGCCGATGCACATCGATCTCTCCGCGATCACCGTCCCCACGCCGTGACGCGCCTTCATCCGTCTTGCAGGTCGTACTCGAGTCGCTCGTCCCAATCTTCATCTTCGCCGCGACCTTCGGGCGTGAGATCGAAGATGTTCCAGAGCGGCTCGATCGTGCCGACGTGGCGGGGGTCTTGTCCGGGTTCCGTGGGCGCATAGAGCAGCTCGGCGCCCCAGAAATGTCGGACCACGTCGCCGTCGCGGCGAAACACATTGAGCATCGGCATCTGCTCTCCTTCTGACGTTTCGCCGTGGTAGTCCCGGTTGTACGCGTTGTGTGCCGACGAAAGCACGCGCAGTCGTCGCCAGCCGCGCTCCCGCGCGAACGTGTGGACATGATCGAAGGGTGCTTTGGCGACCGCGACGAGGTTCACGCGCGGCGCGACATGATCGGCCGCGCCATCGAGCTGGTCGAGAAGCGAGGTGCACGACGGACACGGACTGTCCGCGAGTCGCAACGATGCCGACGCACCCGTCCTCGGACCCGGGCGATCGTCGTCCGCGGCGCGCGGGAACATGAAGTTGTAGATCACGAGCGAATCACGACCAGGTGCGAAGAGCTCCGACATGCGCACGTCGGAGGCCGCGCCGTCGGGGCCCGCACCCTGGAAGAGATAGTCGTGTGGGACCACGCCGCCCGCCGGGAGCGCGCGCCGTGCGGCCGCGACCTGTTCCATCGCACGCCGGAGCGCGACCTCGCGTTCGAGCAGTTCGTCGCGCGCGGCGCGGTATGCGTCCGTCTCTCCCGGGAACGTGATGGTCACCGCGGCTCCTTTCGTCGACTGGAGTGCAGACCGCGAAGCGGCGGAAAATCATCGCAGGTCGAGTGCGACGCGACTCGGTGAATGGACTTGACATACGAACACCTGTTCGTATAGCGTGTGGCCAGTTCCTCGACTTCCCCGTCTCGTTTCTCGTTTCTCGCGCTTCGGGGAGGTCGTGTGCGGCGGCTGGGTGAGCTGGTCGATGAGCTGTGCGATGTGCTCGCGTCGTTCGATCCGGCCTTGTATTCCGGTGAGGATTGCGTCCGGCTTGCCGAGGGCTTGGCCCGAGGGGCGAAGGCGTGTGAGACGGGCAGCGCCCGCGCGGCGGCTCGTGCTTGGGCGTGTGGGCGTGTGGAGCTCCCGCCGTCGGAGTTCTTGTCGCGCTTGGGTGGATGCACGGCGGGCGCGGCGCGTGTCGCGCTGGCGACGGTGCAGTCGGTTGCCGCGTGTCCACGCACCGAGCTT
>JBBQXS010000054.1:0-28460 GCA_038209365.1 Acidimicrobiia bacterium | reverse complement strand
GGCGGACACCCCTCGATCGTGTCGGCCGCGTCGCATCCCCCCGCCCGCACGCGACGCGGCCGACACCATTGGCAGAAACGCCCCCGCGGTCACGGCCTAGCTTGTCGACAGCTTCGGGGTGGTCAGGGGGCGCTCCTGCCGTTGCGAGAGTTACCCCGAGGCTGGCGCCGGCGGAACCTGCCAATGCATTCTTCCGCGCCTCGGGGGCGCGGGTGGCACCGCACGAACTCTCGTCGCGGATGGAACGTGGCCGGACTGCGCACGACTGCGGGTCCAATGGGCGCCCAGCTTGCAGCGATGCGGGGTATCGCAGCGTACGTGGGTTGGAATTTTGCTGCTTCGCTTTCCTACGACGTGCACGCGGTCGCCGGGCTGCGTCGTCGACTCTGGCAAGAACTTTCAATCGACTCACGCGGTCGAGAGGAGATCGCGGTGATCGTGTGTGAACTCGCCACGAACGCGATCCTTCATGGCGCGCCGCCGGTGTACGTACAGGTGAACGTCGCCGATGACGTTGCGAGTGTCGAAGTGGAAGACGGCTTTCCGGAGTGGTGCGAGCCCGCCGAAGACTCTCGTGGACTGATGCTGGTGGACGGCCTCGCATGTCGGTGGGGTGTGGACTACGACAGAGGCGTCGGGAAAGCGGTGTGGGCGGAGCTCCCGGTCCGGTGACCGCAGCACGTACCGTCGACACCGGACCCTTTGTATCGCTGAGCGTCAGCTTGCGCATTGGCGGGTACCAGTAGCGCGGCGAGCGAACGGACGCCAGGCGGCCGGTCCCCATCCCAAGCCCCCCGGCCGCCGGTCCGTTAGAAGTGCACGCCGCAGTAATTGCGCCCGGTCAGTCACGATTTCGGTGGGCTCGCCGTGGTCGGCGAGCACGGTGACGAAGAACCGGCGGGCGGCCCGGATGTCCCGCGTTGGTGAGACGTATACATCGATGATCTGGCCGTACTCGTCGATCGCCCGGTAGACGTAACGCCACCGTCCGGCAACCTTCACGTAGGTCTCGTCGACGAACCAATGGTCGCCGACCGCGTGGCGGCACGGTCGCGCCGCGTCGGCCAACAGCGGCGTGAAGCGCTGCACCCACCGGAACACCGTGACGTGATCGACCTCGATCCCGCGCTCAGCCAAGAGTTCTTCGACGTCGCGATACGAGAGGCCGAACCGCAGATACCAACGCACCGCCAGGACGATGATCTCGGGCGGAAAGCGGAATCCCGGAGAACCCCGAGCTCGGGACCGCGGGTATCAGACCAGTACGGCGACAGTCCATCCGCTACGTTCACCGCCCGCCGGCACGCCGCACCAATGCAACAGAGCCCTTCCTACCGCCTGTCGCGTACGCACGCGGGCCGCGTGATCGCTACTGAAGTCATCACGATGCTGCGCCGACGCCAAAGCCCGAAACGTGGGTGCAGGTCGATTCACTTGAGATGTCTGTTGGTTCGGCCAGAGAAGGCAACGATGACCTTCGATCGTATGTTCGACGCGTCGAGCGCGGAGCGAGCGCGCTCGAGGTTGCGAGTCTCGTAGTCGTGCTTCAGCTCGTGGAACGTCACGTCGTCTCGCACGGTCATCGTGACGTTGAGCGCTGGAGTGTCACCGAACTCAGTGATTCGGGCGTTGGCTGCGATGACGCGAGGGTCCTCCTACAGATCGCTCGCTACTGCGTCTTCGAGGGCCGCGGCCGTGAGGACGACTTCGTCGCGCGCATCGGCAACGTGGTACTTGGGGCGCCGGCCGTCGGGAATGAGCTGGGCTTTGAGCCAGCGGTAGCCGAGGTATGCGATCAGAAGCGCAACGACAAACGAGACGGGCCAGAACCACGCGTCGTGGCGCCCGACGAAGGTTCTGACGCTTTGGAGAAGCACGGGCTCATCGGCTTTGGTTTCGCCGAGCGCGCCGTAGCTGCGGGCGAGGCCGTACGCCCCTGCGGCGAAGAGCACAAGACCGAGCGCCAGCAGGGCGAGGCGGTTGAGCCGGTCGGGCGCCTTCACGTTCGCTCCTTCCGAGTGCTGATCTTGATTCGAACCGAAGGTCTGGTTTCGAACGCGAGTTGGTCCAGCCTCGAGCGGACGGCAGTTTCGACGCGCGGCTGAAGATCGCCGGCGAGCTGTCGATGCGAGCGGGCAATTACGCGCACAGCGTCGTGATCGACCCGCACCTTCGCGTCTTGGATGCCGTCAACGTGCTCGACGGTGCGTTGCACGGAATGCTCGAGGCTGCGTCGTCGAACGCAATATCTCGTGAACTCGGTTGATTTCAGAGGAAGCGCGTGCGGACGGAGGCGTGCGAGTTGCAACAGGACGACCGCGAGTCCGAGCAGCGCGAGTGTGATGCAGATGCCGCGTACCGCGTCGGCCGTCCACGGGTCGGAGCGCGCAGTTCGATACCAATCGCGATATGGAACAACCCATGGATCACTGCCGACGAACGCTAACGCGATCTCGATCGCGACGAGCATGCCGCCGGCGAGGAGCACGAGCCCGATGATCGCGGCGAGCAGGCGATTGACGGTACGCACCGATTTAGGTGACGCGTGCCCGGGAGGCACTGCGGGCTGGGAGCGAGACGACGTTGACGCGCACAGCGGTAACGTCGAGTCCGGTCAGAGTGTGGACGCGGGCGCGCACCGTTTGTTGGACTTCGCGGCTGACGGCTCGGATCGACGCTGGGTAGCGGATTGCGAGCCGGATGTCGAGCTCTACCGTCGATCCGTCGACGTCGGCTTTCGTGTCGGGTTCTTCGCTCGCGCCGGTGAGGCGTGCGAGGCCGGTTGGCGGTGGGGCCGTTACGTTGCTGACCTCGGCCGCGGCCCGGCCTGCGATCTTCTCGACGACACGGTCGGCGAAGTGGGTGGAGCCGCGCGAGCCCGCCGCAGTCTGGGGGGAGTCGATTGTCGCGGTGCTCACCGGCTGCGCCGGCGGTTCGTCAGCTCGCTGAGGTCGAGGTCGCCTTCGATCACCTTGACGACGACGACACCGATCGCGCCAAAGAGCGCGACGATGAGCATGTCACCGAAATTGCCGACGATGAGCGCGAGTCCGAGGATCAGCCCGGTGAACAGGCCGAGGGCGGTCATTTGCATGTGTTGCTCCTAGTGGGTCGTCAAATCACACGACGCGGGCGGCGGCGACGATGCCAAACCTCGCTGAGGAAGGCGAGGCCACCACGCCGCCGATGCGTCGTTACCCGCCCAGGCACTCGCCCGGGCTCGGTGGCGTCCGCGAGCATTCGATACGCGTCGAGACCGATCCGAAACGTGACGGCGTCACCGCCGTGATCTGGATGATGACGCGCCGCGAACTTGCGGTACGCCCGCCGCACCTGGTCAGGACTATCGCCTGGCGAGACCCCCAGCGTCGCGTACGGGTTCACGACTGCGCCGTGGAGCTGCTGAGTGGCGGATCTTCGACGTCCTCGACCACGACCTCGACGTTCCGGCCCGGCGTGAGCAGCGGCGTGACTGCGGCGCGGATCTCGGACGCGAGGGTCGGGATCGGCACGTCCCACCGACCGACGACGTGAACCTCCAAATTTGCATTGTGGACCCGCACGCCGACGATCCGCCGGCCCGGGAGATACGTCGCAACCGTGCCCATCGCCCCACCGGACATCGCGACAACGTTCGGACATGCTTCGACCGCGGTTGCGATCGCGGCGGGATCCGGATCGCTCATTGGACTCGCGGTTCCTCTTCTTCGCCGAGCCACACGTCGTCGATCGAGATGTTGACCTCGGTGACCTCGAGCCCGGTCATGGCCTCGAGACGGCGGATGACGTTGCCACGGATCGACTCCGCGACATCGACGATTGAGACGCCGTAGTCGATGACCACGTCGAGATCCACGGCGGCCTGTCGTTCGCCAACCTCGACGTTGACCCCCCGGCTGGCGCTCGGGGTGTCCGACCCGACGGGCAGCTTCTCCTTGATCGCGCCGAACATCCGCGACGTGCCCGTTCCCATGTCGTGAACGCCACTGATCTCGCGTGTGGCAACACCGGCGATCTTCTTCACGACTGACTCCGCGATCGATGTTTTGCCCTGCTCCGTGAGGAGCTGCGTGTTCCTGTCGCCCGTGGGCTCGAGGCGTCTCCCCGTGGCGTCCGAGCCGCCGGTCGATGACGCGCTCGTCGATGTGGTCGTGTTCGTCATTGTTGTCCTTTGTCGTGCGACGGTTGTGAGCTGCGCGCCGACACGCCGGCGGGGGGTGCCGGCGTGTCGGCGTGTCGTTACTGCCTGACGGGCTTGTCCGAATCGACGTCGATCTGTTCCTTGCGGACCGTCTCCGCGACCTTCTGGTCTTCGGTCACGGTGTCCTTGGCGAGCTTGACCCGCTCTTGGGGAACAACCCGCTTCGACACGACGACCTCTTCGGCGTTGAGCACCATCTCGTGCTCGCCCTCGGAGATCTCAGCACCGTCCATCGCCTGGGCCCGGTTGGCGTCGGTGATGGCCTCGCGCTCCAGCCGCACTTCCTCGTGCTGTACCGGCACGGTGACGTTGACGTCTTCGGTCACCACACGCTTGACGAGGCGCGCGCGACCCACTTCCTTGCTCTGCTTGGCGACGCTGAGCTCCTCCTCGGAACGTGTCATCGTGTCGTCCCCAGCGTCATACCTTTGCGCGGGAGTGCCCTTGGCGGCCGGAGCGCTCTCTCCGACGTCCAGGCCGTAGTAGCGGTACAGCTCGTCTTCCTCGGATGCTTCGAGATGCCCGTCGGGCTCAACCTTCGGCGCGCCCTTGACCTTCTCCTTGGCGTAGGCGAGCTGGAGGTCGTCACCGGAGTTCTTCGCGCCGGCAATCGGAGCAAAGGTTTGCTTCGAGCCGAAGAGGCCGGTCGTAACCGTCACCCACTCGGGCCCACCGGTCTGATCGTCGTTGTAGACGGCGGCGATCGTGCCGATCTTCTGACCGTCGCGGTCGACCGCCTGGTGGCCGACCCACGCGTCGTAATCGAAGTGCGCATTCGACATGACATTCCTTCCGGGGGAAACGGTGCGACTCGAGGAGCTGCACCCAAGGTTGCGAGCGGACTTGATACAGATCGCAACCGAGGTCAGAGGGGTCGCGACTTGCGTACTAGGGGTTTGACGTGCGAGGCGATGCCGCGCTGCGTCGGTTCCTTGCTGTATCCATTTGGCGCGGCTTTGACACCGAGTCGAGTTCGGAAATACTGCGAAGCTGGCAACGTCTTTTCGAGTTGTCCCCGTCGTTCCGCACACTGTCACGACCACTTTTTCGAAAGTCACCACGACTTCATCGCAGCGTCTCTAGCGTGATCACTGGGATCAGCGTCCGAACAAGCCGCCGTGGTCAGTAGCAACACGGCATGTTCGTCTGGTGATCCGAGGAGGCGTCAGCGATCCTGTCGATGGCGTTTGCCCTCACTCGAAGAACGTGCGGTCCCGCACGACACGACGCGGCGTGTCTGGCGGCGCTCCAAGTCGCCGTACGGAAAGACCGGTGTTCGTCGTACGAGCATCGCGCCCGATCCGACGCGGCCGGTTGCTGGTGCCGCCCAGAGCGCGCCTTGGGAAGTGTCGCTGGCCGCGACACCGGCGCGCGCTTCTAGACCCCTGGGGTGCGCACCGTTTCGTCGGGGACGGGACATGTATGGACGTCCGTGCCGGACACTGAAATGAGATAGCGCGTCGGCGCGGAAGATCGAGAACGCGACGTCACGACCGCTTCCCCAGGCGGCACTGGGACGTCGGTCGCGCAGTATGGACACCGCAGGTACAACACTGATGCGCTCCGATCGTTCTCGCGCTTGAAGCGTTCCGTCTCCCCGCCAACCGGGCGTAGGAAACGTCCCGAACCTGGGAGACCGCGCTCCAGAGAGTCGCCGAAATTCGGCGCTGGGTTACGTCCGCCCGCCTGAGGCAGCGTGAGACGTACACGGACGCGGGAGCGTCCGGCTCAGGAAACAGTTCCTTCGCGGCCGGGTCGAGGGCGATAGCCGGCTGCCGGTCGTCAGTCGGGGGCGCCTGTTTCGTGATCGGCCATGAATAGCTGCACGACTGTCAAGGGTTCCGAGCCGGACGCGTGGCACGCCTTGTGCCGATATCGTCAGGCTCTGAGCGCCCGACCGACTTCGTGCCGTCGCGCGCAGCGTTGCAAGCAGCGAGCGTTGTAGAACGCGATGAGTTCTGGCGCGATTTTGATGGTGGTCGTCTTAGGGCAGTGCCCAGATATTCCGAGATCTCGCTCTATTTTCGGCGCGTTGTGGGGTACGTCCGAGCAACCCCAGTTGACAGGAATTCGTTGAACAACGACATCAAGCCGATCCACGCCCTCGGACGAGAACACACGATTCACGCCCTTGGACGAGACATCCTTACGGAAAGGGGCGTGGGCGCACCGGCTGCTCTCGACGCACCGGTGCCGCGCGTGGGTCTGGTTCTCGGCGCGGGTGGCGTAGCTGGCGCCGCATTCCATGCAGGCACTTTGCTCGCCTTGGAACACCATCTCGGTTGGGATCCGCGCACCGCGGAAGTCATCGTGGGCTCGTCTGCGGGAAGCATGGTTGCGACGATGCTCCGCGCCGGCCTCTCGACGGATGATCTTGCGGCGTGGGGAGTCGGAGCACCATCGCGGCCCGGCGGACTGACGGCCCGAGCGGTGCTCGACCGCATCGATGCGACCAAGATGCGGATCGGACCTCGCCGCCCGCACAATCCTCTCACCAAACTGGGGACAGTGCGTCGCCTGGCGCGACCTGCACAGCTGCGTTGGTCGACTGCCCTGCTCTCGCTGCTGCCCGGCGGGCTCATCGACGCGGAAACTCCATTGCGCGACATGCAGGAGCTGCTCCCGAGTGGCTGGCCGGAGCGTCCGCTCTGGATCCCGGCGGTGCGGACATCGGACTCCCGGCGAGTGGTGTTCGGACAAGACGAACATCAGGCACCGCTCGGTCTCGCGGTGGCCGCGTCATGCGCCATCCCGGGCGTATTCCGACCGGTGAAGATCGACAAGCGGTACTACATCGACGGCGGCGCGCACTCACCCACCAACGCCGATCTCCTCGTTGACGCGCCAATCGACATCGCCATCATTTCGTCACCGATGTCGGGCAATGAACTCGGAGCCCGCGGCAGCGTCGACAGGCTGATGCGATCGCTCTCCGCGCGTCGCCTCCACCGCGAGTGTCAACTCCTCGCCGACGCGGGCCTCCCCACCTATGCGTTCGAGCCTGCCCGTGACCTTCAGCGCATCCTGGGCATCAACGCGCTCGACCGCAACCGGGCGCCGGCGGTCATACGCGAGGCGTTCCTCGCCGCCGGCGCCGACCTCACCACCCTGGGCCCGCGGCATCCCCTCGCGGCAATCGCCACCAAGCGAGCGTCTCGCACCATGACCTCTGACCCGCCGGATTCGCTCGAGGGCACAGCATCCTGAATCGTCCGGGATAGACGAGCACTATGGAGTTCGGATCCTGCTCGGTAATGTGACCGTAATGAGTGTGCTGGTCCGCAACAACGTCAGGGTCTCCGGCCGCTACGACGCGCAGCCGATGGTCTTCGCCCACGGGTTCGGGTGCGATCAACACATGTGGCGATTCGTCACCCCGGCTTTTGAGGATACGCATCGGATCGTCGTGTTCGATCACGTCGGGGCGGGAGAGTCGGACCTCGAGGCGTACTCCCGCGAACGTTATGGCACGCTGCAGGGATACGCCGATGACGTGCTGCAGATCTATCGTGAGCTGGAGCTCACAAACAGCATCTTCGTCGGTCACTCGGTGAGCGCAATGATCGGGATCCTCGCAGCGATCAGCGATCCCGATCGATTCGCAAAACTGATCCTCGTCGGCCCATCACCGCGCTACATCGACGACGATGAGTACATGGGTGGCTTCACACATCAGGACATCGAAGCGCTGCTTGACTCGCTTGACAGCAACTACTTCGGATGGTCGCAGGCGATCGCACCCGTGATCATGGGCAACGAGGACCGACCCGAGCTGGCATCAGAGCTGAGCAACAGCTTCTGTCGGACGGACCCCGAGATCGCGAAACACTTTGCGGCCGTCACCTTCTTGTCCGACAACCGAGACGACCTCCACCGACTCAAAACTCCGACCCTCGTCCTCCAGTGTGCCGAGGACACCATCGCGCCCCGCGCAGTCGGAGAGTACGTGCATGGGCAGATACCTGACAGTGAGTTGATCTTCATGAACGCGACCGGGCATTGCCCCAACCTGAGCGCCCCCGCCGAAACGATCGCGGCTATCAGAGCCTTCTTGTAAACGGGTCGGCGGAAGGTGCCTCGAGATACCACCACCGGACGCGAGCTCGATACGCCGTACGCGGCGCTACTCGAAGACAGCGCCGAAGATCTCTACGAGCACGCACCCTGCGGCTACCTGTCAACACTGCCGGACGGCACGATCATCAAGGTCAACGAGACCCTTCTCGCCTGGACCGGCCATCGACGCGAGGACCTGATCAGCCGATTGCGGCTGCAGGACCTTCTCAGTGCCGGTGACCGCATGTTGTACGAAACCCACATCGCACCGTTACTGCAAATGCAGTCCGAAGTACAGGTCGCGGTCGACCTACGTCGCACCGACGGTTCGCAACTCCCGGCCCTGATCAACACTGTCCTCAAGCGAAACGATGCCGGAGAGCCCGTGCTAATCCGCACCACCGTCGTCGACGCCACCGATCGCAGGGTCTACGAGCGGGAACTGCTCCGCGCGCGCCACGTGGCGGAGGCTTCCGAGGCCCGCGCCCGTGCCCTGGCGCAGACGCTGCAGGAGAGCTTCATCCCGCCGGCACCGCCTGAGATTCCCGGCCTCGACGTCGCGGCGACATACCGTCCGGCCGGCCAGGGCGACGAGGTCGGCGGGGACTTTTACGACGTGTTCGAAACCGGTCGCGGCGAGTGGGTCATCGTGCTCGGCGATGTCTGCGGCAAGGGCGTCGAGGCCGCGAAAGTCACCGCATTAGCGCGCTACACGATCAGAACCGCCGCCATGCAGACACGACAGCCCAGCGCCGTCGTCACCACGCTGAACCAAGCACTCCTCAACCAGCACATCGACCGGTTTCTCACAGTCGTCTACGCCCGGGTCCAAAGAAACCCCCGAGGCGAATGCAGCGTCACCATCGCGTCGGCAGGGCATCCACTGCCGCTACGAGCGACCCCCGACGGGCGCGTCGAAACGATAGGACGCCCCGGAACCCTTCTCGGCGTCGTCGCTGCACCCGAACTGCACGACACTGTCATCGAGCTTGCCCCAGCCGACGTCGTCGTCTTTCACACCGACGGAGTCACCGAAGCACGACGCGAGCAAGAGTTCTTCGGCGACGTGCGCCTGAGAAGACTGCTCGTGTCGTATAGAGATGAGAACGCGGCGAACATCGCCGGCCGCATTGTGGACGAAGCCCTCGACTTTCAGTCCGGTATCCCACGAGACGACATTGCCGTCGTCGTTCTGAAGGTTCCTGAGGGCAACGCCTGACGTTCGGGAATTACTCTGCCCCTGCCAGGGCATAGGTCGCGGTCCAGCCGATGCCCTTGAGGCGGCGTGGCGCCAGCTTGGTTGCGGCAAGATCCGACTCGGCACTGAGGGCCCGATGGGTCTCTTCGGAAATGACGACACTGCCTGGGTCGGCCATGCCGACGAGTCGGCTGGCCAAGTTGACCGTCGGGCCGAAGTAGTCCCCTTGGACGCGCAGCACGGGCCCGTAGGCCATACCTATGCGCACAGCGGGGAGCAGTTCGTCGTCGAGGTACGCCTTGGCGAGCGCGGTGGCGATGCCGGCGGCGGCGGAGATGTCATCGCACACGACCATGACTTCGTCTCCTAGGGTCTTGACGATCCTTCCCCCGGCAGCGGCGACTAGGTCGAATGCCACCGATTGGAACCGGGTGACGAAACGGGCAAGATCAGCGTCTTCCATCTGCTGGCTGAGGGGCGTGAAGTCGACGAGGTCCGCGAACATCACTGCGGTTGACCGGCCAGACGAGCGGCCAAATTCGCTGTCCGCCGTCAGCTGACGAGTGAGCACGGTGACAAGCTGACGCCGGAACAGGTAGTCGAGGAGATCCGAGACCTCCAGCATTTGCAGCTGCACTACTGCGGCGGCCGCCGCGTCGGCGCCCGCGAGGCCCGCCTGTCGATAACCCTCGATATCCCCGAGAAGACTCGTCGCGACCACATCGGCGGCTCGCGCCAGCAGCGAACTCAGGACCTGCGTGTGCTGAACCACCGTCGTTTCTCCTCGGGCGGAGAGTGCGGCTCCTGCGCGAGACAGAGCGTTGAGGTCGGCTTGTGTGTAGGCGCGCGTGCCGGGCTCTGGATCGGCAAATCCCATCGCTCGCCAAAGCTGCCGGACCGTGGCCAGCTCCACACCGGCCGCGCTGCTTAACTCCGACTCGTCAAAGTCGTCTTGTCCACCTAGCAGCGCCAATTTCAAGGCGCCGAGCACGAGCGCCGGCTCATCCTGCCAGCCGCCCTCGAGCAGATACTTCCAGGGGTCTACCGAGCGCTCGAACTCGAAGGTTCGCATAAGCCCGGTGAGCTCGAACATCTTTCTGATCGTCGGGTTCGTCGCGCCGATTCGGATGTCACCGTCGCCGGAACGTGCGTGCTTCAGCGCACCGATGAGGATGCCAAGCCCTGATGAGTCCATGAAGTCCACGGCATTGAGGTCGAGCGTCAGAACAGGCGTCCGCTGCATTTGCGCATAGAGCGCCTCACGGAAGCGGGGTCCAGCGACAAGGTCGAGCTCGCCCCGAACCACGAGCGTTGCGTGTCCTTCGGATTCGTCGGCTGTGTCGATCTCGAACACCGCTGCCCCCAACAAACGCCGGACTCCCCGAAGATAACGGGAGCAGGCCGACGATCAACAGTCCGATCGGTCGTTCCGACCCAGCGGCGAGAGGAAGTTCCCGGGCCCTGATTGTCGCTAGAGAGACCTGGGCAGTAGCCGCGGTCATGATCGAACTGGCCGCGACAAGTCACGAGAGAGTGATGCAGAGCCAGCCCGGCAGGCACAAAGGAAGTCACCGAACTCCGCGCACGATCCGGCATAGGGCATCACCCGGCTCCTGTGACCGATGCCTAACGGCTCCCCGAAGGGCGGCGCTATGAAGACGCCTGATGACGAACAGATTGGCTTAGCAGAGATTCCGTGGGGCCTGCGCGGCGCCGTGTTGCTCCATTCGAATCGAGCGAACCGAGTCCGGACGGGCGCGCCTTGTCTCCTCTTCACGCACCCGCCTGACGACCGGCTAGCGCACCAGAAGATTAACGACGAGCGTGAGCAGGAGCGACGCGATGATCGAGAAAAGGATCATCGTGAGGCAGCCCACCTTGCCGCCGAGCGGCCTCACTTCCACATTGCGTCCAATCCGCATGTGTTGCCTCTTCTATTCGACGGTCATCTGACATTGGGTGTCGCCGGTTCGAGCCGAGCCTGCTCCGTGCACCGCTTTCGCGTCGGCCTCCCGCGCCCGGCCGACGCTTCGGCCAGGACGCCGCTCGTCAACAGCAAGTTCGCGCTCGCGCCATGTGTTCTCCGCACGGCGGTCCGGTCCTGCTCCGGCTATGAATCGAGCAGCGCATCGTACGCGCCGCCGGTCTTGCGTCCGGCAACTCGCTTCATGCTTCAGTTCCTCGTTTACCTTGCATTGAGCGGGCGACCCGTATTCCGCGCCCTGCACGCATGTGCTAGCCCGCTGCGTAGACGCCCGAAGCAGAGAAGCAGGATTCGCGCCGAGGTGATCATGCATTCGTCATCCTCGAGCGAAATGTCTCGACTTCGTGACGGAGTCGTTGCAACGAGAGAGCGTTGCGGAGCGTGAGTATCGGTTCGACGACGACCCGTGGCAGCCATGTGGCGGGGCCGGCGATCGGTGACTCGTCGAGCGTGACGACGCTTCCCGACCCTACGGGTGCGACATCGATCGTGACGGACGCTACTCCCGTCGGACGAAAGCGAACCTCGAGCCCGATGTGTCGGGGCCGGTCACGTTCGCGTATCTGTGTCGAGTCGTGAAGTTCGCCGAGCGCAGTTCCGATGGCGTGGTGGAACTGTGACCCCACTGCCGGCCAGGTGGCGTCGACGCTGCGTACGCGGCGGGCCCCCACCACCCATCGTGGGTACGCGTACGCGTCGTCGAGAACGTCGAACACGGTCTGGGGCGGTGCCGAAATGCTTATCGAGTTCCGTGCCATCGTCTCGTTCTTTCTGTGACGCGACGCTGCTTTACGCTTCACGTCGCCAAGGGGTCGTCCGGGAGACTCATTTCAGGTTCGTCCCTAGGACAGTGGTGCGAAGAGGCGCGCGACCAGGTCGAGGTACCTCGTAAAGAGGTTCATCGTCTGTCTCCGTCAACCGTGTGCGCGTCCCGAATTCCCGTGCGTGTTAGCGGTGCGACGACACATATTCGGTGTCTTCGTGGTCATCGTGGCTACCAGCCTTCGCGAATCCACGACTTACCATGTACGCGGTTGCCAACACCGTGCCGAGCAGGCACGCCCGGAACAGGTTCAGCGAGTTGTCGGTGGCCAGGTGGTAAATGACGAACAGCGCGGCGATGCCTGCGACCATGAACCAGAGTTCGGTGGTCTTCGGCGACGGCTTCGTCTCCTGCCAGATGCGTGTGGATCGGGAACCATTGTTGCGGCTGCTGGTCCGGTTGTCGGACTGATACGTGTCTTGGGTGTTCGTCGTGCTCATTGCCATCTCCAGGTTGCGGTTGGGGGTGCGCGTCGTCCTGTCCGAGCGCATGTCATGCCGCTACGCCGGGACGAGTCCGAACAGCAGACGATGAGTCGGCGTAACGCTTTCGTCGAGCCCGAAAGCCGCCGTTCACGCGCTGCCAGCGCGCGTCGTGCGGACATTGGTCACGATCTGGCCTCCGAGGGGGCCGAGCAGATGCTTCAAGACCCTCACACTCGAAGACATCTGTGATGTACCCCGACGCGACGCGAGTCAACCGGACACGCATGGCGTGGTCGGTGTCGCGCCGCACCGAGTGCAGGAAGCGATCGTTGAATCGAGAGTCGTGAGAGTCTCGTCGGGACCGATCGCCGTAGCGCGATATCGCGTTACTTCGCGCTCGGCGGCATGGCGCCGCCGGTCGAGCTCAAGGCATATCTGCATCGCGCGCGTGCTCCTACCGCGGGCGAACACGCCCCGCTCGATCGTAACGACGTGTGAGGACGACGAAGTGATCGACGTGCGCAACGCTTTCGGCCTCACGGACCGGCTTCGGTGCCGCAACCAGACACCTGAGATACAACGTCGGGGACGCCTCCCTCGGTTCTATGCGAGTCGTGTTTCCTCAGGCGGTGTTACGGTCGAAGTCCTCGCGCCGGCGGTCACAGATCGTGGTGGTACGCGGGTCGGCAGAACCAGCGAACATCACGCCCATCAGCCGGCGATCTGGGAGACCCCCGGAGCGTCATGGGGCGCGCGTTCGGGGACAGCCAGCGCGTAGATATATACGTCCGCGGCGGCTCGCATAACCGTGCCGGAGCGGGCAATCTGTGCGGATGTCGTCGCTGGGTCCGGCGGGTCGTGATCGCGTCGCGGTGAGAGCCCGCCTCGAGCAGCTGGAAGCGCTGACCGACAGCACGCTCACGCGCTTGGATCTCGAAGACCTGCTCGTCGAGTTGCTCACACGAGTACGCGAGATCCTCGACGTAGACACGGCTGCGGTCCTGATGCTCGCTGAGGATTCGGACCAGCTCGTGGCGACAGCGGCCTGTGGTATCGAGGAGGAGGTCCGCCAGGGAGTACGGGTCCCTCTCGGCACCGGTTTCGCCGGGCGCATTGCCGCGACGAGGCAAGCCGTGCGGTTGGATCACGTCGACTCGACGACCGTCGCGAATCCACTCCTGTGGGAAAAAGGTATCAAGGTCATGCTTGGCGTCCCGCTCGTGAGCCGAGACGATCTCCTCGGCGTGCTGCACGTCGGGCGGCTCGACAACCGGTCATTCGGCGATGATGACGTCGAACTTCTCCAGATCGTCGGAGACCGCGTCGCGGGCGCTGTCCAGACGCGACGATTCGCGCTCGAACAGGCAGCAACGGACATCCTTGAACGCAGCCTTCTGCCCGCGAGGCTGCCAGAGTGCCCGGGCCTTTCGTTCGCCACCCGGTATGTCGCTGCTGCCGAGCGAACAGTCGGGGGTGATTGGTATGACCTCTTCATGCTGCCGTCCGGGCAGCTTTGGATCGTCGTCGGCGACGTCGCAGGTCATGGTCTGCAATCGGCAGTCGTGATGGGCCGCATCCGTAGTGCGTTGCGCGCCTACACAATGCTCGATGTGCCGCCAGAGCAGGTACTCGACCTCGTTGACCGCAAAGTGCATCACTTCGAGATCGGAACCATTGCCACAGTCGCGTGCGCCGTCAGCACGCCGCCCTACGAGACGTTGACCATCGCAGTCGCAGGGCATCCACCACCCGTTATCGCAGTGCCAGGACAGCCGGCGTCGTACGCAGAAATACAAGTGAGCCCTCCGATCGGAACGTACCTCGAGGTGCCGCGGCGCGCGACGACAATCACGCTCTCGCCGAACACCGTGGTCGCCTTCTACACCGACGGGCTGATCGAGCGCCGCGGTGAGTCACTCGACGTTGGCCTCGACCGCTTGCGAAGCGCGATTTCGCCAGGAGCGCCCGACCGCGTCGCCAGGGACGTTATGCGACAACTCGTCGGCGACCGGGTCGTCAGCGACGACATTGCGCTGCTAGTCCTGCGCCGCGAGGCGGCGACCGAGGAACGCTGAGAGGTTGAGTCCAAACAGCCCATAGCGCGTCCGTAGTTGCGTAAGTCGGCACTGTGCGTTGGACGCAAATGGGACACGATGCCCCCTTTTCCCTGAGGCTCTCCGGGTAGGCAAATGCACGGTCTATTTCGCGCTCCACAAATCGCCTATCCCGCGTCTCGTGGTAGCCAGCAAGGTCCCGCGCCGCGCTAATGCAACAGTGCCCGCTTAACTGTCTGGCGGAGCCGCGCTGATCTCGTCCAAAGCCTCGCCCGAGTCGTGAAACATCGATATGTCGCCGAGTGATACCACTCCGATGGGGTGGCCGGCGTCGAGCACTGGGAGACGACGCACGGCGTGCTCACTCATTTTGCGGAACGCGGCATCAACGGTGTCGTCGGGTGTGAGCGTGATGAGGTCGTGTGAGCAGATGTCGTCGATGGTTGTCGTTTTGGGATCCCGGCCTTGTGCGATGCCGCGCACGACGATGTCACGATCGGTGACCAACCCGCATAGTCGATCGCTCTCGCCTACGAGGACTTCGCCGATGTCGCGTTCGGCCATGGTCTTCGCAACCTCGAGTACGGGTGTCGTCGGGCCGACGGTCACAGGCTCTGCTGTCATCACATCGCGCACTTGCTGGGCCATGATCCGCTCCTTTGCTTCTGCGTGAGCTCTACCCGAGGCTCACCGCGCAGAACCGGAGGCGCTTAAGGAAGCCGACTGCCGAGCACCGGTCTATGGATCGACGGCCGGGAGCGGGGACACGCCGACCGCCGATCTCAGTTCGCCCACGCGGGCGAGGTCTTACTCCTACGCGCGACTACGCAAACTGTGCGTCACACTCCGGGAACGTGGTCGTCCAACCTCAAACCCCAGAGAGGTTTCTTTCAACCAAACCACGAGAACATGCGGCGCATGGACTACACGAGACAGTGGCGGAGTAGGCGCCCCGACCGTGGTGAGTCCGGACCGCACGGTTTCGGCACCGACATGCCCTGACGGACCGGAATCCGTCTGAGCCTGTCATCCGTACGTATCACTCGGCGGGGTCACCTTCGCCGGGATCGAACTCATCGATTGGGCGTTCGTCGATGCCGACGCTCAGAACTTCCTTGATCGATCCTCGGCGAGTGTCCCATACGTCGCGCGCCACGACTTGCAGTGCGCCCGCGACCGGGATGGCGAGCAGCGCGCCCAGCAAGCCCGCGAGCTGCACGCCGACGAGCACGGCGATCAGCACAGCGAGGGGATTCAGCTTCACGGTCTTCGCCATCACCACCGGTTGCAGGACGTGATTCTCGAACTGTTGATATAGGACGAAGAAGACCAGGGTGGCGATGCCTTTACCGGGCGACTCCAGCAACGCGACGAAGACCGACGGTACGGCGCCAAGTGTCGCGCCGACAAGGGGCAGGAGATCGGCGAACGCGACCCACAATGCCAAGATGAATGCGAACGGGATCCCGACGATGCGCAGAAACGCATACGTCGCGATACCCGCGATCACCGAGATCAGCAGATTCCCGGTGACGTAGCCGGTCACGGCTCGGGCCGCATCGCCGCCGATGCGTCGAACACGTTCCGCTCGTTGCTCGGGAAGTAGCGCCAGGAGCGACGCGCTGAGTTGTGGCGCGCGCAGCAGCATCAAGAAGGTGAGGACTCCGATCGTGAGGATTCCGATCACGCCGGTGACGACAGCGCGGCCGGTCGTCAAGATCGGTCCGCTACTGCTGCCGAGGGACTCGCGTATCTTGGGCAGGTTCTCGCGTGCCCAGTCTTGCGCGCCGATGTCGCGCAACCAGCGACCGATGTCGCCGCGGCCTTGTTCGGCGTCCTTGATGGTGTTCGGCAGATCGCGAACGAACGACGACGAGGCGTCGTAGATCGGACGGGCAAACGCGTAGCCGAGCGCGCCCACGACTCCGGCCCCCATAAGGAACACGACCGTCGTGGCGACGCCGCGCTTCAGACCGGCGCGGTGCTCGAAAAAGTCGACTGCCGGGGCCAGCACCACTGTGAAGAAGGCTGCGACTGCGATGAGGCCGAGCACGCTCGCCAAAGCGACCAGCAGATTCCACGCGAGCACGGCAGCACCGACGACTGCAACGCCGATGGCCCAGAAGGCGAAATAGCGTCGAACCGGTATGTCCGCTCCGACGAGGGCGTCGTGCTCCACTCCCATGGAGCGTTCATCCCCAGATGGTCCACAGGGAACACGCCGCCGCGATGATCCGTGGACACCGGGACGAATCCGGGGACTTGCGGTGCTCGGCGCTGTCGTCAGGTAGATGGCGGGGACGTTCCCCTCGCCCGCTGGAACGTCAAACTCGAGCTTCGGCTTGCTCTTGGCGACGAATGATGGTCGTCGAGGATCTGGGCGGTGAAGCGCTGGGTCCAGGTTCCGCCTCCGATGTCGTAGGTCACTGCGGCTTCCAGGACGTCGCCGTGGTGGCGCACGTCATGCCACGCGATCGTCACGTCGCGACGTCGTTCGCTCGTCTGGCACCGCGCGGGCCGACGGGGGTCGTACCGCGGGACGACAGCGGCGTGAAGCGCTGCACCCACGGGAACACGGTCACGCCTCGATCCCACGCTCGGCCAAGAACTCCGCGACATCGCGATACGCGAGACCGTGCTCGATCTCCGCAGCCTCGATGCGATGTCCTTGCAAAAGGCACACTCAATCCACACGACGTGTCCACGAGCACCGTTTACGAAGTCTTTGTGGGTTTCCGGCACGGGCTATAGCCACGATTATCGTGGCGTGCAGGCGTCGCGAGTGCGGGTCAGTAACCGCGTACTCGCGGGCCGCGTACACCGCGCGACCCGCGGCCCGTGACGGCGCGGTACACGAGCAGCAGCAGGATCGCGCCGATCACGGAACCGATGATGCCCGACGGCTGCAAGGCGCCTTCGCTGAAGTCTTTGCCGAAGAGTGCCCAGCCGAGGAACCCGCCGAGGAACGAGCCCAGGATGCCCAGGACGATCGTCTTGCCGACGCTCATCGGATCCGGTCCGGGGACAAGGGCACGGGCAAGGAATCCTGCGACAAGGCCGATGATCAAGAGAAAGAGAATGAATCCAAGCATGACACTCGGTTACCCAGCGTGCCGGTGCGAAACACGCGGCATTGCAGAGCGGCGATCGCGTTCGGAATCGACGGCGCTCACCTTCGGCGAAACACGGAATCCACGACATTGGGCATCCGCCAACCCGGCGGGTTGTCGACGGGTGCTCTTCCAGATGGCGCAACGTTTACGCGGTCTGCACTGCCTAGTTGGGCATGGCGACGGGTTTCGATTCGGGTGAGCCCTTCTGGCGCAAGAAGATGGTGAACACCACGATGGCGCCGACCGCGAGGAACTCACTCTGCCAGTTCTGCATTGACTCAAACCAGAACTGTGAGCACTCCATGTACTCGATCGTGGAGACCGATCGTTCGTGGTGGTCCAGACGTTCGTCGTTGAACTGGCGCGCGCCGCTCAGACCATGCCCGAGGATCGACATGAGAACAGGGCGAAGAACGCGATGAGCAGTGAGTTCCCGTAGAGCTTGAGGCAAATGCCACCACGTCGCACCGGCCAGGGTGCGTCGGACTTGGGCTTCATCTCGACAGGATCCGTGTCGACGTCATTGTGCTGGTCGGGAGCTTCGATTCGGCCGATCCTCGCTGCACCAAGAACATGGTGAGCAGCACGAACGCGCCCATTTGTAGAAACTCGCTCTCCCAGTTCTCGAACACTGCTTCGTAGAAGTGGCCGGTAGTGAGGTACTGAGGATACCCGATGGCATGACCGCCGTGCTGTTGCGCGTCGTCTTTGTGCACGCTCGCGACGACGTGTACGCGCGGTCGTCCGGCTTCGATACGAGTTGCCGGAAGCGCGCAACGAACCGACCACCTAGATCCGTCCGGTGCTCTGATTGTCTCCAGGTGTACTTACTTGCGTCCGGCCAGCGCGTCCCGTGCCTTGTCGAGATGGCTGCCGCGGCGCCGATGAGGATGTTCCCGGCTGGTGTCGAGGGCGCGTTGGGGTGTGGGTGCAGCGTTCGGGTGTTCAGCGAAAGTCGTCGACGTTGAGGTCCGGGGCGCTGTTGCGTTGAACCGAACCGTGGCGCGCGGGACCACGATACCGTCGACGTCAGTTCAGATCATCCGGGCGGCGGAGGTCTGTACCAGCAACGACACCGACCTCAGGATTGTCGGTGCAAGTCGCATCGTGCATGAGGTATTTGCGATCACCGGCTTGGCGGACATGTTCGTCTTCGAGCCGTAACCCTGGCCTCTGTCACATGGGAAGAACCGCCCAGACGACTTTGCCGTCGGAGTGCGAGTCGATGGCCCACTCCAGCGCGAACGCTTCCACAAGCCGAAAGCCTCTGGAGTCCCGAGCAGCCGGACCGAGATCGGGTCTGCCGTCGCGGACCGCCACGCGTAGACCTCTGGGGTCCGGCGTCGCAGAGAGGCTGATTGGCGGCGACCCGTGCATCACCGCATTGGTGACCAGTTCACCGACGACAAGCTGCGCCTCTTCGTTCTTCGTCAACGCCGCGAGCGCGTCCCTGGCGACGCGCACCGCGGACCGGTCCCGCGGCAAGTCAACCTGCACGTGCTTCGACGAGCTCATCACCGGTCCGCGTCAACGACAGAGAACCTCGCCGTACCCATTCGCGCGATCAGCGAGTCGTCCACCCCGCCCTGCACCGACGTTCGGTCCAGTTTTTCGCGGTCGTTGGTTCACCCCCGCGCCTTCGGCTCGACATCGGTGCGTCGGATATGGCATCACGACGCGCCGCGGAGGATCGTCTTCGCGTCGCTCGACCCCTTCAGTTTGGGCGACCTCGACGCGCTACTACAGGCCGACGGCGCCGTGTGTCGGCGGCGCTCGGCTACTTGATGCCCATGCTCAGCTCGGTCTCGAGGAGCCGCGGCGCGACAACGAAGTCGGCGCGTCCCGCCGCGGAGGTCACTACCACCGGCGCCGAGTTAGACCGATCGTGGTGCTGATCCCTGCCGGCTCACGTCGATCGACTGGAGGCCATCACTGACGTACATCGGACGCCGCCCTGGTCCCGCAATATGAGAGATGGAGCGGGCCCTGCGACGATCGTTCCGATAGCTATCGAACATTGGCGCTCGACGACGACGGACTCAGGCTCTGCGCGCGTGAGCCGTCCGGAGCGCTTCCTCGCGGAGCCCGGACAGGATCAACGATGACGATTGTCGATCGCTTCCGTTCCGACGTTGGGGGCCGGCAGTGATAGTCCCGGCGCCCCGGGGTGTCCGCACCGTGCACCTGGCGCTCGTCATCACCTCCTGATGGCGCTGCGGGGCCAACAGGTGCTGGCCGCGACGATGTCGGTCCGGTTCTTTGGGGTGTCCGCCGTCCGGAGCCGTGTGCAGGACGCGCTGATCTCGGCGTGCTTACTTGCGTCCGGTCAACGTGTCTCGCGCCCTGTCGACGATGGCTGCAGCGGCGCTTAGCAGGATGTTCCCCGGTGGTGTCGAGGGTGCATTCGGGTGCGGTCGGGTCGGTGCGGACCTCTTCGCGGCGCGCGTCAACGTTGCCATCTCGCGAAGCTCAGCTGGTGGTGTGTGCTTGCGAAGCTGGGCGAGGATGCCGTCCGAAGCCTCTTCTTCTTTGACATGGTGGCGGACCACGCCCCGAACGCGGGTCATGAGCTCATCGAACGCTTCGGACTCAGGCTCGCACTTGTCCAGCTCGGCAAGCATCTTCTTTACGGACTGGTGCTCGTCGAGCGCTTCCTTTACGAGTCGCTCGCCATCCGGCACGTCTGTGCGCACCTTGGGATAGAGGATCTGCTCCTCGACCGCGGCGTGAACCGAGAGTTCTTTGATCACGCGTTCGGCGACCTGGCGCCGGCGCTTGGTCGCTCCCGGCCCGAGGTCGCCGTAAAGCTTGAAGAGCTGGTTCACCGCGACATGATCGGCCTTGATGAGCGCGATGACGTCGGACGGTCGGCTGGCGGCGCCGCGGGCCGCGGCCTTGGCCCTCCCGGCCCTCTTGTTGGTTTTCCTCGCGCTCGTCGCTTTGGTGGTCGCGCCCTTGGCCCTCCCGGCCGTCTTCTTGGTCGCTTTCCGGGTCGCGCTCGTTGCTTTGGTGGTCGCGCTCTTGGCCCTCGCGGCCGTCTTCTTGGTCGCTTTCCGGGTCGTACTCTTTGCTTTGGTGGTCGCGCTCTTGGCCTTCGCGGCCGCCTTCCGGGTCGCGCCCTTCGCCTTAGCACGTCGCTGTGCCATCGGGCGCGATCGATTGGTGGACGTTGCCGCCATTGGTTATGACCTCCTGGAGTGCTCGTCACGTGTGTCGTGACGATGCGCTACGCACTAGTTGGACTTGCGCGCGACCTTGGTGTCTTCGAGCTTCTCGTCGAGATCCGTGACGCGGTTTTTGGCGGCGACCGCCTTGCGTTCGTGTTGGAGCGCGTCGCGCTCGGCGCTAATCCGGGCGGCGCGGGCGGCACGGTCCTCACGCTCGACCTTCTTCTCCTCGATTTTCTCGAGCTGGGCCGCTTGGTTGCGCTTACGCGCGTCTTCTTCGGCAGCGCGGCGCTTCTTCTCGGCGCGTTCGCGTTCCAGCGCGGCCTCGCGCTGCTCGGCCTGTTTCTGGACCTCTTGGCGGTGCTGCTCGTCGGCCTGGCGGCGCTGCTCGAACTCGACATCAGCCTGCGTCTTGCGCTGCTCCGCGACCGCGTCCAGCTCGACCGCCTTGCGAAGCTGCGCGACCCGTGCCTGCGCGATCCGCCCATCCTGGGTGAGCTCGTCGTCGTGGAAGATCGATCCCGCGAGCTGCTTCACCATGGCTTCGAACGAGTCGAACGCGATCGCTGGCGGCCACTCGACATCGTGTTCGCCACGACGCACGACCGCTTCGACCGCCTCGAGGGGAAGGCGCGCCGTGCGCAGCCAGGTGCACACGATCGTGCGGGGAATCTGTTGGAGCTGCATAGAAGATGTCCTCATTTTCCAGTCCGATCTGTTGCGCTGTCGAGAACCTCGGCAGTCGCGCGGGCCTTGTCGGCTTCTTCTTCGATCCGGGCTGCCGAGCGGAGTTCCTCGGCGCGTGCCGCCGCCGCCCGCGCCTCGTCGGCGTTGACCGCCGCGTGCTGGGCCTGCTCTTGCCGCTCGACGGCCATCTCCCGTTGCGCGTGCTCGCGCTCGATACGCGCTTCGGTCTCGCGCCGCTCCCGCTCCAGCCTCGCGTCACGGACCTCGGCCGACTCCTCGGCAACGAGACGCTGCTCTTCAGCTGCCAGCTCACGTTCCCGAGCATTGATCTCCGCGCGGGCTCGTTCCTGTTCAGCCTGGGCGTCGAGGCGGCCCGCATCCTTTACCGCATCCGCCTTGCGTTCGTGCAACTCGCCTTCGTGCTTCAGCTCTTCATTTCCGATCACCGAACCGGCGACCTGCTTGACCTTGCCTTTCAGACGCTCGACGAACCCGCCGGCGCCTTCGGTGATGTCCTCTGACATGAGTCTCCTCAAACGACGAAGCGCGCGACCGACCCCCGGGAAGGAATCGCATCGCGCCCGGGATGGATGTTCTTCTACGCGCGCGCTCGCACCGGCAAGCACCCAGGACAGGCGGCCCCACCCCGCCGCCCCCTAATAGGCATGGACGGCAACATCCGTCCGTGACATCAGCGATCCGACAGGAGCGGATCGCGGGAAAAACTCTCCTCCCATTCCACTTGGTTTCCCGTGATGACGGCGCCGACGCGCGCGACGAAGTGGAGAAACCGCGAGCAAATCCTTACCGGCGTCACGACCGCTCGTACTCAACGTTGTCGTCGTCGTGGCTTCCGGCCTTGGCGAAGCCGCGGCTGACGATGTATGCCGCCGCCATGACGGTGCCGAGCAGGCAAGCGCGGAACAGGTTCAACGAGGCGTCGTGCGACGCGTTGTAGACGACGGTCAGTACGGCGACACCGATGATTGTGAGCCAGAGCTCGGTCGTCTTCGGCGATGGCTTGGTCTCGCGTAGGGCGGTCCGGCGGAAGGTTTCCGGGCGGCGTGCTCGGGGGTCGGTGTCGCTTCGGGGGGTGGAATTCTGATCGGTCATGCTCATGGGGGGCTCCTGAGAGGGCGGATTGGTTGCCGCTTTGTACCCCCGGCGCACCTTCTTCCACACACTTCTGTAGACGGTTTGTGGATAGATTGCAGAACTGTGGCGGATGGAATACAACGAACGCCGTGCATAGTGGAGATGATGTAGAGCCAGCAGTCTCAAGCGATGAACAGTTGCGGTGGTCTGTCAGGTCTGGCGGGGACGGAATCGAGGTCGCGATCGCCGGCGAGGTGGACCTCGCAACGAGCGGTCCGTTGGCGCAGGCGCTCACCGAGGTCCTCGATACGAAGCCGGTGACGGTGCGGATCGACCTTGGGGAGGTGTCGTTTCTGGACTCGAGTGGGATCCGCTGTCTTGTCGGGGTCGCCGAGCGGGCCGCGGCGTCCGGCAGCCATCTGGTGGTTCGTAATCCGACGCCGATGGTCCTGCGAGTGCTCGAGATTTGCGGCGTGGACCAGGTGTTGTTGGCTGACGCCACGAGTGTCGATCGCTCGACGAAGGAGTCAAGCGATGCCTGATGACGGGATTTACAGCATCGGGGCGCTTGCGCGCATGCTTGGGATATCGCCTACGACGCTTCGGTCGTGGGAAGACCGCTACGGCGTTGTGGTGCCCGCGCGGAGCGCGGCATCGCAGCGCCTGTACTCTCGCGACCAGCTGGACCAGCTGCGCTTCGTGTCCCACCAGATGGGACTGGGACTGAGCGCCGCGGACGCGCATCGCGCCCTCGCCGAGCGGCTCGCCGCCGGAAATCGTCGATTCGATGCCGACCGGAACGGGCCGGCCGAGCGGAGCATCTTGCTCGTGGAACGAGATCCGTACGCCGCGGATATCGCCGAGTACTTCTTGCGCACCGAGGGTTACGACGTACACGTCGCACGCGCGATCGCTGATGCCGACCGTCTCATCGGTGAAGAAACTGTCGACCTGGCGATCGTCGATCTGATGATCGGCGGCGGTGCCGGCTTGCGACTCTGCGAGCGTCTGGGCGACACGCTCCGGATACTCGCCGTCTCGGCACTCGGTCAGGGTGAGCGCGCGATAGCGGCCGGAGCCGACGCCTTTCTTCGCAAGCCTTTCGAGCCCTTGACGCTGGTCTCCGTAACGAGGGACCTCGTCGGCACGAGCGCCGTGGTGCGCGAGGCGCGGCGAGTTTCGTCCGAGTGATGGAACGCATCACGAGTGGCCACGACCGCCTCGATTGTCTGTTGGGAGGCGGCCTTCCTGCCAACGGGATCAATCTCGTCATTGGCCATCCCGGGAGCGGGAAAACAATCCTGGCCGAGCAGTACCTGTTTCAGAATGCACGTCCGGACTCGGCGGGCGTGTACCTGTCGACTGTGTCCGAACCGTTCGACAAGATCCTGCGCTACGGCGAGTCGCTGTCATTCTTCGACCCGGACGCGATCGGAACGTCAGTCTTCTACGACGACCTCGGCGAGACCGTCGACCGCGACGGCCTCGACGGCGTGCTCGACCAGATCGACCAGGTCCTCAAGGAGCAGCAGCCGGGCTTCATTGTGATCGACAGCTTCAAAGCACTGCGGTCCTTCGCCCCCGACGAAGCCATGTTCAGACGATTCCTGCACCGTCTCGCCGGTCGGCTGACGGCCGTCGCGGCAACGACGATGTGGATCGGAGAGTACGACCGTGCGCAGGCCGCGGACGCCCCCGAGTTCGCGGTCGCCGACGCCATCATCGCCTTGGCCGCGAAACGCAGCGCCGAACGCGAGCTCCGTGTGCTCCAAATCCTCAAACTCCGCGGGAGCGCCTTCCAATCCGGTGAGCACGCATACCGCATCAGTGCCGACGGACTCGACGTGTTCCCGCGTCTCGCAGACGACCTCGACATCAGCGACTACGAACTGGGGGACGAGCGCGTCTCCACCGGCATCCCCGCCCTCGACCAGACGCTCGGGGACGGCTACTGGCCCGGCGCGGTCACCCTCATTTCGGGACCAACCGGAGCTGGGAAGACACTCATCTCGCTGCACTTCTTGTTCCACGGTGCCGAACACGGCGAACCCGGGGTGCTGGCAACGTTCCAGGAGAACCGCACGCAACTCGCCCGCATCACCAGTGGCTTCGGCTGGGACATCAACACCTCGGAGGTTCACGTCCTCAGCCGCTCCCCGGTCGACCTCTACGTCGACGAATGGGTCTACGACCTTCTTGCACTCGTCGAGCAGACCGGTGCCCGACGCGTGGTGGTCGACAGTCTCGGCGACCTCATGTTCGCCTCGCAGGACGACATCCGGTTCCGAGAGATGATGTATTCCCTCTGTCAGCGTCTGTCGCGACGGGGGATCAGTCTGATGATGACCCACGAGAGCATCGAGCTCTTCCACGTGACGCGCCTGTCTGAGATCGGCATGTCACACGTCGCTGACAATGTGGTGATGCTGCAGTACCTCCGCGCCGAATCGCAGGTCAAGCGCGCGCTCCTCGTGCTGAAAACCCGCGCCAGCGCCCATCACCCCGAAATCCGCGAGTTCCACATCCGTCCCGAAGGCATCGTCCTGGGCGAGACGTTCGATCCCGACCAACAATTCGACTGAGCGCACAAGACCATGCACCGAAACTTCACGCAGGCAGATATGTTCATTGGACTGCGTGGCGTCAGCCCGATCGTTGCTTGGCTGATACACCGAGCGTACGGGAGTGACGCCAACCCGCCTTCCGACCAAGCACACTTCGCTGCCGGCAATGGCACCCCGCCCAACGAGGCGCCCACCGGAACGCGTCAACGGCATCGGACTCAACGCCCCGGGACCCTCACCATGCGATGCTCCTCGTCACGGTCATACAGAGGCTTCGCTACATTCGCCGAGCGGGCAGGGTTATGCGCTCCTACGCAGCGCGTCGCCCTTCGGTTTGGACGGAACCTGGAACGGACCTTCAGCAATGGCTCAGCGGCAGATTGTGTTGAAGGTCCGAGCAAGCGAACCGAAGCCCACTCGGTGCTGCTGTCGAGAAAGGTGAGTGCGTTGTGATTGTTGCCTGTCCTCACTGCCATGAGCCGCTCTCGGTCGACCACGCGAACCTTGCTCGGGGCATGACCGCCGCCAGCGGCGAGCCTCGCCAGTTCGTGATCTATGTCGACAATCGCGCCGTGCATCGCTGCCCGGTCGACGCCCCCGCCGCGGACGGGTATCGCCGGGACATCGCCGACCGTCTTACCCGGCTCTCCCGCAGGCTCGGAGATGCACAGACCGTCGGGGAAGTCGCCTCCGTGATCACGCACGACGTCGCGGCAGTCGTCGATGGCGTCTATTCGAACCTTGCGCTAATCGACGGCACGAGATTGCGGATAGTCCACCAGGACTCCCTCACGCTCGACATCGCCAGTCGCTACCAAACCGTTCCAATCGACGATTCGACGCCGCTCGGCACGGCAGTACGAACCCGTCGTCCAGTCATACTTCCTTCACTACGCAGCTATGAAGCGCGCTACCCCCATATGATCGAAGACACCGACAAAGCGGGCCTCGCCGCCACCATGTCATTCCCCCTCATCGACCGCGAGCTCCTCGGCGCAATCGGCGTCGGATGGACCCAACAACGACCAATCGTGCCCGACCACGCGCTCACAAACCTCGCAGCCATATCACGCGAATGCGGTCGCGCCCTCGCATCACTGCGCAGATGACCACCCAGAACGAACGGTGCGACCGTCATGTCCGTCGCGCCTCTTCTCCAGCGGCGACTCAGGACTCCAGAGCTTGGGCACGAGGCGCGCGAGCCGGATCGTCTCAGCCCGAACACCTCGCCCGGTGCGGCACGAAGCCTTCTCCGCGGGGCGTCGCTCCCCGCGTCAGCGGCGATGCGCGTCGCTGACGCGGGGGCTGCGTCGTATCGTCGGGGAACTGCCCACCCATGAACGTCGTTTCCGGACACTGAAGCGATCGCGGTCAGCGCCGGCGCCGCCGAGACGTCAGCACTTGGCGCACCACCCTGTTGAAGAGCGCCCGAGTCGTAGGGGGCGACGTCTGGCGAGCGCGACGATCGGCGGTTGGGGTGCCGCGCAACGACCAACGCGCGTATGCCACAACGCGTGGCCAGATCAACCTGTGGGTGCCGAATATTCGTCCGGGCATGCTGAGCAGGCGTTTCGCGGTGGCGTTCGCGGCTCGGTTCGGACGCCGCGTGGATCCGCGCGTGGCCGCTTCTACCGACTTGTCCGCCTCGTACTCGACCTCCTGGTGCTGCGCGCTCGGCGCGATCGCTCCAAGGATGTCGAGATCCTTCTGTGCGCCACCAACTCGCCGTCCTCCAGCGCCAACATCCGCGTCCACGATTCGAACCCGACGACCGCGCGATCCTCTCCGCCTTCGCCCGTGCGCTCCGCCATGATCGATGGTCCATCTTCATGGGGAAGCCCGACACGATCTTGCGCTGGCATCGACGACTCGTCGCCAACCACTGGACCTATCCCCGCCGGGCCGGCCGACCATCCAAGACGGTCGAGATTCGCCGCATGATTCTGCGTTTCGCGCGGGAGAATCCGACCTGGGGCGACCGGCAAATCCACGGCGAGCTCACCCAACTCGGCGTCACAATCGCGGCATCGACAGTGTGGACGATCCTCAAACAAGCCGGGATCGACCCTGCACCCGGCCGATCGTCAGACTCATGGAGCACCTTCGTCCGCAGTCAAGCTGCGGGAATCGTGGCGTGTGACTTCTTCACCGTCGACACCGTGCTGCTACGCCGCTACTACGTCCTGTTCTTCATCGAACTCGACCGACGCCGCGCGGAGCTCGCCGGCATCGCAATGAATCCGACCGGCGAATGGACCGCACAAGCCGCCCGAAACTTCATGATGCGGTCACAGCGAAGACTCCGGTTCTTGATCCACGGCGCCTGACAGTTCGCCGGCGCATTCGATGAATTCTTCCGCAGCGACGGCGCGACCATCATCCGCACCCCGCCCTACACGCCCGTCGCGAACGCATACGCGGAACGATGGGTCGGCACCGTCCGCCGCGAGCTCTGCAACCGCACCCTCATCTGGAACCACCGACAACTCGAACAGCTGCTCCACCAATGGTTCGAGCATTACAACACGCACCGACCGCACCGCTCGCTCGGCCCACGCGCACCCAGCGATGCCAAAGTCGTCGAGTGTCGGCCCGGCCAACCGATCCGACGACACCCCACCTGCGGCGGACTCATCAACGAGTACCACCAAGCAGCCTGAACCTTCCCCGCAATGGCCGACCCACAGCGGCTACGTCAGCGACAGCGCCATCCCCCATCACACACTTCAGGACGAGCAGCTGTCGCTACCTACCGCGTATCCGGATGGGTTTCCGGCACCCACACGTCCGGTGAATGATGACCTATCCGCGCAGCCTCTAACTCGAGTCGCCTGAGCTGAAGAATGTGGCGAAGCTGCCCGCGACTGCGGTGACGACGAAAAGCGCCCAGATTTCCAGGGCGACGTCGACAATCTTGCCGGCTGACGTCAACGGATTCTTGATCTGCGACGACTGAGCTTGACCCGATGTTCCGGACGGGTTGGGTGTGTTGATCATGCCGCGGAGGTGGCCTCGTAGTCGACGGGACTGAGCATCCCGACGAACGAGTGCCGCCGTTGCGGGTTGTAGAAGCATTCGATCCATTCGAAGATG
>JBBQXS010000053.1:0-28545 GCA_038209365.1 Acidimicrobiia bacterium | reverse complement strand
CTCTCGCGGGTGTCCCCCGTGGGCCCGCCCGGCCGCCCGCGGTGGGGGTTGGCTCCCCACAACCCCCCCCCCCCACCCACGCCTCCCGCGACGACCGTTACTTCGCGGGATGGAACCTCGCGAGCCGGCGCGCATTGAGGCGCCGTTCCCGCATCGTGCGGAGCCGCTGCGGAGCGAACCGGTTCCACGCGGCGCGCGTCATCAGCGGGGGGAGGCAGCGGGCGGCCGACCAGGCGCGAACCGTCGCGCGGGGTTCCGGCGTCAGGAGGTAGTCCGATCGCAGTCTCCGGTCGACGCGGAGCCGGTTCGCGACGCTGAAGCGCAGCACGTCGATGGAGCTCGTCCCGCGCCCTCGATCACCCCACCACGAGACTTCCGTCAGGAACGTCGCGTCCCCGGAGGCGATGAGCCGCTTTGCCCCGTGCAGCACCCGGAGCTCGACGCCCTCGACGTCGATCTTCACGGTCGTCGGAGTGTTCGGGCGATACAACTCGTCGAGTTGCATGACCGGGACCTTGGTCGGGGCGTAGTCATCAGAGCGCTCGGGCACGGAAAACAGGCCGCCCGAGATCTGCGTGCCGGTCACGAAGAACTCGATCCCGTCACCGGCCTGCGCGTCGACCGCATCGCTCACCGCGGCGTTGATGCAGGTGATCCGGTTCGATGATCCGGCCGACCACTTTTCGACGTTGCTTTGCAGGACCGCGAAGCGCTGCGGATCGGCCTCGATTGCGATGATGTCGGCGTCGTGCAGGAAGCGGTTGGCGTGGTACGTGTACACGCCGTGGGACGCGCCGACGTCGATGAACAGTCTCGTGCCGGAGAGGAGCGCACCGAGCCGTTCGAATTCCGGCTTGTCGAGCGCGTCCTCGCTGAAATACGTCCACGCCAGGTATTCCTGGTGCCGGTCGAGCATCGCGTGAGTCTAAGCAGGCTCGGTCGGCCGATCCCGCGTCGCGCGGAAGGTTCGCAGACGGGGGTAGGTCACGAGGAAGCCCGCGGCGCCGAGGACGATCGACGCGACGAGCAACACCGCTCGATCGGCAGTGGCAGCGAGCAGGCCCGAGTCGAGGCCCGCGCCCATGGCGGCAGCCGACGCCGCGACGAAGGCCTCGCGAAAGCCGAGCGCGCCGGGAGTGATCGCGATGAACGCCGCGACCCCCGCGGCGGGTGCCAGCACGAGATACAGCCAGAACTGCTCGTTGACCCCGAGGAGGCTGAACGCGATCGAGAACCGCCACGCGTACACGACGTACTTGGCAATCTCGATGAGCACGACGCTGCCCGCCGTCGCCGGGTCGCGCCGCATCTGGTCGAAGCCGGCGTGGAAGGACCGCCAGACGCGCGCGATACGGCCATTGCCCGCGACGAAGCGCGGCGCGGGCAAGAGCGCGATGGCCACGGCCAGGCCCGCGACGGCGAGCGAGATGCACAACATCACCCACGACAGACCGTCCCCGAAGACGCCCGCGCCGATCACGCCGACGAGCGCGACCACCGCGGCGCCGCCGAGCGTCGCGACGAAGTCGGCGCCGTACACAGCCGCGCTGCGCGCGTACGACACGTCGTGAACCGCGCGCATGTAGCGCAGCCGGTACACGGTGCCCGCCTGCCCGGGGATGAGATTGCCGAGCTGGCTGGCGAGGAACAAGAACCAGTTCTCGAACAGGCCCGAACGGGCGCCGTTCGACCGGTAGAGGAGCCAGAACTCACTCGAGTTGAGGAAGTGCGTGCAGGCGACGAGCACGGCGAGCAGCAGCAACTTGCCGGTCGGCGCGTGCGTCAGCGGTTCGAGGCGGTCCCGTTCCCGCCAGACGAACAACACGAGCAACGCGGTGAACGCGATCGGCAACACGACGTCGCCGAACACGCGCCTGAACTTCCCGCGGCTGGGTGTGGGGCCGCCTTCGAGCACGACCGCGTCGTCGTCGCTCGTCGCGTCGACAGATCTCATCGGGCGCGGCGCGTGAACGCCGCGTAGGAGCACAGGAGCCCGATGGCTTGGTACGCGTGGTGCGAGAGCGACACGCGCCGGCGGAACTGCTCCTCCGCCCACTTGGGCGTGAGGACTTCGTTCACCCACGCGTGGTCGTATTCGAAGGGCAGGCCGGCGAGGAGCTCGTCGACCAGGCCGCGCAGCGGTCCCGTATACCAGCGGTCGATCGGCGAGTCGCTCGGCGACTGTTTCGCCATCGCGATCACCTCCTCGGGCACGAGCGCGTGCTCGCGCGCCATCTCCACGAGCACCGCTTTGCCCGGAGCGCGCGCGTTCGATCCCGGCGGGCGCAGCAGGTCTGCCGGGAGCGCGGCGGCGAGCGACTTCACTCGGGGATGGAGGAACGGCGAGAACTGCGCGAGGCCCGACACGGCGACCGAGCCCTCGACCTTCGCCTTGCTCTGCCCGGTGAGCGCGTTGCCGTGGAACGCCAGACGCGTCCGGTCGAGGCCGGCGACGGCCTTCGCGAGGTGCTCCCGCGTGTCATCGACCGTTTCTGCCTGCGGCGGCGCGTCGTCTCGGCGCAGGCGCCGCAGCGAGCTGTCGTCGAGGTAACGGGTCGCCAGGTGACCGCGCGCATCGGGCGAGAGATCGAGGCTGCCGAGAAACGAACGACCGAGGCGCGCGACATGGCCGAGGCGTCGCTCGACTACGGGGCGCGCAAGCACTCCGAAGAGCGCGTGGCGCACCGGCGCCGGGACCGACCCCAGGCGCGCGACCAACCGCGCGCGCTGGTTCACCGTCGGATAGCCGAGAAAGACCGCGTCGCACCCGTCACCGTTGAAGATGTGGCTGTGGCCTTCCGCCGCGATCACGCTGCTCGCGTGCACCGTGTGCAGCTGATAGTGCGGCTGCGCGCCCGGCTGGTTGATGAGCTCGTCGAACCTCGACAGCAGGTCACCCACCACGGCAGGTGTGAACCGAACCCACTCGTGTCGCGCGCCGATGCTCGACGCGGTGAGCTCCGCGTTGCGCTGTTCGTACGTCGGGTCGTCGAAACCGAACGTGTAGCAGTCGACGTCGTGTCCAAGACGCCGGAGCCCGGCCGCCACAAGCGCGGAGTCGAACCCGCCGAGCAGTACAGCGTGGCGGCGGCGTGTCCCCGCCTGCGCTTCCAGCGCCGACAGGAACGCCTCGTGCAGCGCCTTCCGCACCGCCGCTCGGTCGGTGACGTCGACGTCGACCGGTTCGGACGCCGCCTGCACGCGACCCTGCTCGTCGCCGGGGACGACGCGCACCGCACCTGCACCGAGTGTGTGCACGCCTGCATAGACCGTGCGCCCGTCCGGCAAGAAGCCGAAGCCGAGCAGGAAGTCTTCGTACGACCGGTCGACTGCGAGATCGCCGCCGAGCGCAACGGCAAGCGGCGAGAGGTGCGACGCAACGAGCACCCCGCCGTCGACATCGGCCGTGAACAGCCGATGGTTCCCGGCGCCGGCCGCGATCGTGAGCGTGCCGGCCGCCTCGTCGGCACCGACCGCGACGAGGTCGTCGCCGAGACCGTCGAGCATTGTGTGCGGGGCGCGCGAGAAGCGGTCGAGCAGCACGCCGGGAATTGCGGCGCCGGACGCGAAGACCTCGGAGCCGAGCACGGCGACCGTCCGACCGTGACGTGCTGCCGCGGCGACGACGTTGCCACCGGCGATCCCGACACGGACGCGTGCGCCGGGCGTCGTGACCTCGCGCCACGCATCAGCCGTGCCGGTCGCGGCGGCGAGCGCGTCGAATCGCGAAACCGCGCCACCCGACGCGGCAACGAGCACGTGCACCTACGGACCCTCCCGATGACAATGCGTGTCGCGCCCGACGCTCGACGCTACACGAGTGGATAGCTCCGAAAGGTCTTCACGGGCGGAGCACGGCACGAGCGACGAGGTCCGTGCCGAACGCGGTCAGGATGGCGAGGTAGAGAAGACCCGTCGCGGCCATCACCGCCGAGTACGAGCGCTCGCGCAACGCGGCCCACGTGAGCGCGACGAGCCCGATCGTCGTCACCGCGCACGTGAGCCAGATCCACCCGAGCAGGCCGTCGTAGCCGTCGTCGACGACACCGTTGACCACCTGCACCATGCCCGTCGGCCACAAGAACACTGCGATCTCGAGGGGCCACATCGCGGCCGTCCACAGCACCAGCTCCTTCACCGGATCGCGCCGCAGGCCCGGCTGCACGAGGTACCAGTGGCCGAGCAGCATCGCATCGCTCACACTCCCGAGGAAGGCCGCGCCGACGAGGAGACGCACAGCCGCGAGGAGAGAGGGTCCGCCGGCGAAGCGAGCCGCGAGAAGGAGGCCGAACGCGCCGAACACGGGCGCGAGCACATCGAGCACCGGCGGGAACTCGGCGCCGTGCGGAACCGCGTCGTCGTCGGCTGCCTTGCCGATCATCGCCGCGACACGCGCGCGCCGTGCCGAGCGAAGCTTCTCGCGCCCGCGCGCACCCGCGGCGCGGCGCTGTACGGAAACCGCGAGCGCGACGCCGGCCGCGACGGCGCACGCAAGCGCAGCCGCCGCCGCGTCGGGATGGTCGTTGGCGACGAAGAGACCGAACGCGCCCAATGCCATGAGGCCGAAAGTGATGCGGATCAACCACCCATAGCCGAGACTCACCTCGCGGCGGCGGGTGGTGACCCATCCGAACATGAGCCCGCCGGTCGCCCACTGCAGCAGGAATGTCGCGCCGTCGAGTTTCACGACACCACTGCGAGGTCCCGCGCGGCGTTGTTCAAACGCAGCGGCCCGTCGTGGGTGGCCACGACGATGTCCTCGAGTCGCATGCCGTACCGGTCCGGGAAGTAGATACCCGGTTCGACGCTGAACGCGTGGCCGGACTCGAGCACGAGGGAGTTGCCCGCGACCATGTACGGATCTTCGTGGGCCTCGGTGCCGATGCCGTGCCCGACCCTGTGCACGAAGTACTCGCCGTAGCCGGCGCCCGCGATCACACCGCGCGCGGCGGCATCGACCTCCTCGCACCGCGTGCCGACCCGGGCCGCGCGCACGCCGGCCTCCTGTGCCTGCACGAGCACGTCGTACACGTCGCGCAGCTCGGCCGGTGGCTCGCCGACATGGAACATGCGGGTGATGTCGGAGCAATAGCCCCGCATGGTGCCACCGAAATCGCAAAGCACGACGTCGCCCGTACGGATGACCCGTTCCGGGGAAGGTTCGTGATGGGGACTCGCGGCGTGCTCGGCGGCGGCGACGATCGCGAAGTTCGCTCGTTCGTGGCCGAGCGCGAGCATGCGCTCGACCAGCTCGCGGTGCACGTCGAGCTCGGTGCGACCGGCGAACGGCCGCGTCCGCATCTCGACCGCGATCACATCGACCGCCTCGGCCGCGCGCTGCAACGCCGCGATCTCGCGGGCGTCCTTCACCATGCGGATCGGTGCCGTCACCTCCGACGCGCGCACGAAGGTGATGGCGGGCAGTGCCCGTTGCAGGTCGAGCACGAAGCGCGCCCATGTGTGGTCGCCGATCGCGACTCGCGCAACACCGCTGCCCACGATGCGGGCCACGATCGCGATCGGGTCGTCGGTCTCGTCCCACGGCACGAGCTCGAAGAGGTCCGGCCGGTCCGTGACACGTGGCGCTTCGAGCCGCGGGACCACCAACCGGGTATCGCCGCGCCTCGGGAGGACGAGCATCGTGAGGCGCTCGAGCGGCATCGCCTCGTACCCGACGAGGTACGGCAGGTCGGGCCCGACGGACAGCAGTAACGCATCGACGCCGAGCTCTCCCATGCGCGACCGCACGCGCGCGATTCGCTCGGCGTGGTCGGTGCCTTCGGCGCGTTCGCGTTCGGCGCGTTCGGCGCGTTCGGTCACGAGGAGAGTCCCGGCAGGCCATCGATGCTCTCGCGGTTCTTCGCCGCCCGGTACGCCACGACGCCGTCGTCGCCCTTCTTCTCCGCCCACGCCGTCAGGCGGTCCCGGTCGTCGACGAGATCCATCAGCGGGACGGCGTATCCGCACGAGGTCGTGACCCGCTCGACGTCCACCTCGATGATCGCGCGCCGCCCGGGCAGCGGAGGGAAGTCAGGTGCGAGCGCGTCGAAGCCCGACGTGCCGGCCTCGTGCACGATGCCGCGCCCATAGATGCGCGAGATACGCGGGTTCCCCGTGAATGCGCACGCCATGAGCGTGATGCGTCCGTTCTCGCGCAGATGCGCGATCGTCTCGACGCCGCTCCCGGTCAGGTCGAGATAGGCGACGCGCTGCGGCCCGAGCACGCGCAGCGTGTCGTATCCCTTCGGCGAGAGGTTGACGTGCCCACCGTCGCCTGCAGGCGCGGTCGCCACGAAGAACACCGGCTGCGCGCGCCACCACTGCGCAAGGTCGGGAGAGAGCGATGCGAAGCGATCGGCCACGCCTCCATTCTGTCAGCGGGTGTCGTGCACGAAGGCAAGCAGCTCGGCGTTCAGACGCTGCTTCTCGGTGAGGAACAGGCCGTGTCCGGTCTCGTAGAGCTCCAACCGGCTGCCGGGAACGGCCGCCGCGGTCGGCTTCCCGGTCAGCTCGAGCGGCGCGCCGACATCCGCCTTCCCGTGGATCACGAGCGCCGGTACGTCGACGGCCTTCAGGTCGGTGCGGAAGTCGGTCTCCGACATCGCGCGGATCATCTCGGTGGTGGCGAGCGGCGAGGCGCGCAGGGCGAGCCCCACCCCCCACTGCACGAGCTCGTGGGAAACCGAATTGCTGCCGAAGAACCCGGGCGCCGCTTGCGCGAGGTAACGAGGACGATCCTCCGTGAGCTGCGCGATCATCTCGTCGAAGTACTCCTTCGGCACACCGGCCGGATTGTCGGGCACCTGGAGGAGGCACGGTGTCGTGGTCGCGATGAACACGGCGCGTGCCACCCGGTCGAGCCCGTGATTCGACGCGTAACGCGCGATCTCGCCACCGCCCATCGAGTGCGCCACGAGCGTGACGTTGCGCAGATCCAGTCCCTCGATGAGCGCCGCAAGGTCGGCCGCGAACGTGTCGTAGTCGTAGCCGGTGGCGGGCTGGTCGGAGCGACCGCAGCCGCGGCGGTCGTAGGCGATACAGCGCATGCCTGCTTGCGCGAAGGGGACCATCTGGTACTCCCAGATGTCGGCGCCCAGGACCCATCCATGGAGGAACACGACGGGGTCACCCGCCCCCCAGTCGTTGTAGTGGAGACGGGTGTGATCGTTCGCTTCGATGTAGGGCATGTCCGCGACGATGCGGGACACCAGGCGCGAAATCGATTACCCGACGGGTAACGCGCGGCCCGCGCCCTCGCGCGCGTGATAGCTCGAGCGGACGAGCGGCCCCGACTCGACGTGCGCATACCCGAGTCCTTCGGCGAACTCACGCAGCTCGGCGAACTCGTCGGGATGCCACCACTTCGCCACCGGAAGGTGCGACCCCGACGGTTGCAAGTACTGGCCGATGGTGAGCAGCTCGGCGCCGACGCCCCGCAGGTCCGTGATCGCGGCCCGCACCTCGTCGACGTGCTCACCGAGGCCGAGCATGATCCCCGACTTCGTCAACAACCCTGCGTCCCCGGCGCGCGCGAGCACACTCAGCGAGCGCGCGTAGCCGGCCGACGGCCGGACGAGACGTTGCAACCGCGCCACGGTCTCGAGGTTGTGGTTGAGCACGTCGGGACGCGCATCGAAGATCGTCTGCAGTGACGCCGCGTCGCCCTTGCAATCCGAGATCAACAGCTCGACCGCGGTGCCCGGGCTCGTCGCGCGGATCGCGTGGACGGTCGCGGCGTGCGCCGACGCGCCGCCGTCGGGCAGGTCGTCACGCGCGACACACGTGATCACCGCGTGCGCCAGGCCGAGTGATGCGACCGCGTCCGCAACCCGCTGGGGCTCGGCGGTATCGACCCTGAGCGGCTTGCTCGTGTCGACGAGACAGAACCCGCACGCACGCGTGCACCGGTCGCCGAGGATCATGAACGTCGCCGTCCGGTCGTTCCAGCACTCGTAGATGTTCGGGCAGCCCGCTTCCTCGCACACGGTGTGGAGATCGAGATCACGGACGAGCCGCTTGAGCTCCAGGAACTCACCGTCCATCCGTGCCCGGACCCGCATCCACTCCGGGCGTTTGCGCGAAAGCGTGATCGGAATGCCGGCGGCGTGCCCGACGGGCCGGTTCCGGTCCCAGGCGACGTCGTGCCGCTCGACATCCGCGTAACCGAACGCCTCCGCGAAGCGCGCAACCGCGCGGTCGACGACCTCGCGCGTCTCGACGCGTCGACCGAGCACCCGCGCCATTGATGTCACGCCACGGTCGCGGATGCCGCACGGCACGATGTGCTCGAACATCGAGAGGTCCGGGTCCACGTTCAGCGCGAAGCCGTGCCGCGTGCGCCCTCGGGAGACCCTCACACCGATCGCCGCGATCTTCTCGTCGCCGACCCACACACCCGTATAACCGGACGACCGAACGGCAGCGATGCCGAAGTCCGCGAGGACCGAGAGCAATACGTCTTCGAGCTTGCGCACGTATGCGACGACATCCCGCTGGCCGGCGCGCCACTCCTGCAGGGACACGATCGGATAGCCGACGAGCTGGCCCGGCCCGTGGTACGTGACGTCGCCGCCCCGATCGGCGGAGACGAGCTCGGCGCCGACCGACGCCGGATCGCGCAGCACGTGCTCGGGGTGAGCGCTCGAGCCCATCGTGTACACGTGGGGATGCTCCTGGAGCAGCAGGTAGTCGTCGGAGGCGCGCGCATGGATCGCGCGCTGGAGCACCTCGGCCTCGCGGTAGGAGACCGAACCGAGCCACCGGGCGCGCAGGGTGCTCACGCGAGCTCTGGCTCCCAATCGCGCGTCTCGAGCACGGCGCGGAGATCGTCGAGGAACGACGCCGCGTACGCGCCGTCGAACGCGCGGTGATCCCATGCGAGCGACAGATGGCCGACATGGTGCACAACGATCGCGTCGTCACCGTCAGCACTCTCGACGACCACCGGCTCCTTGCGGATCGCGTCGGTGGCCATGATCGCGACCTGTGGCTGGTTGATGATCGGGAACGTCATCGTCGTGCCGAAGGGACCCATGTTGGTGATGGTGAACGTGCCGCCCACGACCTCGTCGGGGCTCAGCTGCTTGGACTTGGCGCGGGCGGCGAGGTCGCGGATCTCCCGCGCGAGCAGCCGCAACCGCTTGCCGTCGGCGTTGCGGATCACCGGCGCGATGAGCCCTTTGAACGCGAGGTCGACGGCAATACCCAGATTGATGTCCCGATGGACGATCAACGTCTCACCCTCGACGCTCGCGTTCACCTGGGGATACTCGTGCACGACATCGCAGAACGCGCGCACGATGAACGGGAGATACGTGAGGGAGAAGCCCTCGTCGGCCTTCCACTCCGCTTGGTGCGCGCGCCGAACCCGCTCGACACGCTCGAAGTCGACGCGCACAGACGTGTACACGTGTGCGCTCGTTGCCAGCGACCGCACCATGTGCTCGGCCGTGCGACGGCGGATGTTGTCGAACGGCACGGTCTCGTCGCCGCTCGCGCGGGCAAGCGGCGCCGCCGCCGCGGGAGTCGCCGCGGGAGCGGGCGCGGCTGCCGGAGCCGCGGGCGCCGGGCCGCGGGCGCGCGCGGCTTGCAGCACGTCATTGCGGGTGATGCGGCCGCCCTCGCCGGTGGCGCGGATCTGCGCCGGGTCGAGCCCCTCCTGGGCGATGAGCTGGCGCACGATCGGCGACGTCACGGTCCCGCCACCGTTCGCCGGCGGCGCGGCAGTGGCCGGCACGGCCGCGGGGGCGGCAGGTGCAGACGCGGGCGCGGGCGGTGCCGCAGGGGCAGGGGGTGCAGACGCGGGCGGCGGCGCGGGGGTCTGCGGAGGCGGCGGCGGTGCGGGTGCCGGTGGTGCGGGCTCGGGGTCCATCGGCGGCGTCTCGGCCGCCGGTTGCGCCGGCGGGGGCTCGGGGGACGACGATGGCGCACCGGCTTCATCGGAGATCACCGCGAGGCGCGCGCCAACCGGGACCGTCTCGCCCTCGGGCACCACGATCTCCGACAGGTAGCCGGCCTGGGGCGCCGGGACCTCGGAGTCAACCTTGTCGGTGGAGACCTCGAACAGCGGCTCGTCGACGTCGATCTTGTCGCCCACCTGTTTGAACCACCGGGTGATCGTGCCTTCGGTGACGGTCTCACCCAGCTGCGGCATCGTGACTTCCACATTTCCTCCACTCCGCAGGGCCGCTCCGCCCCGCGACAGACCTAGCCGTGCAACGAGCGGCCGGTGAGCGCGAGCGCCGACTCGCCGAAGAGCTCCGACAACGTCGGGTGCGCGTGGATCAACAGGCCCACATCGGCGGGGGTGGCCTCCCAGTTGACAGAGAGGTACGCCTCGGCGATGAGCTCGGTCGCCCACGGGCCCGCGACGTGCACGCCGAGGATCGCGCCGTCGCGCTCCGCGACGATCTTCATCACGCCGTCGGTCTCGCCGACGATGAGCGCACGACCGTTGCCACCCCAGCGATGCACCGAGGTGACGACGTCGTAGCCCTGCTCCTTCGCCTGCGCCTCGGTGAGCCCGCAGAACGCGACCTCGGGGTGGCAGTAGATGCCCCACGGCACTTTGTCGTACTCGAGCGGCAGCGCGGGCTCACCGAGCATCGTCTTGATCGCGACGATCGCCTCGGAAAACGCCACATGCGCGAGCTGCGGTGTGGCGACGACGTCGCCCGCCGCGTACACGCCGTCGACGTTCGTCCGGAGATTTCCGTCGACGACGACGAAGCCTCGCTCGTCGACCTTGACGCCGGCTCCGTCGAGCCCGATGTTCTCGGTGCGTGGCCGGCGACCGACCGAGACCACGACGGCGTCGACCTCGAGTTGCTCCTCGCCCTTCTTTCCCTCGAACGTCAACGCGGTGCCGTCGAAACCGCGCACTTGCACCCCCGCGAGCACCTTGATCCCGCGCTTCGCGAACGCGCGCGCGACGGTCTGCGCGACCTGCTGGTCGACGCCGGTGAGGATCTGCGGCAGCACCTCGACGATCGTGACCTCTGCGCCCGCGTCGACGAGGAACGACGCGAACTCGCACCCGATCGCGCCGCCGCCGATCACCGCGACCCGGCGCGGAATGTCGGCGAGCTCCAACACATGGTCGGAGGACATGACGCGGCTACCGTCGAAATCCAGGCCGGGGATCGGAAGCGAGCGGGGTGACGAACCCGTCGCGAGCAGCACGTTGCGACCATGAACGTCGGAACCGTCCGAGACGTGAATGGTGCGGGCGTCGGGCGCGAGCGTGCCCGTGCCCGGCACGACCGTGACCTTCCGACCCTTCAACAACGTCTCGAGGCCCGAGGTCAAACGGTCGATGACCGCGTGCTTTCGCGTCTGCGAGGTCGCGAGATCGAGCGTCGGCGCGGAGGTCTGCACGCCGAACTCCGCCGCGTCGCGCACGGTGCGCAGCACCTCGGCCGTCTGCAGGAGCTCCTTGGCGGGAATGCATCCCCGGTGCAGGCACGTGCCACCCACGCGCTGCTCCTCGACCATGGCGATGTTCATGCCGGCCGACGCGCCGTAGAGCGCAGCCGCGTAGCCGGCGGGTCCGCCACCCAGGATGACCAGGTCGAAGTCGTCGGTCATCGTGGCTCCATCAGCGGGCGCCCATGACCTGCACCGCGAACGCCACCAAGATCGCCAAACCGGTGAACGCGGCGAGGATGATGTACGTCCTCGTGCTCAGGCTCACGGCAATCTCCCTCGTGACGTCGCGGGCGAGGCTACCTCCGGGTCTGCCCGGTAGCAGTCCCGAGGCGACGACTAACCTCTCCCGTTCGTGGCTGAACGCGCTCAGCGGTTAGTTGGGGCCGCCAAGAAGCTGCCGGTACCCGAGGGGACGTACGCCGTCGGCGCGGGACTTCTCATCGCGGGCGTCACCGCTTACGGCTTCCAGATCGTCGCCGCGCACCAACTCTCGAGCACGGGCTACGCCGCGCTCAACAGCCTGTGGGCGATCGTGTTCGTGGTCGCGCCCGGACTGTTCCAGCCGCTCGAACAGGAGGTTGCACGAGCGGTCGCCCACCGGCGGGTTCGTGGCATCGGTGGCGGCCCGCTCGTGAAGCGGGCAGCCGTGCTCGGTGGCATCCTCGCCGCGGTCGTCGCCCTGGCGTCCGCAATCGCGGCCAAGCCGCTCATCGACGAGCTGTTCCACGGCCAGGCGTGGCTCCTCGGCGCGCTGTTCATCGCGCTGGGCAGTTACTACCTCGCGCACATGACGCGCGGGACGCTCGCCGGCAATGGTCGCTTCGGCGCGTACGGCTTGATGCACGGCTCGGAAGGCACGACGCGCATTCTGTTCTGCATCATCCTCGCCGCGGTGGGCGTGTCGACGCCGGGTCTGTACGGGTTCGCGCTCGCGGTGCCGCCGCTGATCGCAGTGGGGATCTCCCTGCGCGGCCAGCACGACCTCCTGACTCCCGGTCCGCCGGCGCCGTACTCGGAGCTGTCGAGCGCGCTCGGCTGGTTGTTGATCGGTTCGCTGCTCGCCCAGTTGCTCTCCTACGCAAGCTTCCTCGGTGTGACCCTCCTCGCGACTCCGGCCGAGAAGGACCTCACCGGAAAGTTCATCACCGGGCTGTTCATCGCGCGTATTCCGCTGCTGCTCTTCCAGGCCGTGCAAGCTGCCCTGCTCCCGAAGCTCGCCAGTCTCGCCAGTGAGGGCAAGGACGAGGACTTTCGCTCGGGCATGCGAAAGTTGCTGATCATCGTCATCGGGCTGGGGCTCGTGGGAACGGTCGGAGCCACATTCATCGGGCCGTGGGCGGGCAAGAAGCTCTTCGGCGACAAATGGATTCTCGGCGACCGCGACATGTTTCTGTTGACGCTCGGTGCCGCGTTGTTCATCGTGGCGCTCACGCTCGCGCAGGGCCTCATCGCGCTGCGCGCATATCCGCAGGCGGCGTTCGCCTGGGTCGCCGGTATCGTCGTGTTCCTCGTTACGGTGGCGCTCGGCCACGACTTGTTCCTGCGCAACGAGCTGGGCTTCGTGACCGGCGGCGGGACCGCAGCAGCGCTGATGGGGCTGTTCTTGGTGCTACGGATGCGCAAGGGCGGCGCGACGATCGCTGATCTTGTCGAGGTGATCGAGCACGAAACGCTCGAGATCTAGCACCGAGGTGACGTGACGGCAGCCGAGAACGTTCCTGTGCCCGATCCGTCCGGCCCATCGGTGCGCGGCGGCGTCCCGGCGCTGGTGCGCCTCGCCCGGCCGAAGCAATGGGTGAAGAACGTGCTCGTCATCGCCGCACCCGGCGCCGCCGGCGTGCTCGGAGAGCCCACGGCCCTCTTCCGCACCGCGATCGCCTTCATCTGCTTCTGCCTTGCGGCGAGCGGCACCTACTTCATCAACGACGCGCTCGATGTCGACGCCGACCGGCGGCACCCGACGAAGCGCTCCCGGCCGGTCGCGTCGGGGGAGGTCCCGGTGCGAACGGCCGTCGTGGGCGGCATGGTCCTGATCGTCGCGTCGATCGCCCTGGCATTCGTGGCCCGCTGGCCGCTGGCGTTCATCGTCGGCGGCTATCTGTTGCAGACAATGGTGTACAGCCTCTGGCTCAAGCACGAAGCCGTCCTCGACCTCGCGTGCGTCGCTTCGGGCTTCGTGCTTCGCACGATCGCCGGCGGTGTCGCCGTCGGCGTGACGATCTCTCCGTGGTTCTTGATCGTGGCCGGCTCGGCGTCGCTGTTCATGGTCACGGGCAAGCGGCACGCGGAGCTCGTCGAGCTGGGTGACGGTGCGATCGGACACCGCCGCTCGCTCGAGATGTACTCACGCTCGTTCTTGAACTACGTGCGTGCGCTCGCGTCGAGCGTGACGGTGCTCGCCTATTGCCTGTGGGCGTTCGAGAAATCCTCGTCGGTGGGAAGCCCCCTGTGGTTCCAGCTCTCGATCGTTCCCTTCGTGCTCGGGATCCTGCGCTATGCCTTGCTGCTGGAACAGGGCGGCGGTGGAGCGCCGGAAGACCTTGTGCTGTCCGACCGTGTGCTGCTCGTCCTCGGTGCCACGTGGGCAGTGCTGTTCGGCATTGCCGTGATCGGATCGTGAACGTGCCCGAGGAACAGCTGCTCACGGGGTGGGGCCGGACTGCGCCGACGCTGGCGACCGTGCACACGCCGCGCCGCCTCGACGACGTCGTCGCGCGCGTCGGCTCGCCCAACGCGCGCGGGTTGATCGCGCGTGGCCTCGGCCGCAGCTATGGCGACGCCGCCCAGAACGCCGGCGGCGACGTGCTGCTGTGCACCGACCTCGACCGCGTGCTCGCCCTCGACGTCGAGAAGGGGCTCGTGACCGCCGAGGCGGGCGTCAGTCTCGACACATTGTTGCGCGTGCTGTTGCCGCTTGGTTGGTGCCCCATGGTGATGCCCGGCACGAGCTACGTGACGATCGGCGGCGCGGTCGCATCGGACATCCACGGCAAGTTCCGCCACGGAAGCTTCGCCGACTATGTCGACAGGATGCAGGTGGTCACGCCCGCCCACGGCGTCACCACGCTCGATCCCGACGGCACACCCGATCCGTTCTGGGCGACCGCGGGCGGCATGGGCCTCACCGGCGTCGTCACCGACGCGACGATGCGGCTGCAACCCGTGGAGACCTCGCGCATCGTGTGTGACACCGAACGCGCGCGCGATGTGGACGACTGCATGGCGCGCATGCTCGACAGCGACCACAAGTACCGCTACTCGGTGGCGTGGATCGATTGCCGCGCGACCGGCCGTCATCTCGGCCGGTCCGTGCTGACACGCGGCAACCACGCGACACTCGACGAGCTCCCGCCCTCGCAACGTCCGACCGCCCGCGCGTACTCGCCGCGCGCATTGGCGGCGACACCGCCGTGGATGCCGAACTGGCTGTTGAGCGGGCTCTCCATCCGCGCGTTCAACGAACTGTGGTTCCGCAAGGCTCCCGCCCGACCGCGCCGCGACATCGAGAGCATCCACTGGTTCTTCTTTCCCCTCGACGGCGTCCGCGGATGGAACCGGATCTACGGCTCGCGGGGCTTCTTGCAGTACCAGTTCGTCGTGCCGTACGGCGCCGAGCACGTGGTGCGCGCCGCACTCGAGCGTCTGAGTGCCGCGCGGACGCCGTCGTTCTTGGCCGTCCTGAAACGGTTCGAGCACGGGAGCCGATCGATGATCGGGTTTCCGATCGAGGGGTGGGCGCTGGCACTCGACATCCCGATCAGCGCGAGGCTCGGCATACTCCTCGACGGCCTCGACGAGCTGGTGGTCTCAGCCGGCGGACGCGTGTATCTCACCAAGGATTCGCGGCTCCGTCCCGAGCTGCTCGCAGCGATGTACCCGCAGCTCGAGCAGTGGCGGGAGGCGCGCGCCGCGCTGGACCCCGACGATGTCCTGCGCAGCGACATGGCGCGCCGGCTCGACCTGACCGGCGCAGGAAGGAGCCGGTCGTGAAGGACGCGCTCGGACATGTGCAGTCGGTGCTCGTGCTCGGCGGCGGATCCGACATCGCGGGCGCGACGTGCCGGAAGCTCGTGCAGCAGCGGTCCGCCCGGGTGGTCCTGGCCGCGCGCAAGCCGGAGACCTGCGAGACGACGGCCGCGGAGCTCAAAGCCGCCGGCGCGTCGGAGGTCCACACGGTCGCCTTCGATGCGACCGACCTTTCTTCGCACGAGGCGTTCATCCGCTCGACGTTCGATCGCTTCGGTGACTTCGACGTCGTCCTCGTCGCCTTCGGTGTGCTCGGCGACCAGGCTCGGGCCGAACACGACGCGGCCGCGGCTGTCGAGATCGTGCAGACGAACTACACGGGCGTCGTGTCCGTGACCGTGCCGCTCGTCGAGCGGCTGCGCGCCCAGGGACACGGCGCGCTCGTGCTGTTGTCGACGGTCGCGGGCGAGCGCGTGCGGCGGTCGAACTTCGTGTACGGCTCGTCGAAAGCGGGTGTCGACGGCTACTACCAGGGGCTCGCGGCGTCACTCGCGGGAAGCGGCGTGCGCGTGACGATCGTCCGGCCCGGCTTCGTGCACACGAAGATGACCGAGGGCCTGAAGGCCGCGCCGCTCGCCGCGTCGCCCGAACAGGTCGGCGACGCGGTCGTCCAGGCCATCGCGCAGGGCCGCGAGATCGTGTGGGTACCGCCCGCCCTTCGGTACGTGATGATCGTGTTGCGCCATCTGCCGCGTCCGGTGTTCCGTCGTCTGCCGCTCTGACATCGTGACGCGAACGGTCGCCGCGTTCGATTTCGACGGTACGCTCACCCGCCGCGACACCCTTCTCCCGTTCCTTGCCTCGGTCAGGGGTTGGCCGCGCGTCGCCGCTGCGCTCGGTATGCACGCGCACCGGCTGGCCCGTGATCGCGATGTCGCCAAGGAGCTGATGCTCGTTCGCCTGCTCGCCGGCCTTCCGGACGAAGCGGTACGAGAGGCTGGTCGCGTCTACGCGCGAAGCATTCGCATCCGGCCGGAGATGCGTGCACGCCTCGAATGGCATCGGCAAGAGGGCCACGAAATCGTCATCGTGTCCGCGGCACTCGACGTGTATCTCGGAGATGTCGCGCGGTCGCTCGACGTCGAGCACATCTTGTGCACCACGCTCGAGGTCGGCGCCGACGCCGTGTGCACCGGAAGGCTTCTCGGCGCCAACTGCCGCGGGCCCGAAAAGGCGACGCGCCTGCGCGCCCATCTCGGTAACGAACACGATGGCGAGATCGTGCTGTGGGCGTACGGCGACAGTCGCGGTGACCTGGAGATGCTCGCGATGGCCGACCATCCGGTCCGCGTGAAGCGCGGTCGTCTGCCCTAGAAGGGCTTGAGCTTGCCGGCGATGCCGATGGCGCTCGAGTGGAACGCACCGTTCGCGCCACCGAGGTATGGCGCGTCGCCGAACGCCCACACCGACCCGTCCGCGCGCAACAAGACATAGCCACCGCCCGTCGTCGTCGGCAGCATCCCGACGCAGGGCGAGAAGGACGGGTAGCTGCTCGCCGACCCGTGGAAGCGCGCCTTGCCGAACGCGAAGACGCCTCCATCTGCGGCGACCAGCCAGTAGCCACCGCCCCCGGGACGCCGTGCCATCGACACGACGGGCTGAACGAGACGCATGCCGCCGGTCGACCCGTGGAAGCCCGCGTCACCGAAGGAGAAGACGCCGCCGTCCTGCGCGTACAACCAGTACCCCTTGCCCGATCTCGTCGCCACCATCCCGAGCACGGGGGCGTTGAGGCGCATCCCTCCCGTCGAGCCGTGGAACCGGGCGGCACCGAAGGAGAAGATGCCGCCGTCCCCGCCGACGAGCCAGTAGCCGTCGCCGTGAGGCATCGCCGCCATCCCGACGATCGGCGCCTCGAGCCTCTTGCCGTACATCCCTCCGTGGTAATGCGCGGCGCCGAACGCGAACACCCCGCCGTCAGGTCCGCAGAGCCAGTAGCCGTCGCCGCCGCGAAGCCCGGCGATTCCGGCGATCGTGTTTCCGGGCACGTCTCCTCTCGACCGTGCGCCGCCGAACCCGCGCACACGTCCCCTGCGCGACGCGATCCAGTAGCCACCGCCGAACATTCGCCCCGCGACGCGTTGACGAAGCGTCGGGAGCATCGACTCCACGCGAATACCCGGGCATGCGGTCGCCGACGTGTCCCGGTGTCCGCAGATGTTGAACAGGTTCTCGACCGCGCCGTTCGACGCGTTGTATGTGCCGCTTGCACGCGGGTCGAGTCCCCAGCGCGCGCACTTCCACGCGAGGAACCTCACGAGCGCGTCGATCATCGCGGGCGTGGGATCCGCGATGTCGTAGTTGCCCATGAGCGCGACGCCGACCGTGCGCGAGTTGTGATAGATCGCGTGCCCGCCGCGCACGTTGGCGCCGTCCCGCTCACCCGTATGGGGTATGCCGGGCGGATAGTCCTGCGCCCATCGTCCTTCGTAGATGGCGCCGTTGGGGTCGATCAGCCAGTTGTACGCAATGTCGATGTACTCGCCGGATGTCTCGTTCGCGAGGATGCCGCGCGCCAGTCCCGCATAGTCGGTGATGTCGTTGGGCGTGCCGGTGTGATGCACGATGATCTTCTCGATCGACGGGTCGTAGATCTGGCCCGGCTTGCGCAACGCTTCGTTCGCGCCCCAGCCCGCGCGCGTGATCATGGACGGCACCGGCCAGCCGGGATTCTGGCTGAGCACACGCTGCGCGTCGCCGAGATCGAAGAGCTCTGTGGCTCCGCCCAATCGCCCGAGATAGGGCGCGGCGAGCGCGGCGGCGCCCGTGCCGGCGCCGAGCTGTATGGCGGCGCGTCGAGTGACGATGCGGCGCGATCGGTAGCTCTCGTCGTGCGCCACGGACCTCCCCCAGTGCTCCACCAGGGATCATCGGCGAACCCGGCCCCTCGAATCCCACAGGCAACCACACGTACACCCCGGCGCGACATCGGATCCCCTTCGAGCGCGCCGGGTGTGCTACGAAGGCTCGCCGTGTCCCCGACCGCGCGTCCGACGGTCGCGATCGACGTCACGCCGCTGATCGGTCCCCGCAGCGGTGTGGGGGTCGCGACGGCGGAGATCATCGCCGCATTCGGCGCGTTGGAGGCCGGTCCGGACCTCGTGCCGTACACGCTGAGCGCCCGCGCGCGACGCCACCGCACGGACCTCCCGGCGGATACTCGATTCGTACCGATTCCGGCGCGCGTGCTGCTGCGGTCCTGGGCACGCACGGACGCGCCGCGCATCGACCGGTGGTTGCACCCGGCGCGCGTGCTGCATGCAACGAACTACCTCACGCCACCGAGCGCGTTCCCGAGCGTCGTCAGCATCTACGACTGCTCGTTCGTGCGCTACCCCGAGCTGTGTACGCCCGAGGTGCAGGCCTTCGAACCGATCGTCCGCCGCGCGATCCGGCGCGGCGCAACCGTGCACACCGGCTCGGAGTTCGTCGGCGACGAGATCGAGGAGATCTTCGGGGGCCGCCTGCGAGCCGCCGGGCGCCTGCTCGTGATCCCGCTCGGTGTACCGGCGCTCGGCGACGCGTCCACGCTTCCGGCGAGCATCGAGGAACAGCTCGACGGCGCGCCGTTCGTGCTGGCCATCGGCACCCTCGAGCCCCGCAAGAACTTCCCCCACCTCGTGGGCGCGTTCGGGGAGCTCGCCGCCCACCACGACGGCCTCCGGCTCGTCATCGCCGGACACGATGGTCCGGCCCGGCCCGCGGTCGACGCTGCCGTCGCGCGCCTGCCGGCCGCGGCCCGGTCCCGTGTCGTCGTCACCGGTGGCGTGAGTGACGCTGCTCGTCGCGCGCTGCTCGAGCGTGCGACCGTGCTTGCGTATCCGTCGATCTACGAAGGCTTCGGATTTCCCGTGCTCGAGGCGATGAGCGTCGGCGTGCCGGTCGTCGCCGCGCGCGCGGGATCGATCCCCGAGGTCGCGGGAGATGCCGCGCTCCTCGTCGAGCCGACCGACGAGCACGCCTTGGCGGGCGAGCTCGAGCGGGTGATCACCGAGGACGCCACGCGAGCCGAGCTCATCGGACGCGGCCACGACCGTGTCCGCGCGTTCTCCTGGGACGACACCGCCCGCGCGCTCGTGTCGTGCTACCGGCGCCTGGCCGAGCACTGAGATGAAAAGCCAGGCGCAGGCCGCAGGCCCGGTCTGTACGTCATGTCGCACAGGCGATCGAGGGCCGGAGGTCGTAGCCGCATGAAAGTCGCCTTTCACGCCGGGCAGTTGCTGCAGCCGGTGCCGGGAGGCATCGGGCGCTACAGCCGGGCGATCCTCGACCGGTTGGCGTCGGTCGGCGTCGATCCGATCGCGTTCGCCGCGGGCGCGCGGCCGGCTGGTCTCGCGCCGAGCGTTCCGTGGATCGATCTCGGGAGCCCGCACGGCAGCGTGCGCTACGAGATGTGGCATCGCTTCCGCCGACCCGCGGTGCGCCTGGCGACCGACCTCGTGCATGCACCGAGCCTCGCGGTGCCGCCCGCCGGCGGGATCCCGCTCGTCGTGACCGTGCACGACATCGCGTTCAGGCGGATCCCGCAGGTCACGACGCCACGCGGCGTGCGCTTCCATACTCGCGGTCTCGAAGTCGCGCGACGCGACGCGGCGCTGATCATCGTGCCGTCCGCGTTCACGCGTCTGGAGCTGGAACGAGAAGGCTTCGCGCCGGACCGTTTACAGGTCGCGCAGTTCGGCGTCGACCCACCGGTGCCGCGCGATCCCGGGGAGCTCGACGCGACGATCGAGCGGGCCGGTGTGCGGCCCCCGTACGTGCTCACGGTCGGAACCGTCGAACCGCGCAAGGACCTCGGGACGATCAGCGACGCCGTCGCGCAGCTGCGCACGCGCTACCCGGGCTTGACGTTCGTGGCCGTCGGCCCGCGCGGTTGGGGGAAGGTCAGCGGCCTCGACCGCTCGTTCGTGCGCGTCCTCGGGGAACAACCGTGGCGCGTGGTCGACGCCCTCTACCGTCGAGCCGAGGTGTTCTGCGTCGCGTCGATGTACGAGGGTTTCGGTCTCCCCGCGCTCGAAGCAATGGCACGCGGCGCGCCGACGATCGTCACCGCCGGTTCCGCGATGGAGGAGTTCGTGCATGGCGCGGGAATGTTGTTCCCGAGGCGTGACGTCGACGCCTGCGTCCAGGCCATCGACCGCTTGCTGGACGACCAGCCCTACCGCGACGAGCTCAGGCGCGCGTCGCGCGCACGCGCCGCGGAGCTGACGTGGGATCGGTCGGCCGAGGCACACGCACGCGCGTACGCACGCGCCCTCACCCGAGCCCATTCGTAGACTTCCCACGTGCGCGTCCTCCTCGACGTCTCGGCGGTGCCGGCCCGGCCCGTCGGCGCCGGCGTCTACACGATCGCGATGGCACACGGGCTCGACGCCCGCGGCGACGTCGAGCTGCATCTGCTCACGCGTCATGCGGATGCAAAGCGCTGGTCGTCGATCGCTCCGGGCGCGGTCGTGCACGCCGACGCACCCGATCCCCGCCCGTTGCGACTCGCGTGGGAGCAGCTCGGCGCGCCCAAGCTCGCGCGGAGGGTCCGTCCCGATGTCTGGCACGGTCCGCACTACACGATGCCGCTGCGTGCATCGGTGCCGGCCGTCGTCACCGTGCACGATCTCACGTTCTTCGACCATCCCGAGTGGCACGAGCGGTCCAAGGTCGCGTACTTCCGGCGCATGATCCGAGCCGCCGCCGCGCGAGCGGACATCCTGGTCTGCATCAGCGCGTTCACCGCCGCGCGCCTGCGCGCCAATTGCCGGCCGCGCGGCGAGGTCGTCGTGGTGCCGCACGGTGTCGACCACGCACGTTTCACGCCCGCGGTCAACCTCGAACGCGACGAGGGCGCGCTTGCTCCGCACGGCATCGCCGCGCCCTATGTTGCGTTCTCCGGAACGATCGAGCCCCGCAAGGACGTGCCGACGCTCGTGCGCGCGTTCGCGGATGTTGCCCGCGCTCGTCCGGACCTTCGCCTCGTCGTTGCGGGCGGAGACGGATGGGGCGCCGCGGCGGCCCGCGACGCGATCGCGGCGAGCGGCGTGTCGACCCGAGTGCTGCGGCCGGGCTACCTCCCTCATGACGCGCTCGCGGCACTCTTTCGCCGAGCGGCGGCGGTCGCGTACCCCTCGTTCGAGGAGGGCTTCGGCCTCCCGGCACTCGAGGCACTCGCGTGCGGCGCGCCGCTCGTGTCGACCCGCGGCTCGGCCATCGAGGAGGTCGTCGGGGATGCCGCGCTCCTCGTCCCGCCGCGTGACCACCGCGCGCTCGGCCACGCCCTGGCGCGGATCGTGGACGACGGCACGATGGCCGCTCGACTGCGACGGGACGGGCCGGAACGGGCTGCCAAGTTCACCTGGGACCGAAGCGTCGCCGGCCACCTCGACGCCTACGACCGCGCCATCGTGACGCGACGCGCGCCCGCGTGAAGGCGCTCGTCACCGGCGCGGGCGGCTTCGTCGGTCCGCACCTCTGCGCGCACTTGCGAGCGGCCGGCGACGAGGTGGTCGATCCGGGGAACGAACATGCGGGATTCGACGTCACCAACCGCGAGATCGTCGAGGACGTGCTGAAGCGCCACCGCCCCGATGTCGTGTACCACCTCGCGGCGAGATCGGACGTCGCCGCGTCGTGGCGCGACCCGACCGGCAGCTTGCGCGTGAACGTGGAGGGCACACAACACGTCCTCGACGGCGCGCGCGCCGCCGGCGCGCAACGGGTCCTCGTCGTCGGAAGTGCCGAGGAATACGGTCGCGTCGACCCTGCCGATCTTCCCTTGGGCGAGGATGCACCGCTCCGCCCGATCACGCCGTACGGCGCGAGCAAGGTCGCTGCTTCGTACGTGGCGTTGCAGGCATGGCTCGGCGCGGGGCTCGAAACGATACGGGTGCGACCGTTCTCGCACACTGGACCCGGCCAGCTCGACACGTTCTTGATCCCTGCGCTGGCCCGGCGGATCGTGGCGGCCGAGCGCGACGCCGGCGCGACGGTCACCGTCGGCGCCCTCGACCCCATACGCGACGTCAGCGACGTGCGGGACGTCGTTCGCGCCTACCGGCTGCTCATAACCCAGGGCGTGCCCGGTGAGGTCTACAACGTCTGCAGCGGGACGGGCATCGCCGTGCGCGAGATCCTGGACCGGCTGATGGGCCGCGCCCGGCGTCCAGTGCGCGTGGAGATCGATCCCGCGCTGCTCCGCCCGGTCGAGGTACCGGTGCTCGTCGGCGACGCCGCCAAGCTGCGCGCCGCGACCGGATGGGCGCCCGAGCATGCGATCGACGCGACGCTCGACGACGTGCTCGCCGAAGCGCGCTCTCGCTGACCCGAGTGCATCCGGTCAGGGCGACCGGGTCAGGGCTCTTGACGGTCGAGCCATCCCAGCAGCGCGGCGATCGCACGGGGATCGTGCCGGAGCCGGTGGGGGCCGTTCGCGACGATACGGAGGTCGACGCCGTCGCCGCCCACTTCGGCGAGCAGGCGCGCGTCGTCGACGGGCACCACGTCGTCCGCACTGCCGTGCACGAGCAACCATGGCCGCGGACCCACCCGCTTCGCCGCTTCGATCGGATCGAGGTTGGCGATGGCGCGTATCCATGCCGCGGGGTCGGGCGGGTAATCGTCGGAGCGCAGCACACCGGTGCGACGCGCGTACTCGAGGAACCACTGCGGATCGCGCACCCACGTGTGCAGCGACGCGGGCGCGGCAAAGGTCGCGATCCCGCGGACGCGCTCGTCGTCGGCGGCAGTGACGATCGCCAGGGTGCCGCCCAGGCGGAATCCGGCGATCCACACACCGGTGAGATCTGTGCGCGCGTGCAACGCATCCACTGCGGCGCGCACATCGGCCAACCAGCCCTCGATGGAGAAGTTCCCCTCGGAGGGGCCGGTTCCTCGAAACGTGAACGTGAACCCGGCCCAGCCGGATTCGCGGGCGACACGATCACACAGCGTTTGGTCGGTGTTGCCGACGGTTGCGGCCCCGCCGGGGCCGCGCGGAAACCCCGGGAGGACGAGGAGACCGGGAACACGTGTCATGCCGGACGGTCGCGCGAAATGCGCGCCGAGCCGCAAACCTTCGGAAAAGATCTCCTCCATCGCGGCCGTTATCCTGGCCCGCGTGACCAGCGCGGCGACGAATGGGACCACACCGGCGCTCAAGGAGTGGGCGGTGATCGTGCACGCGCTGCTCGAGGGCGAGCAGATCGTCGACGTCCGCAAGGGTGGTCTGCGCGAGGACGGCCGCCACTTCGCCCTGCCGGCGCGGCGTTGCTGGCTGTCGCCGACGGCCGAGCACCAGAGGACCGAGCTCCTGAAGGCTCCCTACGCGCACTGGATCGACCTGGCCGCCGCGTCACGGGTGGGTGAGCCGATCACGATCTCGGGCTGGGCCGACGTCGTCGAGGTCGCGACGATCACCGAACCCGAGCAAGTCGAGGCACTCGATTCGAAGTTGATCTGGACATCCGACTACGTGGAGTCACGGTTCAGCTGGAAGCGCCGCGATCCCTTGTGGGTCCTCGTGCTGCGCGTACACCGGCTCGAGGAGCCGCTGACGGTCCCCTGGCGCGACGAGTACGGCGGGTGCACGTCGTGGGTGACCTACGACGGCCTGCCCGATCCGGGCGCGCTGACGTCGCAGCACGCATTGTCCGATGTCGCGTTCGAGGCCAAGCGCAAGGGCATCCACGAGGCCCTCGGCGAGGACGTGTTTGCAACGTAGCGGCCCCCGGGAGTCGCTCTCGTTGCAAACGGGTTCAGGGGCGGTGCGGGTGGTACCCGCGGTTGCGCGCCTCGGGAATCGTGTCCGGGCCGAACGCGAGAAACGTCTCGGCGACGAGCACGTCGTCGACCGCGGCGGTGACCTCGGGATCTTCGTCGTACCGGTCCAGGTCGTAGACGACCTGCGTGCGCTTGTCACCCATGTACTTGTGATGCTCGAAGCGAGTCGGGCGGGCCATCGCGTGCAATCTACGGGACCTGCGAACGCGTGATCGGGGGGCGCCCGAAGACGCCCCCCGATCGTTTCGACTGCGTCGGAATCCGTCGTGCCTTCACCCGGAGGGACCAATCCCGGAGCGACGACGGCGGTGCGGCGGTTTGGACTCCGCCAGGTGGTCCAGTCGAGTGGTTACGGCCTAGCGGCCGCGCACCTCCGAGGTCCCAGATTTATCATGCATCCGTTGGACCACCTCCTCTCCTCGGTACGAACGTTGTAGCAGATTCCTGCCCGGTCTTGAAGGAGATTCACCCGACCGGCGGCGGCGGTTCATCGGCCTGGGGCCCGACCGCACCGATCGCGCGGAGGTAGTCCAGCTGGGTCTCTATGACCGCGTGCACCTGCTCCGGCAGGTACGGCTCACCGGTCTCCGAAGCCCTGGTCAGGATGTATTCGACGGTCTCGGCGCCGCCCACGACGACGTCGCCCGGCGGGTGCGGCGACGAGCCGTTCCCGGAGACGCCCTTGCGCTGGAAGAACTCGAGCTGGAAGTCCAGGATCCGGCGTACGTCGTGGGGAGTGAGGGTCGCGGCGACGACGTCCGGGACGTGCTCGACGACCCAGTCATAGGCCTCTTCGAGGTCGAACACCGGCGGCGGCGGCTCGACGGCCAGCCGCCCGGCCTCTCGCACGACGAACCACGCGGCGATCCCGCAGGCGACGCCGACGACGAGCAGGGCGGTGACGAGGACCACGCTCCGAACCTACCCCGACGCTCAGGCGCGCCCCGACGACGCGTGCACCGCGCGTGACGCGACGTGACTCGGCGCCCGGAGCCCCGTCATTCCTCCCGGTTCGTCCTAGGCTCCGACCATGACTCAGCAGGCACCCTCGTCCGGAGCACTGCGGGCGGAGGCGGCCGAGCGGGCGTCACTCGACGTGACGATCATCTTGCCGGTGTACAACGAGGCGGAGCACCTCCGTGAGGAGATCGACCGCATCCGTACCGCGATGGACGCGTCGGAGTACAGCTACGAGATCATCGTCGTGGACGACGGCTCGACCGACGGGTCCGGTGAGGTCGCGGCGACGATCGGCGACGTGCGCGTGATGCGCTTCCTGCAGAACCGCGGATCGGGCTCGGCCCGCAAGGCCGGCACGGCGGCCGCGCGGGGACGAGTCACGGTCTGGACCGACGTCGATATGACGTACCCGAACGACACGATTCCGCAGTTGGTGAAGGAGCTCGACGGATACGACCAGGTGGTCGGCGCGCGCCGGACCGAGGAAGGCACGATGAAGGGGCTGCGCGTCCCTGCCAAGTGGTTCATTCGCAAGCTTGCGAGCTTCCTGACCCAGACGAAGATCCCCGACCTGAACTCCGGGTTCCGCGCCTTCCGCACCGACGTCGCCCGGCAGTACATCCGCCACCTCCCCGCCGGCTTCTCCTGCGTCACGACGATGACGATGACATTCCTCTCGGGCGGTTACTCGGTGAAGTACATCCCGATCGACTACGCGAAGCGGGCGGGCGAATCGAAGTTCCACCCGGTCAAGGACACGCGTCGCTACGGTACGCAGGTCGTGCGCATGGTGCTCTCGTACAGCCCTCTGCGCATCTTCCTCCCGGTCGGCTTCGCGCTCCTCACACTCGGGAGCGGCAAGCTGGTGTACGACATCGTGAAGTACGACCTGCGCATCACGACGAACACACTGCTGATCCTCTTCGCGGCGTTCCAGGTGATCGCCATTGGGCTGCTCGCCGACCTCGTCGTGCGAGTGACGCGTGATCGCGACGAAGTCGCGCCGGCCGCGACCTCGACGCAGGATCCCGCGGCAATCTGACCACTGGCGTGCCAGCGTCCCGGCGATCCGTCCGCTCGATGGCCGGCAGCGCCCGGCGCCGTGCCCGTGCGTACGGAGGCCGCATCCGCCGTCGGGTACGACGGCGCGTCGCCGGCGTTCGACGGCGCGGCACCGACATTCGTGTCGCGTCGCCGGAGACGTTCGTGCGCACCGCGTATCAGGTCGTGCTCGGCCGCGACGCGGATGCGCAAGGACTCGGCCATTGGACCCGCCGGCTCGACGACGGCACGCTCACGACCGACGGCGTCGTCGACGCCATGCTCTCCTCGGCGGAGTTCGCGGCGCTCGGACGGCCCCGCGATCACATCGGCGCGTTGCATCGTTCGCGGATCGCGTGGGTGCGCAGCCTCCCGCCCGCGCGTCGCATCCTCGACCTCGGAGGCGCATCCCAGGGCAACCCGGCCGGCGCGCTCGTCGACATCGGATGGCCGTATCCGTTCGAGCAGCTCGTGATCGTCGACCTCCCGGCCGACGACCGCCACGAGCTCTTTGCCCGCGGGCCGCGACCCACCCACGTCGATTCTCCGCTCGGACCCGTCGAGTACCGCTACCACTCGATGGCGGACCTCGGGCAGTACGACGACGACGCGTTCGACATGGTCTTCAGCGGGCAGAGCATCGAGCACGTGTACGAGTCCGACGCCGATCTCCTGCTCAAAGGTGCGTTCCGAATCTTGCGACCCGGCGGCCTGCTCTGTCTCGACACACCGAACGGACGCGTGTGCCGGTTGCACACCGGCGATGCGTTGATCCACCCCGATCACAAGATCGAGTACACCCATGAGCAGCTGAGCGAGAAGGTTCGCGGCGCGGGCTTCGAGATCGTCGAGGCGAAGGGTCTGCATCTGCTCGCGTCATCGGTCAGCGCCGGCGTGTTCTCCGAAGACGAGTTCCTCCGCAACAGCGGCGTCTTCGGCGCCCCGGCGGAGTGTTACGTCTTGGCCTACGTGTGCCGGAAGCCCGGCTGACGGGAGCCCCTCGGCGCGACCCGCTCGAGGAATCGTGTGTAACGGTCGACCACGACCGGCCAGGTGTAGTGGCGCTCGACGAAGCCGCGGCCCGCGTCACCGAGCCGGCGACGCAGCTGCGAGCGACCGGCCAGGCGGTCGAGGGCGACGTCGAAGGTCCCGAAGCTGTCGAACCACAGTCCTCCACCCGAACGCACGCACTGATCGACGGTGACCGAGCACGCGCCGTTCACCAGGACCGGCGTGCCGACGCTCCACGATTCGAGCAGCACGATCGACAGCGATTCGGCAGGTGAGGGCGACACCACCGCCGTCGCTCCCCGCAGCAAACCCCATTTCGTCGCCTCGTCGACGGGGCCGGTGACCCTTACACCGGGCGCGCCCGGCGGGCGGTCGACGATCGGGCCCGCGTACACGAGCTGTAGCGGATCGCGCCGTCGCGCTCGGGATGCCGCGAAGAAACGGGCGAGCATCGTCGTGCCCTTCGCGTCGAGCGTTCGGCCGAGACAGAGCACATACGGCTCTTCACCGAGGTCGAGCGCGCGGCGCGCCGTCGTTGCGTCGCCGGTGCCGGGTTCGGTCCCCAGCCCGAGGACGAGCTGCGGCGCGGTCATCGTCGCCGGGAACAGGCAAGACACCAGGCGTTGCTCGGGCTCGCTCCAATGCACGAACGCACCCGCGCGTGCGAAGGTCTCGCGGTAGATCGGGAGGCGGATGTCGGGTTCGTCGTGCGCGGCGGCATGCAGGACGGCACGGGAGCCCAGCTTGGACACGCCGGTGACCGTCGGGTGGTAGAGGTACGGGCCGACCGCGACGACGGGGCACGCGCTCGCCTCCGCCGCGTCGACGGCGTCCGGACACACCGGGCCCAGCTGCTCGACGTATCGCGCCGCGACCGATGACGGCGCGGTGCGCGGATCGCGCAACGCGGCGGTGCGAGCCGCCGCGAAGTCAGTGCCGCGGCCCGCACGCGACCGGAACCGATGCACGGAGACACCGTTGATCGAGACGGTGCCCGGGTCGTACACGTCTTGCCACGTGGCGGCGTCTTGCGCGCACGTCGTGAACACCTCTGCGGACCATCCGGGCCGCGCCGCCACGTGCTCGGCGAGGAGCCGCGCCGCGAGCTCCGCGCCTCCGTGCACTTCGAGGCCGTACCGGGGAACGATGAATCCGAGCTTCACGGAGTGTGGCCGGGTTGGAGGATGGGTTGGAGGGCGTCGAGGAGGGTGCGGCGAGTACGCGCCAACGAGAAATGCTCCAACCGTCGCCGACCCGCCGCCACCAGACGCGCCCGCAACCCCGCATCACGCATCACCCGACCCACCGCCT
>JBBQXS010000052.1:0-29727 GCA_038209365.1 Acidimicrobiia bacterium | reverse complement strand
CCCTATCCCGTGGCTGCGCCACCGAAAAAGTGCTCCAACAGATTGGACGCTCAGCCCGCCAGAGGCGGGCTGAGCGTCCAAACACACCGAACCGTTATGCCGTCACGAAGTTGACGATGCGGCCGGGGACAACCTTGACTTCGACGACCGTGACGCCGGACAGCAGCCCCGCGATGCGCGGGTCGCCCCGGGCCGCAGCTTCGTGGGCGGCGACGTCGACACCCGCCGCGAGCTGGATACGCCCTCGCACCTTGCCGTTGATCTGCACCGGCACCTCGACCGTTTCCTCTACGAGCCATGCAGGATCGGCGGAGGGAAACGTCTCGTACGTCAACGTGTCGTCGTGGCCGAGACGCTCCCACAGCTCCTCGGCGATGTGCGGCGCCAGCGGAGCGACCATCAACACCAACGTCATCGCGACCTCGCGCGGCGTTGCGCCGTCGCGCGCCACCACCGACGTCAGATGGTTGTTCAGCTCGAACAACCGGGCGATCGCGGTGTTGAAGCTCAGCGATGCCATGTCGTTGCGTACGGCCGCGATCGTGCGGTGCAGCCTCCGGCGTGTCTCGTCGTCGGTCGGCGCGTCGGAAACTCGGACCGCGCCCGTCTCCTCATCGACGAGATTGCGCCACAACCGCTGGAGGAAGCGGTGCACTCCGACGATGTCGGCGGTGTTCCAGGGGCGCTCCTTGTCGAGGGGGCCCATGAACATCTCGTACAAGCGGAAGGTGTCGGCGCCGTAGTCGCGGTAGATGTCATCGGGTGAGACCGAGTTCTTGAGACTCTTGCCCATCTTGCCGAGCTCGCGTGTCACGGACCTGCCGTTGTGCACGTACACGCCGTCACGCTGCTCAACCTCGCCCGCCTCCACGTACATGCCGCGCTCGTCCGTGTACGCGGGCGCGAGGATGTATCCCTGGTTGACCAGCCGCTGGAACGGCTCGGGTGTCGACACGTGGCCGAGGTCGTACAACACCTTGTGCCAGAAGCGCGCGTACAAGAGATGTAGCACGGCGTGCTCGACCCCGCCGACATAGAAGTCGACGATGCCGGCATTCGGAGAACCGTCGGGTCGTGTGCCCTCGGCCCATTCCTGCTCGACCGCGCGGTCGACCATCTCGTCTTCGTTCGTCGGATCCAGGTATCGCAGGTAGTACCAGCACGACCCGGCCCACTGCGGCATCGTGTTCGTCTCTCGCAAGTACGCGCGACGCCCCTGGCCGTGACCCGCCCACACGGGCCCCGGAAGGTCCAGCTCGGCCTCGACCCAGTCGATCGCACGCGCGAGGGGCGGCTCGGGCTGCGCATCGGGATCGTCGGACGTCTTGGGCTCGAAGTCGGTGATCTCGGGCAGCACGACCGGCAGCATGTCGTCGGGCAACGCGACCGGACCCACGTCGTCGTACACGATCGGGAACGGCTCGCCCCAGTACCGCTGCCGGGAGAACAACCAATCGCGCAGCTTGTAGGTGACGCTGGCCTCGCCGATGCCGGTGCGCGCCAACCACTCGGTGATCGTCTGCTTGGCCTCGTCGACGTGCAGGCCGTCCAACGACACATCGCCGTTCGACGAGCCCTGCGCCACGCCGTCACCGACGTAGGCCTCCGGCCAGCTCGTCGCGTCCGTCGGGCCGGCGGCGCGATCCGCGAGCCACTCGGCGCTCGGCCGGATCACCGGCACGATCGGGAGGTCGAACTCGCGAGCGAACTCGAAGTCGCGCTGGTCGTGCGCGGGAACGGCCATGATCGCACCCGTGCCATAGCCCATCAGCACGTAGTCGGCGACGAAGATCGGGATGCTCGAGCCATTCGTGGGATTGGTCGCGAACGCGCCCGTGAACACCCCGGTCTTCACCTGCGCATCGCTCTGTCGCTCGAGGTCGGTCTTGGCGAGCGCGAACTCGCGGTAGCGCCGCACGGCCTCGGGAGGCGGGTCGGTCAGGCCGAAGATGCCCTTCCACGCGTCGATGGGATTGCTCTCCCAGTCGACGAAGATGTCGTCGCCCGGCCATTCGTTGGCCGTGATCACCTCGACGAGCGGGTGGTCGGGCGCCAGCACCATGTACGTCGCGCCGAACAGCGTGTCGGGCCTCGTCGTGAAGACTTCGATGTCGACCCCCGCGTGACCCTCGACCGGAAACGCAACCGTCGCGCCCGTCGACCGGCCGATCCAGTTGCGCTGTATCAGCTTGATGGAATCCGACCAGTCCAGCGTGTCGAGATCGTCGAGCAGACGGTCGGCGTACGCCGTGATGTGCAGCATCCACTGCTTGAGTGGGCGACGATAGACGGGGAAGTTGCCCCGTTCACTCAGGCCTTCGGGCGTCACCTCTTCGTTCGCGAGCACCGTGCCCAGACCTGGGCACCAGTTGACCGACGCCTCGGCGACGTACGCCAGCCGGCGCGAGTCGACCAGTTCGCGCTGCTCCAGCGGACCGAGGTCGTCGAAGGGGATGTCGTCCGGCGTGGGGAAGCGACCGGCGCGAAATTCCTGCACGAGCTGCGCGATCGGGCGCGCTCGATCGGCCTCGTCGTCGTACCAGGAGTTGTAGATCTGGAGGAAGATCCACTGCGTCCACTTGTAGTACGACACGTCGGTCGTGGCGATCCCCCGCCGGGGATCGTGTCCGACGCCGAGCGCCCGCAACTGACGCTTGTATGTGGCGATGTTCTCTTCGGTCGTCACGCGCGGGTGAGTACCCGTCTGCACCGCGTACTGCTCGGCGGGCAGACCGAACGCGTCGTACCCCATCGCGTGCAGCACGTTGAACTGGTTCATTCGCTGGAAGCGCGCGTACACATCGGTTGCGATGTAGCCGAGGGGATGGCCCACGTGGAGACCGACGCCGCTCGGATACGGGAACATGTCGAGCACGTAGAGGTGCGGTCGGGAGGCAAGCCCGCGCGGGTCCTCGGATAGGAGGCCGCTGCGGTTCGGCGTCCAGAACACGTGCTCGGTCTCCCAGCGGTCCTGCCATTTGTGCTCGATCTCATTCGCGAGCGCTGACGTGTACCGGTGCTTCGGCGTCTCGTCGGCTGGCATATTCGCGCCAAGGGTAGTGGGATGCCGACGACAGCCCGGCTGATATCGTGACTCTCCTTCTGGGGGCGTAGCTCAGTTGGTAGAGCGCTTGCATGGCATGCAAGAGGTAGTGGGTTCGATCCCCATCGCCTCCACTCCGAGTTCTTGACCGTGGCGACCGGTCGCGTAGCGTCGTCGGCATGACGCTGGAGGAGATCGGCGACCTCGTGCACCTGCGCCGGGTGCGCGACCTCATAGACCGCGACTACGCGCAGCCCCTCGATGTCCCGGCCATGGCACGTGCCGCGCTCATGTCGCCCGCGCACTTCTCGCGCAAGTTCCGTGGGGCGTATGGCGAGACGCCCTACGCCTATCTGATGACGCGACGCACCGAGCGGGCGAAGGCTTTTCTTCGTAAGGGGATGTCGGTCACCGACACCTGCGTCGCCATCGGTTGCACGTCGCTCGGCTCGTTCAGTTCGCGCTTCAGCGAGATCGTCGGCGAGACGCCGTCGCAGTACCGCGCGGGCGACCACCGCGACCTCGAGGTCGTTCCGTCGTGCGTGAGCATGTTCGCGACGCGACCGCGCCGTTCCGTGGTCACGGTCTGAGCGCTGGCGACCCATCCGGAGCCCGAAACTGCCCCGGCACCGAGCAGGATCGGAGAAGCACACGACGGGTGGTGCTCGTACAGTCGTCGCATGGCAGTCACCGTCTCCGCAATGTTCATCCCCGTCCACGACCCCGACGCCGCGCTCGGCTTCTACCGTGACGCGCTCGGCCTCGAGGTCCGCAACGACGTCGCGTCCGCCGGCTTCCGCTGGGTCACCGTCGGCGCTCCGGGGCAGGACGTCGAAATCGTCCTGTACCAGCCGCACGGCGGTCGTTCGCAGGCCGAGGGCGACGCACTCCTCTCGCTCGTGACGCAGGGTTCGCTGCAGGCCGCGATCTTCCGCTCCGCCGACCTCGACACCACGTTCGAGAAGGTCCGAGCGTCGGGCGCCGAGGTGCTCCAGGAGCCGGCGTCCCAGCCCTGGGGCGCGCGCGACTGCGCGTTCCGCGACCCATCGGGCAACCTCGTCCGCATCGCGCAGGCCTGATCGCCGACCTCGTCGCCGCCCGCTCCACCCTCACCGGCGAGCACCTCCCGGCCTACGTCGGCGCCTGACCGAGCCCCCCGTGCGCTGAGAGCTCGCCGATGGACCGAACGAAGTCGGCCCACCTTTCGACCCAATGGTCCCAGACCGCAGCGGGGTAGTCGTGACCCATGCCTTCGATCTCGACGTAGCGCGCGCCGGGAATCAACTCGGCGGTACGGCGACCGCCGCTCGGATCGATCAGCGTGTCGCGATCACCGTGCATGACGAGTGTGGGAACGGTCAACGTGCGTAAGCCGTCGGCGCGATCACGATCGTTCATGGTCGCCTGCATCTGACGCCCGACGCCCGCGGGGCAGTAGCAACGGTCGAACGCCCGCGCCGCGCGCGCTCGCAGGTACGGCTCGTCGATCCACTCCGGCTTCGATCCGTAGACCCGCAGCCCGGCGATCTGGTTGTCGACATATTCGTCACGAGTCTTGGCGGGCTTGGCCATCAACACCGCCAGTGCTTGCGGTGAGCTCTGACCGTATTCGGGTTCGCCGGTGCGCGACATCACGGACGTGAGTGACAGCAGTCGGTCGCCGTGTTCGATTGCGAGCCGTTGCGCGATCATCCCGCCCATCGACAGGCCCATGACGTGGGCCCGCTCCGCGTTTGCCGCGTCGAGCACAGCCACGGCGTCGCCTGCCATGTCGCGTAGCGTCGTCGAGCTTCGACGACAAGCCGGTGTCACGGTTGTCGAACCTGATCACGCGATAACCCTGCGCCGCGAACTTCTCGCACCATTGCTCGTCGTAGTTGATGCACTGCGAGCCGAGGCCGTTGACGAGCAGCAAGGTCGGGTCCGTATCGGAGCCGAACACCTCGAAGAAGAGCTCGACGTCGCCGTGGTGCGCGGTGGGCATCTCGGCAGGATTGTCGGTGCTGTTGCGACCCGTCAACCAGCCGCACGACCGGCGCACCCCCGAACGCGAGCGCCGTGACCAGGCCGCCCGCTGTGTCACTATGCCGAAGTGGCTGGGCGCACGGGCTCGGCTGACTGAGGGGTGGATCCGATGGCGAACGACGACGGGCGCATTCCCGTTCCGGAAGGATCGGAGTTACGCGATGACGTCGCGCAGCTGTTGCCGCTGATCGCGCCGCCCGGACGCGCTCCGGCGCGAACGATGGCGATCCTTGCGCGCCAACCCGACCTGCTTGCGCCGTTCCTGGGTTGGGCGGCGGCGCTGGCACTGCAAGGCGTTCTCTCTCCTCGCGACCACGAGCTGATCGCGTTACGCGTCGCCGCGCAATGCGGCTCTGGGTTCGAGTGGGTCGAACATGTCGAGTATGCGCGCGCGGCGTCCTTGACCGACGACGAGATCGCACGCGTCGCCAAGCCCCTCGACGACGGGACGTGGACCGAGACCGAACGGGCGTTGTTGTGCGCCGCCGACGAGCTCACGACCGACTACGACGTGACCGATGCGACTTGGGCGATTCTCTCGCGTCACTACGGGCAGTCGGAGCTCGTCGAGATCCTGTTCGTGGTCGGGCAGTACACAATGCTGTCGATGGTCGCCAACGGAGCGGGACTGTCGGCGTGACGGCGGTCGCGGTCGTGGGGACCGGATTCGGGTGCCTCACCCACGTGCGTGCCTTGCGCGCCGCGGGCTTCGATGTAGTTGCGATCGTTGGTCGCGATCGCGACAAGACGATCGCGCGCGCAGAACGGTTCTCAATTCCGCGCGCGGCGACATCGCTCGACGCGGTGCTCGACATGGTCGAGGCAGTGACGATCGCGACTCCGCCGCATACGCACGCCGATCTCGTGCTCGCGACCGTCAACGCCGGCAAGCACGTCTTGTGCGAGAAGCCGTTCGCGCGGGACGAGGCCGAGGGGCGTGCCATGCTCACCGCCGCGGAGGCCGCCGACGTCGTGCACCTGCTCGGCACCGAGTTCCGTTTCGCGCCCGGGCAGGCGTTGCTCGCACGCGTTGTGCGTAGCGGCGCGATCGGCGATCCCCGACTTGCCACCTTCCTCTTGCACATCCCCTTGCTCGCCGATGCCGACGCAGAGGTACCCGACTGGTGGCGCGATGCGGCGCAGGGCGGCGGCTGGCTCGGCGCGCAGGCGTCGCATGTCGTCGACCAGGTGCGCTCGACGCTCGGGGAGTTCACGCGCGTCAGCGCGAGCCTGCCGAGCGTCGCTGAGCACGGATGGAGCGCCGAGGACGCGTACCTCGTGCCTTTCGCGCTCGCCGGCGGGACGGTGGGAGTGATGCAGAGCGTCGCGAGTGATCGTGGTCCGATGTTGTTCGCGACCCGTATCGCCGGAACGGGTGGGACTGCATGGTCCCAAGGCGATCGCGTGCGGATCGCCGACCCACACGGCACGCGCGAGATCCCGATGCCGCCGGAGTTGGAGGTTGCGCCTCCCGACCCACCCCCGGCCGATCTCATGTTCACCGCATACGACCTGTTGCACTCGACGGGCATCGACCTCGGCCCCTACACGCGACTCGCGGAAGTGTTCCGCGGTCTGATCGCGGGCGGCGCGGTCGGCACGTACGACCCCGCGCCCGCGACGTTCGCAGACGGCGTCGCAAGCATGGCGGTACTCGACGCGATTCGCCGGTCGGCCCGCGAGGGGATGAGCGTCGAGGTGTCCGCGTGACAGGCGTCGTCGTGGTGGGAACCGGCTTCGGTTGCTTCACGCACGTGCGCGCACTTCGGGCCGCCGGTTTCGACGTTGTCGCGGTCGTCGGTCGCGATCCGTCGAAGACCGCGAGGCGGGCGCGCGCGTTCGATGTGCCGCGAGCCCTCACGTCCATGGCCGACGCGCTCGCGCTGGCGGGCGTCGACGCGGTCACGATCGCGACGCCGCCCCACACCCATGCGGCCCTCGTGCGCGCCGCACTCGATGCCGGCAAGCATGTCTTGTGCGAGAAGCCGTTCGCGCGCGACGCCGAAGAAGCACGAGAGTTGTTGACGCACGCCGAGCGATCCGGCGTGGTCCATGCGCTCGGGACCGAATTCCGCTTCGACACGGGGCAGGCGCTGCTCGCGCGAGCCGTGCGCGCGGGCCTCGCGGGCGAGCCCCGCCTCGCCATGTTCCTGTTGCATGTACCTGTGCTCGCGGACGCAGATGCCGAGCTGCCCGGTTGGTGGGCCGACGCCGCCGAGGGAGGTGGGTGGCTCGGTGCGCACGGTTCGCAGGTGATCGACCAGATCCGCGTCACGCTCGGCGAGTTCGCAGCCGTATCCGTGTCACTCGTGCACCTCGCAGGCCGTCGCACCACCGCCGACGACGGGTTCGTCGCTCATTTCCGCCTGCAGTCCGGTGTCGCGGGCGTCATGCAGAGCACCGCGGCCGATCGCGGGCCGCTGCTCATCGAAACGCGGGTGATCGGTACGACGGGATCGTTGTGGATCGACGGGTTGGGCGACGCGGTGTGGGTCGCCGATGCGGACGGACCGCGCAAACTCCCGATACCAGACGACCTGGCGACGGCGCCCGCGGGCGCGCCACCGCCGTCAGTGCTCGAGACGACCTACGAGCAGATGATCGGGCACGGTCTCGACCTCGGCGCCTACACGCGGCTCGCCGAGCACTTCCATGCCCGCATCACCGGCACGGCCGCGCCTCCCGGTCCCGATCCCGCGACATTCATCGACGGGGTCGCCGACATGACCGTGCTCGACGCGATGCGCCAATCGGCTGCCGAACACCGGACCATCGCGCTGCAACGCACGTAGGCGCGTGAGATCGGCGAGCTGGGCAGACTGGGGTGGTGAGCGGAGCCGAGGTCCCGGAACGCACTGCGCTGGAGGTCAAGCCGCGCTGGCGGGGCGCGTCGCACGAGATCGCCGCGTTCGTCTTCCCCGTTCTCGGCATCGTCCTCGTGGCCGTCGCCCATACGACCGCGGCCCGCTGGGCTGCACTGGCATACACCGTCGGCATCACTGCGATGTATGCCACGAGCGCGTGTTACCACCGCGGTCATTGGAATCCCTCCGTCCGCCGACGCCTCCGTCGACTCGACCACTCGATGATCTTGGTCGGCATCGCCGCGACCTACACCCCGATCGCGGTTGTCGGGCTCGACACGCGCAGCGCGCGCATCCTGCTCGGCATCGTGTGGCCTCTGGCTCTCGCCGGGATCATCGTGCAGTTGTTGTGGCTCAACGCGCCACGCTGGCTCGTCGCGGGCCTCTACGTCGTCATCGGTTGGACGGCACTCGCGTTCGTCCTGGTGCTGTGGCGCGAGCTCGGCGTGGCGACGTTCTTGCTCATCATCTGCGGCGGGGTCGTCTATTCCCTCGGCGCGCGGGTCTACTCGGCGCGCCGGCCCGACCCCATCCCCGGTGTGTTCGGGTTCCATGAGGTGTTTCACGCGCTCGTGATCGCGGCGGGATTGGTCTTCTACGTCGCGATCGCACGCGTGATCGTCACGAGCTGATGCTCGCGACGCCTAGAGCCCGGACGCGTCCCGCAGGTCACCTGTGCCGACGAGCCACGGCAAGCCGAGCATCGATTCGACGGTGTGCAGCAGCAGGTTGTGCGTCACCTTTGTCGCAATGATCGTTCCCGGCCGCACCGACTTGGACATGAGCACGTTCGGAAGGGGTGTGAACTCGTCGTACACGACGATGACCGCGGTTTTGCCCGCCCGGTAGCTCGAGCTCGCGAGGATCGGCGTCAGAAGCGTCCTCAGATACTCGTCTCCGATGGCGACCGAGCAGTCGTGGGTGTCGTCGCACAGATCCGGGCTGACAAACGCGAGCGTTGGCAGATGCTTCGCGTCGAGAAACCCGGAAGAGCCGACCGCGGGGGCGTGTGCAGCACACAGCGCTCGTTCGCCCGCAAAGTACGGCCACGGGGCGTGCTTGACCGCGTAGTCGCCAGCGCTGGTCAGATCACACGCGGATTGGGCGCCGCCGAGATAGTTCACGGCGGTGCCTCCGGCGTCGATCACCTGCTTGAACACCGAAGGAGAAGGCGGCGTGCAACCGCCGGGTGGGTCACTGTTCGAACCCTCACACCCGTAGGTCGCGCCCGCGGTCAAGGCGATGTAGTTCGGCCGCGACGGCGACCCGGCTTGTTCGTAGTTCGTCGCGGTGCTGCATTGGTTCTTTCGTGCCGTCAGCCACGGACCCTGTCCGTTCAGGACGCTGGACCACGTCTTGTTCTCCATCACGACGACGACGACGTGGTCGTAGCGGTCAGGCGCGGCCGCGCCCTTGCAGAGCCGCTTCGGCAGCACCTTCTCCGCGTTCGGCGCGTCCTGCGCGGGAGCACCGCGAGCCGGCGAACCCCCAGCCGACACCCCAGCCGAGACCAAGGCGATCGCGCCAAGGAAAGCCACCGCCATCCACCAACGACCCTGCCGAAACATCGCGGCCCCCTTCTCGCTGACCCGAAGGATCTTGTCAGCTTTCCACCCGGGCCCGCACCCCGAAGTTGCCGAAGGTTCAGGAGCTCTCGGCGCGTCCGGTGAGGAGGGCTGTTGGGGGGCGGGTAGGAGCGAGGAGCTGGGCTTCGAAGGTTTGCGGGTCGAGGGGTCGCGCGAGGAGGAAGCCTTGCGCTTCGTTGACGTGTTGGTTGCGGAGATAGTCGAGTTGGTCGGTGGTCTCGACGCCTTCGGCGAGGATTTTGAGTCCGAGGTCTTGGCCGAGCTGCACGAGGGTGCGGATGAGCGCGTCTCCCTCTGGTGATCGGGTGATGGCATCGGTGAAGGCGTGATCGATCTTGAGGCAGTCGACGGGGAAGCGTTGGAGATAAGCGAGGCTGGAGTAACCGGTCCCGAAGTCGTCGATCGCGACTTTGACGCCGAGATCCTTGAGCTCCCGGAGGCGACGTGCGGTGGTGTCGACGTTGCGCATGAGCGCGGTTTCGGTGACCTCGATGGTGAGGGACGCGGGGTCGAGGCCGCTGGCCTCGAGGGCGAGGCGGACGTCGTCGACGATTACGTCACGGTCGAGTTGCCGTCCGGACACGTTGACGGCGACGCTCAGGTCACTTCCGAGCTCACGCCAGGCCGCCATCTGTACGCAGGATTCGCGGAGTACCCAGCGGCCGACCTCGATGATCTGGGCGTTTGCCTCGAGCAGCGGGATGAACTCGTCGGGCTGGATCTCTCCGAGGATCGGGTGGTCCCAACGGATCAGCGATTCGACCCCGATCAGCGTGAGGTCGCCGAGGTCGTAGATCGGCTGGTACACCAAACGGAACTGGTGACCATCCAGCGCGGCACGGAGATCGAATTCGAGCTCGACGCGATGCTTCGCGTCGGTGTTCATCGCCGGCCGGAACAGCTCGTAGCAGTTCTTCCCCGCTGCTTTGGCTTGGTACAGCGCGACATCGGCGTCCCGTAACAGCTCACCTGCCGTCTCGCGGTCCCCGACCGCGATACCCACGCTGGTGGTGACGACCATGGGCGTCGACGCCCCCCGGATCTCGAAGGGTTGACGCATGACCTCGAGGATGCGTTCGGCGACGAGCTCGGGTGCGCTTCGCATTGTCGCGCCGTCGATGAGCACGACGAACTCGTCGCCACCGATGCGTCCGATCGTGTCCGCGCCGCGCAGAGTCGCCGTGAGCCGTGCGGCGACAGCTTGAAGGAGTTGATCGCCGGCTTCGTGGCCGAGAGTGTCGTTCACGCTCTTGAATTCGTCGAGATCGATGTAGAGGGCTGCGCCGGTGGTGTGGTTACGGCGATTGCGAGCGAAGAGTTGTTCGATGCGGTCGGTGATCAGCGTGCGATTCGACAGGCCGGTCAGGGTGTCGTGGAGTGCCTGGTGCCGTAGCTCGTCGGTCTGTTCGCTGATGACCCGTAGCGCCCGTGTTCGAGCAGTCGACAGCACGAGTATCAGCGCGGCGAGCAGCAAGCTCAGCGCGATCCCGGCGAGGAGCAAGACGAGTGCGGCGCCATTGGCGAACACGCCGGCCGCCGGGACTGCTGCGTAGGTCGTGACCATCCAGCCGTTGTGGAGATCGATTGCGACGGCGTCTGCGTCGCGCGGGATTGTTCCGCTGCGGAAGACCGCGTTCGAGCCGCCGGCGTTATAGGCGAACATGAGCGCCACATGCGGATGCCCCTCCAACGCTCGCTCCAACAGCACCTTGGGAAGAATCGACGTGCCGAACCATCCCAAGAACGCGCGCCGGCGCCCGGCGACGGTCGATGGGACGACACCGCCGCGATAGATCGGGGTCGAGACTGCCAGCTCCGAGTTCTTGCCGACGGTGAACGGCTCGTACGAGCCCTTCCCAGAGTCTCGACCTGCCAGGAGGGCCGGGCCGAGACCGGTGCCGCAGAAGTCGTAGCCCACGGGCGCCCCGACTTCCGTGTTCCGCACCTGCCCGACCGTCCCGAAGCAGTAGAACGCACGCTCGCCGGGAGGAACGACGACGAATCTCCCATTCGGACCCAACGCTCCCCACGGATCGGCCGCGACTCGCGCCGCGAACGCCTTCAGTTCCGAATGCGGGACGATCACCGCATTGCCGAAGTCCTGCAACTCCGGATAGCGCGCCAACGCCTGCACCGAGCTCGCCCATCTGAGGAACTCGGCGTTGGTCCCGTTCGGATTGCCTGCGAAATACGCGGCTCCACTCACGATCAGGTCGTCGTCATGTTGGATTGCGAGCTTCAACGTCGATGCGATCTCCGCAGACGACTTGACGAACGCGCGATGCGAGACATCGGCGTCGCCTCTGGCGTGGCGCTCGGCAACGAAGAACGCGCCGACGACGCCGCCGATCAGCACGAGCATTGCGACCGCGGTCCAGATGCCCCTTTGCCGCTTCGAACTGCCCGAGCTCTTGCGCATCATTTCCGTCCGAACGGTCTGAACGCGGCGATGCTCGCAAGTCGACGTCGTCCTGGCCTGGGAATGACGAGGACGCCTGCGGTGACTGCCACCAGCACTGCGGCGAGTCCCCCAATGGCAAGGAGCGTCGACCCGCTTCGATCGGAGGCTGTGCTCACCGGAGCCGACGCCCCGGCAGCTGGAAAGGTGATGGTCGCGCGGGCGGTACGTGCGATCAGTCCGCTGTGCAGAGTGATCTGCGCATCCCACGGGCCGGCGGGTAAGCGCATGTCGAGTGGGATCGTGACGGGCTCGGTGGCGCCGATTGCAAGCGTGACGCCGAGAGTTGCCGGAAATGGGCCGGCGCGCAGCCGGCCCGGGCCATCCGACAGTTGCAGGGCGCCGCTCAAATCGAGCGCGCGGCCTCCGGTGTTGTGCACGGCCGCGAGCATCGTCGGTCGACCGTCGGGTGCGCGTTCCGCGGTCAATGATTCGATCGCGAAGTTGGACGCCGGCGCGCCGCCCGGCCCGACGGACAGATATTGGCGGATGCCAACCCGGTTGACCTGCGTGATTCCGGTACCGCCGACCGGAGTCGAGCGCGCCTCGGCCCAGACGACGCCGTAGCGCTCACCGGGTGCGGCACCGCGCGGAATGACGACGGTCACGGTCGCGCTCACGCGCCCATGGGCGCCCACATCCGACGCGCTCGGCCGGACGGTTGTCCAGGTCGACAGCTCGTTGCGGGTGTGACCTGACGCACCCAGGAAGGAACCCGGCGCGATGGTGGCGGCAGCGGAATACAAGACGATGTGTGCGCTCGACGGCGAGGTGTTGGAGACCTCGATGCGGCGGTGGATGACCGTGCCCGGCGCGAGGTGATCCACGAGATACACCTGCGCTCGAGGATCGTTGCGCGCGGCGACCGGGACATCGACGAGACGCATCCCGATGCTCGCTACGGCTGCCGGCTGACTCACCGGACCTCGCGGGGACGCGTTCGCGGGCGCGGCGGCGAGGGCCATGAAAGCGAAACCGACCACAACGCATCGCGTCAACGGCATCGCTCGTCACCGTCTTGTCGCCCACCCCGGAACCGAACCGGTCGCATGCTCTTGCTCATACGACAGAGTGGGTGACCGTCGCGGAGTAGACACCGGCGGCCATGCCACCCGGAACGGCCACGTTGATCGTCGGGTTCCACGTCGCGGAGTTGTCGCCGGTGATTCCCGTCGCGGTGACCGCCGGGGCGACGCCGGTGAGATTGCCGGGATCGTTCGCGGTGTAGGTCGCGGTGCCGACCTTTGTGATCGTTCCGGCGGTATAGCTGACCGCGCTCGCTGCGATCGCTGGTCCCGCCGGCGGGGTGAACGCGCTCGCGATGACGCTCGCAACCCAGCCCGAACCCGCAGCCGCGCTGCGCGCGTCGTTCACCTGCACCACGCCGAGCGGGCCGGCGATGGCCTCCCCGCTCACGGTGTTGACCGCGGTTCCGAGGTTGCCGGCGGCGGTCGGCACGGTGATCGAAAGGGATCCACCTTGCACGGTGATCGTGGCCGTGGTGACCCCCGGGACCGCCGAGGCGGGCGAGGCGACGCCGAGCGCGAGCACTCCCACGACGGCAACGAGCAGGCCTTGCGTCTTCATCCTCATACGCTGACATCGACCGGCGGACCTCGGGAGGCGATAGCGCGTTCGCGCGGGGTTGTGCTCACATCCGCCCCTGCCGGACGGCTGGTGCGTCGCGCTCGATGACGCCTTCGCGAACGGCCGTCGCGACCGCTTCGAGCTTGGAGTGCGCACCCAGCTTGTACAGAACGTGTTGGACGTGATTCCGTACCGTGTTGAGGCTGAGGTGCAGCTGCCGGGCGAGCGCCTTGTTGGGAGCGCCGGTCGCCATCAGCCGTAGCACCTCCAACTCCCGAGGCCCGAGGTCTGATCCGAGTCCTCGATTGGTGGGGCGGAGCTGAGCAAGGAGGCGCGGCAAGTGCGCGTTGGCCGTCGGTGATTCGCCCTCGTGTGCCGAATGGATGGCGCTCACGAGCTTCTCGACCGGGTCGGTCTTGGTGACGAACCCGGCACAGCCCGCGCCGATGGCCCGGACGAACGCCTGTTGGTCGGTGCTTCCCGTGAGCATTACGACCTTGGCCTTCGGCACGAGGGCCTTGATGGTCTCGGTCGCCTCTGCCCAGCCGCTGTCCGGCAAATCGAAGTCCATGAGGACAACGTCGGGCTCGTGCGCGACTGCCGCTCTCTCGGCATCGCGCGCGGTGGCGGCGCAGCCCACGAGGTTGATCGTCGGCTGCGCGCGCAAGAGCCCGACGAGCTTCTGTACGAATGGCTCCTGGTCGTCGACGACGAGCACGCGGACGCGGAGCGCGTCGTCTCGATCTGGAAACGCGGACCGGATCACTTCGAGCTCGTCGCGCGATCCGACGAATGCGTCGAGGAGGCGGGGTTCGAACTGACGGCCGCGCAGTTCGAGCATCATCTCGATGGCGTCGTCGACGGAGATACATGCACGGTGGGCGCGGTTGCCGGTGAGGGCGTCGAATGCATCAGCGATGCCAGCGATGCGCGCCTCCGGAGGAGTTTCTCCGCCGTGCAGGCCCCGCGGGTAGCCGCCGCCGTTCCACCATTCGTGGTGGCCGAGTGCAATCCGGGCGGCCATCTCCAAGAGCCTGGACCTTGTCCCCGAGAGCAACTGGTAGCCGATCTGGGCATGGCGTTGCATTGCGACGTTTTCCTGGGGAGAGAGCGGTCCCGGTTTCGACAAGATGCCGTCGGGAACGCCGATCTTGCCGGCATCGTGGAGGGCATTGGCGAGCCGGAATTCGTCGGGTGAAAGCTCGCGACAGCCCACCCTTTCGGCCAACATCAGCGCATAGCGGCTCATGCGCTGGATGTGCCCGGCGGACTCGGCAGCTCGCGGGGATACGGCTCGGGAGAGCCGCTCGATGATCTCCGAGTCGTCGTTGCTCGACGAGCCGGGCGCGGTTGTCCCGATGACGTCGACGACGTCGTGCAGGGTCTTGAGCCGGGCGACGGTCTGCTCCAGACCATCGATCTGGCTCTGCCTCACGGTCTCGAGCTCGCGCCGGCGCAGCGCACCCGCGAGAGTGATGAGGATCTCATTGGCGGTGAACGGTTTGATCAGGTACCCGTACGCGCCCATCTCGAAGGCCAGCGCCGCGGTCGGCGGATCGTCCACCCCGGTGGTCATCACCACGGCCGCTTCGGAGAAGTCCGCGGCGAGGGTCGCGACGAGGTCGAGTCCGGACTCGCCCGGCATCCGAAGGTCGCACAGCACGGCGGCGATGTCGTCCTCGTTGTTCAGTCGCGCCCGAGCATCCGCATTGTTCGCGGCGACGCCGCAGTCATAACCCGCATTCGTGAGGATGCGCCCGATGCTCCGCGAGAACGTGGCGTCGTCGTCCACGATCAAGACCTTGATCGGCGCGACATTGATCGGCCGATCCGCTCCGAGATCTCGCATCAGCGACTGCGCTCTCGGCCGTTGAGAACTGCGTGCACTCTTTGCAGGAGATCGTTGGATGCGAAGGGCTTCTCAATGAGGTTCAGTCCCGGTCCGGAGACCGCGCGGAGACCGATCACGTCGGAGGCGTAGCCACTCATGTACAGGACCTTCGACCGCGGGCTCATTCGGCTCAGGTCGGCGGCGAGATCTTTCCCTGACCGGCCGGGCATCACGATGTCAGTCAGCAGGAGTTCGATTTCGCCGACGTGCTCGCCTGCGATGCGGACCGCCTCTTCCGCGCTCGAGGCGGCCAGGACCGCGTAGCCGGAAGCGATGAGTATGCGCCGGGTCGGTTCGCGCACCATCTCTTCGTCCTCCACCAACAGGATGAGCTGTCCGCGCGAAGCAAGCGGCCCTCGGAGCGACGCGTCCGGTCTGGCGGCAGGCGTGCCGCGTGTGGCCGGCAGGATGACTTCGACGTTCGTGCCGTGTGCAGGTCGCGAGGAGATGACGACGCTTCCGCCGGCCTGGGTCGCGATGCCGTACACGGTCGCCAGGCCCAACCCGGTGCCCTCACCCTTGGCCTTTGTCGTGAAGAAGGGCTCGAAGGCTCGGGCCGCGACGTGTTCGGGCGTGCCGCAACCGGTATCGGAGACCGAGAGGCGTACGTACTCTCCGCGGCTGATGCCGTGTTGAAGGACGTCGTCGTCGCCGGCTTCGTAGCTTGCGGTCTCGATTCGCAGCGTGCCGCCAGCGGTCATCGCATCTCTTGCATTGACGGCCAGGTTCATCAGGATTTGTTCGATCTGTCCCTGGTCACCGGTAGTGCGGGGCAGGTCCTGCGCGAGCTCTGTCTCCAGGTGGACGGACTCGCCGATGGTCCGGCGCAACAGATTCTCCAGATCGAGCACGATCGCGTTGAGGTCCAAGATCTCGGGCGTGATCACGTCGCGACGACTGAAGACCAACAGCTGATCAGTCAGCCGCGCGGCTCGAATGCATACGTCGACGATTTCGGCAACGTCCTGGTTGAGGGTGACAACGGTTTCGTCCCCGTCGAGCCCGCGGCGGCCGGTCAGCTCCTCGAGACCGTCCGAAACAAGAGTGCAGTAGTTCATGATCCCGGCCAGCAGATTGTTGAAGTCATGGGCGATCCCGCCCGCGAGCTGCCCCACGCTCTCCAGCCGCTTGGCCTGGTGAAGGCGTTCCTCCAGATCGCGAAGGACGGCTTCGGCTCGCTTGCGGTCGGTGATGTCTCGTGTGACTGTCGAAGCGCCGACGATCGCGCGGGCTCGGTCACGGATTGGTGAGATCGTCACCGACACGTCCAGGACGGCGCCGTTCTTGCGAATGCGCTCCGTTTCATAGTGCTCAACTCGTTCGCCGCTGGCGACGCGCTGCAACATCGCGGGCAACTCGTTGGGCCGGTCCAACGGGACAAGCACAGAAATGTTGCGGCCGATGATTTCCTCCGCCGCGTAGCCGTACATTCGCTCTGCACCCGAGTTCCAACTGGTAATCACGCCGTCGAGTGTCTTCCCGATCATCGCGTCGGCGGACGACTCGACAATCGCGGCCAAGCGCGACGTGGCCTCCAACTCGTCAGATGGCGCGAGCGCCACCGCGGAGAACTTGCGCCTCACCGCTTGGTCAGTTCGCGTCGGTCGCGGCGGCGCCGGCTCGATACGACGGTCAGAAATAGCCCGACGACGACCGTCACTGCACCGAGCAATGGGGCACGATTGTCAGAGCCGCTCCGGGCGAGTGCGGCCACCTTGGCTGCTGCCGAGACAAGTGGCGCTGTCGTCGCGGTTGGCGCGCCCGGTGCGGTGCCGGGCGATGTCGCGGCCGCGGTCGTGGTCGATGTCGCTCCGGCGTCGGTGGTGCTCGACGTCGGATCGGTGGCCGGCGTGGGGCTGCTGCTCGTCGTCGTCGTGGGGTCGGACGTGGCGCTCGTCGTCGTCACTACGGGAACCGTCGTCGTCACTGCGGGAACCGTCGTCGTCACTGCGGGAACCGTCGTCGTCACTGCCGGAACCGTCGTCGTCACTGCCGGAACCGTCGTCGTCACTGCGGGAACCGTCGTCGTCACTGCGGGATTGGTCGTGGTGGTGATCGGTGCCGTCGTGGTCGTCGCGGGCAGCGTGGTCGTCACTGCCGGAACAGACGTTGTCGGATCGCTTGTGGTCGTGGGAACGTCGAGCGCGCACGTCGGCGTGGTGAACCTATTCGTGTCCAGCGTGACGGCGGCGTCTCTGGCGAGCGCGCGTCCGTGAACGATCACGCCGGTGGTCGCGGTGATGGAGGTCTTTGCAAGGATGTTTCCTACGAACTCGGTGCCGGTACCGAGCGTGGCCGACGTGCCGATTTGCCAAAAGACGTTGCACTCCTGGGCGCCGTTGATCAGCGTCACGATGCTGTCTGATGCGGTGGTGAGCGTCGTATCCGTCTTGAAAATGAATACCGAATTGGAATCGTTGTTGCCGTCGAGGACCAATGATCCGGTGAGCGTGAGTGCTGCGCCCGCGGGTCCGCTGTACACGCCTGCGGGCAGCGGAGGGGTGGTACCGAGATCGGGTGGATCGATGACGGTGTCAACGGGCCGGCTGACGGCTTCCGTGTACGCGTCGGCGAGGTCGCTGTGCGCCTGCTGCGCGGCGGCATCGTTTTCAGGGCCTACCGTCGCGGGAGGTATCACGACTCCGGGCGGAAACCCGACGATCGAGGGTCCCGGCGAGAGACCGACGCTGCCGTCGAGGACGCTGTTGCCGGTATTCGTGACTGTCGAAGCGCCGAGGACTGCATAGTTTGCCGCGGTGCCCATCGGAATGGCGTCCGGGTTGGCCGCATTTGCCGCTGATCCGACGACCCACGTCGCCGCCCCGAAGCACATCGTCGCGATGACGGTCACGCCTACTCTGCGGGCGAACCCGTAGGTCATCATCAGCCAGCTCGTTTCGTCCGAAGCGAAGCATCACCTCCAGCAGCACCGCCGCCGCATGGGGAGATCGCCCCGTGTACGTCACGATCTGTTGACCCAGCCTGCGCGGATGTGCCCATCGAACGGGTCACATCGCCCAGACAAGCAAGGGTGGGATGTGGGCACCCTGCTCTCTCATCGACTCCCGTTCACACAAGCTGAGCGAAGAGTGGCGCGCGTAGCGGCCGGTCTACTGACCGTTGCATCCTGCAACGTTGCCTTGTGCCTCGCCGGGAAGCCGTGGGAGAGGGTTCGGCGAGATCCGAGCATCATGGGGTGTCGACGTCGATCCGTCGTCCCGCGAGCGCGGCGCGTAGCTCGTTGAGCCTCGTGAGACTGGCTTCCGATTCGGCTTGCCGGGTGGCGGCGATGGCGAGAACGAGGGCTTCGACGACGACGAGTGTGGTGGCGTGGCTCGCGAAGAGACCGGGGGCTCCGCGACCGCACTGGAGCGTCGTGTTCACCGCGGCGCCGAGTTTGCGTCCCAGGATGTCGGTGATGAGGACGACGGGAATCGCGAGCGTTTCGGCGTGCTCGAGCAGTACGCGGACGTGTGATTGGAGTCGACCGTAGGCGAAGACGACGATGGCATCCGTGGGTGCGAGCGTGAGGAGCTCATCGGCGAACGACGTCCCGGTGTGTACGAGGGCGCTGCTGGCCTTTCCGATCCGCTGGGTGATGAGTTGTCCGTACGCGGCGAGGTGCGCGGAAGGCCCGACGCCGCGCCAGACCACTCTGTCGCGGCCGGCGAGGATCGCGACCGCGTCTTGGAAAGTCTGCGGCGAGACGTTGTGGGTCAAGGTCTCGATCGCCGCCAGATGATTGCGGATGGCCGAGTTGAAGAGTTGGTCGCCGGGTGTCTGTCCGAGTGTGCGGCGTAGTCGCTCACCGAGGGGCGGGTTGTCGCCATAGGCCGCGAGTGCTCTTCGCAACTCGGCGAGGCCGCTGTATCCCAGCGACTTCGCGGTGCGCACGACGGTGGCATCGCTCGTGCCGAGCTGTTCGGCGAGTGCAGCGGCGGAGAGCAGCGTCGCTTCGGGGCCGAGGTCGAGCAACGACTGCGCGACACGTTGTTCCGCCGGTGCGAGCCCGTCGCGACGCGCCGCGATACGCGCCGCAAATGTCTCCGTAGCACTTGCTACCGCAGCTTTCATAGCGGTAGTGTACACTACTGAAGGCGGAAGCCTGACGACGAACTCCGGCCATCCGAGGGGTTGCGATGCACAGCGTGCTCTTGGTCCTTGCCGCCTTCTTGGCTTGTGCGGTCGAAATGGTGGAGGCGCTCACGATCGTGCTCGCGGTGGCGGTGACGCGCGGCTGGCGGTCGGCCGGATGGGGCGTCGCCGCGGCACTCGGCGGCCTGATCCTCATCGTCGCTGCCCTCGGCCCCGCGTTGGCGCATCTGCCGATCGACTCGCTGCGCCTTGTCGTGGGCACGATCTTGCTGGTGTTCGGACTGCAGTGGCTCCGCAAAGCCGTCCTGCGGGCGAGCGGTTTGAAGGCGCTGCACGACGAGGAAGCGATCTACGAAGCCGAGGTGGCACTCCTTCGTGCAAACGATGGACGAGCCGCCCACGATTGGTACGCGTTCACCGTCGCCTTCAAGGGCGTGTTCCTCGAGGGTCTCGAGGTTGCATTCATCGTCGTGACCTTCGGCGGAACTCAACGCAACGTCGGGTTGGCCGCGCTCGGTGCACTCGCCGCGTTGATCGTCGTTCTGACCGTCGGGACCATCGTGCATGCGCCGCTGACGCGTGTTCCCGAGAACACGTTGAAGTTCGGTGTCGGAATAATGCTCACCTCGTTCGGGATCTTCTGGAGCGCAGAAGGCGCCGGGGTCGCCTGGCCGGGCGCTGACGCGTCCATCCTCGGAGTGATCGCGTTCGTCGTCATCGTTGCGTTCGGGCTCGTCGCGCTCGCGCGCAGAGCGCAAGTCGTCCCGGAGGTAGCGACCTCATGACATGGCTCGGGCAATTCGGCAAGTTCTGGTACGACTTCATCATCGGTGACGACTGGCGGATCGCCGTTGGGGTCGTCGCCACCGTCGCCGCGGTGTTCATCGCCGCACACCATGGCTTCGACTGGTGGTGGCTCGTTCCCCTCGCGGTCGCTCTGCTGCTCGCAGTCTCGGTCATGCGCGAGGCGATCAGGTGTCGTAATTCAACGCCGCGCACCGGTCACCGCGCCCCATAGCTCAGCAGGCGACGCCTACGGCACGACGACGCCGAGCTCGTCGCGACGCTTGCCGACACGCACGGTGCGCCCGTCCCACGCCACGACGTCGTCCCACGGCACGTATCGAGCCCGGCGCTCGAGCGCGGCGAAGATGATCCGCAGCAACCATGGGCCTCTCACGCCGCGCCGCACATAGCCAAGGCGCGTTCCCACGCTGCGGTGACCAACCATGAGACCCTCGACGCGAAAGGCCGCGCCGAACGGCAAGAGCAACGGGCCGTCCTGCACCAGTCGCACATCGTCGACCGAACCGAGCGACGCTCCGTCGGCGCCGAGAACTTGCGAGTGCAGCAGGTCACTCAGGTGCATGACCGCTCCCCGGGATGTGACTGATGACGTGGTCACGCGTCCACCGCTCGGCCGACGCGCTGCCGGTCTCTTCCGCGTCGAGCCCGAGCTTGACGTCGGATCCGATGTCGGTCACCACGTTGAACGGGATGCGGGTCGAGTCCCTGTCGCCGGTTGGGGATGCACACGCGTGCACCCGCCGCAGCCAGCGACCGAAACGGCGGCGACCGAGCCGGTACGCCAGCGCGCCGGGGCCCGACAGGATCGCCGTGACATGCAACTGGTCGCCATCGTCGCTCGCAATGAGCTCGAGGTCGTCGATACAGCCCGCGAGCCTCTCCTCGTGCGCGATCAGCTGCCGGTCGAGGAGTTGCAGGCCGGCCCAGACGCGACGGCCTTCGGTCATGCTCCCGCCTTGGTGATGATCATGAGTGGGATCGTCGCCAACGCGATGATCACGATCAGACCGAGATACAGCGTCGCGATGAAGTTCAAGACCGGCCCGTTCGTCTTGTCCCCCATGTAGTCGGGGTCGTTGCTCACGACGAGGATCGGGAAGTAGGTGAGGGGGAGAGCCGCCGCCGACAACACAATCGAGTACTCGGTGACCTTCACCGGGTCGACGCCGGTCATGATCACGAGCACGCCCAGCAGGACCATGACGATCACCACGACATGGAAACGGGCGGCCTCACGAGGTCGCACGTACTTGCCCCACTGCCAGCCGAAGTATTGACCCAGGCAATATCCCGCCGAGAGGCCCGTCTCGAGCGCGGCACCGAACGTCGCGGCGAAGATGCCGAGAATCGCGCAGGCGAGAGCGATCTTTCCGGACACCACCGCGACCGGCAACGCGACCTGCGGCAGTGTGTCGACACCGATGTGCATGGGCGCCAGCACAAGGGACGCGATCGCCATGATCGACAGTGACAGCGCGCCCCCGAGCGGAAAACCCACGTACACGTTGGCGCGATTGAGTGCAAGGTCCTTGCGCGTCCAGCGTTCCTCGACCGCACCGGAGGAGAAGAAGAACACCTCGTACGGCGTCATGGCAGCACCGAACAACGCGATGCCGAAGTACGCATACGTAAAGATGTTCTCCTCCTTGGCGATCGACGGGTGCGTCGCCTGGTGGATCACGTTCCCCCAGTCCGGCCCGAACTGCACGAGCGCGAACATGAATGCGAGCAACGCCAGCCCGCCGAGACCGAACACCTGCTCCATGCGTTCGAACGGAAGGCGCCACACGACGATCCAGATCAGGACGGCCGTGAAGGGCACCAGCAGGATGTAGTGCACGCTCGCCACCATCGCGAGCGCGATCGCGACTCCTGCGATCTCTGCGGAGAGCGTCAAGAAGTTGATGAACAACGACGCGACGAGATTCGCGAGGCCGAAACCCGGGCCGAGCCGCTCACGAACGAGACTGAACACGGGCCGGCCGGAGATCGCGGCCACGCGCCCGGCCATCTCCGCGTACACGATGATGCCCACGACCCCGACGAGCACCACCCACGCGAGGCCCAGGCGGAAGCGGGCACCGACCGCGGCATTCGCCACGAGGTCGCCGATGTCGACGAAGCCGCCGATTGCCGTGAGAATGCCCAGGGTGATCTGGAGCATCTTCTTCATGAATGCTGCTCTTTGAACGCATCGAGCTTGCCCGCGTCGTCTGTGAGCGGCTCGGCAACCGTCGCAAGCTCGTCGAGCACCCCGCGACGCACCGCGACACGCGCCTCGCGCACGTGTTCGAGCGCGTCGGACAAGAGCGCGTCGAGGTCTTGCGCCAATGCATCGGCGCGGTCGTCGGGCGGCTGGATCGAGTCGAACGTGCCTTGGACACCGCTCAGACCCTCTTCCGCATCCGAGATCACGACCGTCGTGTACGGCCCGAAGGCATTCCCCGCGGCCGCGGTCCGCGCGGCGAGCCGCACGGTCTCGACATTCGACAACGCGGACTTGGCAGTCGTGACCGCCTTGCCTTGGTACTTGCCGTAAGTGCGCGCCGCGCCGACCGGATGCGGCACCATTCGCCAGGCAAGAACCGCCAACGAGACGACGATGACGAGCATCACGGCGATGCCGGGTGTCGTGCGGCGAGCACGCCTTCTCGTCTCGGCAGTGGCCTCGTCGATCTTCGACGGGTCGACGCGACTCACCAGTGGCCACTTCCGACGTGCACGAGCCCTCCCGAGCACAACGTTCCCGAACGCAACGACTGCAAGGTTGCCGCTCGCTCTACCCCTCCGGTGATAATCGAAAGCGGAAGCGGGGAATAGCGTTGCGGAGAGCTATGGCTGCACACGACGTGTGGGAACCTCCTCCCGACCCGAACCGGCGACGCCCATCCGCCGCGATCGCGCGGGCCGCACAGGCACGACTGCGCGAGCTGTGGAGCAGCCTCCCGCCCACCGCCGCCTCGGAATTGCGCGCCGCGGTCGTCAGGCTGCGACGGTCACGGTCGCCGCGGCAGGCGGTCGCTGCCCTCGAGCACGAGATCGAGCATCTGTTCGAGAACATCGCACCAACGCTCGTGCACCATCCGTTTCCTTCCCGCACCCCGGCCCGCGCATACGCCACGGTGGCCGCGATCGCCGGTACGGCAGCGGCGGTCGAGGAGATGGAAGCGATCGCCTTGCTCATCCCGGGCGTCAACGGCGCCGCCGCACCGACGCTGCCGCTCGTCGTCGCAGCATCGTTCGGCGCACTCGCGCTCGAGGCCTATATCGCGGTGTCGCTGCGCGTCCACATGCTGGAGCGCGCCGGGCACGTAGCCGATCCCGCCTCCGTGACTCGCGACGTGCTGCGCGCGATGACCGGTCGCGAAGATGTCCGGGTCACGAAGCTCGCGGCAAAGGCGTTGACCCGGCGCATGCTGCGGCGCTGGTCGCGCGGCGTCGTGCCACTCGTCGGGATCGGCTACGCAAGCTGGGATGCGCACAAGACGATACGGGCGATCGCGCGCATGCCGGTGTGACTCACACCGCGGCTTCCCACTGGACACGGGCCGCGTCAGCCCACAGGCGCTCGAGCGCGTAGAACTCGCGGGTCTCGGTGAGGAACACGTGCACGACGAAGTCGCCGTAGTCGATGAGCACCCACGAGTAGTCGTCGAGCCCTTCGACCGCGCGTGGCTTGATCCCGGCTTCTTCGTGCACTCGCCGTTGGACTTCTTCCACGATCGTGCGGACGAGCCGCGTGTTCGATGCGCTGGTGATGACGAAGCTGTCGACGATGCCGATGATGTCGCCGACGTCCAGGATGACGATATCGTCACCCTTCTTGGCGTCGGCCGCCCGGGCTGCGAGGCGCGCGAGGTCGTTCGTCCGGGTGTCCCCCGTCACGGGCTCCCCAGCGACTGGACGAGCTTCGGTCCGCCTGGCGCACCCGGGGCGGGATGCTCCCACGACTTCGGCGTACCGGAGCGGCCGGCGAGGATGCCCCCCGCTGCGGCGAGCACGACGACGAGCAAGGCAGTCCAAAGATCAGCACGGCGCTTCGTGTTGTGCGCGCGGTCGCGGCGACCCTCGGTCATCACCTCGCAGTGTAGAGATCGTGTGCGCGCAGCACACGTACCGCCGGCAACGGGATCAGGAACTCGACCGGCGCTCCCTCGGCGATACGTCGCCGCAGGCTGGTCGAGGACACGTCGATGCGAGGCATCGGGACCGGCACGGCCTTCCAACGGTCGGGAGGCGCCGTGGGCGGCGCGTCCTCCCGGCCGACGATCGCCAGCGTCACCGCGTCGCGCAGCTCGTCCACGCGATGCCAGGTATCGATCCTCCCGGCAACGTCGGCACCCATGATGAGGAACAGCTCGCGATCGGGCGATTGCAGCGCGTCGATGGTGTCGATCGTGTACGTGGGGCCGGGTCGGTCGATCTCGAGGCGCGATGCCTCGAGCCCCTCCGCGCCGTCGATCGCGGCGGCGACCATCTCGTAGCGCGCCTCGGCAGGCGCAACGACCTCACCGTGCTTCTGCCATGGGTCTCCGGCGACGACGAGCAGCACACGCGTCAGCGCGAGATGATGTCGCGCGGCAGTCGCGGCAACGAGATGGCCGACATGGACGGGGTCGAACGTGCCGCCCAGTACGCCCAGCCGCTCCAACATCAAGCTCCCTCGCTCGCCATCCCTGGCTTCGCTGCGTCCGCACGCAACATGGCTCCCTCGCTTCGCCGTCCCTTGCTTCGCTGCGTCCGCACGCAACATGGCTCCCTCGCTTCGCCGTCCCTGGCTTCGCTGCGTCCGCACGCTGAGTGTACGAGAAGAACTGCGCATGAACGGCGTGTTGCGGGACGGTGCTCGGCGCGTCACGACACCGTAATCTTCCCTCGTGCCGAACCTCCTCGTGCGGGTGTGGCTCCCCGACCGTCCGGGCGCGCTCGGTCTCGTGGCGTCCCGCATCGGTGCGATCGGCGGCGACATCGTCGGCGTCGACGTCCTGGAGCGCAGCGAGCGCGTTGCGGTCGACGAGTTCGCCGTCGTGTTGCCGAGCGACGACATCGTGCCGCTCCTCGTGCGCGAGATCGAAGAGGTCGACGGCGCGTCGGTCGAAGAGTGCCGCCGCGTCGAGCGCTTTCCCGACCCGCGTCTCGACGCGCTCGAGTCGGTGGAAACCGTGTGCGCGGCCGCGGACCGCCGCGAGCTCGCGCGGCGGCTCGTGGAGAGTGTCCGGAACGAGTTCGCGGCCGATTGGGCGACGATTGTGCGCGGCACCGAAACCCTGGCGTGCGCAGGCGCGGGCGCGCCGGCGGCGTCCGTGCTGCAGGCGCTGGCCGCAGGCACGGCGGCATCGCCGGCGGTGGCGGCGGGCGAGACCGGCCCCGACGATCTCGCGGTCGCACCCCTGGCCACCAGCAATCTGGTGCTCCTCGTCGGGCGCGAGGGGCATCCGTTCCGGCGACGGGAGCGTCGACAGCTGCTTGCACTCGCGCGCATCGCCGACCGCGTCGCGGAAATCCTCGAGGGCTAGCGCGTCTTGCGCGAGATCTTCCCGTACAGCTGACGCTGACCCTTGCTCGCGATGCGCGCCTCTCGTTTCCTTTGCGCGGCATCGAGCTCGGTGTCGAGCCGTGTGTAGTTCTCGAAGCGAGCAGGGTCCAGCTCACCCGACACCATCGCGGCGCGTATCGCGCAGCCGGGTTCGAGCGTGTGGGAGCAATTGCGAAAGCGGCAAGTTGCGGCCAGCTCCTCGATGTCCGCGAAGGCGCGACTGAGCCCCTCGTCGGCTTCCCACAGTGACACCGCGCGCAGGCCGGGAGTGTCGACGAGCACGCCACCGTGGGGAAGAAGCACCAGCTCGCGCGCCGTTGTCGTGTGGCGACCACGCTGATCGCTCTCGCGCACGTTACTTGTCGCTTGCACGTCCGTGCCGACGAGCGCGTTTACCAGCGTCGACTTGCCGACACCGGACGCGCCGATCAACGCGAGCGTCCGGTTCCCGTCCGCGAGCGCGCGCAGTCGATCCACGCCGTCGCCCCGGCTCGCGCTGACGAGCACCACATCGACACCGGCAGCCACGTCCGCTGCGGTCGATGCCGCGGCGGCGGCCTCCTGCGCGTCGACGAGATCCGCCTTGTTGAGCACCACCACGGGCGTCGCGCCACTCTCGAATGCCAGCACGAGCTCGCGCTCGAGCCGCCGTACGTTCGGTCCACTCGTCAGGGATTGGACGATCAACACGACGTCGATGTTGGCGGCAACCACCTGCGGACCACGCGCCGCCCCTTCCATCGGGTCGCCTCGCGTGAAGACCGAACGACGAGGCAGCACCGACACGACCCGAGCCTCCTCGACGAGCACCCAGTCGCCCGTCGCGACATGATCGTCACCGGGAGTCGCGCGTACGGATCCATCGCCGGTGAGGACCGTGACCAGACCCATGTCGACCCGCGCCACGCGGCCCGGCGCTGCCGCGGAACGGCCGGCGTCGACGACCAGCGCCGCGAGCCGGTCGTCCCATCCAAGCGCTGCGAGCGCGTGAGTTGCAGGATCAACCATCCGGATCAGCGTACGCTCGCTCCGTGCGTACCGCGATCGCATTGTTCACTCGCGATCTCCGAGTGCGCGACAACCCTGTGCTGGCGGGCGCGCGTGCCGCTGCCGATCGCGTCGTGCCGCTCTTCGTGCTGGACAACACGCTCTTGCTCACGTCGCACGGACGCCCGAATCGATTCGGTTTTCTCGCTGAATCGCTGCGCGATCTCGACCAGTCGTTGCGCGAACGCGGTGGCGCATTGTTCGTGCGGCGCGGCGATTGGGTCGAGGAGGTACTGCGCGTCGCCAAACAAGGTGATGCGACGACCATTCACGTCGCTCGCGACATCAGCGGCTACGCGCAAGCACGCCTCGCAAGATTGCAGTCCGCTGCTCCGATGGACGTGACGACGCACGACAGCATCACCGTCGTGCCGCCGGCCGCTTTTGGCAAGCCCTTCGTCGTGTTCGCCCCGTACTACAACCGTTGGCTCGACGCGTCGTGGCGCGGGCTCGCGCCACTCCCCCGCCGGATGTCCCTGCCGGAGGACGTCGAGATCGGGGCGCTTCCGCGCGGCGCCTCTCCCGGCACGTGGCAGGGGGGCGAGCGCGCAGGGCTGGCGCGGCTGAAAGCGTGGACGGCCCGCGGCCTGCGGGGGTACGCGGCACGGCGCGACGATCCCGGTGCCGATGAGACGTCGCGGCTCTCGCCGTATCTCCATTTCGGGTGCGTGTCGGCGTTGGAAGTGGCGAGCCGCCTGTGGGACCGGACCGGGAGCACCGAGCTCCTGCGCCAACTCTGCTGGCGCGACTTCTACGCGCAATTGCTGTCGTGGCGACCGGCCGTCGCGCACGACGATCTCCGTCCGGGCACCGCGCCGGTGTGGCGCGACGCGCCCGGCGACTTCGAAGCATGGAAGGCAGGTCGCACCGGCTTCCCGTTCGTCGACGCCGGCATGCGGCAACTGCACGCCGAGGGTTGGATGCACAACCGCGTGCGCATGGTCGTCGCGTCGTTCCTCACGCGTGACCTGCGCATCGACTGGCGGGAAGGTGCACGCCACTTCATGGATCTTCTCGTCGACGGCGATGTCGCGAACAACCAGCTGAACTGGCAATGGGTCGCGGGCACGGGCACCGACGCGAATCCCCACCGTGTGCTCAACCCGACTCTCCAGGGCCGGGATCACGACCCCGGCGGCGTGTACGTGCGCCGGTGGATCCGCGAGCTTCGTGACGTCCCGCCCGACGTCGACATCCATGATCCTCCGTTCGACGTGCGCCGAATGACGAGATATTCGGAGCCGATCATCGACCACCACGAAGCCATAGAGATGTGGCGCGCATCGCGCGGCCCCCGCCCCGGACGAGGCTCCGCTGACGCAACCTGAGTACCGAGCGCCCTCATGGCGAATTCCAGGCGACGATGTCGAGAACGCGGGACCTGCTCCGTCCCAGGGAACATCCGGCCGGCAGGGCCGGCGTCACACAAGGAGCACACCATGGCCAAGTACCTGTTGCTCAAGCACTACCGAGGCGCGCCGGCGGCCGTCAACGATGTCCCGATGGACCAGTGGAGGCCCGACGAGGTCGAGGCACACATCCGGTTCATGAACGACTTCGCCGCTCGGCTCGAGAGTCGCGGCGAGTTCATCGACGGACAGGCGCTGTCGCCCGACGGCGTGTGGGTCCGCTACGACGGCGAGGGGCGCGCGCCGGTCACCGACGGCCCGTTCGCCGAGACGAAGGACTTGATCGCGGGATGGATGGTGATCGACGTCGACAGCTATGAGCGAGCGATCGAGCTCGCCGGTGAGCTGTCGGCAGCACCTGGAGCCGGCGGCGAACCGATCCACGAATGGCTGGAGGTCCGACCGTTCCTGACCGCGCCGCCCACCGTCACCGAGTGACCGTGGACCCGGTGACCGTGGACGACGTCGAGCTACGTGAGCTCGTCCCACGGGTCTTGAGCGTCCTCGTCCGTCGCGGTGCGGACTTCGCGACGGCCGAGGACGCGGTACAGGAGGCGCTCATCCGGGCGCTCTCCGCGTGGGGCGACGAGTTGCCCGCCGACCCCACGGGGTGGCTCATCACGGTCGCGTGGAGAGCTTTCCTCGACATGACGCGGTCGGACGCCGCGCGCCGCGACCGAGAGCTCCGATTCGACACCGAACCGCCGACCGGCGCGATCCCGAGCGCCGACGACACGTTGCACCTCTACTTCCTGTGCGCGCAGCCCGACATGCCCACCACATCGGCGGTTGCGTTGACCCTCCGAGCGGTGGGCGGCCTCACCACACGCCAGATCGCTCAGGCATACCTCGTGCCCGAGCCCACGATGGCGCAGCGCATCAGCCGCGCCAAACGCATCGTCGGTCGGGCCGGTGTCGATGCCGGATTGGAGAGGCGTCCCGGCGACGTGCGCACGGTGATGCGGGTGCTGTACCTCGTCTTCAACGAGGGCTATTCCGGCGACATCGATCTCGCGGCCGAAGCGATCCGGCTGACCCGGCAGCTGGCCGCCTTGGTGGACGATCCCGAGGTCCACGGGTTGCTCGCCCTGATGCTCCTCCACCATGCCCGCCGCCGCAGCCGCACCCGACCGGACGGAAGCATCGTGCCTCTCGCCGAACAGGACCGCAGCCAGTGGGACACCGGGCTCATCGCCGAGGGAATCGACATCGCACAAGCTGCGCTCGCGCGCGATCACCTCGGCGAATACCAGGCGCAAGCGGCGATCGCCGCGCTCCATGCCGACGCGACGCGTGTCGAGGAGACCGACTGGGTCCAGATCGTGGAGTGGTACGACGAGCTGCTCCGGTTCGCCGACACTCCGATCGTCCGGCTCAAC
>JBBQXS010000051.1:0-30624 GCA_038209365.1 Acidimicrobiia bacterium | reverse complement strand
CTTTCTCGACCGCGGGCAGGAAGTTCCGCGGGATGACACCGCCGACGATCGCGTCGACGAACTCGTTCTCGGTGCCACGCGCCTTGGGCTCGACCCGCAACCATGCGACCGCGAACTGGCCGTGCCCACCGCTCTGCTTCTTCAAGCGGCCTTCCGCCTCGGCCATACCACCGATCGTCTCGCGGTACGCGACGTGCACCTCGTCGGTCTCGACCTCGACACCGAACTTCCGCGCGAGCTTCTCGGTCGCGATCGACAGGTGGGTCTCGCCCATGCCGCGCAGCACGGTCTGGTGCGTCTCGGCGTTGCGCTCGATGCGCAGCACCGGATCCTCCTCCTGGAGACGATGTAACGCGTTCGCGAGCTTGTCCTCGTCGCCCTTGCTCCTCGCGTGGATCGCGACCGCCAGCAGCGGCTCGGGCGCGGGCAGCACCTCGACGTCGAGCGTCGTGCCCTTGGCGACGAGCACGTCGCCGGTGCCGACATTTGCGAGCTTGGCCACGGCGGCGATGTCACCCGTCGGCACCTCGTTCACCGTGTCCTGCTCCTTGCCGCGCATCGTGAAGAGCTGGTGCATGCGCTCGTCGGTCTTCGTGCGCGCGCTCATCAGCACGTCGTCGTGCTTCACGGTTCCTTGCACGACCTTGAAGAGGTTCACGTGACCGACATAGGGATCGACGATCGTCTTGAACACCAGCGCTCCCGCCGTGCCGTCGGCGACCCCGGGCGCCGGCGCCTCCTCGACGAGGAACGTGGCGAGCCGGTCGACGCCGATGAGCTTCGTCGCGCTTCCGCAGAGGACAGGGAAGACCGTGGCAGTCGCGATGCCGGCGGCGAGTGCCTTCGCAAGCTCTTCGATCTCGATCTGCTCGTCGCCGAGGTAGCGCTCCATCAGGTCGTCGTCGCCGACGACGATGCCTTCCACCAGCGCTTCGTGCACCGAGCGCTCCTCGGACTCCATCTCCGGGGGCACCTCGCCTTCGCTCCCCTTCGGCGAGCTGCCGGAGTAGGTGACGGCGAGGTCGTTCAGCAATTCGACGACACCGGTGAGCGAAGCCTCTTCGCCGATCGGGAGCTGTAACGGCGCGACACCCGCACCGAACTTCTCTTTCAGGGTGTCGAGCGTGCGCTGGAACGACGCGCGTTCGCGGTCGAGCTTGTTGACGAAGATCGCGCGCGGCATGCCGCGTTGCTCGGCGAGCTTCCACGCGATCTCGGTCTGCACCTCGACGCCCTCGACTGCGGACACGACGAACAACGCCAGATCGGCGGCCTGGAGGGCGGCGACGACATCTCCGACGAAATCGGCGTACCCGGGGGCGTCGAGCACATTGACCTTGTGGCCGTCGAGCTCGAACGGTGCGAGCGCGAGCGACACCGAGATGGTCCGCCGCTGCTCCTCGGGATCGAAATCCGACACGGTCGAACCGTCTTCCACCCGCCCGACGCGCGGGATCGCGCCGGCACAGAACAACAACGCCTCGGTGAGCGACGTCTTGCCGGCGCCGCCGTGGCCGAGGAGTGCGACGTTGCGGATCTGCGTGCTCGGGTACGTCTTCAACCGTCGACCCCCTGCGTTGTTTTCAGGCGTGAAGGCAGATTGTACGAAGACGCTTTGGGGGACCACCAGGAGCGGTATTGCGGTTTGGTACCGTGGAGCTGTGCTCGCGAACGCGAGCAGTGGCCACCCGACCAGGATTCTCGAGGACGCATTCTCGGGGACGACGGCACCAAGGAGCAGCAGATGCTCGATCGGCGCTGGCGCAAGGGCGTCGAGCAGGGTCTCGGACCGCTCGGCGACCGACTGCGCCGTCTCGGCGTCACCGCCGACGCCCTGACCGTGTTCGGGCTGCTCTGCTCGGTCGCGACCGCGCTGCTGATCGCGTCCGGTCATCTGGTCTGGGCCGTCGTCGGCGTCATCGTGTCGGGTGTCGCAGACCTGCTCGACGGCGCGATCGCGCGGGGCAGCGGACAGGCGAGCCCTCGCGGCGCGTTCTTCGACTCGGTCGCGGACCGGGCCTCCGACGCGCTGTTGTTCGGCGGCGTCGCCTGGTACCTCGCCGACCGCTCGCCCTATTACCCCGTGCTCGCGTTCGCGGTCGCGGCGTGCTCGATGATGGTCTCCTACGAACGGGCCCGAGCGGAGTCGCTCGGCCTCGACGCGCGTGGCGGCCTGATGGAGCGCGCCGAACGCTTCGTGTTCCTCGGTGTCGCGCTCGCGTTCGACATCCTGGTACCGGTCCTCTGGATCATGCTCGTGCTGACCGCGTTGACGGCCGTCCACCGCTTCGTGCGGGTCTACCGGCAAGCAGCGCGGCCGCCGCGCCCGGCCCATGCCCGCAAGGTCGAACGTCCGGCAACGCCCTTGCGTACGTGGTGGACCGCACGGCGCGTCGACAACGAGCGCGTCCGCCGGCGCCACCCGTCCGAACGGCGCCGGTCGCGGCCGTAGATCAGATGGGTCACCCCTTGCGGGGAAACGACAGCGAAGCGACCGTAGGGGAGCGGAGCGCGGAGTCGACCCATGAATACGGGAAACGACAGCGAAGCGACCGTAGGGGAGCGGAGCGCGGAGTCGACCCATGATTAAGCCAAGCGTGACCGTGGGCGCGTACCGGCTCGGGGCGCGGATTGCCGAAGCGATTCCCGTGGCGGCGGTGCCCGCGGTCGGGCGGATCGGCGGCCGGGTGGGCGGGTGGCCGCAACGCAAGAACCGGCGCATGGCCGCGCGTCACCAGCGTCGGGTGACCGGTCGGACCGATCGCAGCGTCGTCGACGAGGTCTTCGAGTTCTACGGGCGCTACTGGCTCGAGATGCTGCGGCTCCCCGCCGAGGTGCGCGCCGGGGAGATCGTGCCGAACTTCATCATCGAGGGCTACGAACGTGTCACCGAAGGGCTCGCCCGCGGCAACGGTGTGATCCTTGCCCTCCCGCACCTCGGTGGCTGGGAATGGGCGGCGGCGTGGATGGCCGAGCAGGGTCATCACATGCTGGCGGTCGTCGAGGCGGTCGAGCCTCCGGAGCTGCTCGATTGGTTCGCGCGGCAACGCGCCTCGATGGGTCTCGAGGTCGCTCCGCTCGGTCCCGATGTCGGGACACGTGTGCTGCGCGCCTTGCGCGACAACCGGATCGTGTGCTTGTTGTGCGACCGCAATCTGAGCGGCGAGGGCGTCGACGTGAAGTTCTTCGGTGAGGTCACGACGCTCCCCGCCGGCCCGGCGACCCTCGCGGTGCGCACGGGCGCCGCGCTCTTGCCCGTCGCCGTCTACTTCCGGCCGGGACGCGGGCATCGCACGGTGGTGCGGCCGCCGGTGCGGTCCGAACGGCAGGGACGCCTGCGCGACGACATCGCGCTCATCACCCAGCGCCTTGCCGACGAGTTCGAGGAGCTGATCCGGGCCGCGCCCGAGCAATGGCACCTGCTCCAACCGAACTGGCCGAGTGACCGTGCATAGGGAAGTCTGGCCGTCGCCATGAGGGTCCTGATGACGTGTCCCTACTCGATGTCACGGCCCGGAGGCGTGCAAGGTCAGGTGCTCGGACTCGCTCGCGAGTTGCGCAAGCTGGACGTCGACGTGCGGATCGTCGCGCCGTGCGACGGACCGCCGCCGGACCCGTCGATCATCAGCGTCGGGCCCACGGTGGAGTGGGAATCGAACGGCTCGATCGCGCCGATCGCGCCGGGCCGCGCCGCCGCTCGCCGCACCGCCGAGGCCCTGCGGAGCATGGAGCCGGACGTCGTGCACCTGCACGAGCCCGCGGTGCCGGGCCCGTGCCTGAGCACGTTGCTCGGCTATCGCGGCCCGATGGTCGGCACCTTCCACGCGGCGGGCGCGCTCTTGCATCAGTGGAGCCGCCCTGCGTTTCGCTCGGTCATGCAGCACTTGACGTTTCGAGTCGTCGTCTCCGAGTCCGCGCGCGCGACTGCGATCAAGAACTGGGGGGACGAGTATCTCGTGTTGTGGAACGGCATCGAGATCGAGCGAATCGCAAGCGTCGATCCGACGCCGTCGACGCGCCCGGCAGTGTTGTTCCTCGGGCGGCACGAGCCGCGCAAGGGACTCGCGGTCCTGCTCGACGCCTGGGACGGGATTGCCCGGGATGCGGAGCTGTGGGTTCTCGGCGGCGGTCCGCAAACCGACGAGCTGTGTGCTCGGCACGTGCCGAATGTCGTGTGGTGCGGCAGCGTCACCGACGACGAGCGCAACGCGCGCCTCCGGGGCGCGACGGCGTTCTGCGCGCCGTCGGTGAACGGCGAATCCTTCGGCGTCGTCTTGTTGGAAGCGATGGCCGCGCGCACCCCGATCGTGGCATCGGCCATCGAGGGCTACCAGAACGTCGCCCGCGCCGACCGGGATGCCCTGCTCGTGCCGCCGGGCGACGTCGGCGCGTTGCGCGAGGCGATTCGTCGTCTCCTCGACGATCCCGCGTTGCGGGAGCGGCTCGCCGTGTCCGGCAGTGAACGCGCCGCCGAGTTCTCGATGCGCCGGCTCGCCGAGCGCTACCTGGAGCTGTACGAACGGGCAATGGTTCCCGCCGCGTGAGCGGCGCGCTCGACCCCAAGGCCGCCGAGCTCGCGATCGACGTCGCGGCACGCATACGCGCGGCCGTCGTGCCGTCGCTGGGCGATCCGGGCGCGCGCGAGCGGGTCGGCGTCGCGCCGGGCGGCGACGTCACGATGGCGATCGACGAGATCGCAGAGGTCGTGCTCGCAACCTGCTGCGCCGACGCCGGAGACATCGCCTACTACTCCGAGGACCGGGGGTACGTGGCCTACGGCTCACCCCGCGCGATCTTCGTCGTCGATCCGATCGACGGCACGCGCCCCGCGGCCGCGGGCTTCGAGTCGTGCTGCGTCTCGGTCGCGGTCGTGCCGCCGTCACCCGACGCGACGCTGGGCGACGTGCAGCTCGGCGTCGTGCACGAGATCAAGTCGGGACAGCGGTTCGTCGCCCGGCGCGGCGCGGGTGTGGCCGGGGTCCCGCCCCGGCTGTCGACCAACACCGACCTCGGCGCGCTGTTCTGGACGGCGGGGCTGCGCGGCCGGCCGGCGATCCCGGTGACCGTCGTGCTCGAGGAGCTGATCAACGGTTCGTCGATGCGCGGCGGCTTCTTCGACCTCGGGTCCGCGACCTTCAACATGACACGGATCGTCACCGGCCAGCTCGACGCGTACGTCGACGTCGGTCGCCATCTGGTGGACGTGTTCCCCGAGACCGAGCCGCGGTTTCGCGCCGCCGGCGACGGCGCGGTCTGCACGAACTTTCCGTACGACGTCGCCGCCGCGGCGTTGATCGTCCAGGAGGCGGGCGGCGTCGTGACCTGGCCCGACGGACGCGCCATCGACGAGCATCCCGCGGTCGGATCGGGCGACGGCTACGGCATCGCGGTCGTCGCGAGCGCGTCTCCCGGCCTGCACGAGCGATTGCTGGGCGAGATCGAGCGGGGGATGGGCCGCCTCGCGTCATGGCTGTCGGCGAGTGACTCGAAGGACGGGCCGTAATCCGTAGACTGCCCCCATTACCCCTTTGTGGGAGGTCAATCGTTGGTTGCAATCATCGTCATCGTCGTGATCATCGTCTTGGCGGTCCTGTTCTTCGTCGTCATGTACAACGGTCTGGTCAAGCGGCGCAATCGCGTCGACCAGGCGTGGTCGCAGATCGGCGTGCAGCTCGAGCGCAGGCACGACCTGATCCCGAATCTCGTGGAGACGGTCAAGGGCTATGCCTCGCACGAGCGCGGCACGCTCGAAGCCGTCGTGCAGGCCCGGAACAACGCGGTGCAGGCCCAGCAGCAGGCCGGGCCCGAACAGCAGGCGCAGGCCGAGAACGTCCTCACCGGTGCGCTGCGCCAGCTGTTCGCGCTCTCGGAGGCGTACCCGGACCTCAAAGCGAACCAGAACTTCCTGAGCCTGCAGGAGGAGCTGACCTCGAGCGAGGATCGCATCTCGTACGCGCGGCAGTTCTACAACGACAGCGTGCAGACCTTCAACACCGCGATTCAGACGTTCCCTCGCAACGTGATCGCGGGAATGTTCAACTTCCAGCCTCGACAGTTCTTCCAGTCCGAGCAAGGCGCGGACGAAGTGCCGCGGGTGCAGTTCTGATCTGCTGTTGATCCGTGTACCAACAGATCGCCGCGAACAAGCGCAAGACGGTGTTCTTGATCTTCTTGTTCGTGCTGTTGCTCTTCGCGGTCGGCGCCGCGTTCAACTTCTTCCTCCGGGGCGGGTGGGTGGGGCTGATCGTCGTCGCGGTCATCGTGATCGGTTCGTCATGGATCTCGTATTTCAACAGCGACAAGGTCGCACTCGCGATGTCGCATGCGGTGCCGGCCGATCCCGTGCAGTACGCCCGCTATCACAACATCGTCGAAGGCCTCTGTATCGCGAGCGGGCTCCCCAAGCCGCGGCTGTTCATCGTCGACGATCCCGCACCGAACGCGTTCTCTACGGGCCGCAACCCGAAGCATGCCGCCGTCGCGGTGACTACCGGACTCCTGGAGAAGATGAACCGGGTGGAGCTCGAAGGAGTGCTTGCCCACGAGCTGAGCCACATCCGGAACTACGACGTGCTCGTCATGACCCTCGCGGTCACGATGGTCGGGATCATCGCGCTGTTGTCCGACTTCTTCTTGCGGATCATGTTCTGGACGGGCGGACGGGATCGCAACAGTGACAGCAACAACCCGCTCGGTATCGTGTTCGCGATCGTCGGCTTCGTGCTGCTGATCTTCGCTCCGATCATCGCCGCGCTCATGCAGTTCTCGGTGTGCCGGCGGCGGGAGTACCTCGCGGATGTCTCGGGCGTCCAGATGACGCGTTATCCGCCCGGGCTCATCTCGGCGCTCAAGAAGCTCGAGGACGACCACACGTCGGTGCACACGTCGTCGAAGGCGACTGCGCACCTGTGGATCGAGGAGCCGCTGGACAAGGAGTCGAACAAGGGCCACACCAAGTGGAACCACCTGTTCGACACCCATCCGCCGATCGACGACAGGATCCGCGCCCTCGAGGCCATGTGAGCGGGTCCACCAAGCGGGACTCATGGAGGAGCAAGCTGTAGGGATGCGTCGAGATCGCCTGTTTCTCGTTGTCGCGCTCGTCGTCGCCCTCGCCGCGCTGGCGTTCGTCTCGTGCGGGGGTAGCGGCAAGGCGAAGAACCCCACGTCGGCGGACGGCAAGAAGGCCTCCGTGCCGCTGGTCTGGCCGCTCACCGGGAGGCCCGACCCGCGAGGCGAGGCAAAGAACCGTTGTGCCGTCACGGTGAAGATCGACAACACCGCCGCGTCGCTGCCGAAGTACGGCGTCGAGCAGGCCGACGTCGTCTACGAGGAAGTCGTCGAGGGTGGTTACACGCGGCTCGCGGCGATCTTCAACTCCCAGGCACCGAATGACGTCGGCTCGGTGCGCTCGGTGCGCAAGACCGATCAAAGCATCGTCACGCCGATCGGTGGCGTCTTCGCCTACTCGGGTGGCGCCCAGTACGCGATCGACAGCATCAACACCGCACCGGTGGTGCAGCTGGATGAGTCACGCGCGGGCCCGCTCATGTTCCGAGACCGCGCGCGTCACAGGACACCAGAGCTCACCTTGTACGCGCACGTCGACCAGATGTACGCACGGTGCGGCAAGCCAAAGCCGCCGCCGGCGCTGTTTGCGTACCGCAAGGCCGGCGCACCTGCGTCCGGTGGTCCGGTGTCGTCCGTGCGTGTCGGTTTCGCCAGCCCATTCGCCGTGACCTGGACGTGGGATTCGGCCTCGAAGACGTGGAAGCGTTTCATCTACAGCAGTCCCGAGACCGCCTCCGGGGTGCCGATCGCGCCGAAGAACGTGGTCGTGATGACGGTGAGCTACGTCGGCGGTGACAGTCACAATTTCGGCGCCGAGGCGCAGCTGATCGGTCAGGGCAAATTGCAGGTGTTCACCGGCGGCAAGGTGATCACGGGCACGTGGACGCGACCTGATCGGGCGAAGCCCGCGAAGCTGCTCGATGCCAAGGGAGCCGTGATCAAGCTCGCGCCCGGCCCGACGTGGGTCGAGCTCCCCGACGCCACCTACACGGTGACGGTCACCGCGCCGCCGACCGCGGCCACCACCACGACGCGCTGATCCGGTACACGCTGCTCCCGTTTGCAACGGAGGCGCCCGCTACGGGCGTTTCCGTGGCAAACAGGGGAATAGACTGCGGCGCATGTCGGAGGAGCGCACTACTGGGACCGCCCGTGTGAAGCGGGGGCTGGCCGAGATGCTGCGCGGCGGCGTGATCATGGACGTCGTCGACGCCGAGCAGGCGAAGATCGCCGAGGACGCCGGCGCGGTCGCGGTGATGGCGCTCGAGCGCGTGCCGGCGGACATCCGCCGCGACGGTGGGGTCGCGCGCATGAGCGATCCTTCGATGATCGAAGGCATCCAGAAGGCGGTCACGATCCCGGTGATGGCGAAGTGCCGGATCGGCCACTTCGCCGAGGCGCAGGTACTGCAAGCGCTCAGTGTCGACTATGTCGACGAGTCCGAGGTGCTGACGCCGGCCGACGAGGCGCACCACGTGCACAAGTGGTCGTTCACCGTGCCGTTCGTGTGTGGCGCGACGAACCTCGGAGAGGCGCTCCGGCGCATCAGCGAAGGCGCGGCATTGATCCGCAGCAAGGGCGAGGCCGGCACCGGCAATATCGTCGAGGCGGTGCGCCACCTGCGCTCGATCCTGGGTGACATCGACCGCATCAAGGTCGCCCGCCGCGAGGAGCGCTACCAATGGGCCAAGGAGCTGCGGGCGCCGATCGAGCTGGTCGAAGAAGTTGCCGAGCGGGGTGAGCTGCCGGTGCCGTTGTTCTGCGCGGGCGGCATCGCCACCCCGGCCGATGCCGCGCTCGTGATGCAGCTCGGCGCGCAGTCGGTGTTCGTCGGCAGCGGCATCTTCAAATCGACGGATCCGCCCAAGCGCGCCCGTGCGATCGTCGAGGCCACGACGCACTACGAGGACGCCGACATCCTGGCCAAAGTGTCGCGTGGGCTCGGCGAGGCGATGCGCGGCGAGGAGATCGACACGCTCGACGTGAAGCTCGCCGATCGCGGCTGGTGAGCGAATGAGGCCGCCAGCCCATGAAGATCGGAGTTCTCGCGCTCCAAGGCGCATTCCGCGAGCACGCCGAAGCGCTCGGCGCCCTCGGCGCTGACGTCGGGTTCGTCAAGCGGCCCGAGCACCTCGCAGGCGTCGACGCGATCTTCCTGCCCGGCGGTGAGTCGACCACCATCGACAAGCTGCTCGACACCTCCGGGCTCCGTGCACCGCTCACACATGCGTTGCGCGCCGGCCTGCCCGCGTTCGCGACCTGTGCCGGGCTCATCGTCTGCGCGCACGACATCGTCGACGGCCGTCCGGACCAGCAGCCGCTCGACGTCCTCGACGTGACCGTGCGACGCAACGGCTACGGCCGCCAGCGAGAGTCCTTCGAGGTCGCGCTCGACGTCCGCGGGCTCGGGGGCGGCCCGTTCGCCGGCGTCTTCATTCGTTCCCCGGTCGTCGAGCGGGCGGGGCCGGCAGTGGAGGTGCTCGCCGAGCACGAGGGCGTGCCCGTGCTCGGGCGCCAGGCACACTGCTGGTTCTCGTCGTTCCATCCCGAGTTGTCAGGCGACCTCCGCCTGCACCAACGTTTCTTGCAAGAGGTGGTGTGATCATGTCCGGTCACTCGAAGTGGCATTCGATCAAGCACAAGAAGGGCGCGGCCGACGCGAAGCGCGGCAAGCTGTTCGCGGTGCTGATCCGCCAGATCGAAGTCGCGGCGCGCTCGGGTGGCGGCGACGTCGAGTCGAACGCAACACTGCGCACGATGATCGGCAAGGCGCGCGACAACTCGGTGCCGATGGACACGATCCAGCGTGCGATCAAGCGCGGCACCGGCGAAGAAGCAGGTGTGGTGTACGAACAGGTGTCGTACGAGGGCTACGCACCGGGCGGGGTCGCGGTGATCGTGCAGGCGCTGACCGACAACCGCAACCGCACGTCCGCCGAGATCAAGAATTTGTTCAGCCGCAACGGCGGCTCGTTCGCAGAACCCGGCGCGGTGTCGTGGCAGTTCGAGCGAAAAGGCATCGTGAACGTCGACAAGTCCGTCGACGAAGACGAGATCATGCTCGCGGCGGCCGAAGCCGGCGCCGACGACGTCGAGGACGGCGGCGACGCGTGGCAGGTGACGACGCCGCCGACCGACCTGCACGCGGTCCGCAGCGCCATCGAGGACGCGGGCTACACGGTCAGCTCGTCGGACCTGACGATGATCCCGACGACCGCGGTGCAGCTCTCGGTGGAGAGTCAAGCCCGGACAATGCTCCGGTTGATGGACGCCCTCGAGGACCACGACGACGTGGAGGCCGTGTACGCCAACTTCGACATTCCCGATTCGATACTCGAGGCGGTGACCGCATGATCCAGGTCGGCGAGAAGGCTCCCGATTTCACTCTGCCGGGCATTCAGGACGGTGAGAAGCGCGACTACACACTGTCGGAGTACGCCGGCCGCAAGGTGGTGCTTGCGTTCTACCCCGGCGACTTCACGCCCGGTTGCACGCGCCAGATGTGCTCGTATCGCGACAACTTCGCGGACTTCGAGCCGACCGGTGCGGTGCTGCTGGGCATCTCGCCCCAGGACGTCGACAGCCACGCGAAGTGGGCCGAGCAGAAGGAGTTCCATTTCCCCTTGCTCGCCGACGTCGACAAGACGGTGATCGAGGCCTACGGCGTCGGCGCACCGCTCATCGGCGTCCGCAGGTCGGTGTTCGTGATCGACGGCGAAGGCATCGTGCGGTTTGCCGACCGCAAGCTGATCGGCGCAACGTTCGTGCCGATCGACAAGCTCCTTCCCGTGCTCGACGCGATCCGCGGCTGATCGGGGTCCCGTGGACATCGAGGCCGCAATGCGTTTCGTCGCCGAGAATCACCGGGCTGTCCTCGCGACGCGCCGCCGCGACGACTCTCCGCAACTCTCGCCGGTCACCGTCGGGGCCGACGATGGCGGAAAGCTGGTCGTGAGCAGCCGGGAGACCGCGATCAAGGTCAAGAACCTGCGACGAGACCCGCGCGCGTCCGTCTGCGTGATGAACGACTCGTTCTACGGACCATGGGTGCAGGTCGACGGCACGGCCGAGGTCGTGTCGTTGCCGGAGGCAATGGACGGCCTCGTCGCGTACTACCGCCAGATCGCGGGCGAGCACCCCGACTGGGACGACTACCGCGCGGCGATGCAACGCGAGCAGCGCGTCCTGATCAGCATCACGCCCGAGCGGGCCGGTCCCAGCATCTCGGGCTGACCCGGGCACGCGCTAGGTTCACCGGCCATGAAGGTGATGATGACCGTGAACGAGGCGGCCCAGGACCACGACGTCGAGCCGCGCACGTTGCTCGTGCAGTACCTGCGGGAGGCGTGCGGCCTCACTGGCACAAAAGTCGGCTGCGACACGTCGAGTTGCGGCGCGTGCACGGTGCTCGTGGACGGTGAATCGGTCAAGTCGTGCACGATGCTCGCGGCCCAGGCCGACGGTGTCTCCGTCACCACGATCGAAGGCCTCGCCCGCGGTGGCGAGTGGCACCCGGTGCAGACGGCGTTCCACGAGCACCACGGCCTCCAATGTGGCTACTGCACAGCCGGCATGGTGATGGCGGCCGTCTCGCTGATCGACGAGATCCCGAACCCGAGTGAGCGCGACGTGCGCCTCGGTCTCGAGGGCAACCTGTGCCGCTGCACGGGTTACCACAACATCGTGAAGTCCGTGCTCGCCGCGGCCGAGCAGATGCGGGGGACGAAGCAGTGATCCCGGCCGCGTTCGAGTACGTGCGCGCCGGTTCGGCCGACGAGGCCGTCGCGCTCATTGCCGAGCACGGCGAGGATGCGAAGTTCCTCGCGGGCGGGATGTCGCTGCTGCCGTTGATGAAGCTGCGCCTGTCCACGCCGTCGGTGGTCGTGGACGTGGGTCGCGTGCGCGACCTGTCATATGTACGCGACGGTGGCGACCACGTCGCGATCGGCGCGCTGACACGCCACCGCGACCTGGAGACCAACGACATGCTCGCCGGGGAATGCGGCGTCGTGCGCGCCGTCGCCGGACAAGTCGGCGACAACCAGGTGCGCCACCGCGGCACGATTGGCGGTTCGGTCGCGCACGGCGACCCGGCGTCCGACCTTCCGGCCGTGTTGGTCGCCCTCGACGCGACGTTCGTCGTCACCGGACCGAGCGGCGCACGGCACGTCGCGGCCGGCGACTTCTTCCAGGGATTTCTCGAGACCGCGCTCGAACCCGACGAGCTGCTCACCGAGATCCGCGTGCCGAAGACGGGCGCGTCGGGCTTCGGGTTCGAGAAGTTCAACCGGCGCGCACAGGACTACGCGATCGTGGGTGTGGTCGCGACCCGTGTGGGCGGCGGCACACGCGTGGGCCTCGTGAACATGGGACAGACGCCCCTGCGCGCCCGCGCCGTCGAGCACGCGCTCGCCCAGGGTGCGTCCGTGGGCGACGCGGCCCGGGAAGCGGCGGTGGGCACCGACCCGCCGGCCGATCTCAACGCATCACCCGAGTTCCGCGCCCACCTCGCGCAGGTGCTGGTGCGGCGCGCGCTCGAAGCCCTTTGAACAACATCGCGGTCGCAATCCTCGCGGCCGGCCGGGGCATCCGTTTCGGTGGCAACGTGCCGAAGCCGCTGCTCGAGCTCGCGAACCGGCCGTTGCTCGTACACGCGCTCGCGGCCGCCACCGCGAGTGGGCCGAGCGCCGTGTTGTGCGTCGTCTCGGACGACCGGGTCGCGGCGGCAGTCCCGGCAGGTGTCGAGGTCGTGCGCAATGACGCACCTGAGCGCGGCATCGCGTCGAGCCTGCACGCCGCCTTGCAGGCGCTCGGGCCACGGTCGGAGATCGACGCGGTCGTCGTCGGCCTCGCCGACCAGCCGCTCGTCGGAGCGGAGGCCTACCGGAGGGTGGCGAGTGCGTTCGCGGGTGACGCGCCGCTCGCGGTCGCCACGTACGGGGGCGTGCGAGGGAATCCCGTGCTCATCGCCCGCGCGTTGTGGGCCGAGGCGCTCGAGCTCGCCGGTGACGAGGGCGCCCGGGTGCTCCTGCGCCGCCACGGCGCCGCCGAGGTACCGTGCGACGGCACCGGAGAACCGACCGACGTCGATACCCCCGAAGACCTCGCCGGGTTGGAGAGCAGATGGAGATCGCAGACAGCTTCCGAGTGAGCACCCCGATCGCAGATACATGGAACGTGCTGCTCGACATCGAAGGCATCGCACCGTGCCTGCCGGGCGCGCAACTTCAAGAGGTCGAAGGTGACGAGTACCGCGGGATCGTCAAGGTCAAGGTTGGCCCGATCACCGCGCAGTACAAGGGGACGGCCAAGCTCGCCGAGGTCGACGAGGCGAACCGTCGCATCGTCATCGACGCGTCGGGTCGTGACACCCGCGGTCAGGGGAACGCCAAGGCGTCGATCGTGGTCACGATGCAGGCCGAGGGTGCCGGCACCAAGGTGGACGTCGTTACCGACCTCTCGGTCACCGGCAAGGTCGCGCAGTTCGGCCGCGGTGTGCTCGGCGACGTGTCGTCGAAGCTGATGGGCCAGTTCGTCGAGAACCTCGAGCGCGACGTGCTCACGACTGCCGGGGGCGGCGACACGTCGCACGCAGGCGGCCCCTACGAACAGGCGCTCGAAGCCGTCCAGCCGCCGCCCGTGAGAGGTTCCACGACCGCGGTTGCGACCGGGACCGCCGCGTCGAGCGGCCCGCGCCAGATCGCGTCGCGTGAGGTCGAGCCCGTCGACCTGTTCGGGGTTGCAGGCGCGTCGGTGACGAAGCGCCTGGTCCCGGTGGGCATCGGGGCGCTCGTGCTCTTCGTCCTCTGGCGCATCCTCCGCGGTCGCGACTGAAGCCTTTAGGATCGAACCCGTGTTCGACTCCGCGGGGCCCGTCCTGGGCATCGACCCCGGCGTCTCGCGCTGCGGCTACGGCGTTGTCGCGCGCGTCGACGGCCGGCTGCGCGCCTCGGCGTGCGGCGTGATCCGCACGCCTCCGAGCGCGCCGTTGCCCGACCGCCTGGTGGCCCTCGCCGACGAGCTCGCGTTGCTCGTCGCGCAGGTGCGGCCGTCGGCGCTCGCGGTCGAACGTGTGCTGTTCCAGGCCAACGCCCGCACCGCGATGTCGGTGGGGCAGGCGAGCGGCCTCGCGCTCGTCGCCGCCGCCCGCGTGGGCGTGCCGGTCGCGCAGTACAGCCCGAACGAGGTGAAGCTCGCGGTCACCGGGGACGGTCGCGCCGACAAGGCTGCGGTCCAGGCGATGGTGACACGGTTGCTTGCACTGCACGAGGTCCCCAAACCGGCCGACGCGGCGGACGCGCTCGCGCTCGCGTGCTGTCACATGGGGAAGATGCGTCTCGCGTCCCGAGTGGAGGCCGCCAGGTGATCGGGTCGCTCCGGGGCACCGTGATCGGCCGGACCACGACCGGCGACGTGCTCCTCGAGGTCGGGGGCGTGGGCTATCGCGTGCTGGTGCCGTTGAGCGCGATCCCTTCCCTCGAGGTCGGGGCGAACACGTTCTTGTTCACGCATACACACGTGCGCGACGACGCCATCGTGCTCTACGGCTTTCCGTCGCGCGACGAACGCGAGACCTTCGACGCGCTCATCGGCGCCAACGGCGTTGGCCCGAAGCTCGCGCTCGCCATTCTCTCGGTGCATTCACCGACGAGTCTTCGGCGCTGTCTCACCGAGGACGACCTCGACGGTCTCGTGATGGTGCCCGGCGTCGGGAAGCGCACCGCGCAGCGTTTGCTCATCGAGCTGAAGGCGCGGCTCGAAGTGCCCGACCTCGATCTCGCGGGCGTTCCCGGCGCGCCGGCGCACAGCGCGCGCGTCGAAGTCCGCGACGCGTTGAGCGGGCTCGGCTACTCGGTCGATGAGGTGCGCGACGTCCTCGGTCAGCTGCCCGAGGACGGCACGGTCGAAGACCTGCTGCGCGACGCCCTCCGGCTGCTCGCGGGGTCGAGGTGAGGAAACGATGAGGGATGAGCTCCTGAGCCCGGCGGCCGATCCGGTCGAAGCCGCCGAGGAGACGACGCTGCGCCCTCGGCGCCTTGACGAGTTCGTCGGCCAGCCGCGGTTGCGTGAGCACCTCGAGATCATGTTGACGGCGGCCAAGCAGCGCGGCCAGGCGGTCGACCACGTGCTGCTCGCCGGGCCGCCCGGCCTCGGCAAGACGAGCCTCGCAGGGATCATCGCCTACGAGATGGGCGCGCGCATCCAACCGACGAGCGGTCCCGCGCTCGAGCGGGCGGGCGACCTCGCGGCCATCCTGACGAACCTCGACGACGGCGACGTGTTGTTCATCGACGAAGTGCACCGTTTGCCGCGCGTCGTCGAGGAGGGTCTATATCCGGCGATGGAGGACTTCCGCTTCGATGTCGTGATCGGAAAGGGCCCGAGCGCGCGGACGATCCGTCTCGACCTGCCGCGCTTCACGCTCGTAGGCGCGACCACGCGCACGGGGTCGATCACCGGACCGTTGCGAGACCGGTTCGGGTTCGTCGCCCGTCTGGACTACTACGACGAAGTTGATCTCGCCGCGATCTTGCGCCGGGCCGCGACGATCCTCGGCGTCGAGCTCGAGAGCGACGGCGCCGACGAGATCGCGCGCCGGTCCCGCGGGACGCCGCGCATCGCGAACCGGCTGCTGAAGCGCGTCCGCGACTATGCCGAGGTGCGTGCGGACGGCCGCGTCACCGCCGACACCGCGCGTGCCGCGCTCACCTTGTTCGAGGTGGACCAGCTCGGTCTCGACAAGGTCGACCGAGCGATTCTCGACGCGCTGTGCAGAACGTTCGCGGGCCGTGCCGTGGGCCTCGGCACGCTGGCGGTAGCGGTCGGCGAGACGACCGAGACCGTGGAGGACGTGTACGAGCCGTTCCTGATGCAATGCGGCCTCCTCGAGCGCACACCGAGGGGCCGGGTCGCCACGCCCGCGGCATTCGTGCACGCGGGTTTGCACGTGCCGGCGGACGCGCCCAGGCTCTTGTAGGGCCTCATGAGCGGAGCACAGATGAATCTCGTGTCATACGTCGTCCAGGATCGGATCGCGCACGTCCGGATCTCCAACGGCAAGGCCAACGCACTCTCACCGGAGGTGATCGCGGCGCTCGGCGACGCGCTCACGCGCGCCGAGGACGCCGGCGACGACGTTGGTGTGCTGCTCCTCACCGCGACACCCGGCATGTTCTCCGGTGGGTTCGACCTCCAGGTGATGCGCAGCGGTGCGCAAGCCGCGGGCCTGCTCGTCACCGACGGCGGGGAGCTGATTGCCCGCATGTTCGGCGGACCGGTGCCCGTCGTCGTGGCATGTACCGGCCATGCAATCGCGGCCGGCGCACTCCTGTTGCTCGGCGCGGACGCGCGCGTCGGCGCCCGCGGTGAATTCCGTATCGGGCTCATCGAAACGCAGATCGGCATGGTCCTGCCCCGCTGGGCGGTCGAGCTCGCGCAGGAGCGACTGTCGAAGCGTCACTTCCAACACGCCACTGTGGGCGCGCGCATCTACGATCCCGACGGCGCCGCGGACGCGGGCTTCCTCGACGCCGTCGTGCCGCCGGAGGCCCTCGAAGATGCCGCGAGGGCTGAGGCGATGCGGTGGGCGGAGCTTCCGCGCGCCGCCTATCACGGTCAGGTGCGCATGAACCGAGGCGAGCGGCTCGGCCGCCTGGCAGACGCCATCGCCGCGGACCGCCGAGGGGTCGCGGCCCGGTAGGACGGAGACCGTGCGCCGGAAGCGCCGTCGGCCGATGGTAGGTTGACGCGCTGTTTCCGCTTGAGGGAAGAGGCACTTCGCGTGGACGCGGTTGCGGTCGTCTGGCTGATCTTGCTGCCGGCCGCCGCGTTCTACTTCCTCCTGTGGAGGCCGCAGCAGCGCCGCATGGCTGCGGTGCGCGTGCTGCAATCCGCGCTCGATGAGAATGACGAAGTGATGACGACTAGCGGGATGTACGGGCGAGTCAAACGCCTCGGAGAAGACGACGTGGACCTCGAGATTGCGCCGGGTACCGTGATCCGGCTCGCGCGCGGCGCGATTGCGCAACGCATCGTGCCCGACGAAGCGCACGGCGAGGATACGGAGGCGGGCTGACCCGTGCGGCAGAAGCTCATCATGTTGGCGCTCACGGTCATCGTGATCATCGGGTGGTTCACGGCAACGATGCTCGGGAGTCACCGGCCGCAGCTCGGACTCGATCTCCAGGGTGGCCTGTCCGTCGTGCTCGTCCCGGTCAAGGGCTCCGACCTGTCGACACTCGATGCGGCGGTGCAGATCATCCGCAACCGCGTCGACGGCCTCGGAATTGCCGAACCCGACGTGGCGCGCCAGGGAAACCGGATCGCGGTCGACTTGCCGGGTGTGAAGGACCGCAACCGCGCGCTCGAGACCGTCGGCGCGACCGCCGAGCTGCGGTTCCGGGAGGTGGTGGCGACGCTGCCGTGGAGTGCCGCGCCTGCCACGGCGACGACGACGACGGTTGGGGCCGGTCCGAACGGCGCGACGACCACCAAGCCGTCGACGCCGGCGACGACGGTGAAGCCCGGCACGACGACCACGAAGAAGGCGTTGGTGCGTCGCTCGATCGACGCCAAGCCGATCTCGGTGGTGCGGCCCGCGCAGACCGGCACGACGACGCCCGCGACGACTCCGACGACCAAAGCGGGCGCGGCGACGGGCACGACTGCCAAAGGCGGCTCGACGACGACGACCACCGCGCCGCCGATCAACTCGTGCCAGGAGGGCAAGCTCGTCACGCCCGACGACAAGGACACGGCTGACAACCCGCAGGTGATCCTCCCCGACTTCGTCAGCAGCGGGCCGCACCATGAGTGCTACGTGCTGTCGAAGACGATCATGACCGGCCGCAACGTCGGTTCCGCCGCGAAGGAGGTCGACTCTCAGACGGGGGCGTGGCAGGTCAGCGTGCACTTCAAGAACAACGAGTTCGTCGACAAGATCGGCACCAAGCTCGTCGGCAAGAACGTGGCGATCGTGCTGGACCACGTCGTGTACTCGGCTCCGGTGATCCAGGAGCAGATCACCACCCCCGACGTAAGGATCAGCGGCAGCTTCAGCGAGAAGGATGCCGGCCGCCTCGCGGTCACACTTCGGTACGGCTCGTTGCCGATCCAGTTCGACAAGCGCGAGCAGACCGTGCAGGACATCTCACCGACGCTCGGCAAGGACCAGCTCCACGCCGGGATTGCAGCCGGCATCATCGGCCTGGCGCTCGTCGCGCTCTACATGATCTTCTTCTATCGCATCCTCGGCGTCGTCGTGTGGATCGGGCTCGTGCTGACGGCCATGACGTTCTTCGCGCTCACGACGTGGTTGTCGAGTCATCAAGGGCTCACGCTCACACTCGCCGGTGTCACCGGCATCATCGTGTCCGTCGGCGTGACCGTCGACTCCTATGTCGTCTACTTCGAACGCCTCAAGGACGAGGTGCGCACCGGCAAGACGGTGCGCTCGTCGCTCGACGTGGGCTTCCGGCGCGCGTTCCGCACGATCCTCGCTGCCGACCTCGTGTCGCTGCTCGGTGCGGCGGTGCTGTACGCGCTCGGATCCGGATCGGTGCGCGGGTTCGCATACTTCCTCGGGCTGTCGACGCTGCTCGACCTCGTCCTCGCGTACTGCTTCATGCACCCGTTCGTGATGCTGCTGGCGCGCAAGCCTGCGCTCGTGCGGCTTCCCGGGGTCGGGATCGCGGCCGGGCTCGACACGCCCGGAGTGCGCGCGTGACGACGACTGCACCACCGCCGCCCGTCCCGAGCGAAGAGGTCCCCGGCGTCACGCGCCGGCACCGCCCCTCCGACCTCTACCACGAGCGCACGAACTTCCAGTTCATCAAGCACACCCGCCGGTGGCTGATCGTGTCCGGCACGTTCATGGTGCTCGCGATCCTGCTGCTGACCTTCCGCGGCCTGAACCTCGGCATCGACTTCAAAGGCGGCACGTCCTGGCAGGTCAACATGGCGGGCGGCAAGCACGCCAAGGTCGCCGAGGTGCGCGACCTGCTCCGGCCGCTCGGTTTCAACGACGCCAAGGTGAGCGTGCTGTCGTCGTCGGCGAGCAGCACCGAGAGCGTACGCGTCGAGGCGCGCGTCGTGACCGACCCGGTCGGCAAGGTCCAGAAGGCCCTCGCTTCCTACGCCAAGTCGGCACAAGCGGCGGTGGAGTTCCGTCAGGACAGCGCGGGCGGCACCTTCCTCCTGACGACGAAGCCGGATTTCACGCCGACGAAAGAGGGTGTCACCGGTGCGATCGCCGGCACCGGCGTCGAGAACCCGGAGGTGACGATCAACGGCCACGACATCACGCTGAAGGTCGCGAAGCTGCCTCCGAGTCCGATCCAGGCCGTCACCACCGCCTTGGCGAAGTATGCGAACACGTCGTCGAACGACGTGAACATCTCCACGGTCGGGCCGACGTGGGGTCGCGAGGTCAGCCAGAAGGCGCTCAAGGCGTTGCTCGTCTTCTTCGTCCTTCTCGCGCTGTACCTCTCGGTGCGTTTCGAGTGGAAGATGTCGGCTTCCGCCATCGTCGCGGTGATCCACGACATCATCTTCACCGTCGGCGTGTACGCGCTCTTCGGGTTCCAGGTCACACCGGCAACCGTCACCGCGTTCCTCACGATCCTCGGGTTCTCGCTCTACGACACCGTCGTGGTGTTCGACAAGGTCGGCGAGTTCCAACGGTCGATGACCGCCACCGGCCGGATGACCTACGGCGAGATGGTGAATCGTGCGCTGAACGCCGTGCTCATGCGGTCGCTGTCCACGTCGCTCGTCGCGCTGCTGCCGGTGCTGTCGTTGCTGATCGTCGGTTCGGTGATCTTCGGCGCCACGGCGCTCGAGGACTTCGCGCTCGCTCTGGCCGCCGGCCTGTTCATCGGCTCGTACTCCTCGATCTTCGTCGCCGCGCCGCTCCTCGCATGGTGGAAGGAGAAGGAGCCGCAGTACCGCGCGCTGCGAGACCGCCGGCGGCGCGTGCCGGCCGCGGCGGTGTCGGCGTCGCTCGGCGTGCCCGCGGTGCCGTCCGAGGACGGCGGCGAACCGCTCGAGCGCCCGCTCGGGATACCGGGCCCGCCCGCGGTTCCCCGCGGCCCGATCCAACCGCGCCCGCGCCAGCAACGTCGGAGAAAACGCCGGTAGCGACTCGGGAGGGGACAACGTGTCACGCATTCGCGACCCGTTCCGTGCGATGCGTGTGACACCGCTCCCTGTGACACCGCCGGCCACAGCTCGGCGCTAGCCTGGTGTGAGTGGATTTTGCCTGGCTGAAAGAGCACGTGCGTGACATTCCGGACTACCCCAAGCCGGGGATCGTCTTCCGGGACATCACACCGTTGCTCGCCGCACCCGAGGCGTTCGCGGCGACCGTCGACGGCCTGGCCGCGCCGTTCATCGGCGAGAAGATCGACAAGGTCCTGGGCATCGAAGCCCGCGGCTTCGTCTTCGCGGCGCCGGTCGCGTACCACCATCGTGCCGGGTTCGTCCCGGTGCGCAAGGCCGGCAAGCTGCCGTGGGAGATCGAGCGCGAGGAGTACGAGCTGGAGTACGGCACCGATCTGCTCGAGATCCACCGCGACGCGGTGGTCCGGGACGAGCGGGTGCTCATCGTCGACGACGTGATCGCGACGGGAGGGACTGCGGCCGCGACGGCGCGCCTCGTCGAGCGACTCGGCGGCGTGGTGCTCGGCTTCGCGTTCGTGATCGAGCTCGGCTTCCTCGAGGGGCGCAAGAAGATCGACGGCTACCGCATCCACTCGCTGGTGACCTATGACTGAGCGCCGAGGAGTCCCGGAGCGCGCCGGAGTCCCGAGCGTCCGCGACCGGGCTACCCCGGCGTGAAGACGACGCTGACCCGGCGGCACGGGAAGAGCTCCGGGGTCGACTCGGCGGTTCGGCCGTTGATCGAGTCGGTGCGGGCGCGCAACAGCCGCGCCGACAGCGCGCTCGTCGAGCGCGCCTATGAAGTCGCTCGCGACGCGCACCGCGATCAGGTGCGGCGATCGGGCGACCCGTACATCGCACATCCGGTCGGGGTCGCGATGATCCTCTCGGATCTCGGGCTCGACGACGTCACACTTGCGGCCGCGTTGCTGCACGACGCCGTCGAGGACACCTCGGTCACGCTGAAGCGCCTCGAAGACGAATTCGGTGCCGACGTCGCGGCGATCGTCGACGGGGTCACCAAGCTCGACCGCCTCGAGTTCGACTCGAAGGAGGCACAGCAAGCCGCCACGATGCGGAAGATGCTCGTGGCGATGGCGAAGGACGTCCGCGTCCTGCTCATCAAGCTCGCCGATCGCCTGCACAACATGCGCACGATCGCGTCGTTGCCCGAGGTCAAGCAGAAGCGCATCGCCCAGGAGACCCTCGATATCTACGCGCCGCTCGCACACCGCCTCGGCATCCAGGACGTCAAGTGGCAACTCGAGGATCTGGCATTCGCGGTGCTGCACCCGAAGCGCTACGCCGAGATCGAGGCGATGGTGCTCCAGCACGCGGGTGAGCGCGAGGCCTATCTCGACGACGTCATCACCGCGGTACGCGCGCGTCTCGACCAGCTGCACATCAAGGCCGAGGTGAACGGTCGTCCGAAGCACTACTGGTCGATCTACGAGAAGATGGTGGTGCGCGGGAAAGAGTTCGCGGAGATCAACGACCTCGTGGGTGTCCGTGTGACGGTCGAGTCCGTCAAGGACTGCTATGGCGCGCTCGGTTCGATCCACGCGCTCTGGCGGCCGGTGCAGGGACGGTTCAAGGACTACATCGCGATGCCGAAGTTCAACCTCTACCAGTCGCTGCACACGACGGTGGTGGGCCCGCAAGGCCGGGCGGTCGAGTTCCAGATCCGGACGATCGACATGCACCGGCGCGCAGAGTTCGGTGTGGCGGCCCACTGGGGGTACAAGGAGCAACGCAACCCGACCGAAGACCTCGTCTGGCTCCAGCGAATCGTCGACTGGCAGCAGGAGACCACCGACCCGGCCGAGTTCATGCAGAGCCTGAAGATCGACCTCGAACAGGACGAGGTCTTCGTGTTCACGCCCAAGGGCAGAGTGATCACGATGCCGACCGGCGGCACCCCCGTCGACTTCGCCTACGCGATCCACACCGAGGTCGGCCACCGGTGCATCGGCGCCCGCGTCAACGGGCGGCTGATCCCGCTCGACAGCGCATTGCAGTCCGGCGACACCTGCGAGATCTTCACGAGCAAGGTCGACGGCGCGGGCCCGAGCCGCGACTGGCTGCAGTTCACGGTCACGCCCCGGGCGCGCTCGAAGATTCGCCAGTGGTTCTCACGCGAGCGACGCGTCGACGCGATCGACAACGGGCGCGACGAGCTCGTGAAGTTCATGCGGCGGGAGGCGCTGCCGGTACAGAAGCTCTCCGGCTCGCCCATGCTCACCACGGTCGCCGAACAGCTCAACTACGCCGACCTCGACGGCCTCTACGCGGGCATCGGCGAGGGTCATGTCTCGGCGAAGGCCGTCGTGCAGCGGATCCAACGGGAGTTGCGCGGCGGCGAGGAGCAGTTGCCGACGACCGTCGCCCGCCCGCCGCGGGCGCGCGGGCGGCGCCGGGTCGGCGCCGGTGTGCACGTCGAAGGTCTCGACGACGTGATGGTGCGGCTCTCGCGCTGCTGCACGCCAGTTCCGGGGGACGAGATCATGGGATTCGTGACCCGCGGCCGCGGCGTCTCGGTCCATCGCGCGGATTGCGCCAACGCGGTGAGCCTCCGCAACCAGGCCGACCGCGTGATCGAGGTCGACTGGGACAACGACGCGCCGGGCAACTACACGGTGTCGGTCGAGATCGAGGCCCTCGACCGGTCCAAGCTGCTCCGCGACGTCGCCGACGTGCTGTCGGAACACCACGTCAACATCATCGCTTGCACGTCACAGACCCAGCCCGACCGCATCGCCCGCCTGCGCTTCGAGTTCGAGCTCGCCGACCCCGGCCACCTCGACTCCATCCTCGCGGCCGTGAAGCGGGTCGACTCCGTCTACGACGCGGCCCGCGTGCTGCCGGGCGCGCAGCAGTAACGCCTTCTACGGCAGCGACACCTGCGACGACGGGATCTCTGTGTAGTTGCTGACGCTCCACGCCGAGGAGACGATCGATTGGATGCGGTTGTCGTAATGCACCTGCAGGTGCGGGCCGCCGTCGCACGTGAACGTGTTGATGACGAGTGAGCCGCGCCAGTCGGCCTTGCATGCGTTGCTGGTCGCATCGGCGTTCGGCGCGTACATGATCCCGGTGAAGCTGCCCGCGTGCGAGCCGTTCCCTTCGAGCACGGACCCCGCGCCGGCGAGGTACACGCGTAGCTTCGTCGGGTCACCGTTGAGGTTCACGTCGCTCTGCGCGATGCTGACGTTGAGGTTGGTACCGTTCGTCGACATCACGAACAGCTCGACGGCACCGTTGTTCGCTGATCCCGCACCCACGGTGAACGTGCCCGGGAACGAGATCGTTCCGCCGCTGGCGTCGGCCTGTGTGCACTTGTAGACGCCGGGCAGCAGGCTGGCGGGCAGTGTGCCCCCGACGGCGGGGCACGGCTGCACGCCCGACGGAACGCACGGGGTCGGCGGGATGTTCGGCGCGGCCGGGCACGACGACACCGGATCCTTTGGGTCGTACGTGCCCGGGACGAGGTACCCGTTGGCGCAGCTGGTGCCGCCGCCCTTGTAGTAGTCCTGATGGTGCGCGGGAGAGCTGGAACCGTTGCAGGTGACCTGTCCGTTGGTTGCGACGTCGGGGGCGGGTGTGAGGACGATGTTGTTGTTCGCGTCCAGGGTCTCGATCGGACCGGCGCCGCCCGCCGGGTTGTAGTTGCCGGTGTTGCCGTTGAACGTGATCGCACTCTTTCCGAAGATCACAAACGGATACACGTAGGTACGGCTCACCGTGGCCTGGATCGCGTGCGGCTGACCGTTCACGATGCCCTTCGACATCACCGTGTAGGTGTTGTCGTCGACGCGGCGCGCGGTGTACTGCATCCCGGGCGCGCCGGGCACGGTCGTCAGCGTGCACGCGCCGTTGCTTCCCACGCAGAACGTGCTCGCGGCGGCAGTACCGAGCTGGTCGATGCGGAACAGCGCGTCGCTGAGGCCGGCGTCGGCATTGGCGAGCGCCGCCGAGAAGTCCTGGCCCTGGCGAGTGGACTTCATGCCCGCGAGCGTGCGGGTGACGACCGCGGCGCTCAGGAGTCCGAGCACCATCACGACGGCGACTGCGACCACCATGTTTCCGTGCTCACCACGTCGGGTCGATGTGCACATCCTCACTTCAGTGGGCATCCCGTACCTCCGGGAAGACGGTTCCGCAGTTCGACGTCCTGCGTCTCGGTGAAGGGCAGCGGGCCGGGCATCGAATCGGAGAACAGCTCGATGCGAACGCGGATCGCGCAGTTCGCGATGTCGCTCGCGGTGTAATTGCCGTCCGCGACCATGTCCTGGTCGGCTGCGTCGTAATACGTGAAGATCGGCTTCGCGCTCTCCACGTTGCGCACTCGGATCAAATGCCACGACGTCGTGAGTACGGTCGCGGCCGACGACGCGTCGGACATCAGCTGCCGCTCGAGCTTCTCGTAGTTCGGGGACGCCGGATCGGTCTCATAGGTCCACCGCACGACGGACTGCGTGCCCCCGGTGGGTCCGAGGACCATCTCGATCTGGTTCGGGTACGCGGCAGTGCTGGACAGGATTGTGAGCGGGTTCGCGGACCGCACCTCGCGCGCGATCTGGTCCAGCTCGAACCGTACGCTCTGCTCGTTGCTCACCAGACGCTGCGCCCGGTCCTCGCTCTTGGTCAGGCTTACGAGCGTGTTGAAGAACATCGCGAGGACGAGGAGCAAAATGGCCGTCGACATCACGACTTCGACGATGGTGAAGCCGGCTTCGGCGGAGTGGGCGGGCTCGACGGGAGCGCTCAACACGTCGCACTCCCGATCGCGCACACCTTGAACGTCTTCACCGCGGTCGTCGCCACGTTGGCCGTGATGTCCCAGATGGTGAACGTGTGCACGCCCACCGACCAGCCTTGCTGGTCGAGCGAGAGCACGCTGCCGCTGAAGCTTCCCGAACCGTTCGCGGTGAGGATGTACGGCGAGCCCTGGTCGGTGGCCCCCGTCGGGTCGACGGCTTTGACGTTGTAGGTATGCGTGCATGTGCCGGTGGTCGAGAAACCGAGCGTCAGGTTCTCGGACATCTCCGACTTGTTGCCGTGCTTCTTCAAGATGGTGCCCGTCGTGCTCGACGATGTGGCGCCGGTGACCGTGACCGCGCCGAGGGTGCACGCCGGTGCAGGCTGCGCAAGCGTCGCCGCCGAGACGGAATTCGACGTTGCCGTCTGCGTCGCGGCGTTGGCCACGATGCGGAACCAATAGGTCGTGCTCGAAGCCAGCGCCGTGACCGGATAGGTCGTCGAGGTGGCGGGCAGGTTGGCGATCGCGTTCGTGCTCCCGGCCGGGAAGGTCGAGCTCGTCGAGTACTGCACCGTGTACGAGACGATGGTTGCGCCGCCGGCGGGTTGCGACCAGGTCAAGTCGATCTCGGTCCGGCCCGCGGGATCGGCAGGCACCACGGGCGCGGCGAGGACCGGCGTCGTCGGCACGGGCGAGATCGTCGTCGGCGGTGTCGAAGTCGTCGTCGCGGTCGCACCCCCGGCGTATTGGCCTTGTCCTCCCGGATAGAGCAGGGAGTCCTGCCGCACGCTGTGCGGGCCCACGGCGTCGCTCCACGACGCGACGACCGTCAGGCGCTTGTACGCGCTCGTGTAGGTGGTCGAAACGTCCTTCGCGTCCGCCCACACGACGTACCGCCGGACGCTGTACTTGACGCCGCTCTGCACGATCGGGTTGGCGTTGGCCGGGTTCGGATCCGGCGCGAAGCCTGCGGCTGCCGAGGGGTCGGGAGTCTTGGGTTGGATCAAGGGCACGGTGCCCGAGGGTGTCGAGCCCGCGAGCGTCACCGTCGTGTAGCTCTCGAACGTCGACGCGTAGCCGGTCTCGTCGCCGTAGAAGCCGACGGAGGCGTACGGCACGGCACGCATCCCCTCGATCTCGCGGCTCGCGATCGCGGCGGCCTGGGTGCGGTGGTTGGCAACGCTCGCGGTGCGCACCGCCGACCAGAAGACACCGGCGAGAGACGCGGCGACGACCGCGAGCAAGCCCAGTGCCACCGAGAGCTCGATGATCGTGAATCCTGACTCACGACCGCGAGCGCGAACGCGCGTGCATTTCACCGACGACACCTCCGGTAGTGGAGCTATCGGCAAACTGCGGCGGGGACTGGAGCGGGCTCGTCTGACCGACATCGGCCACCGGCACCGAGGAGCTGCCGCCGAGCCCAACGGCACGCTCGACGCCCGGCTGCACGGCCGGCTCACGATCGCGACCCAGGACGAGATATTCCCTCGTCGGGAACGTGCACTGCCACGTTGGCGCGGCGTGACGCGGTAATAGGATCGCCGGAATGCCGGCGGACAAGGAGATGATGCGCGCGCCGAAGGGCATGCTCGATGTGCTGCCGCCCGAGTCGGCGCGGTGGACGGGGCTCATCGCGCGTTTCGCCGAGCTGGCAACCCGGTTCGGCTATGGCTTGGTGATCACGCCGATTGTCGAGCACTACGACGTGTTCGCGCGGGTCGGGGAGTCGACCGACGTCGTGCGCAAGGAGATGTACGACTTCGTCGACCGCGGCGGCCGGCGTCTCGCGCTGCGGCCCGAAGGCACGGCGCCGGTCGTGCGCGCGTTCGTGCAGCACCGGCCATCGCTGCCGTGGAAGGTGTGGTACGTCGCCCCGAACTTCCGCGCGGAGCAACCGCAAGCCGGCCGGTACCGCCAGCACTGGCAGCTCGGTGTCGAGGTGCTGGGCGTCGACGATCCCGATGTCGACGTCGAGGTGATCGCGCTCGCGCACGACTTCTACCGCGATCTCGGGCTACGGAACGTTCGGTTGCTGTGCAACTCGATGGGCGACCCCGAGAGCCGGGCGCGCTACCGGGACGTCCTGCTCGCCTACTGGCGCGAGCACGCCGGCCTGATCGGCGGCGAGATGGAGCGGGCCGAGGCCAACCCGCTGCGGATCCTGGACTCGAAGCGGCCGGACTGGCAGGAAATGCTGGAACGCGCCCCACAGATCGGTGAGTACCTCACGGATACGTCGGCCGCGCACTTCGCCCGCGTCCAGGAGGGCCTACAGGCGCTGGGGATCGCGTTCGAGATCGCGCCCCGGCTCGTGCGCGGCTTCGACTACTACACGGGCACCGTCTTCGAGTTCCAGCATGACACGCTCGACGCGGCCCAGAACGCGGTCGGCGGCGGCGGCCGCCTCGATGGCCTCGCCGAGGAGATGGGCGGTCCGTCGACTCCCGCCCTCGGTTTCGGCATCGGGATCGAGCGCCTGCTGCTCGCGTGTGAAGCCGAAGGTGTGTTCACGGCGCCCGCGTCCGGCGTCGACGTGTTCGTCGTCGATGCCGTCGGCACGATCGACGCGAGCGTGTTGTTGTACGAGCTGCGCGAGGAGGGACTGTCGGCCGATCGAACCTACGGCGGGCGCGCGTTGAAGCGGCAGCTCGCGGCCGCCGACAAGTCGGGCGCGGCGTGGAGCGTGATGCTCCTCCCGAAGGAATGGGGGGCGGGCCAGGTGAAGGTGAAGGACATGGCGAGCGGCAACGAGCTGGAGGTGCGCCGCGAAGAAGCGGCCGCCTGGTTGCGAACGCGCAAGGACGAGACCCCGAAATGATGCGCACGCATCGGGCCGGCGATCTGCGGGCCGCCGACATCGACGAAGTCGTCGTCGTCTGCGGATGGGTGGCGAACCGGCGCGACCATGGCGGCAAGGTGTTCCTCGACGTGCGCGACGCGGCGGGTCTCCTGCAGGTGGTGGTCGACCCCGGTCTCGCGGGGCTCGACGTCGCGCACCGCTTGCGCAGTGAATGGGTCGTGCGCGTGAAGGGCGACGTGCGGCCCCGTCCTTCGGGCACGGTGAATCCCGAGATGTCGACGGGCGAGGTGGAGGTGGTGGCCCGGAGCGTGGAGGTGCTGAGCGAAGCGCAGCCACCGCCGTTCCCGCTCGACGATCGGGTCGAGGTCGACGAGGTGCTCCGCCTGAAGCACCGGTATCTCGATCTGCGCCGCGTGCCGATGCAGCGCAATCTGCGGTTGCGGGCCGAGGCCAACCGCGCGATGCGCGAGGCGATGGTCGCCCAGGGGTTCGTCGAGGTCGAGACCCCGATGCTGATCGCGTCCACGCCCGAGGGCGCACGCGACTTCGTCGTTCCGTCGCGGCTGCGACCGGGTGAGTTCTACGCGCTGCCGCAGAGCCCGCAGCTCATGAAGCAGCTGTTGATGGTCGGCGGGATGGATCGGTACTTCCAGATCGCCCGCTGCTTACGCGACGAGGACCTGCGCGCCGACCGGCAGTTCGAGTTCATGCAGCTCGACATCGAGATGACGTTCGCCGACCAGGAGGACGTGCTCGAGGCGGTGTCCGCCGCGGTGCTGGCGGCGGCATCGGCGGCGCGTCCCGGGGAGGCGCCGGCGACGATCCCGCGGATGACGTGGCACGAGGCAATGGAACGCTACGGCTCCGACAAGCCCGACGTGCGCTTCGGGATGGAGCTCGTCGACCTCGACGAGGTGTTCGCGGCGACCGACGTCCAGGTGTTCGCGGGAAGCGATGCGATCAAGGGGATTCGCGTCGGGGGTGAGGGTGAGATGTCGCGCTCGAAGCTCGACGCGTTGACCGACCGCGCGAAATCGTTGGGTGCCGCAGGCCTCGTGTGGTTCCGGGTGCGTGACGGCGGGGCGATCGAAGGCACGGTCGCCAAACGCCTGTCGGAGACGGAACAGCTCGGACTCCTGGACGCGCTGGGCGCCCAAGCAGGGGACCTGCTGCTGTTGGTCGCGGGGGAGCGGCCGATGGTGAGGTCGGTGCTCGGGCAGCTCCGGCTGGATCTGGGCCGGCCCCCGGTGTCCGAAGGCCTCCGCTTCGTGTGGGTCGTGGACTTCCCGTTGTTCGAAGGTCTCGGCGAGGACGGTCGCGCGATTGCCGCGCACCACCCGTTCACCATGCCGCACGTCGAGGACATGGCGCTGCTCGAGCGCGACCCGCTCGCCGTGCGGTCACAGGCCTACGACTTGGTGTTGAACGGGTGGGAGCTCGGCTCGGGCTCCGTGCGTATCCACACGCCGGATGTGCAACAGCGGATCTTCTCGCTGCTCGGCATCGAACCGGAAGACGCGCAGGAGCGCTTCGGTTTCCTGCTCGACGCGTTCCGCTACGGCGCGCCGCCTCACGCCGGCTTCGCCGTCGGCGTCGATCGGTTCGTCGCGATCCTCGCCGGCGAGGAGAACATCCGTGAGGTGATCGCGTTCCCGAAGACACAGTCGGGCGCCGACCCGCTCACCAACGCTCCCAGCGCCCTCGACCCCAAGCAACTCAAAGAGCTCGGCCTCGCCGCGACCCGGGAGCGGTGACCCGGTCGGTGCTCCAACAGATTGGACGCTCAGCCCGCCACAGCCGGGCTGAGCGTCCAAACGTAGATGGCACACCTCGTCGGTACGTTGCCGCGATGGACGCCGCACTGACCGCCGTTGCCGATCTCACCGCCAAGCAGCACGCGCTCGTCACGCGCAAGCAGCTGCAGAAGGGTGGGCTCACGAACCACGAGATCGATGGTCTCGTCGCACGACGGGTGCTCGGCCGATGGCGACCGCAGGTCTTCGGAATCGTCGGCGGGTCTTCTCGCGGCCGTGCTCTCGGCCCGTGATGACGGCGCACTCGCGTCGCACTCCTCGGCAGCTCGACTCTGGAACTTCGCGTACTGGCCCGAGGACCGGTACGAGATCACCGTCCCGACGGAGCGACGTCCGAGGCTTGTCGGCGTCGGTGTCCACCGCACGACGCTGCTCGAGGAAGCCGATATCGCCCAGCGATCGGGTGTGCCGTGCACGAGCTTCGAACGCACGCTTTGTGACTGCACGACTCGGATGTCCGAGCTGCAGGTGGGGCGCGCGCTCGACGACGGGCTGCGCCGCGGCGTCGCGTCGCTCCGGCGATTGAAGGACTGCGCCGAGCGGCTCGACTCCGGGCCCGGGCGGCACATGTCGATCATCCGCGCGGCGCTCGCAGCCCGCGATCCCAACTACGACCCGGGCGGGAGCGATGACGAGCTGCGCGTCCTCAAAGTGTTGAAACGGACCGGCCTCCCTCTGCCCGCGCAACAGCACGAGGTCGTCATCGACGGGAAGACGTACCGACCGGATTACGCGTGGCCGGTGTGGAAGATCTTCTCCGAGTACTACGGGCGCACGTCTCACATTGGTGCGAGCGCGGTCGCGTACGACAACGAGCGCATCACCGCCCTCGCCGCAGTGGGGTGGTTGCCGCTGATCTTCACCTGGAAGACGCCGGACAACCAGATCGTCGAGCAGATCGTCAAGGCATTCGAAGCACGCGGTGTTTGGACGCGCAGCCCGCCGGAGGCGGGCGGGGCGGCCAAAACGATGGTCACAAAACCAGCACGGGGATGGCGAAGGGGGTTGGGCCGGATCTG
>JBBQXS010000050.1:0-30890 GCA_038209365.1 Acidimicrobiia bacterium | reverse complement strand
CGACGCACCCTGCGCGAACAACACGGCGATCTGATCTTTGACCGCCTGACCGACTGGCTCCACCATCACAACCTCCAGCGTCATCGAACCCGATCACACCAGGTGTTGCGTTGACCCCCTGAGCCCAAGGCCGATCGGCGCCAGTTCGTTGTCGGTTTCTGCGAGCGCGAGCGCCGAGTGATCTCTATCGCTCGTCGAACGTTCGATGCTCGACGACGTTGAGGTTGTAGAAGGTCGGCGGACCGTCGGCAAGCGCGCTCATCTTCTCGGCGAACTCCCGTGTCACCGGTAGCTCCGAGTTCTTCATCGCCGACTCATACGAATCGAAGAACACGACTTGGAAGTAGCGTCCTGGATTGTCGCAGTCTTCGCAGAGAACCTCGCGTTGCGCGGTCGTCTCCGTACCGGCACGGTGGGTCCAATCTGCGTCCAACTTCAAGATGTCGTCAATCCGGCTACTACGGAACTCGATGATCTGCACGAACGCCATCGTCGACCTCGCTGAACGCATCGAACTCGACAACAGCTTGCCCGATGACCCGCACGCCAGTCGAGCGCCGATCGGCAGATGTGCGTGCGTCAATGCCATCCTCTGTGGTGAGAAGTTGGTGTCGGGAGGAGAAGGCGGCCCGTGATCATCTTTGTGACCGGTGGAACGGGAGCGATTGGACGGCATGCTGTCTCGGCGCTTGTGGCTGCCGGGCATGAGGTGACGGCGATGGCGCGCAGCCCTCAACGGGCTGGGGAACTCGCTGCCAAGGGTGCCAGGCCCGAGATCGTGTCGCTATTCGACGAGCGTGCACTGGCTGTGGCATTCGCCGGGCACGACGCCGTCGTCAATCTGGCGTCCGCGCTTCCGCGTACCTCGCAGTTCATGCGCAAGCGCGCATGGAAACGCAACGCGGAGGTTCGGATCAAGGGATCGACGGCCGTCGTGAACGCAGCACTCGCCGCTGGTGTCGGGCGGGTCATTCAAGAGTCGGTCGTGATGCTCTATCAGGATCGTGGAGCGGAGTGGATCGACGAAAGCACGTCGATTGACCATTACCCGATAGCAGCCGCGAATCACGTCGCAGAAGCGAACGCCAACCGGTTCAGCGAGCAGGCCAAGAGTGGGGTGGTGCTCCGATTCGGCTGGTTTTACGGGTCGGGAGCGACCCACAGTGAAGAGTTCTTCGGGCTCGCGCGCCGGCACGTGTGTATACAGATGGGTCGTCCCGACAGCTTCGTCTCGTCGATTCACGTGCATGACGCAGGAGCCGCCGTCGTCGCCGCACTCCACGCTCCCGCGGGGACATACAACGTCGTCGACGACGAGCCCCTCACCAAGCGCCAATATGCAGACGCCCTGGCGTCAGCTGCCGAAGCCCGCCCGTGGCTCAGGGTTCCAGGTCGGGCCGCGCTCTTACTCGGGAACCGATCAACGTCACTGACCCGATCGCTTCGTGTCCGAAACCAACGGTTCAAACGAGCGACCGGATGGGCCCCCATTTACGAGAGCGCACGAGAAGGCTGGGCCGCCACCGCCACCCCGCTGCTCGCCCCTTGACAGCACGTATTGCCCGCTCTGGTGCTGTCGCACCAAGTTTTCGTGCTGTCGGTGGGGTAAGGCGTGGCCGGGCGCGCGGTCGGTTACGGTTGAGGTGGGCGCAGGCGGTGGCGGCGGTTCACCGCACGGGCTTCGGTATGTGATTCGGTCCGCCCCGCGATCCGGTCCATAACGATTCTGGAGCTGAGCTGCCACAAGCGATCGTCGATGCCCAAGTCCTCATCGAGAACAGGCGCATCGACTACAGCCAGAACCGACCCGCTGTTTGGGTAGAGCGTCTCTACTCGATCGGGGTGCGCCCCCTGCCGGCAGCGATCGTCGAAGTAGAGATCGAGATCAGTGGGCGTGAAGCGCACGGCTACGACGGTCGCGCCACGGACTGCGCCGCGTCCCCCCGGGGTCATGGCGCCCGTGTTCGCGCCATGAGCCGCGCGCATGCCCGGGTCGGCCCACGGCCGACTCGATGGAGGAGCGATCGGTCCGTCACCAACCCTTAACACCGCCACCCCCGCAGGGCGTGCAGCGCCATAGAACCCAGGGATGCGTCCTTGGCCGCGCGCCCGCGCTTTTATGCTTATTGAGTGTCCGATCGGGTACGCAATCATCATGCCTGACGTTCACATAATTCCTAATGGCGATCGCTGGGACGCAAAAGAAGTAAACGGCGACGTCGTATCGACCCACGACACTCAAGCTGAGGCAGAGCAGGCCGCAAAAGCGTGGACGCGTTCACGCGGCGGCGGCGAAGTCTTCGTCCACCGTGATGAGGGCGAGTTCTCCCGGATTCGCAAGGGCGACGCGGTCTGAACAATCCGCTCCCTGCGACGGTGGAAGTGCGCACGGGTCATTGAGTTTGGCCGCCTGCGGCCGCCATTCTAGAGAGCTCAGCCTCGGCAGTGCGCGAGGCGGGATCCGATTCACATGCCGTTCCAACGGGAATCCCCTGATGGCCGTCGCGAACCGTCCCGCGATAGCCGAACGCGAGGAGGCTGTGCCATGCAAATTGACAAGGACACCATCGTCAACTTTCTCCGGGAGCGCGGTGACAACGACAAGGCCGACCAGGCCGCCAAGGACCTGCCGGACAGGGTCGATCACGAGGAACACGCCGGGATGTTCCAGAAGTTTGGCGTGAACCCCAAAGAGCTTCTCGGCAAGATCGGACTCGGCGACAAACTCGGTGGAATCGGCGACAAGCTCGGCCTTTAGTCGCTACCGGCGAGTCGGAGTGCTCGCGATGACACGCGGATCTCTAGGTCGGGCAGGCCGTCAACAACATCGCGCAGTTCGTCGACGATGACCGCGCCCGTGACTGAGATGCGGCTGCCGGCCGTGACGTTTTCAGGTACGGGCCCGTCCTTCAGTCGGATGGTGATTCGACGACCGTCGTCGGCGCGGCTGCGGAGCATCTGGGCGGATGGCACCGCGGTAACGAGCAGTCGTCGAGCAGTGATCGGGTCATTTGGGCGTGCGACGCCGCTTCTCGTCGGCCATTTCCGCGCACGGACAGAGACTTGGGGCGTCGTCGTGGTGGTCGTAACCGTCGTGCTGGTCGAGGCGGGCGTCGCCTGAACTACTACGGCCTTATGGCCCTGTGGTGCGAGCGCGAATGCTGCCACGGTCGCCAACGACGTCGCAGCGATGGCGCCCGTTGTCGCCACGGGATGCTCGCGGAGGCGGACGAGCAGACGCCCGACGCCGGCCGCGCCCACGAGTGCGGCGAGTCCCCGTATCCGCCGTCTGAGCGGCGGTTCGAGCGTCGCGCAGACGGCGCATCCCTTGAGATGCTCGCGGGCGCGCCGGTCGATTTTGGCGGCGTCGCCCGAGGCCAACGCTTCAAGAGCGGGCCTGCAGTCCGGTGTAGGAAGCGACTCGATGCGTCGGTGCACGAGCACGTATTCGAGGCGGAGCCGGCCCCGCAACCGAGTGAGCCGCGCTCGCATCGCGCCCACGCTCATGCCGTGACGGCGCGCAAGTTCTGCGACGGGGACGTCATAGGCGTCGCGTTTGAGGAGCAGCTCACGGTCCGGCGGGGACAGTCGATCGAGCGCGGCGCGCAAAGCCCGCGCTTCATCAAGACGCTCTACATCCTCCTCATGCGTCGGTGAGGTCGGAACCTCACTCCAAAGCGTGTCGCGGCGTCGGGCGCGCCGGTACTCGGAGAACACGAGGTTCCTTGCCGTCGTGATCGCGTAGGGCACGAGCTCGGCTGCCGACAGTCGGTCGCGCGCCGCTTGTAGACGTGCGAGTGTCTCTTGCACGAGGTCGTCGCGCTCCGCGACGCCGCGCACGCGCGCAGAGATCACTCGGCGCGCCGCCGCTTCGGCCTCGGCCCAATCGTCGTCGCCGGTCACCATCTCGTGTAATTCCCCACCGAACTCTCGGTGTAACAGTCGTCGAACTCGAGCGTTTCGTTAAGGAGTAGCCCGCGCCGGTCCGGGCATAGTGGCGCGCCCGAAAACGAGGACACGTACGCGCGGACTTGGGAAGACGCGCAGTTAGGCCACGCATGTGTGCGGGTAGTCGTTGGCGAATGCGAGCTGTCGAGTTGCAGATCTCGGCACCAGTGTCAAGAGGAAAGGACCAGCGATGACTCCGACAGAGATGACAGTGAGTGAATGCATCGGTGAGAAACTCGTGGGTACTGACGGCGGCCGCATCGGCAAGATCACAGACGTATACATGGACGAGCGGACCGGCCAGCCCGAATGGTTCGCGGTTGCCACCGGCTTGTTCGGCAGCCACGTGAGCTTTGTGCCAATCCAGGACACAAGCTGGACCGAAGACGGTATTTCGGTTCCGTTCACGAAGGCCGACGTCAAGGACGCGCCCCATGCCGAGCCTGATGGTCAGCTGACCCAAGACGAAGAGGCGGCCTTGTACTCGCACTACGGACTGTCCTACAGCGAGCGTCGCTCGCCGAGCGGACTGCCCGAAGGTGGCACGCCAAAGGGCGCCGAACGAGGCCGCGGTGGTGACGATGCGATGACGCGTTCCGAAGAGGAGCTGGTGACGGGAACCCGTCGCCAACCCGCGCAACAAGTGCGACTCAAGAAGTATGTCGAGACCGAACACGTCAACATCACGGTGCCCGTGAAACGCGAACGGGCACGGTTGGTCACCGAGCCGATCACCGATAAGAACCGGGACGAGGCGATGCGCGGTCCCGACATCCGCGAGAGCTCGCACGAGGAAACGCTGTACGAGGAAGAGCCGGTCGTCGAAACCCGCGCGGTTCCCAAAGAGCGGGTGCGTCTCGAAAAGGAGACCGTCACCGACGAGCGCGAAGTCGCCGCCGATCTTCGCAAGGAGCGGATCAAAACCGAGGGGGAAGTTGAACAGAAGAAGCGGTAGGTCTCCCGCCGCGGCAGGCGATCCCGGGCCCAATCCGTGCATTGGCGCCCGGGTTCGCGCCGCGACCGGTCAGACTTCGCCATCCGCGGCCGATGTGAACACTGGCCATACGAACGGCCGCAGTAGTGTCGAGCACTTACGGCGAGGTGCTGCATGGTCCCGCGGGGGAATGTGCCGGAGCGTGATCTGCGCGCCGGCTATGAGATCTGGGTGAGCTGCGACGACTGCGGAGATGTCGTGGTTGGCGGTGAAGCGTGCGTGCTCGTCCGCCTACCCGCCGACGTGACACTCGCGTATCCGTGCACCGACTGCGGCCGCCGTTCGGCGTCGCCGGTTCCGCCAGACCAACTCGACCGTCTCCTCGCCCGGGGATTTCGGATCACCGCCTGGCGCCCACCGCGCGAGCTGCTCGAAGCTCGGGCAGTTGCTCCGCCGTTCACATGGGACGATCTTCTCGACGCGCACGAGCTACTGGCGCGCACTGCGTTGATCGTGCCGCTCTTGCTCTCGTAGTCGTCGCAAACGGTTCGCGCTCCGGTTGTAGGCACAAGTTCGACCCGAGTGGGCGAACGCCCGTGCCGGGTATAACGGCTTGAGCCAACGTCGAGGAGCCCTCCGTGGACCGTCGAGCCGTGAGCGAGCCAGAGCCGCGTAGTCCGAGTCGCCTCACGCGGCGGGAGTGGCTCGCGGTGTTGCGCCGCACAGTGCGGGAGTTTCGCGACGACCACCTCACGGACTGGGCGGCGGCGCTGACCTATTACGCGGTGCTCGCGCTATTTCCTGCGCTGCTCGTCTTCGTTGCACTCGTCGGACTGTTCGGGCAGTACCCGAAGACAACGGACTCGTTGCTTGAGATCGTCGGGAAGCTCGGTCCCAAGTCGGCGGTTGACACGTTCCGGCAACCCATCACGAGCGTCGTGCGCGACAAGGGTGGGGCCGGTGCCCTCCTTGGCGTGGGTCTGCTCGGTGCCATCTGGTCCGCCTCGGGCTATGTCGGCGCGTTCATGCGCGCGTCCAACGCGATCTACGAAGTCGCAGAGGGACGGCGATTCTGGAAACTTCGGCCGATTCAGATCGCGGTCACCGTCGTCATGGTGCTCATGGCCGCGGTCGTCGCGATGGCGATCGTCGTCACCGGCCCACTTGCACACGCGATCGGTGACGTGATCGGCCTCGGCGACACTGCAGTGCTCGTCTGGGATATCGCGAAGTGGCCCGTGCTGCTCGTCGTCGTTCTCACCATGTTCGCGATCCTGTACTACGTCGCGCCCAACGTCCGGCTGCCCGGGTTCCGCTGGCTCAGCCCCGGCGCCGTTCTCGCGATCGTGCTGTGGCTCATCGCGTCGATCGGGTTCGGCCTGTACGTGCGGAACTTCGGCTCATACAACAAGACCTACGGCGCGCTGGGCGGTGTGATCATCTTCTTGGTGTGGATGTGGCTCACCAACCTCGCGCTTCTCCTCGGCGCCGAGTTCAACGCCGAACTCGAACGCGGCCGAGAGCTCCAAGCCGGCGTCCCCGGAGCCGAACAAGAGATACAGCTGTCCCCCCGCGACCAACCCAAGGCGCGCGACCAGGACGTGACGGCCGCGCGCGAGACCTAGCCGTTCACTCAAACAAACGCGCGCGCCCTCACGACGTCGCCTGCTCCTTCACCTCGTGGGCGGCCGATTGCGCCTGTTCCTTGACCGTCGCGGTGGCGGACTCGGCCTGCCCCTTTACGTCGTCTGCGGCCGACGTTGCTGTCTCCTTCACGGACTCGACCGCCTCGTGCACACTTTCTTGGAGGTTGCCTTTGACTTCCTGACCAGCCTCGATCGCCCGCTCTTTCAGCGGCTCGATGTGCTCTTGGAGCGCGGACGCGACCTGCTGTTCTTGCTCCGATGCCGGCAGCAGCGCCGCCAACAGCAACCCCCCGCCGAAGGCGATCAGGCCCGCCGCCAACGGGTTGCCCTGGGTCTGACGGCGCATCGTCTGCGGGGCGTCCCCGATCGTGCCCCCCGCCGAGCTGGCCATCGATCCGGCCCGGTCGGCGAGATCGTGAGCCGCGCCGCGGGTCGCATCGACCGCGCCGTACGGCGTGCCCATCACGGCGTCTTTCATCCCCTCGAACCGGTTGCGGACCGCGTCTTTGCGCCGCTGCACGATCTGGCCGGGGCTGACGCGGTTACCGATCGCGTCGAACGTCTCGCCGAGATCATCGCGTGTGCGCTCGATGTCGCGCCTTAGCTCTTCTGCGCTTTGGCCCACTGCACGTCCTCCTTCAGCGTCTCGACGGTCTGTTCGGGAACGGGATTGATGGTCTTGGCCGTCTTGCGGCCCTGGAGGAACAGCGCGCCCGCGGCGGCCGCGTAGACGAGGCCTACAAGGAGGAAAGCCAGCCATCGGGGCAGGGAGGCGTCCAGCGCCCACGCCAGCGCGAACGAGAGGAAGATCACGGCCAGCCACGCGGCGAGTCCCATGCCCGCGAACAGGCCGCCGGTCTTGGCGACCTTTGCGACTTCCTCCTTAGTCTCGACCTTGGCGAGCTCGATTTCCTTACGGAAGAGCTCGCTCAACTCACTCGTCATCTCCTTGACGAGCTCAGCTAAGCCGCGCGGGTCGCTGTCGCCCCGCGCCGTGCGATCGTTGGGCTCCGATGCGGATTCGCCGCGCACGAGGTCGCTCATGGCCCGGACCTTTCCGGGAACGACGGGGTGGTCGGGTCAAAGGAGGCTGCTCGTTTACCCGGATCGAGAACGCCAAGCGGTAGCTCAAGCGACGGACTGGCATAGCGGTTACCAGTGGCTGGGGATGGAATCGCGTTCGTGCGCACCCCCATAGAGGGTTGGTCCGCGTTTGCTGCCGCGGCACCGCGGAACACGCGGCCGATCGCAAATCCAGCCACGGCTGCGCCGAGCAGGAACGTGCCGGGCCGACGCTGCGCGAAAGCCTGGACATCACGCAAGACGCCCTCGAAGCCGCGCTCGTCGACGTGGCTCGCGAGATCGGAGAGCTTGGTGGCTGCCTGACGGGTGTAGTCACCGAGCGCGCCCGCCTCATCGGCGCGCCCGTCGGCCAACGCCCTCGCCTGGTCGCTGACCCTGCGCATCGCTTGAGAGAACTGATCGGTCTGCGCCCGCGCCTGGCTGGAGAGTTGATCCTTGGCCTCGTAGAGCAGGTTCTTTCCCTGGTCAGCGACCTCAGAAGCCACCTGCGAGGCCTGCACTTTCGCGGTCTGGGCAACTTCCTTTGCGCTCTCCGATGCCGTCCCCACGACTTGTTTGGTCTGCTCTGCCGCGGTCGAGGCAGCTTCTGCGGCGCTCGGTCGCTCGTCGCCATCCGAACCTTTATCTAGCTCCGTCATGGCACCTCCTTGACGCCCACGTCGAGCGTCTGTACCTCCCGCAGGACCTGAACCCGCAGACGACCTCTGGTGCAACGACGAGACGTCCCGGTTCGCGGTGAGAACGTTCGCGGCGTCGTCGCCGTAACTCTCCCGGCGTTCGACGCGGCCGTCTCGGCCTTTCACCACGATGCCGGTGCGCTCTCGCTTTGCTTGCGCCCGAGCCGCCGCCTCTGCGCCCGCTTGGGTGTCGTGCAACGAAGCCGCCCGCCGAGCGCCCCGCTTCTGGCGCGCCCAGCGACCATCGGGCCGCGGTTCGACGACGACATCCGCCTTCCGGTTGTCCACCATGCACCGCTCCTTCGACGGGAGCGCGCACCTCAATACCCAATCTGAGCATCGTCAAGCACGCACGCGGGGCGGCCGCACGTTGACGGGACAACATCGTTGTCGCCCACCACGCCGCGCGCCAAAAGCCCGCCGGCGCTGGCGGGCACTTCACGATGTGTAACGCTCGAGCGGGCGAACTGTTACACCGAGAGCCCGCAGCGGCATGAGATTGCTATCCAAGTCGAGGCGAATCTGGTCGGCCTACCCCAGTTGTCTGTACACGTCCGGGCCGATTCCGGCGTGGACGGAACGAGCTACGGCTACTGAGGTCTTCGCGGGCCCCAGAAGCACTCGGGGACCGGGACCATCGTGTCTCGAGCGCCGGTGCTCACCGTCCAGCTGATACCTGAAAATCTGCGGGTCAAATCGCCGGGGCGTTCGATGTTCGCCAGGGCTTACCGAGTTCAGGCGATCACTGCCGAGGTTGCGTTCGATCACGCGCTTCACACACACTCGCGGTCTGCGGACGTGCGAGGAGCGCAATGGAGAAATTCCGACAGTGGCGAAAATGGCGTCGGACCCGCGACAGTCTCTACGAAGCGCGCCGGCAGGTTGACGCGTTGCGGCATGCGGTGGAAGGAAACGCCGTCTGCCCTGCGCCGGTGCACTCGCTAGACGCCCCGCGTCCTTCGGGTCCCGAGACCGAAGGTCAGCCATAGCCGACTGCGATGCTCCGATAGTGGCGAGGGAACGTCCGTGTTGGCCGCCGCCACGGAGCTGACTGCCCGAACCCAAGCGTCAGAAATGGCTCCGGAGGGTATCGCGGGCTCATTCCACTGCTGATCGGGCTGTGAATCATCCGTACATCATCATCGCCAACATCGACGAAGATAACGCGGGGACAATCGCCGCACCCAACATGACGCAACAAGGGACCAGTGAATTCAGCCGCTCCGCGCGCAGCCGAAGCATCGTCAACGCGCGCACGGCGCATCGAAGACACCAAGCACCGTGTCGAACCAACATACGACCAGGGCCGTCGACCGGCGGGCCGACAACGAAACCGAGGAGGCCAACGATGGCATCAGTGGCACGCGTGACTGAGATCAGCGCCATCTCACAAGAGAGCTTCGAAGACGCCATTCAAGTCGGGCTCGACCGCGCTAAGGAGACGCTGCGCGGGATGCAGTCCGCCTGGATCAAAGAACAAGAAGTACAGCTCTCCTCCCAAGGTGACGTCACTGGCTACAAAGTCAACATGCTGGTCACCTTCGTATTGGAGTAACCACCCTGAACACGTCCGGAGGCGAAACACTCCAGAAAGACATCATCGGACGCGACGCGCAGGAACCGAGTGGTCGGCGCCTGCAACCCAAGATGGCACGAGACCACGTCGCGCGGACTGGACTACGTCGCAGCGTTTAGCCTGGTACGACGATGGGATCGTTATGTAGGGCTTCTCGACCGCGCGGGTGAGGTGCTACGAGCTAATCGGCGGGGTATGTGGACCTGCCCGTCGCCGACCTTGTATCCGCACCGTTGTGGGACTCCTGCTTCACGGCCATCGTGTCCCGATACGACCCCCACCGCGCGGCTGATGAGCTGCGAGCGGCTAAAGGCCGAGCTTGTCGCCGATACCCCCGAGTTTGTCGCCGAGCCCCAGCTTGGCGAGAAGCTCTTTGGGATTCACGCCGAACTTCTCGAGCATCCCGGCGTGTTCCTCATGGTCGACCTTGTCCGGCAGCTCCTTCGCGGCCTCGTCGGCCTTTTCGTTGTTGCCGCGCTCCCGGAGAAAGTTCACGATGGTGTCCTTATCGATCTGCATGGCGCAGTCTCCTCGCGTTCGGGTATCGCGGAGCGGTTCGCGACGTGACCTCCACACGTTCCCGAGGACACGGCGTTCAATCGGGTAACGAGGGTGAGATGAGCGAACACACCTCCGTCTGGCTGGGCACAACTCCGGAGACGACATACAGTCCGCTCTGGGCAACGAACCCCTTCGATGTCGCGTGATCGGCGCCGGCATCACGGGTTGACCGCGGCGCTGCTAATGCGAGAACGCGGGGCCCGGGTGTGTGTGTTGGAGCGCCATCGAATCGCGAGTGGCACGACTGGTCGTACGACCGCCAAGATCACGCCGCTGCGGCGGTAGCTGCTCGTTATAAGTGCGACGGCGTTTCTTCGCGGCGGTGGTGGCGACGGACCGCAACCTCGACGGTACTCACGCGCTCGACGCGCTCCTCCGCCCGTCGGCATGGCATAAGGAAGCCAACTGCCGGGGTGTCGACACGGCGCTGTTCTTCCCGGAGAAGGGTGAGTCGCTCGAACCGGCCCGCGCCTACCGCAGATCATGTCCTGTGCGTGTCCCGTGTCTCGCTAGCGCGCTCGGCGACGACATGGACGGCATCTGGGCCGGGACAAGCCCACGGGAACGCAGAAGCTCCGTGGACAGTCAGCCGGAGCGGACCGCGTCCTGCTCGTCTCGTCGAGGAACCGGTGGTTCGAGCGCGTCGACGCGTCGCAGAATTCTGCGAACATCTCCCCCGTTGCATTCAGCCGCGTACGCGTGCGCGGCGGCGCGATGTCGGTGATGCTTAAACCGCGGTAGGAGACGGCCGCGTACCAGAGAGAGACCGCGCTCGACGTGCCAAGGGTAGAACTAGCTACTCGCCCCCAAGGGGCGAACGGCGCCGGCGGTCGGGGCCGGGCCCCCGCCTCGTTCCCGGCCGCCGGACCGTCATAGCGTATGTGCCGAGCGGGCGCGCCTGTTGTGGAGATGCCCAGCCACACAGATTTGTCAGCGCGGCTCCTTCTCCTTTGGAGAGCTGCTGATCGGATGTGTGATGTCCGCATCCGGGGTTGCCCGCCGCGCTAACACCAGACCGCGTGGCGCGGGCACCCGACGTCAGCTATTTCCAGGTACCGCGCAGGTCCGTGCCGGGTACCGCGAAGTGGTGGTGCTCGTGGCTGGTGGATTGCTTATCGTTGTTTTCTGGATGGCGCTGCTGGCATGGCGGTACGGGACACGCGCCGGTCGACGCTTCGGCGGCAACAGATGGCGGCTTAGGTCGGAGTAATCCGAATGACAAGACGGCGCGTATCGGTGAACGCCTTCGCCCATGCTTGTCGGGTAGAGCGGGTGCTCGCCCCTGCGGCGAACGGACGCAGGCGGCTGGGTCGGGGTCCATTCGGCTCGGCTGCCGATCCGTTAGAACTGGACGCCGGCCGCAACCACTGCGGCGTGCAGTTCTAAACACCGCGAGGTTGAGACGGAGCGGCTGGCGGCGCCCAGACTTACGGATCGGCGGCCGAGCCACATCGGGCAACGGACCCGGCCGCCTGACATCCGCTCGCCGCGATGGCGAGCAGTAGACGTACCCGGCAGATGGGTAACTAGAACTCTCTGGAGGAAGCGGCGCATCTCTCGATCGCCGCAGTACCAGCCTTCCAGCATCGATCGCCACAACTCTCGGGTGCCCGTACGTTTCGGCGGATGCAATGTCTACGAGTTCGGCGCACCTGCACGCACGTTGTGTCCAATAGGCCTCAGCACGCCACATGATCTGGGTACTGCGTCTTGTCGTGGGCTGGAATCTTGCTGCTTGGCTTGCCTCCGACGTGCACGCCGTACCCGAACTGCGCCGCCGACTCTGGCAAGAACTACCTGATACGCGCGGTCGAGAAGAGATCGCGGTGATCGTGTGCGAACTCGCCACGAACGCGATCCTTCACGGTGCAGCACCGGTGTACGTGCAGGTAAACATCACCGATGACGTCGGTCGCGTTGAAGTGGAAGACGGCTTCCCGGAGTGGTGCGAGCCCGCCAAAGACTCTCGTGGAATGATGCTGGTGGACGGCCTCGCATGTCGGTGGGGTGTGGACTACGACAGCGGCCTCGGGAAAGCGGTGTGGGCGGAGCTCCCGGTCCGGTGACCGCAGCACGTACCGTCGACACCGGACCTCTTGTATCGCTGAGCGTCAGCTTGCGCACTGGCGGGTACCAGTAGCGCGGCGAGCGACCGGACGCCAGGCGGCCGGTCCCTTCCCAAAGCCCCCCGGCCGCCGGTCCGTTCAGAACTGCACGCCGCAGTAGTTGCAGCCCGCCGGCGTCCATACGATGCACTGCACCCGATCGCCTTCGTGCCGTAGCTCCCGTCCGCGGCACCCGTCTTCATCTTCGCCGAGTGTGCAGCTGGCGACAGTCCCGTCGGTGTGAACGATCAGCCCGCCGGGACAGGTGGCCAACGCGGCCTTCAGACCTCGTGCCGTCGCGCCGCGTGCACAGTCCGCAAGTCCGCGGTCTTGAGCTTGAGCCAGTCGCTCGACCGTTCACCTGGCCGATACGCCGAGTCGACGCGCTCGGCGACGATCCCCTCGACGTCATGTTCCCGGCACGCGGCGAGCACGTCGACGACGCGGCCCTGTAGCTGGGGTGTCGTACACCAGGCGTCGCCGTTCAATGCAACCGTCGAGGAGCGCGCGCCGATGCCGGTACGGCTGGTCGATCACCGGTCCGTCGAACGCGAGGACATCGAATGCGACGAACGTCAGCGGCGACGTCCGGTTGCGTGCGCCGACGCGTCCGAGCACGCCGTAGAAGTCGCTGGCGCGGCCTTGTCCGATCCCAAGCGGTTGTAATTCATTACGGTTTTAGAACAGTGGGACCTGCGCGTAGTAAAACCACATGCCGAGAGTCGTCGGCTTGCGTGTACTTACCGGTTCTGGCCCCAACCAGACGGTTGTGCTCAGCTGATCTGTTGGAGCCCAGCCACCGTCGGGGCACCAGATAGGGCGCGTCGATCACACCGGCAATGGGACCCAATTGACGCCGCTGCGACGTTTCGAGGCAACCATGAGCGTTGGCGCTAGCGGATTTGTGTTTGGTGGGTGGCGACGTAGTACTTGAACGCTTCGCCGTTCGGGCGTAGGGCACCGGGCGAGCCGGGTGTATGAAGGCCCTTGGCGGGATCGCCGTCCCAGTCGAACCAGATCACAAGGGGAAGATGGGTGGCTTCGACGACTTCGCCGAGATGGCCGACGACGACCGCCGCCGACGTGTTGTGTTGGCCGATCTCGGTCGTGACGACGGGCTTGCCGGTCGCTCGCCGCAAGTACTCGATCGCCTCACGAAGCGCATGGTCGTCGTCGGTGTACCAGTGGAAGTTCACGTAATCGACGTCGCTGGAGGCGAGCAATGGCACGAGCGCGGCAGCCTTGTCCCACGCGGTCTGCAAACCCTGGCGGCTGAGGCGGGTGAACGGCTCTTTTCGCAGGTCGCGCAGGATCCACGCGTCACCAGTGTCCGCGAATGCCCGGGAGGCGAAGTCCTCGGCTTCGGCATTGAGGCCGCGGCTCTTGTAGTCCTGCCAGACGAGCAGCGACAGCGGGTTGGTGGTGATCCCGCCGTTCGTGACCCTCAGTCCACGAGCGTGCGCGACAGCGATCGCCGCGTCGAGTTCGTTGCGATACTGCACCATCGTACCCGCGAAAAATTTGGCCGCGACTTCTTCATTCTCGACCTGCACAACGGTGGGGTCGGGGATGCGGTCGAGAATCGCGCCGAGGCGATCGCGATACGTCTGCTGTTCCTCCTCGGTCACTGGTGGATGCGCGGGATTGTTGCCAGTGCCGTCGGGCTGCTGGTTATTGACCGCGGTGAAGACCATCTGCAGGCCCTTGGCCGCGAAGGCGGCAAATGCGGTCCTGATCGTCGCACTGTCGACCCGTTGCGACGCGCGCACGGTACGCACGCCCACCGCGTCCGCCTCGGCTGCGACGTAGTTCGCGTCGGTGACGCCCGTGAACAGGGGCGTGAAGATCCCGAGCTGCGTCGGAGGGCCGGGCGGGCACGCGAACGGCGCACAAGGTCCCGGTGCGCATGACGCGCCGACTCCGGCGAGAGCGAGTGCGACGAGCACGATCACGCCTGCGAATCTCGGGCGTCGGCTTTGGCTGCTAGTACGGCGAGACCTACGCACGTGGATCCTCCTGCCCGGGCCGCGGACGACCGACTATGACAGCCGTTTGTGATGATCGCGTAAAGATTCACGTGACGCAGGGTCATCTCTGCACGTCGATCATCGGCATTCTGTCCGGATTGCTCGCGCAACGGTCGCGCGACGGATCGACGCCCAGCCGTGTCTCTGAGAACGCAAAGATTCGGCTTTCAACCGAAGACGAACGAGCGTCGGGCTGCCACGCGGTCAAGGACGCGGTCCGGCTCGTCGCCCAGGCTGAGCAGGAGCTAGCCCGGACCGAGATCAGTAGTTCGAGCGGGTAGGTCGTCACGCCCGTAACCAGTCGCCCGTCGTCGCGCTCAGATCGCCCGCTCCGTCGTGGCGAGCGCCGAGCGGCAGATATGGCGCCTCCGGGAATTAAAGGTGAAGCGGGTTGGGGGTCGAGTAGAGACCGAAGTCGGCGACGGGCCGGAAACCCCGCGACGGATACATGTTGGCCATGGGCGTCGAGTGCAGCACTCCGACCGACAGCGTTGTGTCACTCGGCGTTCGCCAGCGCGACCGCCTCTTCGGTCTGGACTGTGAGGCGACGGGCGGCGACGATCAGGTAGCTCACGACCAGGACCCCCTCTGCGACGGTTGTCACCAGCAGCCAGCCGTTCGACACGTTGAGGAGCTTCAGCGCCGAGACGGTGAGCACGGCGACGAGGACGGGCCGGATGTAACGGTCGCTGGCCCGCGAGGAGATGCGCGCGCCGATGTAGACGCCTGGGATCGCCCCGACGAGCACCGACGTCGTGAGGCCGAGCTCGAACGAACCGAAGATGAGGTGGCCGAGCGCGGCCGCACCGACGAGGGGGATCGCCTGCACGAGGTCGGTGCCGACCATCTCGCGAGAGGTCAGCATCGGGTACAGCAGCATCAGCATGACGATGATCAGCGAGCCACTGCCGACTGATGTCATGCCGACGATGAAGCCGCCGACGATGCCGATGAATAGTGTCGGGGCCGGGCGCACGAGTTGCTGATCCATCATCTCGGTGTTGTGCTCGTTCCGGCGGGCTTGCACGATGATTTTCACGAGCATCGCCGCCGCGGCGACGAGGAGGACGGCGCCGAGGATCTGTTTGATCTGGTCGGCGTTCCCCTTGCTCGCCAGCTGATCGATCACGTAGGCGCCGACGAAGGCGGCGGGCGCCGATCCGATCGCGAGCCAGCGCACGAGGCGCCAGTTCACGGTGCCGCGCCGCACGTGAACGCCGCCGCCGATCGGTTTCAGGATGAACGACGCGACGACGTCGGAGGAGATCGCGGTCGGCGTGGGGATGTGGAACAGGATCACCAGCGCCGGCGTCATGAGCGCGCCGCCGCCCATACCGGTGAGACCAATGACGAAGCCGATGACGAGGCCGGCGATCGCGATGTCCCACTGCACGAGCGAATGCCTTTCCGACTAAATCAGTGGACAAAACTCTACTGGACCATGCCTGCTCGTGTCAGTGGGGAGGAAAACGGGCCGATTTACCCGAAGTCCGAGCACGGTGAGATCGATGTTGGTACCCGCGAATGCGGCGACCTCGCCCACACAACGTCCGCTCGGGATGCGTTACGCCACGAGCGCGGCCGCACATGTCGACCCGGCGCGAGTGTCCCCTAGCGCGCGTCTCCCCGAACGACGGGCCTGGGGTGTCCCGGAACGCCGGTTCCGAGCGCGCAATCGACCGGCCGAAGCCCGAGTGGCCTGCGACGATCTGTCGGTGATGTCGGACAACAAGGCGCAAGTACCCGGACGGCTGATCGTCATCACGGGGCTACCCGGCAGTGGCAAGACGTCACTCGCGACTGCGCTTGCTGCTTCGTTGCCTGCGATCCGACTCTGTCCAGACGATTGGATGATGGCAGCTGGCATCGACCTCTGGGCCGAGACCGTCCGGGGCCGCATCGAGGAGTTCCAACTCAGCCTTGCCCTCGACCTCCTTCAGTCCGGAAGCAACGTCGTCATCGAATGGGGTGTGTGGGCGCGAGAAGAGCGGGACACCTTGAGGGACGCGGCCCGGTCAATCGGATCGCCAGTCGAGCTCCGCTACGTCACCGCCACGATGGAGGAGTTGTGGCGACGGATTGTCCAACGCGACCTCGAGGGTCGGTGGGGTGCGCGACCCATCACGCGCCAGGAACTCGAGGAGTGGTCGAGGATTTACCAGCCCCCCACGGACGACGAGATGGCGACCTACGACGTCCCGTCCGCATGAGGAATCAGCCTGTGGGTGCCGAAAACTCGGCCGCGCCGCCGACCAGGCCGTTCGCGTTTCCATGGCCGGTCAACCAGGCGCCACCTGAGCGGCCCGGACGCCACAAAAGGCGCGAATACCAACCACCAGGTCGACGCGACCCGACTGCCACGCGTCGGTGCGGTGAGCATCTGCCGGGCCGCGTCGCCGGAGGGGCGAGCCGATGTGCTACCCGTGACGTGGGCAGCGAAGGCGCGCGGGGGAGACATGCAGTCCGGCATCGCCCGCGACCTTTCGTAGACCGACATCCTCCGAGACTTTCCGGTCCCGGGCGGTTCCTCCAATGTGGTAGCGCGACCTACAACTCCGAGGCTGCGGGTGCTGCACGGGGTTGGGTGTGGCCTGTCCGGAAGATCGCTGCACTCGGCGGGACGCTCATGACGTGAGCACGCTTCGGCTACGGAGAACAGCCTCGCGCGCAGTGTCCCCGGTCCTCTACGGATACGACAATCGACGATTTGTGTGCACTACGGGATGGGCTCGGCTCCGGACCGAACGGGATTCACAAATTGGGTCGGCCGCGCTCGCGCAGAATCATCGTCGATCGCTTGGGACGGCGGGTCGCTTGCTCGCCGAGCGACATTGTGCGCTCGCCACGCGAGGTGCCGCCGATGGCGATGTCGAGGTGCGGGCGCGCGGCCCTGCCGCGATTGGACGTCGAGCGGTCCCGCGTTGAGTGCCAAGTTGAGTCGTGTCAGAGTGCCTTGATCTCAGCCCGTTGACGGCTCGACTCAGGGAGGGCACCGAATGCCGACTGACTCTACGAACACACAAGACGACGACTCGAACACGCCGACTCTTCGCCAAAAGCTCCATGCGGCGACTGGAGACCGGAGGCAGAGGGGGAAGCTCTCGCTGATTACGCAGGGGAAGGCATCAGCGAGGAAGAGGCCGAGGTCGCAGTGAGACGAGCCCACGGTGACATAAAGGGCGGCGAGCCAACGGGTCAGAGTGACATCGCGGGCCCCGAGGATGCGGAAGCCGTACGCGACGAACGATCGGACGAACGACCGACTCGTACCACGCAAAACACTGATTCACGCGATCGACGGGCGTAGACCTCAGGGCCGCCGCGGCGTCTGTGTTCGTTCAGAGCTTGAAGCATTGCGCAAGGAATGCATCGAGCGCGTCCATGTCGCGCCTGATTTGAAGTTCGCCCTCCTTGTCCTTCGCGATGTTCAGCGACGGGCAGAACGATCCGACTTCTCCGCAGAAGAAGTGGGGAGATCCCTCAACCCCGCGCGACTTCCCCTCCTGCCACTCGGTCCGCACGGCCCGCTCGTCTTCAGGAAGGGGACCACCGATGCCATTGATGTCTGCCACGCTGGCGAGCACCTTTGGATCTGAGATGTCACGCCCGTCCTCGAAGAGCGCATCGCGAAGGGCGAAGCTGACGGCTTCGCCGATCCGGTCATCTCGCCGGTAGGCAGCAGCCGCGAGCGCGAGCGCGGGCAGCGAAGTCTGTGGGAAGTGGTCGGCATCAAATCCTGCAAAGAGATCCGACGCCACCTGCGCTCGTAGCGCATCGACGTGCGTCGCCGTCGTTGTCGGATCAAGAGGTTGCTTGTTCACGAGTTCGAGCGGCCAAGCCCTGATCCGCACGACGACATCGTCACGTCCCAACGCATTCCGTCTCCGAACAACTGCGCGAAGCCCGGCATGCGCGAATGGGCACCAGACATCCGCGTAAGCATCGATCATCCGCTGCACCGTAGGTCAGCGGCGCGGTCTTCTCTAAACGGATAAGCGCCGTGCGCGGGTGTGGTCACGAGCTCCTCGCGTTGGCACGACCGGCCTACCCACGCACCGATGCCCCCGTGGCGTCGGTCACCGAACATGGTCACTTCGATGAGCTGCTCGTGTTCGCTCGGATCTAACAGTGCATCGAAGCTGACCCGACTGTGCGCGAGCGTCGATGCTGGTATGTGATATCGGTGATTGGCATGATCGCCGACATCGGAGCCTGTAGGTGCCGGATATTCATTGCTGGGTTGTCTTGACGCGGTTCGGGATTCGAGGCGGTGGATCGATTGCCATATCCGGCGGCTGCCCAAGTCTTTCAAACCTTCGACAAAGATCATGTGCGGCAACATGCCGTTGGCCCACTGGCCGCGTATCAGCCGCTCGATTCGCGCAAGCAACGCCGGCTTCAACCGACCGCTGCCTGCCAGTTCTTTACCAGCCGGGCGGTACGTGATGCTGCAAGGCTTCGGTGACTTTGGCGAGCAGGGCATTGGCGACGAAGGGTTTGGTCAGGTAGGTCGCTCCGATGGCTCGGCCGGCCTCGACGTGGTGCGGGAGGACGTCGGCGCTGAGGAAGACGACGGGCAGCGTGGTGGCGCCTTCGCGAGAACGCAGGGCGACAGCCAAGTCGATCCCGCTCATACCTGGCAGGCCGACATCGAGGACCGCGAGGTCCGGTAACCCGCGCGCATCGACGGTGTCGATCGCAGATTCGGCAGAGTCGACGGCGATCACCTGGTGGCCTGCGGCGGTGAGGCGGCGTGCAATAAGCGCGCGTACATCGGTGTCGTCCTCGACGACAAGAATGCGAGTCATTGCGCGACCTCCGACGGGATGCGAGCGAACGGCACAGTTAGGGTGAAGGCGGTTCCTTCGCCCGCGACGCTGGCCACTGTGATCGAACCTCCCTGAGCCTCTGCGAGCGACCGCGCGATCGGTAGTCCGAGTCCTGTGCCCGGAATTGCTGCCCGGGTGCTTGCGCTTGACCGGAAGAACGGATCGAAGACCTTTGCCACCTCGTCAGGGGCGATACCGCACCCGGTATCGGAGACGACGATCGCGCAGTTGTCACCGTCTTCGTGGCACGCGATGGCGAGAGTACCGCCGGCGTCCGTGTGCTTGAGTGCGTTGCTCAGAAGGTTTGCGAGGATCTGTTGGGTGCGCCGAACGTCTACCAGGAGCTCGCGGCGCGGCGGGGCACTTGAAGTCACGAGGCGCACCCTTTTGCGAATACATAGGACCTCGAAGTCGCGCGCTACGGGATCGAGCAATTCCGAAACGGTCACTGCCGTGGCCTGTAGGTCGACTTTGGTCGTGTCGATCTGATCGAGCGTGAGGAGATCATCCACGAGGGCATGCAGGCGTTGCGCGTTGCGATGTGCCGTGCGCACATGTTCCTCGCTCTCCCCGGTTACGGCACCGGGGGTGTCCAAGACCTCTTCGAGGTAGCCGAGGATGGATGTCAGCGGAGTCCGCAGCTCGTGTGAGGAGCGAGCAAGAAGCTCTCGTTGTCCCGCGGCCAAGACTTCGACTTGGGTCGAGGCCGCCGCGAGCTCGTGGTTCGTTGCTGCGAGTTGACGCTGCTCACGCCGCAGGCGGAACAAGAGATAGAGCACAACTCCCGCGATCGCTGCCAGGCCCCCGAGGATAAGCCACGGAACGAGCGACGAAAGGCCGCTTACCGGGGCTAACAAGGTTCGGTTCGGGACCGCGACGATGACACGCCATCCCGTACCTGTTACCGGGGCCATAGTGAAGTATCCCGGGCCCGCATCGCCGTCGAACCCGCCGCTCCGGACGCTCGCAGCAGCCCGCGAGAGGCCGGCATTGACTTTGCGCAAGGAGACCGTGCGGTGGTTGGCGACATTGCCGGCAACGACGGTGCCGTCCTGGTCGACGACGTAAATATTGCTGCCCGGTATCGAGACCGTATTTGTGGCGTAGGCGCCGAGCGGTGTCGCGGATGCCGCGAATGCTCCGCTGAAGACTACCGTCCCCTGCGAAGTAGCGATGGGAACTGCGACGGCGACGACCGGCTCACCGCGGGCCGCGCTCGGCACCACCTTCGAAACCGCGATACGTCCTTGATGGGCGGCGGCGAGATGGGCATATTTTTCGGTGAGGGCTGCGCCGATGAGCGCCTCGTTTCGAGGCCAGACATGCGCCAGACGCCCCCGCACATCGAGATACACCGCCGCATCGACCTGCAGACTGGCCACGATTTGCTCGAAGTCCGCTTTCGACAGTTCATCATTGTGTAGCCCGCGCGCGACGAGGCTCGATTCGCGTCCGGCGAAATCGTGCAAGTAGGCATCGACGAACCGCGCTCCGATGACGGCTCGCTGAGCGAAGCGCGATCGCAACTGGTCACGACTCTGCGCCTGCGACGCGCCCAGAGAAGCCGCCGACGCCCCGAGCAAAACCACCAGCACGATCACAATCGACAGTGACCCAACCCGCGACCAGGCGCGTACCAGCCTTCTCATCACCCCGAATTATCGACCAAACGAAGCGCGACTGAAGCTGCGGTACTAAGGGCGCTGTTGCGTTGGGTACGGGCTGGGTGAGAGTGGTGGATGTTCGGTCGTCATTCGCTTCGTCTCAGCCCCAGGCCGTTTCGGCGTTCAAGGGTTTCCGGTTCCCGCCGGAGATCATCGTGCTCGCGGTCCGGCGGTACCTGAGGTACGGCCTGTCATACCGCGACATCGAAGAGCTCCTCGTCGAGCGTGGCATCGAGTCGATCACCTCACTGTCTACCGGTGGGTGCAGCGGCTTATGCACGGTCGCCGCGCAGCGACGAGGCAGAAAAAAAGACCTCGGGCAGTTGATGTGAGCGCCTGCCGTAACAAACGATCGCCCGACATGCGCTAAATATCGCAGGGCTTTGCACAAGAAACTCGGTGGGGACTTCTTCTGCAACCGGCCGGGTTCGTGTCGTCGTCGAGGTCGGTCAAGACGCGTGGTGGCGCCAGTCGGGCCACAGTTGGGCTTGGGTGGGGCAGTGGTCCAGTCGTTGCGGCGGTGTCGCCCCGGGCGTTGGACAGACCGACATCAGCAGCCGACCAGAACGGCCAGTCATCGACTCGCTGTCTCCACTCGCCGTGACACTCGAGTCGCGCGTCGGTTCCTCGCTAGGGCGCTCCCTCGATGGGCACCGTGCCGGCTCGAAGTCAGACTTCGACGAGCCCCCGCACGATCAGCTCTTCGACAACCTTCGGCGTCGTCGGCGCATCAAAACTCGAGGACGGCCCACAGATCCGCGCGCGCAGGACGAGCCTTCCACTGCAAGTGCGTCGGCGCGGCGGCAAGTCGTAGCATCGCGTCCACGTCGACATGGAAGGCTTGATCGCTCGTGAACGTCTTGCGACGCATCATCGTTTCTTCGGTCTTGCTCGCGCTGTCATCGACAGTGCTCACGAGTTGCCACGGCCGGCCCCACGCGCAAGCGGTGATTAGGGGGCTCAACTTCCCCGCCGCGTTCACGATCGCTCCGAACGGCCACGAGATCTGGTACGCCGAGAAAAACAACGGCGAGATCCATCGCCGCGATCTCAACACCCGCAAGGACACGTTGGTCTGGACCGTCCCCAACGTGATCGCCGCTGGTGAGCAGGGACTTCTCGGTCTGGCCTTGCATCCGAACTGGCCGTCGTCTCCGTACGTCTACGCCTATGCCAGTCGCAACGTCGCAGGAGTCGCGCGCGACCAGATCCTGAAGATCTCGACGTCTCTCGGGAAGGGCTACGCGCAACAAGTCATCATGGACGAAACGAACATCGCGACCATCCACAACGGCGGTCGTATCAAGTTCGGACCCGACGGCGCGTTGTACGCGGTAGTCGGCGAGCACGGGAATCCGGCCAACGCGCAGACGGTCAATCGGAACATAAACCTGGGAGGCAAGGTCCTGCGGATGACGCCCAACGGCGGCGTGCCGGCCGGCAACCCCTTCCCGGGAAGCTTCGTGTGGGCCTACGGCATCCGCAACTCGTTCGGCTTCACGTTCGATCCGACACAAGGCAGCCTCTGGTTGACCGACAACGGGCCGGCCTGCAACGACGAGGTGAACCGCATTGTCAAGGCCGGGAACTACGGATGGGGCCCGGAAGCCACCTGTTCCACGCCGCCGAATACGCCGTTGAACACCAACCAAAGCGGGTTCCTGCCGCGCCTGCCAATTCGTTTCTATCCAGCGCAGGGCATCACCGGCACCGCCTTCTGCACCGGGTGCGGGCTCGGCAGCACACTCGAAGGAAGTCTGCTGTTCAGCACGGTCAACAGGGGCCAGTTCCACAGCCTGACGCTGAACGCTCAACGCACCGGGGTGGTGAACGACACGATCGTGTACGACCATCCGAGTGGTGTGCTCTCGGTGGAGACACAGGGGCCCGGCCACCCCGTCTACTTCAGCGATTCGACGACGATCTATCGACTGACGCTCCTCGGCTGAGTCCAGCGATTCGGCAGCTCACTTGTAAAGATCGGAGCTGTGGTCTGCCGTGCACTGGGCGTGTCGTCAAGCGCCACCGTTGACCGTCGAGCTGACCGAACAACACGCACCCCTCGCCCCACGTCGTTGGGGTTGACACAGGATCGCATTCCGCGGCCAAGACGCGCCATCCAACTACCGTCCCTCCGTGACCTGTCAGGCGCGTCGATCGTGCACGCTGACGGCACGGTCGCGGGTTGCACGCTCGACGAAGTTTCTGACGGTTGCCGGGAGTGCGAGTTACGGCACGAGCCTGATCCGGTGGCGTTGTTGGGTCTGGACGCTCGCCGGGTGCAACTACTGCGGCGTGCATTGAACTGCCGAGCCAGGCCCACTGTCCTAAAAACGTTTCGTCGACGACCCCGCGTCCGATAAGAAGCGATCCTGAAGGTCGACCCCCACGCGCGGGCCAGTCGACGACGCAAGGCGAACTACCGTAACAAGTAGCAGCCGGAGGGCGTCGTAACGCTTATACACCTGCTCTTCGCATAGGAGGCACGAGCATGATAGTTGTGGGCTTTATCGCCGGCACTGCCGTGGGCCTGGCGACTGCGGTGATCCTCTGGCTGTGGGTCAGGCTGGCACGGGCGACCGGCGCGGTCGCGAATCGACGTGGTTACCCTCGTCTCGCCGGTGTCGCGGCCGCGCTTCTCACCGGCCCACTTGCGATCGCCACCTTCGCGCTACTCCCGCAAAGACGGGGCGTGCAGCACGGCACATAACCGCGCGGCGCACTGATCGTTCATGCCTAACGACCCGCCCCGGGAAGGCTCGCAGCCTTGGGACCCCGGGGTTGGCTTAGCGCCGGGTCCGTGACGTGTCCCAGGGGCCTGATCGTGCACGCGGACGGCCAATCGTCGGCTGGCTGCATTGAGAACGACGACCGGAAGGTTGCCGCGGCCGCGAGCTGAGTCACGAAGTCGACCCGGTGCGGTGTTGGGTCTGGACGCTCGACGGCTGTAACTACTGCGGCGTGCATTGAACTGCGTCCACCGTAGAAGCCCTAGTCATAGGCCCTGAGAGCCGTTGAGGCCGCAGCAGCCTGGGTTGTGGGCGAGCCGAGAAAGTTCAACCTGCACCAGCACCTTCGCGGACGGAACGCGGGACCATTACCTGGCATCCACGCATCGCGAATCTCGTAGCCCATGCTCTGTATTAGTCCTAAGGGCGGGGTCCAGGCTGCCGAAGCGATGAAAGGAGTTCGCCGTTTCGCGCGTGCCCACACCGGAGGATGAAGATGCCGAACCGCGGAGGTCGTTTCTCGAGAGTTGTTCGGTCGCGGCAGGGGGCACTTGGCTTGATGGTCCTGGGCGTTCTGCTGATCGCCGCCGGCCTGCTGCAAACGACCACCTCCCAGCTCGATGGCGGAAACGTGCCGTGCCCGGATGGGACGACACTCGTCGCGAAATTCAACTTCCAGGGCGGGAAATACGAATTCGAGACGCCCGCCGGCAACGAGGACGTTGTGACGATCACGAACGGGTCGGCGACCGGTGGAACTTGGGACTCGCAGATCGCGATCACTTACGTGATCGTCAAGGGCGGTTCCGACGCAGTCATCACGTCGTTCACGCCGCCGACACTGCACGGCGTCTTCTCCAACGCCGGTCTGCCTCTCGTCGGGAGTGGCAACGGCCCCGACGTCTCCAACGTCCAGTTCTGCGCGCCGACAGCAAGCTCGACGACTACGAGTACCGCGCCGCTCTCCACGACCACGATGCACGCAACCACCACGACGACGACCACGCCGACCGCTCCCACAACGGTCACGACCGTCGCGCCGACGACCATCCCGACCACGACCACCACCCACGCATCGGCCGCGACTACGACGGTTCCGTCCTCCACGACGTCGCCGCCCCCGACAGAGCCGACCACCATTCCCACGGCCGGGTCGACCGTTGAAGGCGCGACGTCGACGCTGCCTGGGAGCACGACGCCGAGGACCGTGTTCGCGAACGGAGTCACGTCGACCACGATCGTGAGCGTTGCAGCAGATACGGGAACCGGCTCGAATTCGCTGCCAAAGACGGGTTCTCCGTCGCTGCCGCTCATTGCCTTTGGAACGTTGCTTCTCGCGGCCGGTGCCGCGCTCGTGATCGTCGGGCGGCGTCGGCACTGGGCGTGAGACCGGCGCGGGCCTTTGAACTGCTCGTCGCCGTCGCGTCGGTCGTCCTGACCGGCGCGACGGCGGTCTTGCTCCGGCCGGCAGATGCGATCGTCGGCGCGCTGGTGCTCGTCGGGATCGGGTGGGGTGGCGTCGCGTTCGCCGTCGACGCCTTCTCCCGCCGCCCTGTGCTCCCGCCGCGACTCGCCCGCCGGACGGGTTCGGTGACGACCGTCGTACGGCTCGGAGCCGAATCCGACGAGGTGGCGCGTCCGAGCATCGTTCTGGCTGCACAGGCGGGGCCGACGGTCGTCCTTTCGACTCGTGATCGCGATCTTCTCGACGAGCTTGCCGCGCAGGTCGACCTCAGTGTCAACGTCGCGTCGACGCTCGAGGAGGCGCTTGCTGACGCAGTCGAGTCGGTTACGACGGATGCCATGTTGTTCGTTTCGGCGAGTGCGTTTCCGGTCCCGGATGCGTGCGCGGCCGCGGCCGGGCAGCTCCGCGATGACATCGGCTGGGTCGTCGGGTCGGCGCGGTCGTTCAATGCCGACAGATTCGCCCCGCCGGAGCGCGAGCTGCTGCGCGCTCGCGGGCGATCGCAAGTCCGCGCCGCCGGCGCCGATGTCTGGGAGCCCGATGCGACCATCGTGCGCACCGATCTCGTGCGCGCGGTGTCGTTCGAGCCCGGAGTGCCTTGGGGCGCGTGGATGCGCGTGCAGAGATCGCGCGGGTTCCGCGGCATCGATGTGTGCGACGCGGTCGCCCTTCGGGCTGCACCCGCTGACGCGCCGCCCTTTTGGTCCACGGAGCTCTTGCGCAGACGCGCGGCAGCCGCGGATCTTGCGGGCGCCACGCGTACCGGCCCCAGGCGCGCTCGGGTGGCGGCCGCGATCGCGTTGTCGCGTGAGCTGTCGGGCTGGTCGCTCCTCATCTGGACGTGCATTCCGTTGGGCATCGCGTGGTCGGGCCGCTTCCCGCTTCGATGCCCGCCTCCGCTCTTCTTCGGGTGCGCGGTCGCAGTTGCGGCGGCGCGTTGGGGCGCGAGCCGGGTGTCGTATCGCGTGGGGTTGCATCCGCTGCGCGAAGGCCGGGCCACGGCGTACGACGCGCCGGGTTCCATTTTCGCGATGTCCTCGGCGATCACCGGGCGCGTTCGTCCCATCCAGCTTCGCGTCCCCGACCAGCCGCTGCTCGCGGCGGCGCTCGTGCTGAGTCTCCTCACCACCGTCGCGCTCATCGACCGGGCGCCGGTTGCCAACCACTCTGTGGATGTTCCGGTTGCGGTCGCGATTGTCGAGCTCGTGGTGATGTGGCTGTTCGCGGTGCGCGCCGTCGGCAAGCGTGCGTGGGAACGCAGTGCCTACCGCCTCGCGACCGACATCGCGGTCCTCGTCGACGGGTATCCGGCTCGCGTGGTGAACGCCTCACCCCAGGGGCTCGCGGTGGCGGGTCAGCTTCCCGAGATGGGTCGCGGCGCGGTGGTGTCGATCTCGATGGTGTTCTCGGACGCGACGACATTCGAGACGACCGCGGTTGTCGCGGGTCGACGAGCGACTCGACTCGGCGCGATCGTCGGCCTGTCGCTGTCGATGGATCATGCGAATCGCGTGCGTTGGATCCGTGAGCTGTTCTCGGCAGCCGGTGTGACGACACCACGGACGATCCCCGACACGAGTGTACGCGAGAGTCGGGCCTTGCTCGACGAGGAGGGTGGGCGCGCCCGCATCTTGCGGCGGGTGGTCGCCCGCGCCGAGGTCCTCGCGGTCGGGGCGACCGCCGCCGTCGCGCTCGCGACGCTGACGCTCCTCGGGCTCGGTTACCGGCCGCTCATCGTGCGGAGCGCCTCGATGGCGCCGACGCTGGTCGTCGGCGACGTTGTCGTGGTCGAGTGGGCGCGGGCCGCGGACCTCCACGCCGGCGCCATCGTCACGCTCGAGGACCCGGCCACGGGCGAGCTGCTGACGCACAGGGTCCGTCACATCGCGTCCGCCGGCAACGCCGTGCAGATCGAGACGCGCGGCGACGCGAACGATTCGAGTGAGTACTTCACCAGAGCGCCTACCGCGATCGTCGCGCGCGTCGACTGGACGATCCCACGCATCGGCCGCGCCGTGACCGATCTCGGCTCGCCCTACACGCGGTGGACACTCGGACTAATCAGCGTGGCGCTCGGCGTCGCCATCGTCGTCATCGCGACGGGCCGCCGATCCGAACGACCGACCCACGCCGATGATCATGCGCGAGTCCGATGAGCAGCGCCCGCGAACGCGACCGCACCCATCAAAGCACGAGCTACGCGCCTGAGGCGACCCGGTGTGCTGCTGGGCCTGGACGCTCGGCGGCTGCAACTACTGCGGCGTCCACCAAACGTCGGACTCGGCCACCGCCCGAATTCAAGCCAGCACTGCTGCATCCGATCGGAACGTGTGCGCGTTCGCGACGGCAGGTACGAATGTGTCCACTGCGGGACGGTACTTGACGTGGCGCCCGGGGAGGTACCCGAGTTCGTGATCGTCGCGCGCAGTGGCGAACCCAACATGCGCGTCCTGTTCTTGCACCACCGCGAGATACATCGCTGTCTCGTCGATGATGGCGTTACCTCTGCCACCGTCGAGTGGGAGTCGGGTTCCTGAACGCGATAGCGCCTCCCATGCGGGGGCGGGAGGCCCTATCTGTGCTGCATTGGCGCCGGGGCGGGGCGCCGGAAATTTGCTAGCCGCGACGCGCCCCGTGCGCCAAGTAAGTACGTCGCCGGATCGCTTGACCTGAGACTCGTGCGCCGTCCGGCGCATCGGACCCGTCGTCTAGCTCGGTCGTGCGGTGTCACGGGAACCTCGGTCCTGGTCTGAGTAATGCCTCAAGTTTCCGTTCGGCTGCCGATACCGAACGTTGCTGGCCGTGCCCGTTGCCCGGCCGCAGGAGGTAAAACGCGATGGACCGCACCGCCACCCCTAGCAAGTTCCGTACCGGCGACCGGGTCGAGGTCGTTACCCACTTCACCCACACCTGGGTGGGCGGCTTCGAAGTCGCCTCCACAAGCGCCGACGGTTGTCATGTGCGTCGGGTGTCCGACGGCGAGGTACTGCCCGTGGTGTTCGGCTACGACGACGTCCGACCGGCGCGTCCAAGGCCCGACGTCAATCCCGACCAGCCATGCACGCACGACAGGTTGATACAGGAAAGTCCCTCCGATTCGAGCGTCGTGTTGCGATTGCCCGCCGACTTGGACATCGCCGCCGTCGAGCGGATCCGCGAGTCGGTGATCAATACCGTCGACGCCGCACGCGGCGAAGTGATCCTCGACCTTGACGGGGTGCGGTTCCTCGACAGCTACGGCATCCGCTTGTTAGTCACTGTCCGTCGACGCGCCTGGGAACGTGACCTCCCAGTCCGGCTACACGGCGGCAAGCCACTGATCCGAGACCTGCTCGAGCTCGTCGGACAAGACCCGCTCTACCAACCCGAACGCCCACCGGCGACAAGCACCACGCACGGGAACATCGACTGAGCCGCGGGCATTGGGACACCCGTCATTCCGAGACAGCGGACGCGACCTAACGGCTGCAACTACTGCGGAGTGCATTGAGCGGCTGTCGATAATTACCACGCGAACGTTGCGACGTCCGCGGCTTAGGTTCGCGACATGCCGACATATCGGTACCGCCGGGCAAACGACCCCGTGCCGGTGGTGATCGCGGCAGCCGCGTATGAACGAGCGCCATCGGGTGTGGCCGTCTTTCACGACGTGACCGAGGAAAACGGGGAGCCGCTCCGGAGGACTGGTCGAGGTGCGGCGCGTGCGTATCACGGGCGACGTCGAGGTATTGCGAAGAAGGACACCGCACCGCTTAGACGCGCTGCTGGGCGCGCTCATGCGACACACCGACCGGCGGCCTGAAGATGAGTAGGACACCCGAACCGCCTGACATCCGTCGTTGCAAGGGGCGATCAGCCTTGCCGCACAAGGGGCCGACGAGGCTAGGCCCGTCACGGCTCCGGTCGCCTGCGATGCGAAACCGTTCACGCCTAGCCCCGTGGTCCCCTTGCCGTCATTGAACGTCCCAACGACGCGACCGGCAATAGATCAATAGCTGGCAACGATTCGGTGAAACGGCCAGCGGCCGGGAGCGGCAACGCACCTCGAAGACGGTCCATTGTGGCCCGGCGCCACGACGCCATTCGCCGCGCGTGCCGCGGCTCGCGTGGTGAACCCGCCGAGCGTCTTATGTCCGGCAGTGTGGTCGACGAGGAGGTAGACGGGGCTGAGGTGCATTGAGACTCACCAGGCGATGGGGCTGGTGCCTTTGATGTGAGCGGTCGTGGTGCCGGCGCTGTAGCGGACCACGGTCGCGTCGGCGGTTTGGCCGGAGGGGAGGCGAACGCTGACCTTCTGATGGTGGATGAGCACGCCGTACCAATCGACGTGCGGGGACCTGACCAGCCCTTGCCAGGACGGCGTCGCGGCGCTGCCTGCGACGAGTTGGGCGTCGCCAGCGGTGAAGTCGGCCTCACCGGCGCGAACCTCGCACGGCCCCGAATAGGCGCTCATGTTCCTGGACTTGAGTTCAGCCATTGGCGGCCCGCTTCCGTTGATTCGCTGGCCACCCGACACCTCACCTTCGGCTGGCGTAGCGCGGGGCTTTAGTGGCCCTCCCAAAGCCCCTCAAGGCGCGTCGTGCGGGAAGCCGATGAAAGGTGTCGCCACGGATGGCTGGAGGCGCTAGCTCGGCGACTGCCTTCTCTTCGCGAGGCGACTCCGCAAATGGGGGAAGACCGGGCGGCCGTCGACCTTCGGGTCGGCGGTCGCTGCGCGTCCCGACGACGTAGCGTGCGGACGGGGGCGAACGGTGGCCGTGGGTCGAGACGTTTCGGGGCACCTGCTGTTGCTCCCCGCCCCGGCAGGCGCTTCGGGGCGGCCCGGGCTCGCGATCTGGCACGATTCCGGCTGTGCGGATGCCGTTTCAGCCGATGCTCGCTTCAAGCAGCGCGCCCCGGCAGCTCACCGGTCGGTGGGTCTTGGAGCCGAAGTTCGACGGCTGGCGAGTGATCGTCGCGGTCGACGGCGACGTGCGAGTGTGGACCCGCCGCGGGCATGACCTGACCGAGCGCCTGCCCGAGCTGACACCTCTCGGCGACTTGTTCACGACGCGCGTAGTCCTCGATGGCGAGCTCGTCGCTGGTCAAGGCCGCGCCGGCGACTTCTACGGCGTGCTGCCCCGCGTCGCGGCGCGAAACCGGCCGGTGCCGCTGACGTTCGTCGCGTTCGATGTCCTCGCATTCGACGGCCCGGTGGTCGACCAGCCGTACCGGCAGCGTCGTGCGCTGCTCGACAGTCTCGAGCTGAACGGCCCCGCATGGTGCACGACGCCACAACTGCACGGCAACGTCGTCGACGTGCTCACCGCGTGCCGCGAGCACAACGTCGAAGGCATCGTCGCGAAACGTGTCGAGTCCCGGTACCGGCCCGGTGAACGCTCCGGCGACTGGCTCAAAGTGAAGACGGCAGACTGGCGCGTCGCCCACGCGCCTCGACGACACCCGCGCTAGCGCGCGGCCGTAGCCGACGTCTGGATCGACGCGCCGTCGCGTCCGAGCAGATTGGCGTTGGTCTCAACGGGTCATTGCAACGCGGTGTCGAGTGCTTGGGATGGTGTCATCCAGGCGAGGGTTTGTCGAGGCCGTCCGTTGAGCTTGCGTGCGACCTGGTCGAGGTCGCGTGGGCTGTAGGGCGCGAGGCTGGTC
>JBBQXS010000049.1:0-32776 GCA_038209365.1 Acidimicrobiia bacterium | reverse complement strand
GTCGTCGCCGGGTGCGTCGGCGTTGACGGCTTCGTCGACGGCGTCGGTGGAGAGCATGTGGATGCATTTCCAGGGGCAGATGTCGACGCAGCCTTCGCAGAGGATGCATTCGGCCTGGTCGATGTGGAGGAACTGCTTGGGTTTGACCGCCTGGGTCAGCCAGTTCGGGTCGACCTCTTGGAGCACATACGACGTCGAGAACTCAGGCATCGGCGGATTTGCGTCCGTGCGCGCCATGTCTATGCGCTCACCGCGTCGTGTGACTGTCGTTGGTGCGCGCGCGTTGCCATCGTTTCCATCGTCACGGTTCCGTCGTTGTGGTCACTGGGCGGCCGTAGGCGCTGACGCGTTCTTCTCGGCGCGCGCGGAGTCGGGCGAGCGGGCCCCCGCGCGACACCGGCGCGGTCTCGTCGCCTTCGATCGCAGGCTCCGCAACCTTGCGCTTCTGCCACGCGACGAACAGGAACACGTTCAGCACGAGCACCACGACGTAGATACCTGCGGCCACCCCGTCGACGAGCTTGTCGCGCGTGATGTCGAACGGCGGAAGGTGCGAACCCCACTGGTCGCGCCGCAGGAGGAACGTCGAGGAGCTGAAGTTCAGGTACGAGTTCCCGAAGATGATCCACTCCGAGGGGATCACGCCGTAGCCGAGCGTCAGCATCACCCACACGCCCATCGCGCCCAGGAACGTCTGGGCCCACGTGGCCGGTTCGTTGGACCGCTTCGGCCGGCGGATCCACAAGAACGCGATCCCGAGGCCGCCGGCGAACATCACCGACGCCCAGATCAACCGCCCCGCCTTGCGGGGAAAATGCGAACCGAAGATGGAATCGGGCAACAGATTGGGCACATGGACCGCAAGCAGGTTCCACTCGTGGAAGTTGCGCATGCGCTACGGCGCCCTTTCCGACTCGGTCGTGTCACCTTTCGTACCACGCTAGATGCGGGCGCGGCACATCGTGGGAACCAACAAACTACGGCTTTTCCCGCTTCGTTTCCGGTCGTTCCGGCATGTGATCATGTGCTCCATGAGTGCGCGCGAGAAAGACACCTACGACGCGCTCGTCGTCGGTGCCGGACCCTGTGGTGCGACCGCCGCGTTCTGGCTCGCGTCCCGTGGTCGCCGCGTCCTCGTCGTCGAGAAGAAGCGCTTTCCGCGCGAGAAGACCTGCGGCGACGGGCTCACGCCGCGAGCCGTGCGCCAGCTCCACGACATGGGTCTCGCCGAGCGGCTCGTCGGGTTCCAACGCTTCGACGGTCTGCGCTCGATCGCCCACGGCATCACGCTCGAGCTCGCGTGGCCGGAGCACCCCGACTTCCCCCCGTACGGCTACGTCGTACGCCGGCGTGAGCTCGACGAGATGGTTGCCGACCGAGCCGTGAAGGCGGGCGCGACCCTTTGGCAGGGGGCCGAGGCGGTCGCGCCCCTCGTCGACGGCGGCTTGCTCGCCGGTGCGGTCGTCCGGCACAAGGATTCCGGAGCCACCGAGACCGTCCGAGCGCGCTACGTGGTCGTCGCCGACGGTGCCAACTCGCGGTTCGGGCGGGCGCTCGGCACGGCCCGCGACCGGTCGTTTCCGCAAGGTATGGCCATTCGCGGCTATTTCACCAGTCCGTTCCACGACGAGCCCTGGATCGAGAGTCACCTCGACATCCGCGACCGCGAGGGGAACCATTTGCCGGGATACGGGTGGATCTTCCCGGTTGGTGACGGAACGGTCAACGTGGGGGTCGGGCTCCTTTCGACGTTCGCGGGCTGGAAGCACGTGAACACGACCCACCTGATGGAAGCGTTCTGCGAGACGGCCCCCGCGCGGTGGGGTCTCTCCCCGGAGACCGCCACGTGCGCGCCCACCGGGGGCCGCCTGCCGACCGGCGGGTCGGTGCAGCCGCGGGTCGGGCCGACCTTCATCGTCGCGGGCGACGCCGCCGGCTTCGTCAACCCGTTCAACGGCGAAGGCATCTCGGTCGCGTACGAGACCGGCCGGCTCGCCGCCGATGCGATCGACCTCGCGCTCGCGACGGGTGACGGCCTCGCGCTGCTCACGTACAACGCGCGGCTCGCAGAGGCCTACGGCCTCTATTTCAAAGTGGCTCGTGAATTCGTGCGCGCGATCGGCAACCCGGCAGTGATGCGCGAGCTCACGCGCGTCGGGATGCACAGTCACACGCTCATGGAGTGGGTGCTGCGGATCATGGCGAACCTGCTGCGACCCGACGAGCTGGGCCCGGCCGAGGCGGTGTACCGCGCGCTCGCGGCGCTCGTGCGCGTCGCGCCCGAACCGTGACGCCGTGACGGGACACACGGTCGTCGTCGCGCACCGGACCTGCCCGCGAGACGCACGTGAGAACTCGCTGGCCGGCATCGAAGCTGCCGCGCGCAGCGGCGCCGACGTCGTCGAGGTCGACGCGCGCCGTAGCCGCGACGGCACGGCGGTGTTGCTGCACGACCCCTGGCTCGGCCGCGTCCAGCACGTGCCGCTGCCGCTGCGATGGGCCGGCGATGCTCTCCTTGCTCGGCTGCACGTCCCCACCTTGCGCGAGGCGCTCGACACGGCTCGCGGGCTCGGGCTCAAGGTGGCGATCGACACCAAGGATCCGCGCGCCGCCGACGCGGTGCTCGAGGCGGTCGACCAGTCGGGCGCGAAGGGCGACGTGCTCCCGTGGTCGCAGCACATGCCGGTGGTGCGAGCGTTCGTCCGCGCGCTTCCCGATGCCGAGGTCGCACTGTTGCGCGACAGCTTCACGCCCGAGCAGCACGGGCGGCTGCTCGCGGACGCGGAGGCGATCGGCGCCCGCGCCGTCAGCGCGCATCAAGACGCCGTGACCCCGGCATTCATCGGTGCGGCGGCGGCCCGGGGACTCGGCGTGTACTGCTGGTACCAGCGCGGCGAGCTCCAGGACAAGCGGCTGAAGGAAGTCGCCGCCGCGGGTCTCATCGGGGTCGTCACCGACTGGCCGGTCGACGCCCGCCGGGTCCTGGAAGCGCCGGAGTAGCATCTCCGCCATGTGTGCGAGCTGCGTGAGCAAGGTCGATGTCGTCGCCGGCACGGTGGGCTTCAGCGCCTACCTCTTGAAGGGCCCGGTGCAGGACATGCTGGTGGCGGCGGGCTTGCTGCCCGAACCGCACCCACTCGCGCGCGACATGCGCACCGTCACGTTCCTGCGCGGTCTCGACCTCGACGCGGCCGCGATCCTCGGTGACGAGGTGGTCGAGGCGGCGGATCGCGCGCTCGCGTTCCCGCGCCAGAAGGTCTACCGCCGTTCGTTCCGGGACGCGATCGCACTGCTCGCGGGTCGCTCCATGCGGTCCCAGACCGTGCCCGCCGTCCAATAGACCAGGTACAAGAGCGTCAGGGTCACCGGCAGCACGACCCACGGGCTGACGTGGGGTAAGTGCACGGGCTGGACCCAGTACGGCCCGGTCCACGACAGGTCCCACGGATAGCCGTGGTGCTTGACGCCGTCGATGACGGGCTCGGCGACGACATGCGCCCACGTCGTCCACGCGACCAGCCGGCATGCTCCGTAGAAGAACACGCTGCGGTAGATCGCGAGCAGCCCCCGCTCGTCGAACCATTGCCCGAGCCACGACCAGACGTGCGGGTCGGCCGGGACGACGTTGGTCCTCCAGAACTCCCGGGTCAGCACCCTCCAAGAGCACAACACCACTACCAGCCAGAACACGTCCATGACGAAGCCGAGGCTGCTGTAGTACGCGGCGGCATCGAGGTTCTTGCCGCCTTTGACGGTCGCGGCGTACGCCCAGGTGTGCAGGCTCCAGTTCAGCGTCGTGAACGGGAAAAGCAGCATCGTGCCGATGCTGTCGTTGACATCGGTGAGCACGTGCGCGGCGAAACCGAAGAGGTACCCGATCGTCCATGCGCGATTGTGCTTCCACCCCCAGATCCCGAGACACACGAGGATCCCGAAGAACAGCGCGTGGCTGATACCCATCCCCGGCCAGCCCCGGTGCCACTGGTACGGCTTGCTCGCGCCGTAGTGGTGGCCGTTGACCGTGATGCCGTACACCCAGAACTTCGCAAGGAAGTCGGGCGTGAAGTCGCCGAAGTAGATCGCGAACCAGCTGATCTTGCCTCGCATCTTCTTGGGAAGGTGCGCCTCGACCGCGTACACCTCGAACTGGTGCGCCGCCCAACTCATGCGGCTTCTCCGTGCGGGCCTGCGCGCCGGCCACTCAAGACGAGGGGCTCCCCCGTTGCGGGCGGACGGGCCGGCGGCGGACGAGGTTCCAGAGCGCCGGCAGGCCCCACACCCACGCGACCAGCCACAGCGGCCCGAGGACCCAGTTCATCAGCCACTTGTTGTAGATCGCGAAGATCACGTAGGTCACGGCCGCCGCGGTGTAGAGGAACGCGTCCATGAACTTCGACGGGATCCACCGCTCCGGCGCGCTCATTGCGGCCAGACGTTAGTTGCGGGCGGGCCAAACGTTGCGCCGGCGAGGCCTTCGGGTAGCGTCTGCCCAGATGGCTGACTACCTGCCGATCCTGGTGATGGCCGGGGTGGTGGTCGCGTTCGTCTCGCTCTCGTTCATGGCATCGCAGTTGCTCGCGCCGCAGCGCCCGAATGCTGCCAAGCAGGCGCCGTACGAGTGCGGCATCGTGCCCGAAGCCGAACCAGCCGAGCGTTTCCCGGTGAAGTTCTACCTGGTCGCCATGAGCTTCATCGTGCTCGACGTCGAGATCGTGTTCCTCTATCCGTTCTCGGTCGTGTTCCGCGGGCTCGGCTTCTACGGCCTCGTCGCGATGGGCGTCTTCGTGCTCGTGTTGCTCGTGCCGTTCGCGTACCTGCTGTCGGTCGGCGCGCTGGACTGGGGTCCGGTGCGCGACATCGTGCAACGCATGCCGGGACCGCTGCTGCGCACGAACCGGGCGATGCTCGATCCCGTGGACGCCGAGAAGGAAGCGGCCGCGTAATGGGTCTCGATCAAGTTCCGCACAATTTCCTGACCGCCCGGCTCGAAGATGTCGTCCGCTGGGGGCGCCGCAACTCGGTCTTTCCCGCGACGTTCGGGCTCGCGTGTTGCGCGCTCGAGATGATGGCAACCGGCGCCGCGCACTACGACCTGGCTCGGTTCGGCATGGAAGTGTTCCGAGCGTCACCGCGCCAGGCCGACCTGATGATCGTCGCCGGGCGCGTCTCACAGAAGATGGCGCCCGTGCTTCGCCAGGTCTACGACCAGATGGTCGAACCCAAGTGGGTGATCTCGATGGGCGTGTGCGCGAGCAGTGGCGGGATGTTCAACAATTACGCGCTCGTGCAGGGTGTCGACCAGATCGTGCCCGTCGACGTCTACGTGCCGGGGTGCCCACCGGGCCCCGAGACACTGATGCACGGCATCCTCACGTTGCACGAACAGATCCGGTCGGGTGAGTTGCTACGCCGCCGCGAGGCGTCGGTCACGGGCGGTGCAGGCATCGATCTCGGCCGCGAACCCGTGACGACGAGCTCCTGAGCATCCCGGAGACGAGACGACTGCGATGGCCGACAACAATGCTCGTGAAGAAGATCACGAGGGCGGGCCGATCGCCGACGAGCCAATTGCCGACGAGGTCGCGGCTGCCATCGTCGAGAAGTTTCCCGGAAGCATTGCCGCCGACAGCCATGGGCAAGCGGTCGTGTACGTGGACCGGGCGGTGCTCGCTGACGTCGCCCGCTTCTTGCGCGACGAGCAGGAGTTCACGATGTGCGTCGACGTCTCGGCGGTCGACCACTTGCTCACCGGTACCCGTCATCGGCCGCCGGGCGTCGACCCCGAGCGCTTCGAGATCGTCGTGAACTTCTTGTCGCACCCGCGCAACCGGCGCGTCCGCGTCATCTGCCAGGTACCGGCGACCGACCTGACCGTACCGTCACTCACCGGCGTCTATGTGGGTACCAACTTCGCCGAGCGTGAGACGTTCGACCTCTACGGCATCACGTTCGATGGTCATCCCGATCTCACGCGGATCCTCATGCCCGACGATTGGCGCGGTTTCCCCCTCCGCAAGGACGATGCTCCCGGCCGCGTTCCGGTCACGTTCAAGGGAGATCCTTCACCGAGATGAGGAGAGCCCGTTTCTTCGGTCGCATTCGCTGCTCGCCGCTTCAGGAGCGTTTCTGTGACGCATTTTGACACGGAAGAGGAACGCCTCGAGCGACAGACCGACGAGGGCAAACAGGAGCTCCGTCACGCGTCGCGCACGCGCGAGGTCGTGCTGACCGGCGGTGGTATGTGGCCCGAGGACGAGCTCGGCGACACGATGATCATCAACATGGGCCCGCAGCACCCGTCGACGCACGGTGTGCTCCGCCTGATGATGGAGCTCGACGGCGAGGACGTGCTCCTGATCAAGCCCGTCATCGGATATCTCCACACGGGGATGGAGAAGACCGGTGAAGAGCTCACGTACGTGCAGGGCACCACGAACGTGACGCGCATGGACTACGCGTCGAACTTCTCGAACGAGCTGGTGTACTCGCAAGCCGTCGAGAAGTTGCTCGACGTCGACACGCAGATCCCACCGCGCGCGCGTTGGATCCGGATGATGATGTGTGAGCTGGGCCGCATGGCGTCGCACCTGCTGTTCCAGGCGACGAACGGCATGGACATGGGTGCGGTCTCGATGCTGCTGTACGGCTGGCGCGAGCGCGAGGAGTGTCTGCGACTCTTCGAGTACGTCACCGGCCTGCGCATGAACTGCAACTACATCCGTCCCGGGGGTGTCGTGGCCGACCTTCCCGACGGGTGGGAAGATCGCGTGCTCGAAGTGTGCGACGTCGTCGAAGCCGGCGTCCGCGACTACGACGAAATGCTGTCGCAGAACCCCATCTGGCGGGAACGCACCGTAGGCATCGGTGTGATCACGACCGAAGAGTGCCTCGAGCGCAGCATCACCGGTCCGATCCTGCGCTCGACCGGCTTCGCGTGGGACCTCCGGAAGAGCCAGCCCTCTCTGCCGTACGACGAGGTCGACTTCGACGTGATCTACACGAGCAACGGCGACGTGTTCGACCGGTACCGCATCCGCCTCTGGGAGATCCTCGAGTCGGCGAAGATCGTGCGGCAGTGCGTCGAGAAGATGCCGCCCGGCGACTTCCGCGTGCAGGACAAGAAGATCACGCCGCCGCCGAGGGCCCGCATCGACGAGTCGATGGAGGCGCTGATCCATCACTTCAAGCTGTTCACCGAGGGTTTCAAGGTGCCGCCCGGCGAGACCTACGTGACGGTCGAGTCTCCGCGTGGCGAGATCGGCTGCTACATGGTGAGCGACGGCTCCGGCAAGCCCGTACGGATGCACATCCGGGGTCCCTCCTTCTACAACCTCCAGTCGATCGACGTGATGGGAACGAACAGCTTGGTGGCGGACGCGGTCGCCATCGTGTCGAGCATCGACCCGATCATGGGCGAGGTGGACAGGTAGCGATGACGTTCACGGCGAGCAACCGGGCCCGCGCCGAGGAGATCGTCGCGCGCTATCCGCGACCGAAGTCGGCGATTCTTCCGCTCGCGCACCTCGCGCAGGACCAGGACGGATGGTTGACCGACGAGGCGATGCAGGAGATCGCCGAGCTCGCCGGCGTGACCGCCGCCGACGTGCTCGGGACGTGCTCCTTCTACACGATGTTCAAGCGGCGTCCGTGCGGGAGGCTCGTGGTCTCGGTGTGCACGAACGTCACGTGTCTGGTGACGGGTGGTCCCGAGATCTTCGAGCACCTCGAGGCGCGCTACGCGACGGACGCCGACGTGACGGTCGAGGAAGTGGAGTGCCTCGCCGCGTGCGGCGGCGCGCCCGCGTTGCAGGTCAACTACGAGTTCCACGAGCGCGTCACACCGTCGTCGGCGGAGGAGATCGTCGACGAGTACAAGAACGGCGCGCGCACGCCGCGTACCGTCTCCGGAGCCCACGTTGCCTGAAGAGACGCGGATCATCACGCGGCGATTGCACGAGCGTCCCGACGACTCGTGGACCGTGGGTGGGGCGAACGCGACCGGCGCGTACGAGGTGTTACGCGACGTCCTGCGCGCCGGCGACCCGGCGAACATCCAGGAGCAGGTGAAGCTGTCCGGCCTGCGCGGCCGGGGGGGTGCAGGTTTCCCGACCGCCCAGAAGTGGTCGTTCCTCCCGGCGGGCTCGTTCCCCCGGTACCTGGTCGTCAATGCGGACGAAGGCGAACCGTCGACGTTCAAGGACCGGATGCTCGTCGAGCGCGACCCGCACCAACTGATCGAGGGCATCGTCATCGCGGCCTACGCGATCCAGTGCAACCTCGCGTTCGTCTACCTCCGCGGCGAGTTCGCGCTCGGCTACGACCGGCTCCTGCAGGCGATCGCCGACGCGCGGACACTCGGGTTCCTCGGCACGAACATCCAAGGCTCCGGGTTCGACATCGACCTCGTCGTGCACCGGGGGGCCGGCGCGTACATCTGCGGCGAGGAGACCGGGTTGCTCGAGTCGCTCGAGGGCGAGCGCGGCATGCCACGGATCCGCCCGCCGTTCCCGGCGATCGAAGGGCTCTATGCGAAGCCCACGGTCGTCAACAACGTCGAGACGCTGTCGACGCTGCCGCACATCATGAAGGTCGGCGGCGCGGAGTACGCCAAGCTCGGTGTGAACCGCTCGACCGGCACGCGGCTGTTCTCGCTCTCCGGCCACGTGAGACGGCCCGCGAACTACGAAGTCGAGCTGGGGATGAGCTTCCGCGACCTCATCTACGGGCTCGCGGGCGGCGTGCCCGACGACCGTGCCATCAAGTTCTTCATCCCGGGTGGCGCGTCGTCGCAGTGGCTGGTCGGCATCGACGAGCATCTCGATGCGCCGCTGGACATGGATTTCGTGCAGCAGACGTTCGGAGTCATGCTCGGTTCGGGGGCGATCATGGTCTACGACGAGACCGTCGATCCGGTGCTCGTCGCGTGGCGCCTCGCGAAGTTCTTCGCCCACGAGTCGTGCGGCAAGTGCACGCCGTGCCGCGAGGGCGCGGGCTGGATCGAGAAGGTGCTGTACCGCATGTCGCACGGCCTCGGGCGTCCCGAGGATCTCGACCTGCTGTTCGACATCGGCGACAACATCTCACCCGGCGTGATGAACGCACCGTTCATCCAGACGACGATCTGCCCGCTCGGGCCGTCGGCCGTGAGCTGCGTCGCGAGCCTCCACAAGTACTTCCGGGCCGAGATCGAGCAGCAGTACGTGGGAGCGGCTACGTGAGTGAGAAGACCACGCTGACCGTGACCGTCGACGGTGTGTCCTTCGAGGCGCCGCCGGGCGAGCTTGTCATCAAGGCCGCGCAGGAGCACGGGATCTACATCCCGCGCTTCTGCTGGCACGAGCGCATGAAGCCGGTCGGCATGTGCCGGATGTGCCTCGTGGAGATCGAAGGCGTGCGGGGCTTCCCGCCCGCGTGCACGACGCCGGTCGCCGACGGCATGGTCGTGCACTCGCAGAACGAGAAGGTGAAGAAGATCCAAGACGGCGTCCTCGAGTTCCTGCTGATCAACCACCCCCTGGACTGCCCGGTGTGCGACCGGGGCGGCGAGTGTCCGCTGCAGGACCAGACGTTGGCCTTCGGTCCCGGTGAGTCGCGCTTCGTCGAGGAGAAGCGCCATTTTCCCAAGCCGATCCCGCTCTCGGAGCTGGTGTTGCTGGACCGCGAGCGCTGTATCCAGTGCGCGCGCTGCACGCGTTTCGCCGACGAGATCGCGGGCGACAAGCTGATCGACTTCGTCGACCGGGGCGAGCACACGCAGGTGCTCAACTTCGAGAACGAGCCATTCGACTCGTACTTCTCCGGGAACACCGTGCAGATCTGCCCGGTCGGCGCGCTCACCGCGACGCAGTACCGGTTCCGGGCCCGGCCGTGGGACCTCTCGACGGTCGAGACGTCGTGCACGACCTGTGCGATGCACTGCCGGGGCGCGCTGCAGTCGTCTTCGAATCGGCTCGTCCGCCTGCTCGGGGTGGATTCCGAGCCCGTCAATCACGGTTGGCTGTGCGACAAGGGTCGCTACGGGATCGAATGGATCCACGCCGACAGCCGCATCCGTGAGCCACAGGTGCGCGCGGCCGGCGAGCTGAAGGAAGTCTCGTGGCCGGACGCGCTCGACGCAGCCGCCGAGCACATTCGCTCGGCTCGGATCAGGGGCGCAGATGCGATCGCGCTGCTCGGAGGCGCGCGCGGCACGAACGAAGACGCGTACGCGTGGGCGATGCTCGCCAAGGGTGTGATCGGCACCGACCACGTGGACGCGCAGATGGGCGACGGGCTGCCGGCCGAGTTCGTGCTCGGGATGCCCCGCGCGGAGATCGCCGACATCGACCGTGCGAGCGCGATCGTGCTGCTCGCCGGCGATCTCGAAGAGGAGGTTCCGGTGCTCGCCCTGCGCGTGCGGCGTGCCGTCATGGAGCTCGGTGTGCCGCTCGTCGACTGCGCGCCGGTCGAGCACAAGCTCTCTCGCCATGCGAATGTCGTCGCCCGGCCGGTGCCCGGAGAGCCGCTCCCGTCGCATGTGCGCGGGCAGATCGAGGATGCGGGCGAGGGTCGTGATGGGCCGGTCGTCGTGATCGTCGGGCGGGCGAACCTCGCGGCGCGTCCCGACGCGGTCGTCGCAAGTGCGGCGACCCTCGCCGGCCCGAACACCCGATTCCTTTCCGCGTTGCGACGCGACAACGTGCACGGCGCGATCGATGCCGGCCTCACACCGGGGTTCCTTCCCGGCCGCGTCACGCTGGACGATGCGCACGACTGGTTCACGAGCCGGTGGGGGGCGGCGCCCGAGGAGCGCGGCCTGGACGCCGAAGGCATCCTCCGGGCGGCCGCCGACGGCAAGATCGACGTGCTGATCCTGCTCGGCGCGGACCCGATCGCGGACTTCCCCGACGCAACGCTCGCCAAAGAGGCCCTGATGATGGTCCCCACGGTGATCGCGATCGACGCGTTCTTGTCCGCGTCCACCCAACGCGCCGACGTGTTCCTGCCGTGCACGCTCTGGGGTGAGAAGGCCGGCACCGCGACCAACCTCGAGGGTCGTGTCCAGCGCCTGGGTCGCAAGGTCGCGCCCGAAGGCACCGCGATGGACGACTGGCGCATCGCGATCGAGCTGGCGGCCCGGCTCGGTCACGAGATCGACCTCGCGACCGTCGACGAGGTCACCGACGCGCTGGGCGAGGTGGCGCCCGCGTTTGCGGGCGTGAGCGCGGAGCTGATGCAGCGAGCTCGCGACGGTGTCGTCGTGCCGCTGCGCGAGCACCGTGACGAGCTCGTGCTCCGCGCGCGCGACCTGTCGATCCTGGCCGACGACGGCCACGGCACCAGCTGGGACCCGATCAAGGTCGAGGGCGTCGTGCCGGCCGATTCGACGAACGCGGTCGAAGGGAGCGGCGCCGGCTTCGAGCCGATCGCGCCCGGCGCCGGCGATCCGCAGGACGATCCGGAGACGGCCGCGCGCGTGCTCGAAGCCGCGACGCGGGCCGCGGCGGCCGCGGCCGAACCCGACGTGCCTGCGCTGCACGTCTGGGACGCGACACCATCGAGCACCGACACGCCGGGCCGCGACGCGTACGCTCTGCGACTCGTGGCGGGCCGCACGCTCTATGACCGAAGCCGCATCGTCGTCGAGACCCCCGTGCTCGCCCGGCTGACGCCCGCGGCGGGCGTGTTGCGGGTCAACCCGAACGATGCCGGCCGGATCGGGGCGGCGCACGGCAGCGAGGTGCGCATCACCGCGGCGCGGGGCTCGCAAGTGGTCGTGCTCGAGCCGGACGCGGGGGTTCCCGCCGGTACGGCACGGTTCGACTTCACCGCCGACGGACAAGGGCCGGCCCTGCTGATCGACGCCGCATCGCCGGTCACGGATCTGCGGGTGGAGTCGATCAGGTGAAAGGCGTGCTCGCGCTCGACCCGCTGTTCAACGGCGGGGTCACGTGGTCGGTGTTCTTCGTCGTCCTCATCAAGGTCGTCGCCGCGTTCGTGATGCTTCTCCTCGCGGTGCTGCTCTACATCTGGGGATTGCGCAAGGTCATCGCGGACATGCAGAACCGCATCGGGCCGAACCGCGCGGGCCCGTACGGCGTTCTCCAGACGCTCGCCGACGGCGTCAAGCTGTTCTTCAAGGAGCAGTCGATCCCGAGCTCCGCCGACCGCCCGGTCTTCCGGCTTGCGCCGTACCTGTCGATCATGCCGGCGTTCTTGATGTTCTGTGTCGTCCCCATCGGCGGCCGTCCCTCGGACGGCACCGTGTCGATCCTCGGGCACCGCACGTTCCTCCAGGTGGCCGACCTGCCGATCGGCGCGTTGTTCATCCTGGCGATGTCGGGCCTCGGCGTCTACGGCGTGATGCTCGCGGGGTGGTCGTCGGGATCGAAGTATCCGCTGCTGGGGTCGGTGCGCGCGTCGGCCCAGCTGTTGTCGTACGAGGCCGCGTTCGGCCTCGCGATACTCGCCGTCCTCATCCAGGCGAACTCACTGTCGACCCATGAGATCGTGCACGCACAGATGGGCACGAGCTGGCACACCATCGTCTCCGACGCGTACTGGCCCCGCACCGTCGTCGCGTTCGGGATCTTCCTCATCGCGGCGACCGCCGAGGTGAATCACCCGCCGTTCGACCTCGTCGAAGCCGAGCAGGAGCTGGTCGGCGGCTTCAACACGGAGTACACCGGCATACGCTTCGCGATCTTCTACCTCGCCGAGTTCATGAACGTGATCACCATGTCGGCGATCGCGGTCACCTTGTTCCTCGGCGGCCCCGCCGGGCCGGGCATCGGCACGAACAGCGGCTTCGTGAACACCTGGATCGTGCCGGTCTTCTGGTTCCTCGTGAAGGTTCTCGCGTTGCTCTTCGCGACCGTGTGGGTGCGCGCCTCGCTGCCCCGCATGCGCTACGACCGTCTCATGGCCCTCGGATGGAAGTGGCTGATCGAGATCGCGATCCTGTGGGTGCTCGTCACCGCTGCGCTGCAAGTCGGCAAGGATCAGGACTGGAATCTCGTGGTCACCGCGTTGGTGACCGCAGGCATCGCCGTGTTCGCGTGGCTGATGCTCTTCGCCGCCATCCCGAAGTCGGGCGAGCGGCTCGAGGAATTCCGCTGATGGGTCGACTCTCCGGTTTCCTCGTCACCTTGCGGCAGATGGGCAAGCCGCGCCTGACGACGCAATTTCCCCACGAGAAGCATCCCAAGCCGATCCGCGCGCACGGCCGCCATGTCCTGAATCGCTACGAGGACGGCATGGAGAAGTGCATCGGGTGCGAGTTGTGCGCCGGCGTGTGCCCGGCGCGGTGCATCTACGTGCGGGGCGCCGACAATCCCATCGACGAGCCCGTGTCGCCGGGGGAGCGGTACGGCTTCGTCTATGAGATCAACTATCTCCGTTGTATCCACTGCGACCTGTGCGTGGAGGCGTGTCCGACCGAGGCCATCACCGAGACGAAGCTGTTCGAGTTCTCCTTCACCGACCGCAACGATGCGATCTACACGAAGGACGAGCTCCTGGTCGACGACAAGGGTCGTGCCAAGCGGCTGCCGTGGGAGCTGTGGCTCGGCAACGAGGACGACGACACGAGCGCGTGGGTGCGTGCCACCTCACCGTCCGGGTCGGCGGCCTACGAGGGCGTCGTGAGCTGGTCGGGCGAGCTCGGATTCGGCGTGCGGCCGCCCGAGCGTGGGCAGAGCGACCGCGTGGAGGGTGTGGAGGACCGAGAGCCGCACTTCGATCAGAAGGACCCCTACAGCTGATGGCGGAGCCATAGGGATGGAAGCCGCCGTGTTCTTCGTGTGCGCCGCGGTGATCCTCGTGGGCGCGTTCGGCGTGATCCTCGCGCGCAATCCGGTGCACTCGGCGCTGTACCTGCTCGTGACGCTCGTCGGTGTCGCGGTGTTGTTCCTCCAGCTGCACGCGGCACTGGTCGCGGCGATCCAGATCGTCGTCTACGCGAGCGCGATCGTGGTGCTCTTCCTGTTCGTGATCACGTTGCTCGGTGTGGACCGGCACGAGCGCCTGACCGACCCCCGCCGCTTCCAGCGTCCCGCCGCGGTGGTGCTGGGCGTGTTGGTGGCCGTGCAGATCATCGTGCTCGCGGGCCGACACTGGACGACCGGGGTGGCACCGTCCGGGCGCGCCCTCGATCCGCCCCGGACCGGCAACGTGGAGCGGCTCGCGCGCAGCCTGTTCACCGACTACGTGTGGGCGTTCGAGATGACTGCCGTGTTGCTCGTCATCGCCGTGGTCGGTGGCGTGGTGCTCGCCCGGCGCAGCGGCCAGCGACCGGTTCGTGCGGACGCAGCGGAGCCAGACGCGTGATCGGCGCGATCGACGTCACACCGACGTACTACCTCGTGCTCGCGTCGATCCTATTCACGATCGGCAGTGTGGGGTTGCTGGTCCGGCGCAACACGTTGGTGATGTTCATGTGCATCGAGCTGATGCTCAACGCTTCGAACCTCACGTTCGTGGCCTATGCCCGGGCCCTCAACGACATCAGCGGACAGGTGATCGTGTTCTTCACGCTCGTCGTCGCGGCCGCCGAAGTGGCGGTCGGTCTGGCGATCATCGTGGCCATCTTCCGGCGCCGACAGGATGTCACGGCCGACGACGTCGACCTCCTGAAGGGCTAAAGGGGATGAGGCGACCATGACCGCCCGCGACGTGCTCGATCTTGCATGGGTGATCCCGGTGCTCCCGGCGGTGGGCGCGGCGATCCTCCTGCTGTTCGGCAAGCGGATCGGCGAGCCGAAGGCGGGCTGGCTCGCCACGATGATGATGGCGCTCGCATTCCTCGCGTCGGTGATCGCGTTCTTCGCGCTGCGATCCCTGCCGCCCGATCAGCGTCACAACGTCAGCGACGGCTTCACGTGGATCGAGTCGGGAGGCTTTCGCGCGGACTTCCGGTTCCTCGTCGACCCTCTGTCGTCGACGATGACGCTGTTCGTCACGGGTGTCGGCACGCTGATCCACCTTTACTCGATCGGGTACATGCACGGCGACGAGCGTTACCCACGCTTCTTCGCGTACATGAACCTGTTCGCGGCGTCGATGCTCGTCCTCGTGCTCGGGTCGAACTTCCTGCTCACGTTCCTCGGGTGGGAGGGCGTCGGCCTCTGCTCCTACCTGCTGATCTCGTTCTGGTTCGAGCGCAATGCTGCTGCGGTTGCCGGCAAGAAGGCGTTCGTCACCAACCGTGTCGGTGACTTCGGCTTCATGCTGGCAATGTTCCTGATCTTCTCGAAGGTCGGATCGCTCGACTACTCGCAGATGGGTGGCGCCGCACGCCTCTCGCAGTCCACCGTGACCGCGATCGCGCTGTTGCTGTTCCTCGGGGCGATCGGAAAGAGTGCGCAGTTGCCGCTGCACATCTGGCTCCCGGACGCGATGGAAGGCCCGACACCGGTGTCGGCGCTCATCCATGCCGCGACGATGGTGACGGCGGGGGTTTTCCTCGTCGTGCGTGCCCATCCGTTCTTCGAATTCTCCGATCACGCGGGCACGGTGGTGGCGTGGGTCGGCGCGATCACCGCGCTCTTCGCGGCGACCGTGGCGCTCGTGCAGAACGACATCAAACGCGTGCTCGCATGGTCGACGATCAGCCAGCTCGGCTACATGTTCCTCGCGGCCGGCGTCGGCGCGTATGCCGCCGCGATCTTCCTCATGATCGTGCACGCGTTCTTCAAGGCACTGCTGTTCCTCGGCGCGGGCTCGGTGATCCACGGGATGCACGACGAGCAGGACATGCGTCGCATGGGCGGCCTGCGCAAGTACATGCCGATCACCGCCGGAACCTTTGTGGTGGGCTGGCTCGCGATCGCAGGTGTGTTCCCGTTGGCGGGTTTCTGGGCGAAGGACGAAATCCTGGCCCGCGCCTACTTCGACGGCTCGTACGCGCTCTGGGCGGTCGGCCTCGTGGGTGCACTGCTCACCGCGTTCTACATGACCCGGCAGGTGTACCTCGTCTTCTACGGCCACGAGCGCTGGCGCGAGAGCGACGCGCCCGTGGCCGTAGAAGACGAGCCGCACGAACCGCCGTGGACGATGACGGTGCCCCTGATCGCGCTGGCGGGCTTGTCAATGGTCGGCGGTCTCATCAGTCTCCCGTTCACCAAACTTCACCTCGAGTTCCTCACTTCGTGGCTCGAACCGGTGCTCGCCGACGCGCCCGCGCCCGAGATCTCGTCCTTCGGCGGCGCGTTCGCACTGTCGACGCTTGCGCTCGCGTTCGCGATCGTCGGTATCGTCGTCGGTCGGGCGCTCTATCTCAACGGCCTGAACGCGGACGGCACCGACCCCGCCGCCGAACGCCTCGGCGGGTTCGCGAACGTGCTTGCGAACGCGTACTACCTCGACGTCGGTCTGGCGCGATTCGTCAGCGGACCGGTCACGGCGTTCGCTCGTCTCCTGAGCGTCGGCATCGACCACTCGATCATCGACGGCGCAGTGAACGGCGTCGGCGGGTTGGCGCGGGAGGGCGGTCGGGGGCTGCGCCGTGTGCAGACGGGGCTCGTCAGGAACTACGCGCTCGCGATCGTTTTCGGCACCGTCGCCTTGTTGGTCTACGTGACGACGCAGGCGAGGTTCTGATGCTCGCCGACGTCGCACCCGTCGTGCCGACACCGTCCACGCTGGGCTTCCCGCTGCTGACCGCCCTCGTGTTCGTGCCCGCGGCAGGCGCGCTGCTCGCGCTGTGTGTGCCCCACCGCCGGCCGGAAGTCGTCCGCGCGGTCGGCTATGTCACCAGCGCGGCCGTCTTCGCGATGTCGTTGTTCCTGTTCACGCAGTTCGGCACCGGTGCCACCGAGTCGGGCTACCAGCTGTACGAGAGCCACTCGTGGATCGGCACGCTCGGGATCCGTTGGACGCTCGGCGTCGACGGCATCTCGCTGTTCATGGTGATGCTCACGGCGCTGCTCATGCCGATCGGTCTGCTCGCGTCGGCGCGCATCGAAAAGGCGAAGTCCTTCACGGTGTGGATGCTCCTCCTCGAGGCGGCGATGATCGGCGTGTTCCTCGCTCTCGACGCGATCGTGTTCTTCGTGTTCTTCGAGTTCGTGCTCGTGCCGATGTACTTCCTGATCGCGGGCTGGGGCCACGGGAATCGCCGTTATGCGGCAATGAAGTTCTTCCTGTTCACGATGACCGGCTCGGCGTTCCTCTTCGTCGGCATCCTCAGCGTCGCGTACCTGTACGCGCGTGCGCCCGGCCACGTGCTCACCTTCGACGTGCCGAAGTTGACCGACTGGGCCTCCGCAAACGTGGGCGGCGCAACCGCGAAGTGGCTGTTCTGCGCGTTCGCAGCGGGCTTCGCGGTGAAGGTGCCGCTGTTCCCGTTCCATACGTGGCTGCCTGATGCCCACACCGATGCGCCGACCGCCGGTTCGGTGGTGCTGGCCGGCGTGATGCTGAAGATCGGCACCTACGGCTTCTTGCGGTTCGCGATCCCGTTCTTCCCGCAGGCGGCGGTCGACCTCGCGCCCGTACTGCTCGTGCTCGCGGTCATCGGCATCACCTACGGCGCGATCGTCGCCGCGATGCAACCCAACCTGAAGCGCATCATCGCTTACTCGTCGGTGGCGCACCTCGGCTTCGTCGTGCTCGGCACGTTCGCCCTGACGCGCCAAGGAGTGACGGGTGGCCTGTTCACGATGCTCTCCCACGGGCTCACCACCGGCGCACTCTTCTTGCTCGTCGGCATGCTCTACGACCGCCGCCACACGTACGAGCTCACCGACTACCGCGGCTTGTGGAAGGCGGTGCCCGTGTTCGGCGGCCTGTTCGTCGCGGCGACGTTCGCGTCGATCGGCCTTCCGGGATTCTCCGGTTTCGTCGGTGAGTTCCTCGCGCTCCTCGGCGCGTTCTTGACGTCACGCTGGTACGTCGTCGTCGCGACCACCGGCGTCATCCTGGCGGCGGTCTACATGCTGTGGGCGGTGCAACGCGCGTTCACAGGTGAACCCGACGAGGCGAACCGCGCCACGCCGGACATCGGCATCCGCGAGCTCGTCACGGTGGTGCCTCTCCTCGGTCTGTCGCTGTTCCTGGGTCTGTATCCGAAGCCCGTGCTCGACCGGTTCCAGCCGACGGTCCGCGCGCTCGTGGAGCACGTCGAGGCTCACAGCGACCTGAAGGTGCCGCCGGTGAGCAACCTCGGGCCGGAGGGCGTCCAGGCCGAAGGGGTGCAGAAGTGATCGCCGCCGGCGCCGAACCCATCGCGCACCCTCCGGTCGACTGGTTCGCCATCGCGCCCGAGATCGCGCTGTTCGCCGCTGCGATCGTGATCGTGCTCGGTCGCTCGCTCATCCGTCACCACCCGCGCGTCCACGAGGCGTCGCTGCTCACGGCGATCGCCGGCATCGCGGTGTCCGGGCTGTTCGTCGGGCTCCAGTGGGGGTTCGTGCACGGCGACGGTCCGTACCAGGCGATCAGCGGGATGGTCGCGGTCGACGGGTTCGCCGTCTTCGTGCAATCGGTCATCCTCGGTGCGACGCTGCTCGCGGTGCTCCTGTCGGCCGGGTACCTGGAGCGCGAGGGCTTGGAGGGTCCGGAATACCTCGTGCTGATGCTGTGCTCGGCGACGGGGATGATGCTGATGGCGTCGGCGAACGACCTCATCGCGACGTTCCTTGCGCTCGAGATCCTCTCGATCTCCTTGTACGTGCTCGCGGCGTTCGACAAGCGGCGCCTCACGTCGCAGGAAGCCGGCCTCAAGTACTTCCTGCTCGGCTCGTTCTCGTCGGCGGTCTTCCTCTACGGCATCGCGCTCACCTATGGCGCGACGGGGAGCACGAATCTCACCAAGATCGCGCAATTCCTCGCGCAGCACACGTTGCTGCACGACGGAGTGCTGCTCATCGGGCTCGCCTTCCTGCTCGTGGGGCTGGGCTTCAAGGTCGCCGCCGCGCCCTTCCACATGTGGACGCCTGACGTGTACCAGGGTGCGCCGACACCGGTCACCGCGTTCATGGCGGCTGCCACCAAGGCCGCAGCGTTCGCCGCGGTGCTCCGTGTGTTCGTCGGAGCGTTCGATGCCTATCGCGTCGACTGGCGCCCGGCGGTTTGGGTACTCGCGGTGCTCTCGTTGCTCGTCGGCAGCATCGCGGCCGTCGTGCAGACCGACGTGAAGCGGATGCTCGCGTATCAGTCGGTCGCGCATGCCGGCTACGTGCTGATCGGGGTTCAGGCCGCGACCAACAAGGGCACGAGCGCTGCGCTGTTCTACGTGTGTACGTACGCCGTCATGGCGACGGGCGCGTTCGCGGTTGTGACCGTCGTCGCACGCCGGGGCGACGACCGCCACTCACTCGCCGAGTACCGCGGGCTCGCCGCAACCCGGCCCGTGCTCGCCGGCTTGCTGACGTTGTTCCTGCTCGCGCAAGCCGGTGTGCCGCTGACGGGTGGCTTCATCGCGAAGCTCTCGGTCTTCAACGCGGCGGTGAACGCGGGCCAGTACTCGCTGGCGCTGATCGGGATGCTGGCGGCCGTCGTCGGCGCGTTCGTATATCTGCGCATCGTGTTGGCGATGTTCGCGCCTGCCGACGACGAAGGGGCGCCGGAAGGCCCGCGCATCACCGTCGACCGCAGCACGGGCGTCGCCCTCATGATCGCGGCCGCGGCGATTCTCTTCCTCGGCATCGTCCCCGGCATCGTCCTCGACTTCGCCAGAGACGCCACCCAACTGCTGGCGCATTAATTCTGGGTCGCGACTCACCATCCGAGCGGCGGCTTCGCCGCGAGAGGGAGGCTTCGCTGCTCCCGGCGAGCTCGCTGCGCGCCTCCGGCCGCTCCGCTCACCGCATCGTGCGAGTCGGGAAGCGTCGGCGGCCAGTCGCACGGGGCCGTGAGCGAAGCGGAGCGGAGCGAACTGGCGGGAGCGGCGAGCGCCCGCGGGCCGGGTATCCCGGCCCGCAGCGAGCGCGACCAAGAATTACGCCAGGCGGTGGGTGCGGAAGCGGCGGAGGCGCTCGGCGACCGACGCGGTGGACGTCGCCTGGGCGGCGTGGACGTCGAGCTTCTTGCACGTCAACTCGTACGCCGCGTCGATCAACTCCCGCGCGCCCGAGAAGTCGAACAGATCCCGCGGATCGGCGGGACGGGGGAGAACAATCACGTCGATGTTCTCGGGCGCGTGCCGCAGCTCGAGCTCGAAGCGCTGATTGCGCGCGTGCATGAAGCTCGTCATCACGACATCGAGCGGCGAGCGCTCGACCCGCTCCCCGATACCGGCAGACACGTTCAGCACGAACACCCGGTCGACCGGCCCGGACAGCGCGTGCCAGAGCGGCACGCTGTTCACGACGCCGCCGTCCACGAGCCGGCGGCCGTCATGGTCCACGATCGGAAACACGCCGGGCAGCGCGCACGTCGCGAGCAACGCCGGCTTCAGCGGCCCGCGCGCCAGCACCACTTCGTCGCCGGTGTCGAGGTCGGTGGCGACGACGCGTAGCGGAATCTCCAGATCGGCGAAGGATCGGGCCGGTGTCGCGTGGTCGATCAGCGCCGCCAGGCCGGTGTTCTCGAACAGGTGCGTGCCCCGCCGGACGACGTTCCACGCCCGGTGGATCTTTCCGCCGGGAAACACCTGATCGGCGCGGAGCTGCTCCCACACTGCGGCGAGCTGCGCGACGCCGGTGAGGTTCGGCGCGTACGCGACTCCGGCGCCGTTCAGCGCGCCGGCCGAGGTCCCGATGACGACGTCGGGCACGATGCCCCGCTCGAGCAGCGCGCGCAGCATGCCCACCTGGGCGACGCCCTGATTGCCTCCGCCCGACAAGACGAACGCTGTGCGCGGCCGCGCGCCGCCCAGCGGGCCACGCGCTCTGATACCGGTAGGAAACGGCAGCCTGGTCCCCGTCCTCGGTTCATCGGTTCGTTGGCGGCGGGCCCTCTGGGGGTTCCTCGGTTCCATCTGATTGGTCGATTCTCGCCTTTGCGTCCGCCTGCGGCTACATCTCGTTGCCTACGACGGTACCCGCTGCGCGACGGCTCAGAAATCACAACCTCGCACGGTTCGTCCTGCGAAAAGTACCCACGCGTATACTCCGCGGCGACCCGAACTTGTCCGGCAAAACGGATGCGCGCGTGACCGAGTTCTACAGGCAGTATCTCGCCGTCGCGGTCTTCGTTCTCGCCGCCTTCTTGATGGTCGGCGCCATGCTGGGCGTCGCGCGCATCCTGCGGCCGACCGTGCCGCAGCACGACAAGTACATCACCTACGAATCCGGGTCCGACCCGCTGCCGCTCTTCGGGCAGGCCAACGTCCGCTACTACGTCTACGCGTTGCTGTTCGTGATCTTCGACGTCGAAGCCGTCTTCATCTTCCCGTGGGCCGTGGATGCAGAGGCGCTCGGCTGGTTCGGGCTCTGGGAAATGACGGTGTTCGTCGCGGTGTTGCTCCTCGGCTTGGCATACGTCTGGCGCAAGGGGCTGTTGAAATGGGCTTGATCAGCTCGGGCAAGTCACCCAAGCCGCTCAACTGGCTACTGAACTACAGCCGCAAGTACTCCCTGTGGATGTTCCAGTGGGGACTCGCATGTTGCGCGATCGAGATGGGCGCCGCGCTCGCCGGTCCGCGGTACGACGTCATGCGGCTCGGGGTCATCCCGTTCCCTGCCAGCCCGCGCCAGGCGGACCTCATCGTCATCTCGGGCACGGTCACCGACAAGATGGCGCCCGCCATCAAGCGTCTCTACGAGCAGATGCCCGATCCGAAGTACGTCATCTCGATGGGTTCGTGCGCGAACTGCGGGGGTCCGTACTGGGACTCGTATTCGGTGACCAAGGGAGTCGACCAGATCATCCCCGTCGACGTCTATGTGCCCGGCTGTCCCCCGCGACCGGAAGCGTTCATCCAGGGCATCGTGCTGTTGCAGCAGCGGATCCAGAACGAGGACATGGCCGAGCGGTGGCGCGGCATGGAGCGGGAGCCGATCGTCGTTGGCTGACGAACCCACCGGGACCGTCGAGGCGGCCGAGGTTTCCGAGGTTGCCGAGACCTCTGCCCCGCCCGAACCGGTAGAGGCGGCGCCGGCGCTCACCGGCCAAGCCGGGCAGCTGCTCGCGGGCCTGCAAGCCGAGCTCGGCGATGCCATCGTCGACCACGCGGCCGCGTTCGGCGACGTCGTGATACGCGTACGGCCGGACGCGTGGCGCGCCACTGCCCAGCTCTGCAAGGAGCGGCTCGAGTGCGACTACCTGTCGTTCGTGGCGGGCATCGACTGGATGCCGGCTCCGGTCATCGCCGAAGAGGGCTCGGGTGACACGTCGGCGCCCGCGCAGCCGCGCGAGCAGACGTACGGTGCCGCGGGCAGCGCGGGTCGCTACCAGGTGTTCGCGTGCGTCGAGTCGACGCACCACAAGGACTGGCGCGTGCTGCTCAAGACCGACGTCGCCTACACCGACATGCGCGCCGAGTCGTGGGTCCCGGTGTACCCGGGCGCCGATTGGCACGAGCGCGAGGCATGGGAGATGTTCGGCATCGTCTTCGACGGACACCCGAGCCTCCGTCATCTGTATCTGCCGTCGGAGTTCGAAGGACACCCGCTGCGCAAGGACTTCCCGTTGCTCGCACGCGAGGTGAAGCCGTGGCCGGGCCTCGTGGACGTCGAGGGCATGCCCGGCGAACCGGCCGAGGCCACCGCCGACGTCGGAGAAGGAGCGGGGCCCGAATGACCACCACCGATTCGGGTCTGCCGCAGCCGGGGGAGCTTCCCGACGTCGAGATCGATCCGAGCGCGTTCCGTCACCTCGCCGACGCGCAGGTGAACGTTGAGCTCGACACCGGCGACATGGTGCTGAACATCGGTCCGCAACACCCGGCGACCCACGGCACGTTGCGCCTCGTCGTCCGTCTCGACGGTGAACGGGTGGTGGCGGCCGATCCGGTCATCGGTTACATGCACCGCGGGTACGAGAAGCTCACCGAGTACCGCACGTACCCGCAGATCACGACGCTGATCAATCGCATCGACTGGCTGTCGTCGTTTGCGAACGAGGTGCCGTTCATCGCCGGCGCCGAACAGCTGATGAACATCGAGGCTCCCCCGCGCGCGCAGTACATCCGCACGATTCTCACCGAGCTCTCGCGGATCGCGACGTTCCTGCTGTTCCTCGGCGAGATGGGCCTCCAGGTGGGCGCGATCACTCCCGCGTTCTATGGCTTTCGCGACCGGGAGTACGTCCTGAACCTCATCGAAGCGGTGACCGGTGGCCGCTTCCACCCGAACTTCAACCGTATCGGCGGGATCAAGGACGACCTTCCGTGGGGCTTCATCGCCGACTGCAAGACGACGATGAACACGGTGCTCAAGTCGTGCGACGAATTCGAGGATCTCGTCGCGGGCAACCCGATCTTCGAGAAGCGCACGCGGTCCATCGGCATCATCCCGCCCGAGCTCGGCGCAAGCTACGGCGTCTCCGGTTCGAACCTGCGTGCGTCGGGCGTCGACTGGGATCTCCGCCGCGACGGCCGTGACTATCTCGTCTACAACGAGCTCGACTGGAAGGTGTGGACGCACCCCGACGGCGACTCGTTCGCGCGGTACTGGGTGCGGCTCCAGGAGACGCGCGAATCGGCTCGCATGGTGCTCCAGATGCTCGAGCAGATGCCGGCCGGCCCGATCATGGCGAAGGTGCCGCGCATCATCAAGGTTCCGGCGGGCGAGGTGTGGGTGAACACCGAGAATCCGCTCGGTGAGATGGGTTATTACGTGATCTCGAAGGGCGCGACCGGTCCGTTCCGCGTGAAGATCCGCAGTGCGTCGTTCAGCAACGTGTCGATCCTGTCGTGGCTGCTGCGCGGCGTATACGTGCCCGACGTCATCACGATCCTCGCAAGTCTCTACTTCATCCTGGGCGACATCGACCGGTGAGTCATTTGCTCGCGGTCGATGTCGGGTGGGGAACGACACTCGCGGTGAAGACCGTGATCGTGCTCGGCATCGTCCCGCTGACCGCGCTGTTGCTCGGTTACATCTTCTTGTTGAAGATGATGAGTCACATGCAGAGCCGCCTCGGACCGATGGACCCCGGCGGTTTCCACGGCTGGTACCAACTGATCGGTGATGGCATCAAGTTCCTCCAAAAAGAGGACATCATGCCGGAGGAAGCCGATCGACGCGTCTTCGCGTTGGCGCCGGCGGTCGTCGTGATGTCGACGTTCCTCGTGTTCGTAGTGATCCCGGCCGGGCCGCGCATGGTCGTTGCATCGCTCGATTCGGGTCCGAAGGTGTTCGACGGCGTCGGTGTGTTCTACGCGCTTGCGGTCTCGTCGCTGTCGGTCATCGGCGTGCTGATGGCCGGGTGGGCGAGCTCGAACAAGTTCGCGTTGATCGGTGCGTTGCGCGCGGCGGCGCAGCTGATCGCGTACGAGCTGCCCCTCGTGCTCGCAGTCGTCGGGGTCGTCGTGCAGGCGGGCACGATGAGCCTGCAGGGAATCGTGAGCTTCCAGCAGAACGGGGAGATCTTCGGTTGGGGTGGTGTCGGCTTCCCGCTGATCCTCACGCAGTTCGTGGGCTTCGGGCTGTTCATGGTGGCGACGCAAGCCGAGCTCACCCAGCCGCCGTTCGACATGCCGGTCGCAGAATCGGAGCTCGTCGCCGGGTACATGGTGGAGTACACCGGCTTTCGCTTCTTGTTCTTCTTCATCGGCGAGTTCGGCACCGCCTTCGCCTTCTCTGCGCTGGCCGCCACGCTGTTCCTCGGGGGCTGGTCGATACCCTGGGTGCACGGCACCGCCGCCGACGTGCTCGGCCCGGTCGTGCTCGTGACGAAGGTCTTGCTGGTTGCGTTCTTGATGTTCTGGGCGCGGTTCACGTATCCGCGCTTTCGCGAGGATCAGCTCCAGGCGATCGCCTGGAAGTGGTTGATCCCGATCGCACTCCTCAACATCCTTGCGACGGGCGTGCTGAAGGTGGCGTTCTGATGCGTAGGAGGCGCCATGAAGCGTGAGATCAAGGGCATGCTCACCGGACTCGGTGTGACGTTCAAGACGATGACGCAGCGCGCCGTCACGGTGCAGTACCCGCACGAGCGCGAGGACCCGGCGCCGCGCGCCCGCGGCGTGATCGCGCTGAAGGAAGAGAACTGCACGGTCTGCATGCTCTGCGCGCGCCAGTGTCCTGACTGGTGCATCTACATCGAAGGCCACAAGGAGCAGCGACCGCCGCGACGGGAAGGTGCCAAGCCGCGCAACGTGAGCGTGCTCGACCGCTTCGACATCGACTACGCGCTCTGCATGTACTGCGGTATCTGCGTCGAGGTGTGTCCCTTCGACGCGCTGTTCTGGAGTCCCGAATACGAGTACTCCGAGCCGCGCATCGCCGAGTTGTTGCACGACAAGGACAAGCTCGGCGAGTGGATGGACACCGTCCCCGAACCCGAGCCGCTCGAGCAGGGCGCCGAAGTCAAGGGCAAGAAGTGATGGAAGGTCGCCGCGAGGAGAAAACGCCGCATGATGCGGCGAGCGAAGCGAAGCGGAGCGAGCTCGCCGGAGTCTCGAGCGTCCGCGAGGCGGGTATCCCGCCGAGCAGCGAGAGCGACAAAGAATGATCGCTCAAAACGTTGCGTTCGGGATCATTGCGGCGGCGATGGTCTTGGGCGCGCTCGGCGTCGTGCGGACGAAGAACGTCGTGCACGCCGCGCTCTATCTCGTCGTGGTGCTCGCCGGCGGCGCGGCGCAGTTCATCCTGCTCGGCCAGGAGTTCGTCGCGTGGGTGCAGGTGTTGGTGTACATCGGTGCGGTCATCGTGCTGTTCCTGTTCGGCATCATGTTGACGCGGGCGCCGATGCACCCGACGGAGTCGCTCGACAACAGCTTGCGCTGGCCGGGCCTGGTCGTGTCACTCTTCCTGGCCGGCGTGCTCTCGACCCTGCTCGTCGACGCCTATCACGCCGACAAGGTCGAGCCCAGCGAGCCCATCCGTACGGCAACCGTCACCAAATCCGTCTTCACGGTCTACATCATCCCGTTCGAAGTCGTCGGGGTGCTCCTGCTCGGTGCGCTGATCGGCGCGGTCGTGCTGGCGAGAAAGGACTGACGCGAGCGATGTTGCTGAATCAGTTCCTGTTGCTCAGCGCGTTCCTGTTCTGCACCGGAATCTACGGAGTGCTCGTCCGCAAGCACGCGGTACTCGTGCTGATGAGCATCGAGCTCATGCTCGCGGCCGTGAACATCAACCTCGTTGCTTTCGGTGCCTTCCGGAACAATGCGATCGGCCAGGTCTTCGCGCTGTTCGTACTGACGATCGCCGCCGCGGAGGTCGGTGTCGGCCTCGCGATCGTCCTGCTGATCTATCGCAACCTGAACAGCGCAAACCTCGACGACGTCGAAACGCTGAAGGGCTGAGGCGAGTCAGTGGACTGGTTCCTCGAGAACGCCTGGCTCGTGCCGCTCATCCCGGCGGTGTCGTTCGTCGTCATCTTGCTGGTCGGCAAGCGGATGCCGCGTCAGGGCTCCGAGGTCGGCATCGCGGCGGTCGGCACGTCGTTCGTGCTCTCGTGTGGCGCCGCCATCGGCTGGATCCGGCACCTGCAGCACGCGGAGCCGGGCACCTCCGCGCTGGGCGCGCTCGGGCGCAGCGTGGGCCGGTTGACGGCCGAGGGTCACGAGGCACCGGTGGAGCCGGTGCTCCGCAGCGTCACGTGGTTCCAGAACGGCGGTGTCAAGCTCACCGCGGGCATTCAGATCGACGGCCTCGCCGTGGTGATGATGTTCATGGTCACGCTGGTCTCGCTGCTCGTGCACATCTACTCGGTGGAGTACATGCGCGGCGATCGCCGCTTCACGTACTTCTTCGCAGCGCTCTCGCTCTTCACGGCGTCGATGCTGCTCCTCGTCGTTGCCGACAACACCCTGCAGCTGCTCGTGGGCTGGGAGCTCGTCGGTGTGTGCTCGTTCATGCTCATCGGGCACTGGTGGGAGGAGAAGGAGAACAGCAGCGCCGCCATCAAGGCATTCCTCACGACGCGCACCGGCGACATCGGGCTGATGATCGGCGTCATCACGACGTTCTTCATCGTGCAACGCGCAACGGGAGAAGGTTCGTTCAACATCATCGAGCTCAACCGGGCGGTCTCCGAGCCGAGGATCGGCCACACGATCGTGTTGTGGTGCGCGCTCGCGTTGCTCCTCGGGATCATCGGGAAGTCGGGGCAGTTCCCACTGCACACCTGGTTGCCCGACGCGATGGCGGGCCCGACACCGGTGTCCGCGCTCATCCACGCCGCAACGATGGTCGTGGCGGGCGTCTACCTCGGCCTGCGCGTGTACCCGGTGTTCTTCCACGGTCTCTCGATCGGTACGCCCGGGCACAGCTGGATCAACTGGATGGCCGGTGTCGGCGGCATCACGGTGCTCGTCGGCGCGTCCCTTGCATTCGTGCAGGACGACATCAAGAAGGTGCTCGCGTACTCGACGATCAGCCAGCTCGGCTACATGGTCATGGCGCTCGGTGTCGGTGCCTGGACCGCCGCGGTGTTCCATCTGTTCACGCACGCGTTCTTCAAGGCCGACCTCTTCCTCGGCGCGGGTTCGGTGAGCCATTCGGGGGCCCACCACTCGTTCGACATGAAGACGGACATGGGCGGCCTGAAGAAGTACATGCCGCAGACCTACCGCACGTTCGTCATCGGCTCGCTCGCGCTGGCCGGGATCTTCCCGCTCGCGGGTTTCTGGTCGAAGGACGAGATCCTCGTGAGCGCGGGGCACAACGGGTACAAGCTCTTCCTCGTCATCGGGCTCGTCGGCGCGGTGCTGACCGCCGCCTACATGACGCGCTGTGTGTACCTGACGTTTCACGGCGAGTACCGCGGCGCGCACGACCCCCATGCCGTGCCGCATGCCGACGAGGCCGAGCACGATCCCGCCGACACGCCGGCGCTGGTCGAGCTCGACGCGCACGCGCACGCACCGCACGAGAGCAATGGGCTCCTCCTCGGCCCGCTCTGGGTGCTCTCGTTCTTCGCGGTGTTCGCCGGGTTCCTGAACTTCCCGCACTGGTCGCGGTTCGCGCTGTGGGTCGACCCCCGCTACCCGACGCAGTTCCAGGAGATCATCAGCGAGGTCGCGTTCAACCCGATCCTCGCGGCGATCTCGGTCCTCGGCGCGCTCGCGGGAGGCGGCGTCGCGTGGGCCTACTACACCGGCCGGGTCGAGGCGCTGCGCGACCTCACACTGCGCAACGGCGCGGCGCGGGTCGGCAAGCGGCTGCTCGTCAACAAGTACTACCTCGACTACCTCTACGAGGACGTGATCGTCGCGGGTATCCGCGGGCCGGTCGCGCAGGCGGTCTACTGGGTCAACCAGCACGTCATCGACAACGTCTTGAACTACGCCGGGCGCGGCGCGCAGGCCCTCGGGCACCTGACGTACGACTACGTGGATCAAAAGGGCGTCGACGGCTTGGTCAACGGGTTGGGCGCGGCCACGGGCGAGAGCGGCGGCGTCGTGCGGCGGATTCAGACGGGGCGTTTGCAGTTCTACGCGTTGATGCTGGTTGGCGCGGTCGGCGTGTTCGCGCTCGCCCTGTGGGTCTTCACCTAGGCGGAGGATTTCGGCTCGATGGATCACACCTGGTTCGACTCCTGGGCGCTGACCCTCGTGGTCTTCGCCCCGGCGGTGGGCGCGGTCATCACGATGCTCCTGCCACGCGACCGCGAGGACGCGATCAAGGGTGTCACCCTCGCCAGCACACTCGCGTCGCTCGGGTTCACGATCGCGGTCATTGCACGCTTCGACTACGACAAGACCGCCACGCTGCAGTTCCAGGTCGACAAGCGCTGGATCGACGTCATCAACAGCCGCTACCACGTCGGCGTCGACGGCATCTCGCTGCCTCTGCTCGCGCTCTCGGCGTTCATCACCGTGTTGTGTGTCGTCTACTCGTGGAACCACTTTCCCGAGCCGCACAATCCCAAGGCGTTCCTCACGCTCCTGCTGATCCTCGAGGTCGGCATGAACGGCACGTTCGTGGCGCAGGACCTCATCTTGTTCTTCATCTTCTTCGAGATCGTGCTGCTCCCGATGTTCTTCATGATCGGGGTCTGGGGCGGTCCGAACAAGGAGTACGCGTCGATCAAGTTCTTCTTGTTCACGCTGTTCGGCTCCGCACTCATGCTGTTGAGCTTCCTGGCGCTCTATTTCAAGGTCGATGTGGCGCCCGACATCCCGGGCATGCAGCACAGCTTCGACATGGTGTTGTTGTCGCGAGCGGCGGGCGCGGGGCTCGTGCACAGCACGCAGATCTTGATCTTCGCCGGGCTGTTCCTCGGCTTCGCGATCAAGGTGCCGATGTTCCCGTTCCACACGTGGCTGCCGGATGCCCACACCGAGGCACCGACGGTCGGTTCGGTGCTGCTGGCCGCGGTGCTCCTGAAGCTCGGCACGTACGGCTTCATTCGCATCGCGTTGCCGATGCTTCCCGAAGCCGCCAAGGACTGGGCGCCGTGGATCGGGCTGCTCGCGATCATCGGCATCATCTACGGCGCGCTGGGATGCCTCGCGCAGACCGACATGAAGCGGCTCATCGCGTTCTCGTCGGTCGCGCACATGGGCTTCGTGATGCTCGGCATCGCGTCGCTGACGACGTTCGGGATCAACGCCGCGATCTTCGGGATGGTCGCACACGGCCTGATCACCGGCATGCTGTTCTTCCTTGCCGGCTCCGTGCAGCACAACTACGGCACGCGAGAGATGGCGCGTCTCGGCGGCCTGCTGAAGCAGGCACCGAAGATGGGCTGGATCCTGGCCTTCTGCGCGATGGCGTCGCTCGGGCTTCCGGGGCTGGCGGGGTTCTGGGGTGAGTTCCCCGCGATCCTGTCGGCATTCCAGCCCGGCGGAGGACTCTCGGAGGCGTTGTTCCGCACGTACATGGTGATCGCTGCCATCGGCACCGTCCTCGCGGCCGGCTACCTCCTGTGGATGCTGCAGAAGGTCGCGTTCGGCCTCCCCAAGCCGGAGTTCGCCGACAAGCACATTCACGACGTCACGTCGTACGAGTGGGCCTCCTGGGTCCCGATCCTGCTGCTGATCGTCGCGCTCGGCATCTTCCCGAACATCATCTTCCGTGTCACCGACGGCGCGGTGCAGACCCTCGCCGACAACATCTCGAGCGCGATCAAGTGATGCTCGCCGCCGCGTCCAGCCTGTCGACTCCGGTCTTCGACTGGCACGCGCTCGCGCCCGACCTCGTGCTCGTCGGGACGCTCATCGTCGTGCTCGTCGCGGACCTCCTGCTGCCCGAGCGGGAGGCTTGGCGAACCTCGACGATCGCCGCGCTCGGGTTGCTCGCCTCGCTGGTCCCGATCGCAACGCTCGCGTACGACGGTCGAGACCGCTACATGTTCGGCGGCTCGTACGCAGTCGACAACTACGCGCTCGCGTTGAAGGCCTTCTTCATCATCGCGACGTACATCACCGTGCTGATCTCCGTCGACTACATCGGTGAGGGTGACTACTACAAGGGCGAGTTCTACTTCCTCCTGATCACGTCGGCGTTCGGCATGAGCGTGATGGCGTCCGCGCGGGACCTGATCACGCTCTTCGTCGCCCTCGAAACGATCTCGATCCCGACGTTCATCCTGGCAACGTTCCGCAAGCACGACCGCGCGTCGAACGAAGCCGGCGTGAAGTACTACCTGATCGGAGTGCTGTCGTCGGCGTTGATGTTGTACGGCATGTCGTTGATCTTCGGTGCCACGGGAACCACTCGCTTGTCGGAGATCTCCGCCCAGCTCACGAACGCGTCGGACCAGCCACTGCTGACGGTTGCGATCTTCCTCTCGCTCGTCGGTTTCGCGTTCAAGGTCAGCGCCGTGCCGTTCCACTTCTGGGCACCCGATACCTACGAGGGCGCGCCTACGCCCGTGACGGCGTTCCTGTCCGTCGCGTCAAAGGCGGGAGGGTTCGTCGCGCTGATCAACATCGTCTACTTCGGCTTCCTCGGGCCGAACGGCTCGGCCGCCGACGCATGGTGGCCGGTGCTCTGGATCCTGGCGGCGGCGTCGATGACGCTCGGCAACCTCGTCGCCCTGCGGCAGACGAACATCGTCCGCATGCTCGCGTACTCATCGGTCGCCCAGGGCGGATTCATGCTGGTGCCGTTCGCGGCCGCAGGTATCGCAGCCAGCGAAGGTCACCTCGGGGTTGCGGCAACGGCGATGAGCGCGGTCGTGATCTATCTCCTCGTGTACGGCGCGATGAACCTCGGCGCGTTCGCGGTGGTGATCGCGGTGGCGCGGAGAACGCGTACGGCCGACATCTCGTCCTTCGGAGGCCTGTTCCAGACATCGCCCGGTCTCGCGGTGATGATGACTGCCTTCATGGCGTCGCTTGCCGGCATCCCGCCGCTCGCCGGTTGGTTCGCCAAGTTTGCGATGTTCCGCGCGATCGTCGACGCCGGGAGCGGCTGGGCAATTGCGCTGGCGGTCGTCGCGGCCGTCAACTCGGTGATCGCCTTCGTCTACTACTTCCGCGTGATCGTGCAGATGTGGTTCCAGCCGGTCGTGGCCGACGAACGCGCACCGATCCAGATCCCGCAACCACTTGCCGTCGCCATCGGGCTGAGCGCGATCGTCGTCGTGGTCGTCGGCGTGTACCCCCAGCTCTTCGCGAAGGTCGGTGAGGTCGCCTTCTGACCGCGGCGGGTCACGTCGCGCAGCTCATCCGGCGCGACGGTCCGATTGCGTTCGATCGGTTCATGGAAGCCGCCCTCTACGGCGAAGGGGGATTCTTCGCGTCGGGCCGTGGTGCGCGGCGCGACTTTGTCACCAGCCCCGAGGTCGGGTCGCTGTTCGGCGCGTGTGTCGCGCGAGCACTCGACCGGTGCTGGCACGCACTCGACGAACCCGACCCTTTCCTCGTCGTCGAGGCGGGGGCCGGGAACGGCCGGCTCGCCCGCGACGTCTGGCGCGCCGGCCCCGAATGCATGCCCGCGCTCCGGTACGTCCTCGTCGAACGGTCCGCGGCCCTGCGCGGCGAGCAACGCACACGCCTTCCGCTCGATCCGCCGGACGAGGCGCTCGGACCGTTCGCGCGACGTACGGGCGAGGACGCACCGGTGCCCGCCGCCGCAGCCGGACCGGTCTTCGCGGCACTCGACGAGCTCCCCGCGCTGCACGCCGCGGCCGGAGTCGCCCTCGCGAACGAGCTCCTCGACAACCTTCCGTTCGGCATCGCGGAGTGGGACGGCGCGCGGTGGCAGGAAGTGCGCGTCGGCATGGAAGACGAGCGGTTCGTCGAGGTACTCGTGCCCATGCCGGAGCCGCTGCCGATCGAGGTACCGGCCGGCACGCGGGTGCCGCTTGCTCGTGGGCTCGAGCGCTGGTGCGCGGCATGCGATCACGTGCTGCGTCGCGGTTTTGTGATCCTCATCGACTACATGGCCGAGATCGCCGAGCTCCCGACCCGGCCGTGGCTCCGCACCTACCGGGCGAACGAGCGCGGGATCTCTGCGCTCGAGGCGCCGGGTACGCAGGACATCACGGGCGATGTCGTCGTCGAGCACGTCCTGGCCGCGACACGCGGCTTCCACCTGTTCGCGCACACGACGCAGGCCGCGTGGCTCCGCGGGCTCGGCATCGACGATCTCGCAGAGGAGGGGGCGCGGCGGTGGCGGCAAGGCGCGCACCGCGGCGATCTCGACGCGCTGGCCGGTCGCAGCCGCGCGCACGAAGCCGCGACGCTGACGGATCCCGCCGGTCTCGGCGCCCACCACGTCATCGTGCTGGAGCGCTGAGGACGAGCGAGCGCGCGGGGGCGTGTGTGAGGCTCGATTTTCGAGCCTCACAC
>JBBQXS010000048.1:0-33892 GCA_038209365.1 Acidimicrobiia bacterium | reverse complement strand
GATTGTCGCGCGTATTGGTTGGGCGTTATCGCGGCCGGGGGCCCCCCAACCCGCGCGGTGGGCCCCCCCCAACCCCCCCCCCGGGGGGGGGGTATTGCTCTCACGGGCGGTGGCGTTTGGGTTGGGCCCCCACCCCCCGCTGGGGGCCCCGCGCGGGGGGCGCCCCGGCCGCGGCGGCCAACTCACCACCATATGGGACGCCCCCCCCGCCCCGGGGGGGCTGCGCCTCCAAACGCGGGCGACGGGTAGCGTCCTCCGCCATGCCGGAGATGCCCGCGGACGAGCCCGGACGCACGTGGTGGCGCGACGGAGTGCTGTACCAGATCTACCCGCGCTCGTACATGGACACGAACGGCGACGGCGTGGGCGACCTGCGCGGGATCACCGAGCGCCTCGACCATCTCGCGTGGCTCGGCGTGGAAGGCATCTGGCTCGACCCCGTCATGCCGTCGCCGAACGACGACTGGGGCTACGACGTCGCCGACTACGTGAACGTCGACCCCGCGCTCGGCTCGCTCGCCGACGCCGACGAGCTCATCGCAGAAGCCACCAAGCGTGGCATCCGCGTGATCATGGACCTCGTCCCCAATCACACGAGCGACCGCCACGCGTGGTTCCGGGATTCGAAGTCGTCGCGCACTTCCAAGCATCGGGATTGGTACGTGTGGGCCGAGCCCAAGCCCGACGGCTCGCCGCCGAACAACTGGAACATGGCGTTCGATCCGCGCGTGCCTGCTTGGACGTTCGACGAGCACTCCGGCCAGTACTACCTGAATCAGTTCCTGCCGTCGCAGCCCGATCTCAACTGGTGGAACCCGGAAGTGAGGGACGCCTTCGATGACATCTTGCGCTTCTGGTTCGACCGCGGGGTCGCCGGCTTCCGCATCGACGTCGCGCACTCGATCGTGAAGGATGCGCAGCTGCGCGACAACCCGCCCGCGACCAAGGACGATCACTGGTGGGTGCAGCTCCGCGGGCAGCGCACCACATACAGCGCGTGCCGTCCCGAGGTGCACGACGTACTGCGCCGGTGGCGCAAGCTCGCCGACGGTTACGACCCGCCCCGCGCGCTCATCGGAGAGACGTACGTGCTCGAACCCGAGGCCTTCGCCTCGTTCTACGGCAACGACGACGAGCTGAATCTCGCCTTCAACTTCATGTTGATTCATGCACGCTTCCGCGCCGACGAGCTGCGTACCGCGATCGAGACCGCCGAGCGGCTCCTGCCCGCGACCGCGTGGCCGGTCTGGACGGCCGGCAACCACGACAACCACCGCTTTCCGACGCGCTGGGCCGACAACGATCCCGCACGCGCCCGCGCCGCGATGGTGATGCTCATGGGGCTCCGTGGCACGCCGTTCCTCTACTACGGCGACGAGATCGGCATGACCGACACAGACGTCCCGCCCGAGCGCGTCCTCGACCCGGTGGGCAAGTTCCACGGCCCGCGCATGGGTCGCGACCCGGAACGTACCCCGATGCACTGGACGGCGGACGAGGGTGCCGGGTTCAGCAATCCCGGCGTCGAGCCGTGGCTGCCGTACGGCGACTACCGGGCGAACAACGTCGAAGCGCAACGCAGCGATCCTGACTCGATGCTGACGCTGACGCGCGACCTCGTCGGCCTTCGGAACACGCTGCCGGAGTTGCGAACCGGCGGATACCAAACGCTGCCCGCATCCGACGAGCGCGTGTGGGCATGGCTGCGCGGTGAGCGCGTCGTCGTGGCGTGCAACATCTCGGACGAAGCCGCGGACGTCGCGGGCGTCGGGCCCGCGGCGATCCGGGTCTCGACGATCCGCGCCCGCGACAACGAACGCGTCGCCGGCGGGTTGCACCTCGAACCGTGGGAGGCAGTGATCGCAATTCGCGATTGAGGAAATTGGCTCCCGGTGAGGTGCCCGCGCCGCGATCAAAGGTCGGTTGAACTTCTACGGCGTCGGATGCGACGCGCACCACGCGAGCAGGTCGTCCGCCGACCATGCGTTGACGACGTGCTCGGCCGTGACGCCACACTCGGCGGCCCGATCCGTGCCGTACGGCTGCCAGTCCAGCTGATCGGTCGCGTGAGCGTCCGTCGAGATCGCAACCTTCACGCCCGCGTCGACCGCCTTCCGCAGGATGTCACGCGGCGGATCGAGGCGTTCGGGCCGGCAGTTGACCTCGAGCGCGGTGTCGAACGTCCGCAGGGCCTCGATCACGACGTCGTGGTCGAACTGTGACTTCGGACGGCCGCGGCCGGTCAGGAGCCGTCCGGTGCAATGACCGAGCACATCGCTGTGCGGGCTGGCGATCGCGCCGACCATGCGCCGCGTCATCGCAACCGGTTCCATCCGCAGCTTCGAATGCACGCTCGCGACGACGACATCGACCCGCTCGAGCAGCTCCTCGGACTGATCGAGCGCGCCATCCTCCAAGATGTCGACCTCGACGCCGGTGAGGACGCGAAACGGCGCGAGCTCGCCGTTGAGCTCCGCGACCACGTCGAGCTGTTCACGTAGCCGCTCCGCGGACAGTCCGTTCGCGATCGTGAGGCGGGGCGAATGGTCGGTGAGCGCGAAGTACTCGTGCCCGAGCGCGCGGGCTTTTTCCGCCATCGCGCGAATCGTGTGCCCGCCGTCCGACCAGTCGGAGTGCACGTGCAGGTCGCCCTTGAGCTGCACGCGAAGCGCTTCGCCCGCGTCGGTGTGATCGTCGGCGGTGGCGAGCAGCTTCTGCAAGTACTCGGGCGTCTTGCCATCGAGCGCCTCGACGATGACGGCCGCGGTCTTGTCGCCGACGCCCGGGAGCTCCTGGAGACGGCCGTTGTCCGCGAGGAAGCGCAGTTCCGCGTCGTCGACGCGTGCAATCTCGCGGGCAGCCCGACGGAACGCCTGGGCCCGATAGACGGGCGCGCGGCCGCGAATGAGCAGCTCCGCGATCCGTTCGAGGGCCTCGACCGGTGTCACGTCCCGACCGTACCCTCTCGCTCATGGGCTTCTACAACGCGCAGGTCCTTCCCCGCGTCGTCAACGTGATGCTCGGCAACAAGGAGTTCGCCAAGGTGCGCACGGAGGCCGAGCATGGCCACTCACCCGACACCAAGGTCGCGCGCACCCAGGATCGATGCATGTACGTGGGCCGGGCCCGCAACCCATGAACGAGGAAGAAGACCCGGGCTGGCCGGTCGACGCGCGCACGCTGTGGATGCTGCTGGTTCCGGGCTTGTTGCAACGCCGGATCAGACGCCAAGGCCTCGGCGGTCTCGGTCAGGTCCGGATGGCGTTCGTGGCGTTCTGCAATGCGATCTGGCTCTTCGGATTCGTGCTCCTCTTCAGTGCGCCGCTGACTGGAGGGGGTGAGGCAGCCTTCGTCTTCGTCGGCGTCGTCGCGCTCTTGGCCGTGGTGGACTACGCGGTCGTGGCTCGTCTGGAGCGACCGCTCGTGTGTGACGCGCTTGTCGCCTCGTACCGGACGCGGTTCTTCGTTCGCATCGCGTCCGCAGAGGTGATCGCGCTCATCGGATTCGCCGGTTCATTCGCCTTCAGAGCTGCGTGGGTGTACTACCCCTGCGCCCTGCTTACGGCGATCGGGTTTGCCCGTGCCGCGCCGACACGGGCGGCACTTCAGCGCGACCAGCAACAGCTGACCGGCCAGGGCTGCGGAAAGTCGCTCGTCGCTGCCCTGAATACGCCACCGTATAATCGTTGACTCCGGAGGGCTGACCGAGTGGCCGAAGGTGCTCGCCTGCTAAGCGAGTAGGGGGTGAGAAGTCCCCTCGAGGGTTCAAATCCCTCGCCCTCCGCCAAGCACTCATACATGACCAACGACCTCGCATCCACATTCGCTGCTCTCGGTGCGGCCACGCTCGGCGAGAGCGGCGGCCGTCCGATGGCGCCGCGCATCCGCCCTGTCTGGCCCGGCGCGCGCGTGAGCGGTCCCGCGTTCCCGGTTGTGTGCAGCACCGCCGACAACCTCGCGATCCATGTCGCGGTCGCCGAAGCGCCCGCCGGATCGGTGCTCGTGGTGAGCGTGGGCCTGGAACCGGGTCGGGGATACTGGGGCGAGGTGCTCACGACGGCGGCCGAAGCGCGCGGTGTCGCCGGCCTCGTGATCGACGGCGGGGTCCGCGATGTCGATGCGCTCCATGCCCACGGCTTCCCGGTGTTCTCGGCGATGATCGCCTTGCGCGGAGCGACCAAGGTCGAGCCGGGACGCATCGGCCGTGAGGCGCTCGTCGGTGACGTGGACGTCGTCGCCGGCGACTGGATCGTCGGCGACACCGACGGTGTCACCGTGGTCCCGCACGGCCGCATCGAGGAGATACGCGTCGCCGGTACCACCCGCGCCGAGCGGGAGCAGCACTACTTCGAGCAGCTCAAGGCCGGGCGCACGACGCTCGAGCTGCTCGGCCTCGACGCCGCACCGATCGACCGCGAATAGCCGCCGACCCTCAAGCTCTTCGCAGAGTGTTGCGGTCGGTGTGAGCGATCGTGTCGCCGACCGCAGCGTGCTCGATCGTCGACGTCTCGTCGTACGACCACGAGCCGTCGTCGTGCACGGTGATCGTGCACGAGTAGCGCGCGGTGCGTGCCTTCTCGGCGAGGAACGGGTTCGACAAGATGCCGTAGGTCTCCGAGCCGCACTCCGCGGCCAGCGTGAACGTCCGGTCGGTCGGTTCCGCAGTGACGCCGGCGATGAGCACCGATCCCCGCGGCACCATGAAGCACCGCATCACCTGGCGGTCGGCGGCGTCCCAGAGCCAGTAGCCGACCTCGGTGTGGAACGGATTGACCTCTTCGATCTCCGTCCGCCACGCAGCCGTGCGGTAGTCGAGCCCGTACAGCACCTGCTTGCCGTTCTCGACGGGGCCGAACCGTTTCATCGACAGCGTCTCGCGGAATTTCGTCTCGCCCGTTGCACCGCGCGCGTTCGCATACGCGAAATCGACACCCTCGCTGCCTTCCCATTCGCCGATCAACGGGGCAAGAGGACCCCATTCGCTGTTCTCAGGCATCCCGACAATCTAGAGAACGACGACCGACCGCAGCACTTCGCCGCGTTCCATCTTGTGAAACGCGTCCTCGACATCATCGAGCGTGATCCTCTCGGACACGAACTTGTCGAGCGGGAAGCGTCCCTGCAGGTGGAGAGCGATCAACGTGGGGAAGTCGCGGGTCGGCAGGCAGTCGCCGTACCAGCTCGGCTTCAGCGCGCCACCCCGGCCGAAGAAGTCGATCATCGGGATGTCGGGCAGGGCCATGTCGGGCGTCGGCACGCCGACCTGCACGACCGTGCCCGCGAGATCGCGAGCGTAGAACGCCTGCTTCAACACCTCGGGACGGCCGACGGCTTCGATGCACACGTCGGCACCGTTGCCGTCGGTGAGCGCGCGCACGGCGTCGACCGGGTCTTCCTTCGACGCGTCGACGGTATGCGTCGCGCCGAAGTCGATCGCCCATTCGAGCTTGCGCGGGTCGAGGTCGACACCGATGATCGTCCGTGCGCCCGCGAGCCTGGCCGCGGCGATCGCGGCGTCGCCCACGCCGCCGCAGCCGAACACCGCAACGGTGTCGTCACGGCCGATCCCGCCCGTGTACGTCGCCGCGCCGAAGCCGGCCATCACCCCACAACCGAGGAGACCGGCGGCGGCCGCGTCGGCCCGGGCATCGACCGGCGTCGCCTGCCCCGCGGCCACGACCGTCTTCTCCGCGAACGCGCCGATGCCGAGCGCCGGCGACAACGCCGTGCCGTCCGCGAGCGTCATCTTCTGCTGCGCGTTGTGCGTGCTGAAGCAGTACCACGGCCGGCCGCGCCGGCACGCCCGGCACTCGCCGCACACCGCCCGCCAGTTCAACACCACGAAGTCGCCGGGGGCGACGCTCGTGACCTCGGCACCGACGGCCTCGACCTCGCCCGCGGCCTCGTGGCCGAGCAGGTACGGGAAGTCCGCGCCGATACCACCCTCGCGATAGTGGAGGTCGGTGTGGCACACGCCGCACGCCTGCACGCGCACCTTGACTTCGCCGGGTCCCGGATCGGGAACGATGATCGTCTCGACGGAAACCGGTTGTTTGACGCCCTTCGCGACGACGCCCCGCACCTGCTCGCTCATGACGCGGGGGTCATGAAAGCTGTCACCAGGTCGTGGGCCTCGTCGGGCGCGCTGACACCGAGCACCATTGCATCGCGCGACACGGTGAGCGTGAACGTGAAGAACCCGCAGCAGTCGACTTCGCGTGCGACGAGGTCGGCGAGCTCGCGGGCCAGCGCGGGATCGCGGGGGAACGTGAGCTCGGCGCGAGCGTCGGTCAGCGTACGGGCTGTCGCACGGGTCAGCATCCGCGCCCATTCTCCGCCGCGATCCACCTGCTCGCCCGCGGAGAGCGTGCACGCGATCGGGATCTTGGTCATGGCTTCACGATATTCGGCGGCGTGCCACCCTCCAACACGGTCGCGACCGCCGACGTCGCCATCGTCGCCATGCGCGTACGTGTGGCCTGTGATGCCGACCCGATGTGCGGCAGCAACACCGTTCGCGGTGCGCGCAGCAGCTCGGGCGAGACCTCGGGCTCCCGCTCGTAGACGTCGAGCCCGGCCGCGAACAACCGCCCGTCGTGCAATGCCGCGGCGAGCGCGCCTTCGTCGACGACCGTTCCCCGGGCGGTGTTCACGAGCACTCCAGTCGGCTTCATCAGCGCGAGCCGACGGGCGTCGATCAGGTGGTGTGTCTCGGGGCCCCCGGGGACGTGGACGGACACGATGTCGGCGTCGCCGAGCAGCGCTTCGAGATCGGCGACGTAGCCCTCGTGGTTGGTCTCACGGCGGGCGTGGTGGAGCACGCGCATGCCGAACCCCTCGGCGCGGCGGGCGACGGCGCGGGCGATGCGGCCGAAGCCGACGAGACCGAGCGTTGCGCCGTGTACGTCGCGACCGAGGTACTGGGTGATGCCCCATCCGTGCCAGCGGCCGGATCGCAGGTCGAGCTCGGCGTCCGTAGCGAGGCGCGACGCCGCCAGGATCAGTGAGAACGCGAGATCGGCGGTCGTCTCGTCGAGTACACCGGGGGTGTTGCACACCGGGATGCCGTGCTCGTGCGCGGCCTGCACGTCGACGTTGTCGTAACCGACCGCGACATTCGCGATCACGCGCAACGAGCTCGCGCCCGCTTCGATCACCGCCGCGTCGATGCGATCGGTGAGCAGGCAGACGATTGCATCACACGAGCGCGCGTGCGCGCACAGCTCCTCGTGCGTGTAAGGGGTGTCGTCGGGTTTCGGTCCGACGACCTCGTGACCCGCGAGCGGGTCGATCCCGCCGTCGGGAAGACGGCGAGTCACCAACACCCGACCCATTGTGCGGGCTCAGTGTTCCGTGTAGTTGACCGCTCCTGCGCCGTCGACGCCGACCGCGAAGCAGAAGCAGTGGATCGGCGCATGGTCGCTGACCGGCCGGAGCGAGTGCACGGCGTTCGGCGGGATGTGCACGAGATCGCCCTGGCTGATCTCGCGGTCTTCGCCCTCGATCGTCATGATCCCGCGCCCGGCCGTGACGTAATAGAACTCGTGCGTCGGGTGGTTGTGCGGGTCCACGAAACCGCCGCCCGCAACCTCGAACTCGCTCACCAGCTCGAGGTGCCCGCCCTTGGTGATCTCGAACATCTCGCGGGGATTCACCAGCCACCACACCGGCACCGTGCCGTTGTGCTCGATCACCGGCTCGACGTCCTCGATCGACCGCACGTCCATCTCACGAACCTCCGTAGTAAACCTTGCCGAAGCGTACGCCAGGAGGGGTGATGGGTGACCCGAGGATCGTCGAGCTGAAGCCGATAGAGCCGACGATCGAATCGTTCGCGCCCTACGGCGTGCTGCCGCCGGACGAAGGCGACGGCAACCCGACCGCCGATCTCGAGTTCCTGTTGCACGACGGCTGGGTCAACTACATCGGCCACTCGCTCGACGAGATCGAGGTGCGTGACGGGCGGCTCCGGTGTGGGCTGCTCAACCGGCACGACACCCATACGCAGACGCTCATGCCGCTGGACACCGACGCGGTCGTGGTCGTGGCGCCCCCCGCCGCGGACTTCTCCGAGCCTGAACATTTCGACGCGGTTCGGGCGTTCGCGCTCCCGCGCCTCACATGCGTGCACCTGCACCGCGGCACGTGGCACTGGGGTCCGTATCCGGCGGGCGCCGCGCATGTGCGCATGCTCAATATCCAGGGGCGTGGCTACCCGAACGACAACGGAATCGCCTGGCTGAGTCGCGATCACGGTGTCGTCTTCGAAGTCGCCGCTCAAGTCTGAGGCGCCAATCGCTCGATGTAGTGGGGAAACGGACCGGGGCACTCAGGAGGGGGGAGCCATGCCGGCAACCGTCACGACACTCGATCGTGAGATTGCCCGAGAGGAGCGCTCGGTCGGTTTGCCGACCGACCAGCCGTTGACCGACCGCGCGATCGCGCACCGTCGTGTGCAGATCGCGGCCGTGCTCCTCGTATGCGGTTTCGTGGCGTTGTTCGCAGTGTTCGCGTCCTCCGGCGTACTGAAGATCTCCGCGATCACGCTGGCGGGCGGCTTCGGGATGTACGCGATCGAACAGGACCGCCATCTCCGCCGTCTCGCGTCGCTGCGAGGCGACTCGCGACGCATCACGCTCGTGGTCGCAGGCGAGCTCATGTATTCCGGCGCGCTCGCGAGCGACCGGGAGTTGCTCGATCTGCGAGAAGGCGTCGGCAAGAGCGCGGGGCGGATCGCGGCCGCGCTTGCCGACGTCGTGCCGGCCGAATGCACGCGCGTTCGATTGGTCGGGCCCTCGGGTGAGGTGCCGATCGCCGCGGAGCGCGAGCTCGTCCCCGGGCGTTCCGTCACCGACGACGGCGCGCCGGCCGTCGAGGCGATGCGCACCGGCGCGCCCGTACGCAAGGAGGTCGGCGGTCGCACCGTCCTCGCCGTGCCGTTGTGGCGGCGCGACGACCTCGTCGCCGTGCTCGAGGCCGTGTCGCCGCCGGGGGAGCTGTACGAGCCGATCGACGCCGCGCTCGTCGACTCGTTCGCCCGCGGCGCAATCGCAGCGCTCTACTGAGCGGCGGTAGCTTCACCGGTTGTGGCCGAGTTGGAAGGTAAGGCCGCGCTCGTCACCGGGGGCGCGTCGGGGATCGGCGCCGCGACCGCGCGGCTGTTCGCCGAGCACGGTGCAATCGTCGGCGTCATCGATCGCGGCGGCGCATCGGGCGAGCACACGTTCGAAGTCGACGTGCGGGACGGCGACGCAGTGACACGCGCCGTCAAGGAGTTCGCGGACGCGGCCGGGCGCCTCGACGTGCTCGTCAACAATGCAGGGACCGGAGACTTGCGGCCGTTGCACACCGTCGACGACAAGCTTTGGCACCGGCTCATCGACGTGAACCTGACCGGTACCTACCACGGCATGCGCGCCGCGGTCCCGCTCATGCTCGAGGCGGGCGGGGGATCGATCGTCAACAATGCGTCACTGTCGGGCATCATGCCGACCCGCAACGAAGCCGCGTACTCCGCCGCCAAGGCCGGAGTGATCGCGCTCACGAAGAGCGGCGCCCTCGAGTACGGGCCGACCGTACGCGTGAACTGCGTCGCTCCCGGCCACGTGCGGACGCCGCTCACCTCGGTGTGGGACGAGTTCCCGGAGGCGTTCGCACCCATTGCCGACGCGCTGCCACTGCGACGAATCGGCGAAGCCGGTGAAGTGGCGGAAGTGATCCTGTTCCTTGCGTCCGATCGCGCCAGTTACGTCACCGGGCAGACCGTCGTGGTGGACGGCGGCGCATCCCTCCCGCAGGCCGGGACCGACGCCGCCCTCGCCCGACTCCTCGACGACCTCTCGGAAACCTGAGTTCAGCCTCCCGGGCCAACCGGCCGATGAACGCACGTGTTCGATCCGGTGCGGGACCACGATGGGGGGCACCGCCGCTTCTATACGCGCCTCCTGGTCGTGTTTGCTCTCGGCTGCCTCGTTTCCTTGGCGCTTTGGCCGTCGTTCGCGGGTTTCGGTGCCGGAAGCGACGCCGAGCGAACATGCGTCGCGATCGTCAGCGTCTGGGGCCACGAGGTCCCGCCACCGAGTGCCGCCGACCAACGCGTCATCGCAGCACTTCCGGCGCCGGGAGCACCCGACCCGAATGACGCGTCCGCAGTGGCCCGGTTCCGCGAGCAGTACGCCGCAATGCGCGCGACGCCGGCGGTGCAGCGCGCCAACGCCTATGTCGATTGGCGTCGAGGCGCCGGCGCGTGCATTCACGAGAGCCGTCACCGTTTGCTGCTCACCGCCGGCGGGCTCGCCGCGATCGCGATCGCCGTGGTCGGTGCCGCGTTCGTGCGCGCTCGCCACGGGAACCGACGACGCGGTGAGTCGCTGCCGATGCCCGCGTAACGCGAGAACCCTGGTTTGTCAGACGGCTTCGAGGAGCTCGCGGGCGCCGACGTCGGCGGACGGGTGTCGCAGCTTCGACATGGCCCGTGCCTCGATCTGGCGAATCCGCTCGCGGGTGAGGGCGAAGTGCTCGGCCACTTCCTCGAGCGTGCGCTCGCCGCCACCGTCGAGACCGAAGCGCAGCGTCAAGATCGTGCGCTCCCGCTCGTCGAGCACCGAGAGCACCTTCGCCACCTCGTTCGGCAGCAGGCTCGTGGCCGCGTGATCGAACGGCGCGACCGCGTTGCGATCCTCGACGAAGTCGCCGAGCTCGGCGTCGCCGTCGTCGCGCACCGGCTCGTCGAGCGAGACCGTGTCGACTGCGTACCGCAGCACCTCGACGACCTTCTCGAGCGGCAGCTCGGCCTCTCGCGCCAGCTCGGCCAGCGTCGGTGTACGACCGAGCGTCCCTTCGAGCGACGCGCGCAGCTTGAGCAACGCGGTGAGCATGTCGCCGGCGTGGACGGGAAGCCGGATCACCCGGGCCGAGTTCGCGATGCCGCGTTGGATCGCCTGACGGATCCACCACGTGGCGTACGTCGAGAACTTGAAGCCCTTGCGCCAGTCGAACTTGTCGACCGCGTGGATGAGACCGAGATTGCCTTCCTGGACGATGTCGAGGAGGGGGAGACCCGAGCTCTGGTACTTCTTCGCGATTGAAACGACCAGCCGCAGGTTCGAGTTCACGAACTGGCGGTGGCCCTCCTCACCTTGGCGGATCGCCCGACGAAGCTGGCGCCGTTGTGTCGGCGTGAGCTTCTTGGCGGTCTCGAGCTGCGCGCGCGCGGCAACGCCGGCTTCGATCGCTTGGGCGAGACGGATCTCGTCGTCCTTGGTGAGGAGGTCGTGACGACCGACGTCCTCCAGGTAGAGGCGGACGAGATCCTCGTAGTCGCGGTCTTCGCGACGGGGTTTTACGTGCTTTGCGGGCATTGCTTCACTTTCAACGGCGGGCGGTGGATCTGGCGTTGAGATCTCTTCGTACGATCAATATCGGCCGGACGACCTCGAAGGGCGAGCACCCTTGGGAAACGCCGGCGCCCGGGGAGGTTGTTCCCCGAGGCTGAGGAAGTGCTGGGGGGAGAACGGCGGACGGGCCCGGCCGGAGCCGGTCCCAGAGCGTAACGGATCCGCGCCCCGCTGTCGAGTTGGAATATTGGCTCTGACCAGGCCAAACGCGCTGTCACGGGACGTTCACCACTCGGCCAATCACTGCCTTGCCGACCCGTTGGACCAGAGATGCATGGCGCCGTACGCCCGCCAGGGACGCCACGCCTCGGCCCGCTGACCGACGTCTTCGCCGAGCGCTCTTCGGAGGCCGAGGTCACGGGCCGGGAACGCATCGCGTTCACCGCAGCCCCGCATCGCCACGTACTGCGCGGTCCAGTCCCCGAAGCCCGGGAGCGCGCGGAGCGCCTCCAGGGTCGGTCCGAGCCCGGCGCCCACCTCGAGATCGACCCTGCCCGACGCGATCGCACCGGCGAATCCCGTCACGGCTCCCGCCCGGGCGCCGGTCAGGCCCACGGCGGTGAGGTCGGCGCGGGCCAGCCGACGAGGCGCCGGGAAGAGGTGCGTCAGCCCGAGCGGCTCGATCCCGGGCACGGGCCGCCCGTGGGCGGTGACGAGGCGGCCCGCCAGCCGGGTCGCGGCGGCGACCGAGACCTGCTGGCCGAGCACTGCCCGGACGCCGACTTCGAAGGGGTCGAGCGCGCCGGGCACGCGGAGCCCGGGGCGGGCACGCACGAGGGGACGCAGCACGGCGTCGTCCGCGAGCACGGGGTCGATCGCCTGCGGATCGGCGTCGAGATCAAAGAGCCGGCGCACCCCGCCGACGACGTGCACGAGACCGTCGAACGCGGGGAGGTGGGCGCGGAGCCGGAGCGCGTTCCGCGCGGGTTCGTTCCATACCTCGAGCACGCCGGGCGCGCCCGCCAGTTCGACCGTACGCCGGTACACGCCCGCAACGAGATCGACTGCCTCGACACCCGGGATCGCGCGCGGGGCGAGGAAAGCGAGCAGCGCGTCCCAGGCAAGAGGCGGGCGGTACGGCACGCGCAGCTCCAAGCCGCCGTCGGTCACGCACCGGTCGGGCGCCCGGCGGCGAGCGCGCAACTCCAACGGCGTGAAATGGAACACGTCTTTCATCACGCGGTTCATCTGGCGCACGCTGTTGAACCCGGCCGCGTCGCTGATCCGCGCGACCGGCAGGTCGGTGTCGTCGAGCAACCGGCGTGCGAAGTGCGCGCGTCGCGAGCGCGCCACCTCGGCAGGTGTCGCGCCCACGTGCGCATCGAAGAGCCGCCGCAAGTGGCGGGCGCTGACACCGAGCCGTGCCGCGAGATCGTCCTCCGTCGCGCCGTCGAGCGCGCCATCGGCAATGCTGCGGAGGGCACGGCATACGAGCTCGGGCGCATCGACCCAGCCGGGATCCGGCTCGCGGTCGGGACGGCATCGCAGGCACGGCCGGAACCCGGCGGCCTCGGCCGCGGCGGCGTACGCATAGGGCCGGGTGTTGCGGCGTAGCGGCGTACCCGGGCAGCCCGCCCGGCAGTAGATCCCGGTCGTGACGACGGCGGTGAACTGGCTCATCGGTGGAGTTCTACGCCATCGCGAGAGACAGATCCGGACACCCGGCCCTGTGTCCGGATCTGTCTCGCGTACCTGACGTACAAAGGCAGCATGACAACTGACCTCGCAGTAGTGGCATTCCCCCTCGGTTCCTTCCGGGCGGTCGTCGAGGACGGCGTCGTACGCGCCGCGACCTTTGACGCCACCCCTCAGCAAGTCCGTCGAGATCGATGGAACGTGCACGCCGTGCTCACCGCGTACTTCGACGGCGATGTCGACGCCCTCGACAGCATTGCGGTCGAGCCCGACGGTGGCACCAGCTTCCAGCGCGACGTGTGGAAGCGTTTGCGTGAGATTCCTGCCGGTTCGACGATCTCCTACGGAGAGCTCGCGCGCCGCGTCGGACGGCCGAGCGCGTCACGCGCTGTCGGCATGGCGAACGCGGCGAATCCGGTGACGTTGATCGTGCCGTGCCACCGCGTCGTGCGCAGTGGCGGCGCGCTCGGCGGCTACGCGTATGGGCCCGACTACAAGCGCTGGCTGCTGGACCACGAGTCGAAGCTGCTCGCAGTCTCGACGCCCGTTGCGTAACCGGCGGTCACGCCGCGACGGGACGCTGCGGCGAGCGCTTACCGTCACTCCATCGGAACTTGGGGCACGATCTGGGCGCCGACCCGCTCGAAGATCTCGTCCAGGCTGTGGCCGGTGATCGTGAGCCCGTGATTGCGCAATCCGACCACCGCGCGAGAGGGATCAGGTGCAGACCGCACGAGGTCGGCGACCGACGCCGCGAGCTGCAACGTGCCGCACGGGTAGTTGACGTCGGTGGAGACCGTCCCGTCGATCCATCCGTGCACGTGCATGATTGCACCCACGTCCGGGTGTTCCCGATAGATCATCCAGTGCTCGATCGCGTCGACGGAGACGCGCCGGGTCTTCACCTTCGCAGGCACGGACAGCACCATCGTGTCGCGTTCGGGGTCGTAGCCGCGCACGAGCAGGATGTGCTCGCCGATCAGCCTGAGATCGCTCTTGTCGACGCCGCTCGCGCTCATCCAGTACACGGGCCCGTCGGGGTCGGGCACGCCGTGCAAGTCGTCGCCCCGGTAGCGCACGCTGACATTTCCGTAGGACAGCCCGCCGATGCCGTAGAGAAGTTCCACATGACGGAGCTCGCGGGGTCCGAGGATGTCCTCGATGGGGAACGGCGCGGGCAACAGATGGAGCGATTCGAGTGCGCGTCCCGCGCCGAGCATCTGCGCGGTCTGGGCGTCGCCGTCCCGCAGGCGCGCGGGCAGGTCCTCGACGAACTCGTTGGCGATGACGAGTTGCGACGCCGCAAGCGGCTCGACACGCGCGAACACGCGCTCGAGCAGCTCCTCGTCCGAGAGGCCGGGGCCGACGCCGTACATCCCTTGCTCGAGGGTCACGAACCGAACTGCCAGTCCGTCCGGCGTCTCGCTCACCATCACGCACAAGTTCGCCAGGCCGCGTACCAGCAACGGGTACCCGGCGCGCAAGAGGTCGTCGGGGGGCGGCGCGGGAAGCCCCGCGAGCGCCACGACTAACGTGGGCGCGGCCTTGCGCCGGTAGGGCCGCGCCGCGGCCGCATCCATCGAGTGCAACACGACATTGGTGTCGCCGTCGGGCGCATCGAGCTGCGTGTAGCCGGCCGTTTGCATGACGCGGGCAAGACCGGAGACGAAGCGATCGAGGACGGGACTCTCGTGGAGGTCGTTGCGCGCGAACGTACGCGCTTCGGTCCCGATCCGCGACAGGATGGCGGCGGCAGCGAGGTCGGTCACGTCACCAGGCTGGCACCCGACGTCGTGGGTCACAAGCCGGGCGCCGGTAGCTTGCGGTTGTGTCAGTGTCGTTCCGTTGCCGCGGCCATTCCGCGATCGCCGGCACGCACGGCAAGACGCTGGAGCTGACCCGGGATCATCAGGTGACCCGGCGCGCCACGTGCGTCCTCGGTGTCGACAGCGACCACGACAATGGGGCGCTGCTCGCACTGCGCGGCATCGTGGAAGTCGCGCTCCAGTGTGGTTCGCTCACCGACACGTTCGAGGCCACAGTGACGCCGTTCTTTCTCGGCGATGACTCGTTGGTGTTCCGACGCGGGCCCGCGCTGCGCGGCCGCACGTTCGCGTACGACTCGACCAAGACCGCGGCCGAGATCGACCGCGACCTCGTGCGAGCTCTCACGAACCCGAACGCGGTGCTCGACGTCACCGTGCGCGAGCTCGGCCGCGGCGAGCGCTGCGGTGTGTTATTCGTCGTCGCAGTGCCGATCGGCAACGACGACGATCTGTCGCCACGCGCACGCCGAGTGCTCGAAGCGGCGGATGTCGTGCTCGCCGAGGACACGCGCCGATTCCGCGATCTCGCGCACCGGGCCGGCCTGCGTTCTTCCTCGGGCTCGGTCGTCAGCTACCACGATCAGAACGAGGCCGCCCGCAGCGACGACGCGGTCGCCTCGATGGCAGATGGCGCGCGCGTCGCGCTGGTCAGCGACGCAGGTACTCCGCTCTTCAGTGATCCCGGCTACGTCGTCGTGAACCGCGCGCTCGACGCGGGGTTCGAGGTGACACCGGTGCCCGGACCGTCGTCCCTGCTCGCGGTCTTGAGCGCGTCGGGTCTCCCGATCGACCGGTTCGCCTACGTCGGCTTCCTGCCGCGGCGGTCGGCCGCCCGTCAGGCGGAGCTGCGCCGGTTGACCGACCGGCGCGAGACCTTCGTACTGCACGAGGCCCCACACCGCGTCGGCGCGCTGCTCGCCGATCTCGCGGTCGTGTGTCCAGATTGGCGCGTGTGCGCAGGCCGCGAGGTCACGAAGGTGTTCGAGGAGTTCCGGCGCGGGACAGCACGCGAGCTGGCATCGGGCTTCGCGAACGAGGAAGTGCGGGGTGAATTCACGTTGGTCGTGGCGCCGCCCGCGGGCGCCGCGAAAGCCGTCGACGCGGGCGCCGACGCGCAGCTCGATCGATTGGTGCGCGCCTTGCTGGCGCAGGGTGTCACGACCAAGACGCTCGCCCACGCGCTCGCCGACCTCCCCGGCGTGAGTCGCAAGGAGGCGTACGCAAGGGTCCTCGCCATCGCGGACGAGGAATGACGCTCACGCGTGTCGTCGGCAAGGGCCGGACCGCCGAGATGGAGCCGGCCGAGCTGTCCTCATTGCGCGCCTCGGCCGCGCGCACGATCGTCGATGCGGGCACGGGCGACGGGCGGTTCGCATACGCGCTGGCATCGGCCCACCCGGAGTGGCTCGTCGTCGGTCTCGACGCGCTCGACGAGCCGATGGGCGAGATGGCGCACAAGGCGTTGCGCAAACCCGCGAAAGGCGGTCGCGCCAACGTCGTGTATGTGCGGGCCGCGGTCGAGGAGTTGCCCGCCGATCTGCACGGCATCGCCGACGAGGTGCACGTGCTCCTCCCGTGGGGTCGGCTGCTCGAGGGCATCGTCCTCGCGCAGGCGGACGTGGTGAAAGGACTCGCGGCACTGGGCCGTCCGGGCGCACACATCGACATCACGTTGAATGGTGAGATCTGGGTGGAGTCGACGCCGACGCGCTATGAGCATCTTCCGGTGCCGACGCCGGAGTACGTCGCTGCGGTCGTCGGGCCCGGCTTTGCGAGCGCCGGCATGAACTTTGCACCGGCGCGATATCTGTCGGCGGACGAGGTAAACGCCCTGCCGACGACGTGGGCACGACGGCTCGGCCACGGCCGCGCGCACCCTCGTTTCGTCCACTTCGAGGGATCAAAGGAGACGTGACGCGCGTCACATGGCGGCGCGCCGGTTGACGTCGTAGGTTTCGCCCCGTGCGCCGGCACGAGCAATGGAGCGACATCGAGGTGTCGGTCCTCACGCGCTTCGGGCTCGCGAACCTCGTCGGCGCGTTGTTGTCGTTCTACACCGGCACACTGATCGAAACGAGCCGGTCGGGATCGGGCCATAGTCAGCGCGACCTGCTCGTGTTCCTCGCCTACGTCGCGGTCATCTTCCCGATCGGCGGCGTCATCGCGCATCGTGACGTGCACAACGTGACCGCCTGGCGCTTCCGCGGCGCGGCGCTCGGACCGCAGAAGCGGCGCAGGCTGCTGCGCTTGCCACTCCGTCAAGCGTGCTGGGGATTGCTGTTCTGGATCGGCGCCGCATGCTTGTTCGGGCTCTTGTCGCTGGTGCTCGACGGGAGATCCGTCCTTCACAGCTTGCGCGTGGCCGGTTCGATCGTTCTCGGCGGCCTGACGACCGCCGGCATCACGTTCTTGTTGCTCGAGCGCGCGATGAGGCCGGTCTTCCGGGAGCTGTTCGCCATGGATGCTCCCGACGACACGAGGATGCTGGGCATCCGTACTCGGCTGCTCGTGTCGTGGACCCTGGGGGCGGCGATCCCGTTGTTGATCATCGCGCTGAGCTACGTGGGTCGCGGACCGGCGGACGCTCCGAACCAGGTGGCCATCTGGGCCTTGGTGACGGTCGGCGTCGCCGTCGGCGCGTTGGTCATCACGACCGCGGCGCGATCGATCAGCGAGCCGCTGGATGCGATCCGCGCCGCCCTCGCGCGGGTGCAGCGCGACGATCTCGACGTCGACGTCCCGGTCGACGATGGTGGCGAGGTCGGCCAGCTCCAGGCGGGCTTCAACCGGATGGTCGCCGGGTTGCGCGACCGGCGCGCGCTCGAGGATCTGTTCGGTCGCCATGTCGGTACCGAGGTCGCCCATCTCGCGCGCGAGCAAGGCGTTCACCTCGGCGGCGAGCGTCGCGACGCGAGCGTCGTGTTCGTCGATCTCGTCGGTTCGAGCCGGCTCGCACAATCGCGGTCGGCTGACGACGTCGTCACGCTGTTGAACACGTTCTTCGCGACGGTCGTCGACCGCATCGAACAGGAGGGCGGCTGGGTCAACAAGTTCGAGGGCGACGCCGCGTTGTGCGTGTTCGGCGCGCCGGCCGACCAGCCCGACCACGCGACCCGGGCACTGCGCGCGGCGCGCACGCTCCGCCGGGACCTGCTCGCGCTGTCGCTGATCCATCCCGAGCTCGTCGCGGGCATCGGCGTGTCCGCCGGAGACGTCGCCGCGGGAAATGTCGGGGCCGCGCACCGGTACGAGTACACGGTCATCGGCGATCCTGTGAACGAGGCGGCGCGGTTGACCGAAGCCGCGAAGATGCGCCCCGGCGGCGTGCTCGCGAGCGAGGAGGCCGTGGCCCGCGCTTCAGCCGAGGAGCGCAAACGCTGGGTCGTCGCCGACGAGGTCGCGTTGCGCGGTCGCACCCAGCCGACCTTGGCGTACGAGCCCCGGATACAAAGCACCGTCATGACGACAGTGACGTGATCTAGGGTCGCCCGGCTTCGAGGGGGTGCAACATGGCGATTGCCGAAGAGGTTCGGGACGCGTTGTTCGAGCGCATCGCGTATCACGCGGTCAGCGCCGACGTCGACGAGGTATTGACGCTCGCCAAGGCGTACAACTTCCTCATCGACGAGGATGACGACGACGACGAGGATGATGACGACGACGAGTAGCCGCCGGCACGCCGCATGGCGATCCAACTGAACCAGGTCGGCTACGCATATCCCGGCGGCGACGCGCTCTTCGAGAACGTCTCCCTCCGGGTGGCGAGCGGCGAGTGTGTCGGGCTCGTCGGACCGAATGGTGTGGGGAAGTCGACGATCTTGCGCGTCGTCGCGCGCGACTTGGAGCCGACCTCGGGCACCGTGCACGTCGACGGCACTCTCGGCGTCCTGCCCCAGGATCTCGGACGCGTCGACGAACGCACGACGGTGCGCGACCTGCTCGTCGGGCTGTCGTCGCCGCGTGTTCGGGAGATCGGCGAGGCACTCGCGGCGGCGGAACGCAGCCACGATCGGGAGGAGTCCGACGCGTCCGGTCTCGCGCTTGCGGAGGCCGTTGCTCGTTGGGCGGAAGCAGGGGGCTACCGGGAGGAGCAGCACTGGACGAGCTCTACCGAGCGGGTCCTGCGCCAGCCGTTCGGCGTTGCGGAGCACCGCCCAGTCTCCGAGCTCTCCGGCGGCGAGCGGAAGCGGCTCGCGCTCGAGGTGCTGCTCGACTCCGACATCGACACGCTGCTGCTCGACGAGCCGGACAACTTCCTCGACCTCGCCGGCAAGGAGTGGCTGGAGGAACGCCTTCGCAGCGCACGCAAGACGATCCTGCTCGTGAGCCACGACCGCGCGCTGCTCTCGCGCGCGCCGGCGAAGATCGTGACGATCGAGGCGCAGGGTGCCTGGACGCACGGCGACAACTTCGCGACCTATCACGACGCGCGTGACGCGAGGAACGCGCGTCTGGGCGACGCCGTGAGCAGGTGGCAGGAGGAGGAGCGACGCCTCTTCCGGCACTACAAGCTGATGAAACAGCGCGCCGCGCTGAGCGACAGCAACCAGGGTCAGGCCAACGCGGCGGAGTCGCGGTGGCAGCGCTGGGTACAGGCGGGACCGCCTCCGGAGCCGCCCCGGACGCGCGGTGTCACGATGAGGTTGCGCGGCGGTCGCTCCGGCAAGCGCGTCCTGGAGTGCACGCAGCTCGAGATCTCGGGCCTCACCGAGCCATTCGATCTTTCGGTCTGGTTCGGTGAAAGAGTTGCAGTGCTCGGACCGAACGGCACCGGCAAGTCGCATTTCTTGCGCCTGCTCGGCGGAGCGCCGATCGATCACGCGGGTACGTGGAAGCTCGGCGCCGAAGTACGCCCGGCACTGTTCCATCAGATGAACGAGCCGGAAGGCTTCGCCGGAAGATCGCCGGTCGAGATCCTCGAGCGCTATGTCACGAAGCCGGCTGTGCTCGCCGGCCTCGCCCGGTACGGCGTTCGTCAGTGCGCCGACTTGCCGTTCGACATCCTCTCGGGCGGCCAGCGCGCCCGCGTCCAGATCCTCGCGCTGGAGCTCGAACGGGCGAATGTGTTGCTGCTCGACGAGCCGACCGACAACCTCGATCTCGACTCTGCTGAAGCGCTGCAGGATGCGCTCGAGCAGTTCGAGGGCACCCTTCTGGCGGTCACCCACGACCGGTGGTTCATGAAGGGCTTCGATCGATTCGTCGTGTTTCGCTACGACTGCTCGGTCACCGAAGCCGCGGATCTCGAGGGTGCGCTCGCGCTGATGACGGCCGAGAGGACCTGATCGTCGCCGAACCGACCGACGTCGATCAGCGACTGCCGGTCACGATTTCGTCGGCATCGTCTGCGCGCACACGATCTGGCGGATCTCGTCGACGGCGCGCCGGAGCTCGTCGACCTTGGCTTCGACCCGGGCGACACCGCCCACCGGTGTAGGACCGGCATGGGTGTCGACGTGCAGCTTCAACTGGTCGTAGCACCGTCGCAGCAGACGCGCGGTGTCGCGTTCCTCGGCGATGTAGCGACCGAGCAACTCCCCGGTCCGGATGTCGATCGTGTGATCGTTGAAGATGCCGTCGAAGACATCGGGCTGATCGCCGGTGTCGAGACGGTGGAGCTTCAGCGCTTTCATCTTTTCGAGGTCCGACCGGTTCGAAGTCACCAACTCCATCGCCTTGTCCAGGTCCGCATCGTCCTTCGGTCGGACCTGGTAGCCGAGCTCGTCGATGCGCCGGGCGAAGCTCATCGCGTGCTCGCCCTCGCGCGCCGCGACGGTACGCAGCACCTTGCGGACATCGTTGCTCGGAGTCACCTCGGCCCAGGCGCAGAGATAGGTGTGCGCGCGTGACTCGGCGAGCGCGATCGCGTTCAACAGGCCGAGGTAGCGGGGCTTGTCCGACATATGGGGTCCTTTGGTCGCGGCAGAGCACATCCTCCTCCGCTCGCGTGCGGGCCGCAATCCTCCCGCTTAGGCTCACCCACGCGCGTGCGTGATCGCGCGGCGCGGGGAGGCGATCGACCATGGTGCATGCCACCGAGCACGAGCCGGCGACTCAGCACGACGAGACCGGGCAGACGATCGACGAGACGACACATTCGTGGGGGCTTCCCGCGGCCGGTTCGACGATCTTCGACTTCGACTACACGAGCGGTCGTGATTCACTGCTCCGGCTCTACGACAAGGGCACGCGCCGGCAATGGGTCGCGTCCGACCGGATCGATTGGGACGTCGACGTCAACTTCGACAATCCCCTCGGCGTCCCCGATGAGAGCGTCATGCTCGCCGGGACGACGTTCTGGGAGAAGATGAACGAGCGCGAGCGGGGCGAGGTCCGTCGCCACCAGGTCGCATGGCAGTTCTCACAGTTCTTGCACGGCGAGCAAGGTGCGCTGATGTGCGCCTCGAAGATCGTGAATACCGTGCCGACGCTCGACGCGAAGTTCTACGCGGCCACGCAAGTGATCGACGTGGCGAGCCTCGTCGAGGTGTTCGGCCGCTATCTCCACGAGAAGCTGGATCTCGCCTATCCGCTGAACAGCAACTTGCAATCGCTCCTCAACGACGCGCTCACCGACAGCCGTTGGGACATGACCTATCTCGCGATGCAGGTGCTCATCGAGGGGCTCGCGCTCGCCGCGTTCAGCTTGATCCGCAACAACGCCACCGACCCGCTCGCCCGCTCGATCAATGCGTACGTCATGCAGGACGAGGCCCGTCACGTGATGTTCGGGCGCCTAGCGCTGCGTGATTTCTACCCGCAGCTCACCCAGGCCGAGCGCGACGAGCGCGAGGAGTTCTGCGTCGACGCCTGCTACCGCATGCGCGACCGGTTCCTCGCCGAGGAGGTCTGGGCGCAGCTCGGCCTGCCCGTCGACGAGGTCGTCGAGATCGTGAAGCATGCCGAGCTCCAGATCATGTTCCGCGGCTTCCTCTTCACGCGCATCGTCCCGGTGCTGCGGGACATCGGGCTCTGGGGGCCACGGATCCGCGCCGCGTTCGAGGACATGGGTGTGCTCGGCTTCGCCGAGGCCGACATCGAGCAGCTCGTGTCCGAGGACGAAGCCTTCGCCGAGGACCTCGACCGCCAGCGAATGGGCGCGGTACGCGCGGTGGCCGATACTGCGGGCGGCTGACATCGGCGGTGCCCGTGGCGGTCGGTCCGCCGCTCAGCGGAGGCGCGAGGCCGGCTGGTAGTTCGGCCCCGCCGTGAGGTCCACCCTTGCCAGCAGCTTTTCGCACGGCGGTTCGAAGTCGCGCGCGAAGGCAAGAGACGGTTGGCGGCCGAGCAGCTGCCACGGCAGTGTGCTGAGCCGGTCGGTGTCGTCCTCGAGGCGTTGGCGAAGCGCGACCGCCGCGGCCGTGAGCTCATCGCCGGCGACGAGGCCCTTGGAAGAAAGGGATTGCCATGCCGCGTCGATCTCCTCCGCGCTGCTGCCTCGAGAGCGCGCGAGCCAGTCGCGTTCGTACCCGAGCCAGGCGTTGTGGATGATCGAGGCTTCGACGCCCGAGAGATTCGCCGATGCGACGAGCGCCCAGTGGGTGTCGCCCCGCCACTCGCGCAAGCAGTTCACCGCGTGCCAGCCCGACAGGAGCGCGTCACGCGGCCGCGGCATGCGAAGATGCGCGGCGAAGAAGACACGGCCGACGGTCGGCAGTGCGTCGACGATCGGCCAGAGCATCGGTCCGATCTGCTGCAGCGGTTGAATGATGTCCGGCGCATGGGCCTCCAGGCCGAGCGCAACCGCCTCGTCGCGCGCCTGCCAACACGCGTCGAAGGTTGTGTGCTGCGCGACGAGCTCGAATGTCATGCGGATCCCGAAAGGACTGATCGAACCGAACGCCGCGATGACTGCGTCTGCACCGGCGGATGCGAGCGGTGCGGACCGGGGGGCGATGTATCCGAACGGCGCCGGTACGCCGAGCGACTCGAGCTTCGTGACCGCCAGCGGATCCCAGAAGATCCAGCCGATCACTGTCTGCACGGACCGCGCGTTCCGCCGCGCAATGGCGATCCATTCGTCCTCTTCGCTGTGCCCGTCGATTGCCGGAGTCTTCCCCATCGGTCGCGCGCCGGGCACATGGGCCGGCCGACGAAGGTCGTCTAAACTGCCCCGGCCCAGCGCTCGTAGCTCAATGGATAGAGCATCTGACTACGGATCAGAAGGTTGGGGGTTCGAGTCCCTCCGAGCGCGCTGATGAAGGTGCAGGTCACACTGCGCGGCGACGGATTGCACGCGTCTTCCATGACGGTCGCGCGGCCCGGATTTCTACCGGTCTTCTAACGGAGCGTTCGGGGTGGCCGCCGTCGACCTGGAACGGGCGCGGGTCAATGCGCTGGCACGAGAGATCGCCGCGGCGTTTCAGCGCTCGGGTCGCGACGTTCTCGTCGTTGAGACCGCGGACCTCGAGGACGTGGAGCGGTGGCGCCGCGCCGCGCGACGGGCGGCGCGGCTGCTCGGTATCCATGTGAGGACTGCCATCTCGCGAGACGGCACCCGTGTCTGCATGTTGGGCTTCACCGACGCTCCGATTACCGAGGCGATGCGCCGCGACGCGGCTGCCCGGATCGGTGCGTGGCTGTTCGGGTCGGATACTTAGGGTGACTGACGCGGCGGCATGTCGCCGAGGAAGACCGCGCCGAGCTTCTCAGCCGTGTCCGACTCCATCTCGGGTGTGACGTGCTGGTACAGCATCTCGGTGATGCTCGTGTTCGAGTGACCGAGTCGGACGCTCATCAACTTGGTCGGGATGCCGGCACGCAGCCCGGCTGTCGCTGCGGTGTGCCGCAAGCCGTGGAGCGAAAGGCTCGGCAGGCCGGCGTCGCGCACGAGACGCTCGAACATCTTGCTCACCGCCTGCGGCTGCAAGGGTGTGCCATCTTCCCGGCAGAAGACAAGGTCGTCCGCTCGTTGCCATGCGTCGCCCGCGGCGAGCCGTTCTTCGAGTTGCCGAGCCCGGTGTGCGCGGAGTTCGGCGACCGTCGCCGGGTCGAGCGAGACTGTCCGTCGTCCCGCCGCCGTCTTCGGCTGGCTCCACTCGAGCCGATAGCCGACGCTGACTAGCGTGCGCTCGATCGAGATGCGTCGGGCGTCGAGGTCGACGTGCGACCAGGGGAGCCCGAGCGCTTCGCCGCGTCGGCAGCCAGTCGACAGGAGCAGCACCCACAACGCGCGCAGCCGATGCGTAGCGACGAACGCGAGGAATGCGCGCGCGTCGGATTCGTTCCATGCCCGCATCTGCCGACGCTGGGCCTTCGGTGCCTGCACGCGGTCGGCCGGGCTGCGCGCCACGTATCCCCGCGCAGCGGCGTCGGCCAGAACACGGTGGAGTACCCGGGCAGTCAACTCGACACTGCGGTTGCTGAGTTCACCGCCGTCTCGTCCACCGGACGCGAGCAGCGTTTGGTAGAGGTCGGCGATGTGGCGTGGCGTGATCTCGGTCAGCCGTAGATGGCCGATGCGTGGCAGTGCCAGCCGGTTCAGCACCCATTCGTAGCCCGCGACGGTGGTCGGGCGAAGCCGTGTTGCTGCCTCCGGTAACCATTCGCTGGTCACGAAGGATTCGAGGGTCGCGCGCGAGGGCGCGGTGAGGGTGCCGGCGTCACGTTGGCCGAGCAGGGCGGTCAGCTCGCGGTCTGCTTCCTTCCTGCTCGTCCACGCGCCGCGCCATGACTGTCGGCGCTCGGTCGTATCTAGGAGTTCGCCACGACAACGTGGGCAACTGCCGAGCCGGTCACCGTCCACCCAATGACGGCGCCCGCAAGCGCCGCAACGCTGCGCCGGCTGCTTGCCCATTTCGACGACGCAATAGTACTTAGCGCCTTTTCGCGCGACGTGACCTCTCACTTGGTGCTCCTCTTCTTTGGCGCGCGTGCGCCGGCTGCTTTGATCTCGGCTTCGCCAGCCCGTCGTGGGCCGGGTGCGGGGCCGAGAAAGTTCTCTTCGCTGTCGGGACGGCGTGTGCGCCGGGCGAGCCGGATCAGCTCGCCCGCACGGCTCTTACTGACGTTTAGTGCATCCGCGACGGATGCCCGGCGCGTCTTGCCCTCATGTGGTTTCCGATACGCCTCCGCGACCTTTTGCAGGCGATCCTCGGTGACTGGTGCACGTGCACGCGGTCGTCTGGGCGACGTCGCAAGGATCGCCTGTCGGAGCGCCGCCTCTCGATCTTCGGGCGCGGGTGGCCGCGCGAACGTCTGCGGCCGGAAGACGCCGGCCCGTTCGACGGGTCCGGGGTAAGACAGCTTGCCCATGACTGCCGGTGCGATCAGCGACAGCGGGAGCCGCTCGTCACCCGCGCGCATCACGCGCCCCGCGCGCGACCGAAGGGTGACTGTCGAGAAGCCGACCGTTCCGTCAGCGGTCATGTCGATGAGGAGCTCCGCCGTGAATGGCCGGGTCGGGTCGTCGTAGATCGCCACGGCTGGTAGCCACGCCCAGAAGCCGTTTCCGACAGACCGGGGCAGCGTCTCGAGCGCCCAAGTCCGAGCGATGTCCTCGAACGGGACGACGGTGACGTGCGATTCAACAACGGCGCGGGTCAGTCGATTCGCCACGTGGGAAAGTTACCATAGGGTACAGTTGCGGTCCAGCTTAGGACTAGTCATACCTCTGTATTGAATCTGTGGGATAGACGGAACGGCACAGAAAACCGGCACAGGCGAGGTTCCGGGATGGTTGCCTTTGCCGAGTGCCTACCAATCGTGCAATGCGTCGCATGGCACATGCCCGTCGGCTCGCCAATTCCGGTGCCGGACGACGCATCCGCCTGCAGGCCGGCCTCTCGCTTCCTGAGGTCGCTCGCACCGTCGGCGTCAGCCACGTCACGATCGGACGTTGGGAACGCGGATTACGTGTCCCGCGCCATGCGGCCGCGCTCCGCTGGGTCGGACTGCTCGCCGCCCTCGAAAAGGACTTGAGCTGATGACACTTCCCGACCCGCGGGAACGGCCGCTGCTGCCCATCGACGACGAAGTCCTCGCATTGTTGCGGCCGATGAGCAGGACTGCGATCTACGACGCCGTAGCCCGCGGCGAGCTTCCCGGGCTGCGCGTCGGCCGGCGGATTTTCCTGAAGACCGCGGAGTTACGCCAGCTCGTCGGGCTGGACCCGCCCGACTGAGCACACAGTCGCCCGGCGATCGCCGGCGCGAAGAGGCCGGGCGCTGCGAACGCCCGGCCACCACTGAAGGAGGAAGTTATGCAAGTTGCTAGAAGCAACCAAGAACATACCACCGTCGCGCACTTAGAGGACCGACTGGCGCTTTTCAAGCCGATCAAAGTCGACGAGCTCGAGACCAAACATGGGCTTCGCCTGTGCTGCGAGTGCGAGGTGTGGCTCGTCGGTGACGACGGCGCACCCGAGAGCGTCGGCGTCGTCGGTGTGTTCAACGAGGTGTTGCTGAGGGTGCTCGCCTCGAACATCGGCGAAATGCTCGGCGGCCGAATCGAACGCCCGGGCCGCGCCTACATCTTCGCCGATCTGAGCGACGCCGAGATCGCACGGTGCGAACGGGCCGAGCGGATCGTCACCGGCGCCCCCGACTTCGTCGAGGAATCGTTCTAGTGGCCCGACTCATCCGTCCGAAGCGTCCGAAGCTCAAGCCGGTGAACAACCACGACGACGAGGTTGTCCGCAGGATCGAGCGCGCGCTCAAGGCGGCAGGCGAGCCGCGGCTGTTCGACATGCCCGACGTCAGCTTGCGCCTCGTCGCGAACGACAAAGCGCCGTGACCGCAATGCCGGCCGAGCCCGCGGAGTCAACCTCCGCGGGCTCCGGTCTGCTCGACGCCGCGCTCGGGTACGCCGCGCGCGGGTGGCCTGTCATGCCGATCGCGCCACGCGGGAAGGTTCCGCTCACCGCCCACGGTCTGAAAGATGCGACCGTCGACGCTGACGTCATCACCCTCTGGTGGAACAGGCGACCCGACGCGAACGTCGGGATCGCGACGAGCTCACCGGGCCCGACCGTCATCGACTGCGACGGACCGCTCGGCAAACGCGCCTGGTCGAAATTCGTCGCCGGGGTCGGCTGGGCCGGGGACCCTTGGTGCTGCACCGGGGGCGGCGGCTGGCACATCTATTACGTCGGCGATCCTGAGATTCGCAATCGGGCTGGCTGGCTCGAGCACGTCGACGTGCGTGGCGTCGGCGGCTACGTCGTCGCGCCGCCGTCGATCCACGCGTCGGGCGGTGACTATTGGTGGGTCCACGGCCCGGACGAACGCGACCTCGCGCCATCGCCGACGAAAGTCCGCAACGCGTTGCTCGCGCCGACGCTCACGGTCGCATCGACGCCGCGCCTACGGATCGCGCGCGGAATGGACTCGAAGTACGCTGCCGCGGCGCTCGACGGCGAGCTCGCCAAAGTGCGCGGCGCGTCTGAAGGAGCACGAAATTCGATGCTTGTCGCCGCGTCGTTTTCCGTCGGCCAACTTGTCGCCGGCGGCGACCTCGACCTCGTGCACGTCGCCGCGGAACTTCTCGCGGCCGCAACCCTGGTCGGGTTGGCGACAAGCGAAGCGGGCCGCACGATCGCGTCCGGGCTCCGGGCCGGCATCGCGAACCCGAGGCGGCGGTGATGGTGGACGCCGCGGTCGCCGAGATCCTCGAGATGGTCGGACCGATCCCCGACGCGTTGGACCCGAGCTGGACGCGGGTCGACTTCCGCCCGATCCTCGCAGGCAACATCGAACGGACCATGCCCACGGTGCTGCGCCGCGACGACGGCGAGCACCTGTTCTACGAGCGGCGCGTGAACGGACTGCACGCCGACTCCGGCATCGGGAAGTCGATGCTCTGCGCGTTCGGTGCCGCGCAAGAACTCAACGCCGGCCACCACGTCGCATGGGTCGACTTCGAGGATCCCGACTCCTCGGCGATCGTGGAACGCCTCCGCATGTTCGACGTCGATGACGACACCATCGCCGAACGTCTCCACTACTACGCGCCACGCGAACCCTTCAGCGACGCCGCAGTCGCGGCTCTCGTCTGTGCAATCACCGAACACGGCATCACGAAGGTCGTAGTCGACTCAGTCGGAGAAGCCTTTGGGCTCGAAGGCATCGACGAGAACAAGGACGTCGAGGTCGCCCCCTGGCTGCGTCGCGTCGCCCGCGTCCTCGCCGACGCCGGCCCCGCGGTCGAACTCGTCGACCACTCGACCAAAGCCGCCGACAACCCGCTGCACCCGTCCGGGTCGAAACGCAAACGGGCCGCAATCACCGGCGCCTCGTACCTCGTCGAAGCGGTCCGGCCCCTCACCCGCGAGGACGGCGGCACACTGCGCCTCATCTGCGCCAAAGACCGGTACGGCAACTACCGGCGCGGCGACATCGTCGCCACCTTCGAGGTGACCGCCTACCGCGACGGCGGCAGCACCGCGCACCTCTGGCCGCCCCTCGACGGCGACAGCGACTCGGACGAGGCCCGACTGCTCGTCGTCGCCCGGGCCGCGGTCCGCGCCGCCAAGAAAGCCGGCGAGACACTCACCCAACGCCGGCTCCTGGCACGCATGAACGTCAAGGCCAGCGCCACGCTCAAACGGGCGGGCATCGAGGAAGCCGTCGCCCGCGGCGCCCTGCGCAGCGAATCCGGTCCCAACCGCTCCATCCTTCACGCCTACGTGCGAGACCTCGAAACCAGTCCGGAGGACACGACCCAATGAGTGCATCCCGGTGTTTCCGAAGCGCGTCCGAAGCACCACGCGGCAACGAGTGGGTGTGGTGCGTCTGTGCGTCCCGTCCTATAGGGACGCACGACGCGACGCACTCAGCCGACACACCACAACCGAAAACCATCACCCCCCGATGACACGCACGGCAGATGCACCCGTCCGTCAGCTCGACACGGCCATCGCGAAAACGTTGCGCGGGGGCGCGCGAGGACTGCCGGCCGTTAGAAAGTGGAGGGATCGCGCACCGTTGTCGCAGGTCGGCGGCCTGTCGCTTGATTCGGAATCAAGAGGCTGGCCATGAGCGAGTGGGTGCGGCGCGACGCCTCGGGCAGCTGGCCGCCGTTCGAGCCCGGCAACCTCGCGGCCGCGAAGCATGGGGCGCTCAGCCCGCGTCTTGTGGAGCCCCGCGCCGCGGAGATGGCGAGCGCGCTCGTGGCGTTGGCGAACGATCCGGGCTCACCGGTCGTGTACCTGAGCGATGTGAGCTACGGGCCGGCGGTGCGGGCGTGGGCGCGCTGCGAGGCGTCGTTGGAGCGTCTCGACGCCTATCTGAGTGACGTCGGTCTCCTCGACGAGGAGGGCACGCCGAGACCTGCGACACGGCTCCGGGACCGGATGGAGACCCGTTCGGAGTCGTTGCGGGCCCGGCTCGGTCTTGATCCTCTGTCTCGAGCGCGGCTGGGTCGTGATGTCGCGGCCGGTCAGGTCGACGTCGCGAGGTTGTTCGCCGAGATGAGCGACGACGACGAGGAGGGCGACGGTGGTGCGTGATGGGCTGCGTCGGGCTCGAAAGGACGTCTCCCACTTTGCAGAAGCGTTGCTCGGCCGGCCGTTGTGGCGACATCAGCGTGAGGTCGTTGAGAGCGATGCGCGTCATCGTGTGATCTGCAGCGGCAGGCAGGCGGGAAAGAGCACCACGCTCGCGGTGTCGGCGTTGCATACGGCCTTCACGAAGCCTGGTTTGTTCGTACTGATCATTTCCGCGGGTGAGCAGGCAGCGCGGGACCTGCTGGGCAATGAGTCGGTTGTTGTCGGTGCATGCGCGCGTGTTCACGCTCGCGTAGCACACGCGTATCGTGACCAGTCTCGAGTGGGACGGTCCAAGGCGTTCGACGACTGTCCGGAACCCGGACCGGCCCCGTCGAGTCTCCGTTGACGCGGCGCGCTCCTGCGGGGACCTTTGACCCGGAGCGCGTTTCGTCGAGTGTCGATAGACGCTAACGTCCGAACGATGTTCCTTGCGGTTCCCTACGACCGGCAGGACTTGTGAGCCGCGCTGCGGTCGTCCGGGCGCGTGCGACGCTCTACACAGAGCAGCTGGGCTCCACGCGAGCTGTCATGGAAGTCGACGACGCCGGCGTGCGGTTCAGCGCTCCGTGGGTGCATCGACAGCGAGAATACGAAGCGATCCCGTGGGCGTCGGTCAGGCTGTGGCGCACGAGCGCACTGGTGCAGCTCGATCTACGGCTCGGCTCGGGTCGGAAGGCGCAAATCGAGATCGGCTACGCCTCCGCAGAGTGCGACACGCAGCTTTCCGTCATGACGTCCGCGAAGGTGGCGGCCGCCGCCACGATGCTCGCGACGGCATCTGTGGATAACAAGCTGATTTCGAACGACAAGTAGTCATCCCGGCGGTGCACGTCGGTGCGAGGGGCGACTCGCACTCCAGGTACGAACCCACGATGACATGGAGGCCGCCAGGGGCGAAAACGCTCGGGTTCGATTCGGCCCGTCGCCACTCGATCGGGCTTTCGACGACGCGACTGCCCGGCGCTCGGGTGTGCCGGCTACGCGCCCGGAGCCTGCCCGGTTACGCTCGCCGTTGCGGCTCTACGGCGCGATCGCGGCCTTCGTGTTCGGTGCCGATTGCGACTTCACCCCGAGGCAAGCCCCAGGCGCGAGTCAAGCCGCACAAGACGACCCGTCGACACAACTCATTGATGACGACGCTCCTTGACGATCGGGCTCACTCTCGGCGGGGCGTAGAGCAAAGAACCTTCTACCGAGTTTTCTAACGGACCGGGCCGGAACGGTGCGGAGCGCCCGGACGGCTTCGGACACAACACCAGACGGAACCTGAGTTCTCGGACGCTGTCGGACGTCATCGGACGCATTCGCGCGACTACGGATCAGAAGGTTGGCGGTTCGAGTCCCGCCGAGCGCGCTGAGTTGGTGCAGGCAAGCCGTCCGTAGGCAAGTACGGGTCGAGGGCTCGAAGGCGCTCGATCGCTGCGTCGGCGTCCTTCGTAGACGCCGAGGCGGACAAGCAGGCCGCTGCTGTTCCACACCGAGAGTGCGATGTATGCGCTCTCGAAGGGTCCGCCGTCGGTGGCGGTCCCGTACGACCGGGCCACGATCACGTGGCCCCAGGGCTCGACGGCGACGTCTCGAAGGATTTCGACGAGATAGTCGGGAGCGAGCGCGAGCGCCGACGCCAACATGGCGATGTGCTCGTCGGGTCCGCGCGGGTGCGCGACGCGCAGTCGACGGTGGTCCTCGACCGCGCACGAGTCGGCCATGCACTCCCGCACCGCGCCCAGGTCGTGCGCGTTCATGCTCTGTTCGTGCGCGGGGCACTCGGCGGAAATCCCATCTGGTCGTGATAGCGACGCGCGATCTCGTCAGCGCGATCTCGTCAGCGCGATCTCGTCAGCGCGATCCGTGCCTGGGCGCGCCTCGGCCTTGACGACTGCGCTTTCGCTTGATAGAACATCAAGCGAAATGGCTCCTCGAACGTCAGCGCCGAAGCGGCAATACCGGATGGTTGCGCGAGCGGACGCGGCGACAGCAACGCGACAACGAATCGCGGCCACCGCCTGGGCTCATTTCGCAGCGCGGCCGTACGACGAGGTGCGGTTGGCTGACATCGCGAGCGATGCGGCAGTGAGCGTGCAGACCGTGCACTCTGCGTTCGGCCAGAAGGACGAGCTGTTCGTGGCCGCGTGGAGATGGATGACGCGCACCGATCGGCGCGCGACCGCGCCGATCGGTGACGTGAAGAACGCGGTTCGGTTGCTCTACGACAGCTACGAGTCCGGTGGCGACGCTGTATTGCGCCTGCTCGCGCAAGAAGACCGCATTCCCGCGGTTCGGCAGATGACCGATGCCGGACGCGCGTATCAGCGTGAATGGGTGGCGCGTACGTTTGCGCCGCACCTCGCTGAGGTTTCCGGAGCGGCGCGGGAACGCCGACACGTCGCGCTCATCGTCGCGACCGACCTGTACACGTGGAAGTTGCTGCGTCGCGATATGGGGCTGCCGCGAGCAACGGCGCAGCGGATCGTGATCGAGATGATCGCTACGACGAAAGGAGCGCCGTGATGGCGCGACTTCTTGCCTACAACTCACCTGCGACAGGACACATCCTTCCTTGCACCGGAGTGCTGCTCGAGCTCGCCAAACGCGGCCACGAAATCCACGTCCGCACTCGCGGCTCGGACGTCGACCGCCTCAACGAGCTCGGCCTGCATGCGGCACCAATCGATCCCGACATCGAAGCGATCGAGATCGACGATTGGAAAGGCCGCAACTCGATCGACGCTCTCGAACGACTCCAACGCGCGTTTGCCGCATGCGCCACACTCGAGATTCCAGATCTCCAACACGCCATCAACGATGTACAGCCGGACGCGTTGATCATCGATGTGTGCACAGAAGGCGCAGCCTTCGCGGCCGAAGCCTCGAGGTTGCCATGGGCGCACTACTCGCCCTTCCCGCCCATGTTCTCGTCGACGGACGCGCCACCATACGGGCCGGGCCTTCGACCCGCACGAGGACCGCTCGGACGAGTCCGCGACCGCTTGGCTACCCGCTTGTTGCGTCGAGTCGCCGACCGGCACCTCCCTCCTCTCAACGCGATGCGAACCGAACTCGGGCTCGAACCGGTCGAACACCTCCAGGACCTGCTCCTGCGCGCGAACCGCTTCGTTCTGTTCACCGCCGAACCCTACGAATACCCGCGGCGCGACTGGCCCCCTTCGGTCCGCCTCGTCGGACCCGTGCAATGGGAACCAAACGTCGAGCCTCCCGACTGGCTCGCTCACGAAACGCGCCCGATCGTGCTCGTCACCGCCTCAACAGTGTTCCAAGCAGACGACAAACTCATCGCCACCACGCTCGAAGCTCTACGCGACGACGACGTCGCAATCGTCGCCACAACCGGCGCCCAAGATCCGATGCGGTTCGACATACCGGCAAACGCCCGGGTCGAGCGTTTCCTGCCCCATACGCCCATCCTGCGCCGCGCTGCCTGCGTCGTTTCGCATGGCGGTCAAGGCATCACCCAAAAGGCACTCGCGAACGGCGTCCCGGTCTGTGTCGTTCCCTTCTGCCGCGACCAGTTCGAAGTCGCGCGGCGCGTCCAGATCGCGGGCGCCGGTACCCGACTGCACCACAAACGCCTCACTCCAGAACGACTTCGCCAAGCGATCCACAAAACGTTGACCATGCACGCCGGAGCACAACGCGTCGCGAACACGTTCAATCACGCCGGCGGAGCCGTGAGCGCCGCCGACGCCGTCGAAGAACTCATCCCCACCTTCTCGACGAAACCCCACGTCTAGCGACTCGCGGATGTAGCGGATCTATACGCCGCGGCGGCTTGCGGACATCGAAGAGCGTTCGAGACATGGTCGAGTGGAAGACGCCATCGCGCTCGATCTGGTCGTGCAAGTCCTTCAGGCGGTCGCGGTAGCGGTCCACGGTGCAGTCCGGGACGGTCCAGATCACCTTGCGAAGGAAGAACACCATCGCTCCCACGTCGAAGAACTCGAGGCGAAGGCGCTCGTTGCGGCAGTGAACGATCTCCAAGCCTGCTGCCCGGGCCTGATCGGCCTCGATCTCGTGATGTCGCCCGAGGCCGGGTTCGAGGGATCCGAGGAAGTACTCGCCGATCTCAACGTTGGTCCCGCTACCGACGTGCTGCGCGAAATACGCGCCGCCGGGCGCGAGCACCCTGGCGATCTCCGACCAGCAGACGGTTGCCGGATGGCGACTCGTCACCAAATCGAACGCGTCGTCGACGAACGGCAGAGGCGGCTCCTCGGGGTCGGCAACTACGACGGCTCCGAGCGGATGAAGCAGCGCGGTCGCCTTCGCGACGTTGGGCGGCCACCCCTCGGTGGCGACCAGCGTCGGTGGGAAGTTCTCGGCTCCGGCGCCGGCGAGCACCTCGCCACCACCAGTCTGGATGTCCAGCGCGGCCGTCGCTGTGGTGAGCCGCTCGCTGAGCAGACGCTGATACCCCCACGAAGGGCGCTCCTCCGTGGCGCGACCGTCCAGCCAGGAGAAGTCCCAGCCCTCGACCGACACTTCGGCCGCTTCGTCCACCAGCGAGTCGAACGATCTTCCCATGAGCGCAT
>JBBQXS010000047.1:0-34458 GCA_038209365.1 Acidimicrobiia bacterium | reverse complement strand
CATCTTCGAATGGATCGAATGCTTCTACAACCCGCAACGGCGGCACTCGTTCGTCGGGATGCTCAGTCCCGTCGACTACGAGGCCACCTCCGCGGCATGATCAACACACCCAACCCGTCCGGAACATCGGGTCAAGCTCAGCCCCGGTTGACCTGAGGTTGTCTTCGGGTCACGCGCCAAACGAGCGTGACGCTCGACGTTTGTGTGTCGGCGCGCACGTTCGAACTGTGCGCTGGATTGCTGAACGGAGAGAGCGTCCGTGGTCCCCTACGAACGGGCGCCGGCGGCGGCGCGAGAAAGGGGATTCGAAATGTCCTTGGCGACAGCAACTCCTTCCGAGAGCCGGCGGCGTCGGACGCCGATATCGGGCTGGCGGCGACGAATGACCCGCGTGGCGGGCCTGCTCGCCCTCACGACGCTCGCGGGAATGGCCGCCGCGGCGCCGGTGAACGCATCGGTGCTGTTCGATGCGAGCCAAACCGATCCGATGGCAACGATCACGTTTCAAGACACCGCCAACACGCCGGCAGCGGTGTGCTCGGCACCCCGTTGGGTCAACGGTCAGCGAACGCAACGGATTGGTGTGATGGCACCGAGTCGAGTGGCGTATTACTACCGGAACGCTTCGACCTTCTATCACACCGAGTGGCGAGCCCGGGTCTGGGATGTCGAGGCGAATGGATACGTCTGGTCGGGCGGATGGATTCGCGAAACGGACTACCGATCGAATCCTGTCGCGTTTCCCCAGCTGTCAGAGACCAGCTACGACCTGTCCTACGCACATCACTACGTCGCAACGGTTGAGCTGCGCTGGCTCGCGGTCACCGGGAACGTGACGGCCTACCGGAAATTCCAGCACGAGTACTACAAGGCGTTCAACGCCAATGGCACGTCCTCGGTGTTGTACGGGAAGTGCTGAACTCCTCCCCGATTCGAGGGTGACGCCGCAGTGGACGCGTGCGGCGTCACCCTGCCCTACATGCGCAAACAAGTGCCACAGCTAGAAAAGGTGGACGCGGGTTCGAATCGCCGATACGGGCGCCTGGTTCACGCTTGACATCCTCATTGACGTCGTAGAAGGACCGGGGCTAGAGATCACCTCATTCAGTGACGCTGATGGGCCCCCCGGGGGGGTTTTGGGAGCCTGTGGGGAGCGAGCGGGGGTTAAAACCGATGAGTTACGACGTGTTCGTCTCGTACAGTCACGAGGGCGACGACCTTCTCTCGGAGCGGGTGCAGGACGGCCTGGCACGCTTCGCGAAGCCGTGGTGGCGCCGTCGCGCGTTGAACGTGTTCCGAGACCGGACGGGACTGTCGGCGAATCCGGGGTTGTGGTCGTCGATCGCGGAAGCGATTGACGACTCGCGGTTTTTCTTGATGCTCGCCTCGCCCGAGGCGGCGGCGTCGCCGTGGGTTGCACGCGAGATCGCGCAATGGCGAGCCAAGCACGGCTCCGGCAATCTCCTCATGTTGCTCACCGAGGGCGAGATCGTCTGGGACAACGACGCGAACGACTTCGACTGGCAGCACACCACCGCGCTGGGCGCGGCCGCTTTCGGCGGCTGTTTCCTTGAGGAGCCGCGTCATGTGGATATGCGGTGGGCGCGTTCGGAGGTACAGCTCGATCTGACCGATGGCCGGTTCCGGGATCAGATCGCAGAGTTGGCGGCGCCGGTGCACGGGATGGCGAAGGATGACCTGGCAGGTGAGGACGTGCGTCAGCATCGCCGGACGTTGCGGCACGCGTGGGCGGCAGGAGCCGCGCTGGTGCTGTTGACGCTCGCGGCGGTAGGGACCTCTGTGTTCGCAGTGAACACGGCTGCGGCGGCGCGTCGCAGCGCGGCTGCCGCCCGCCGGAGTGAGGCGCGAGCTCGTGACGAGCAGCGACGCGCGGACGAACAGGCAGGGCTGGCGTCGAGCGCGAGTTTGGTGGCGACGAAGGAGCGGAACCTCGCCGAGCAACGTCGTCGGGACGCGGACGGCCAACGTGGCCTTGCGTTAGCCCGTCAGCGCGAAGCGCAGTCGAGCGCGACGGAAGCCGGTCGGCAACGAGTCGCCGCGCAACAGAGCGCCACCAGAGCTCAACAACAGCAAGCCGCCGCGCAGCAAAGCGCCACCGAAGCTGACCGACAACGGGCCGCCGCGCAGGAAAGCGCCACCGAGGCCGACCGGCAACGAGCCGCCGCGCAGGAAAGTGCCACCGAGGCCGACCGGCAACGCACGCTCGCCGAAGCGCGTGCGGGCCAGCTCACGACCGCAAACGGGAACCTCGTCACGCTGAATGGAAAGTTGGTCGACCAGCGGACCCGTACGGATCGGCAGCGTCTCGCGGGCGTCGCCCGTCAGCTCCTGCTCGGTTCGCAGTCAGCGGTGAACAACAACGCCGTCGATCGCGGCATCGTCCTCGCCGCCGAGGCGACACGCTTCTCGCAGCTCTCCGGTGACTTGATTCCGCGCGCCGACCTCCAAGGGCAGCTGCTCGCCGCGTTGCAGCGCGATCCATCCGTGGTCACATGGCTCCAGGGTCTCTCGGGTCCGATCGCAGACGTCGCCGTCACAAGCGATGGGACCCGCGCCGCCGCGCTCGGAGTCGACGGCCGCGTTGGCGTATGGAGCCTTTCGGATTTCCGTCTGCTCGCGTCGTTCCCGGGACCCTCCCTCGGCAACGCGAACTACAACGGGGAGGCGCACGTGGCGTTCGCGGACGCCGCGACGATCGTCGTCGCGGGCGCCCAGCACCTCGCGGCGTTTCGCAGTGACGCAGTCGGAGCGCGGTGGTCGCCGCTGTGGAGCTGGTCGTCGCCAACCGCGTGCTGCATCACGGCCCTCGCCGCTGCACCCAGCGGCAATGTGGCGGTCATGACGCTTCCCGATTCGAACGATTTCGACATGCGCGTACACACCTTCGATGGACGGGGTCACGCGATCGCGACGATTCGCTTCGATCGCCTCGGCGTGACGGGAGACATCCCGTATAACTCGATCTCTATGTCGCCGGACGGCCAGCAGCTGGCAGTTGCAACTGTCTCGGGAGGGAACACTCTGCGCGTGTACTCGACGACGACGGGAACACTCCTCCGGTCGTTCCCGACGAGGGAGGTCGAGGAGGCAGTTCGTGTTCGCTACTCGGCAGACGGTTCCCGTCTCGCGATGGTGTCGCTGCGCGGGCGGGCATTTGGCCTGGATGGGTTCTCGATGCTGCGGGTTGACCTCTCAACGGGGGGTGTCGACGTGACGAATGTCGGCCCGCCCGTGGGCGCGACCAGCTCCGAACCGATCGCGGTGAGCGCGAACCTCGATCGCGTCGCTTTCCAGTACAGCACCGACGCAGTGCACCGCGCGGATCTGCTAGGCGTCTACACGCTCGCATCCCGGTCGTTCGTCGGCGGGTTGTCGGCACCGCTCGCGCCGTCTTATTTGCCCGGAGGTGATGCCATCGGTGCCAAGATGGCGACGTTTTCGAACGACGCTACGCTCCTCGGGGCCGGCGGCGACGGCGCGGTGCCCGTGCTCGCTAGCAGCGGGCGCGCGAGGTCCGACGTCGTAGCGAGTCGCGAGATCGGTCCGGTCGGTGGTCCGGTGCGTCTGAGCGTGTTGTCGCCCGACGCAACGATGCTCTTTGTCGTTGACAGTCGTAACACCGCTCACGTTGTGCCGCTCAGCCCGTCTACCCGGCGACTCGACGTCGCGCTGCGCATGGCCGTTGACCAGGTGACATTCGGTGATACCTCGGACGCGGTGGCCGTCCGCTTCGCCGACGGCACTGTCGACCTCCTCAGCACCCGCACCGGTGCGCAGATGTTGCATCTACTCGGGCCGCGGCCTCGATCGGCAACCTGCCTCGGTGGGCTGAGCTTCTCGGGCACCGCCTCGTTTGGCCGGATTGCGGACGCGATCGGCTCGCAGCTGCGAGTATGGGACTTTCAAGGAGGGGTGCTCGCGGGGCACCAAGACCTCGCCGTCGACGAATCTTGCCCGTTTGGCTACGGCGGCGCGGGTGTCCAGCTGGTGGCGGGTGGCGAGCGGCTCGTCGTGCAGACAACGGTTCTCGACAACACGAGCTTGGGCTTCACGACGACGGTGCACATCTATGACGCGAGGACACCAGGCTGGGACCCGATCCGCACGATAGTGCTGGCGGAGAACTCCTACGGCCTCTCCTCGCCTGACGGGCACCACCTGGTCGCGACCAACGGAACCACCATGACCATGTACGACCTCGACAGCGGCGGCGCAGTGTGGAGCGTTCCTACGAGCGACCAATCGACGGTGTTTGACGGCAACGGCACGACGGTCGTGTCGATTCCAGTGTCTTTCCAGCGCGGTCCCAGCCCCGTGCTAACCGCGCGCGCCGTCGCGAACGGCAGCGTGACCTACACGCTGGCGCCGCTCGCCGGCGAGAACATCGGCCTCGAACAGATCGTCGTCACTACCGATCGCGTCATCGCCGTTGAAGCACTTCCACCCGACGCGCGGACGTCGAGAGTAACCGAGTGGCGCATCGACATTCCCTCGCTCGTGCACGCCTCGTGTCGGCTGGCCAACCGCAATCTCACGTTGGCGGAGTGGGCCCAGTACGTCGGTACCTTCGACGCATACGAGAAGACATGTCCCAACCTGCCATAACGCAACGAACGATTTCGCCTCCGACTGGATCGACGATCGATCGTGGCACACCGCACTCATATCAACTCCTGGCGACAGCTGAATCCGGATTAAGCATGTGATCATCGACGAGAACGGCTGGACCTGTCCGGGATGGAAACGCGAGCCGCACGAATCGCACGACCTGACGACCGACCATCACACCGACCGCGTTTGGTGTCGCAGTTGTAATCGCCGAAAGAGGAACTTGGGCGACGGCTGAACTCGGACACGCGTGTTCGGGTGAGAGGCTCGTTGACCTCCCGCGATCATTGCCGTCTAAGTCGCGCCGTGGCCGGGGAAGCGTTCAGCCCACCGTTGTTGTCGTCGTCGTTGCTGTTGACTGGTGTTGGCATTCGCTCAAGGCGTGCTCAGGTAGAGCACTCGGCTCCGCTCGTCGACAACACCCACCAGATCCGAAGTCTTCTCGACAAATGCAAGCAGCTGGCTGGTCACGGCCGGGTCAGGTGAAGCCCCGTCCCCACGATCAACTGTTCCGGCCATATCAAAGGCGAGTGTTGCCGATGGTGTTCCCGCACGCCAAGGAGAACGTCTCACGCACCCGGCGTTCTGCGGTGGACGCAACGGGCAGCCACATCAGGCAGATTCGAGGCGAAACACCACAGGCTCTCGCGCACTCGGGGGTTCGCGTACGAGCAGGCGCGGAACCTGTGCGTAGTAAGCCTGCAAGAACCTCCTCGTATCGACGTCCTGTATGGATATGGCGCGGACGCTGCGGCGGCGTCGGCCGACGCGCAGCTCAGCGGGTGAGCCCGGGTGCAGACTCCTGACCCACGGCGCGTCCGGCCGAGTCGAGACGAGGTAGTCGGCACCGTCGACCGACACCGGGAACACCAGCACGCGTTGCACCGAGTCTGTCCTGTGGTGACGTACGAGCAGTTCCTGTGAGCCTCGTACGCTGAGGCCCGCACGAGTAAGCCCCACTACAAGTCGCTGTAGTGGCTGCCTGAGGCCGTTTCGGTCGACCACGATTGCTCCATTTCCGGCAAGTTGGGTACCCGCGCGGCGTACGGTAGTGAGGACGCAGGGCGGCCGCATCTTGGCGTAAGCGTCATGCGCTCACTCCCCTTGCAGCGCGGTTCAGCGAGTGTTGAGGTAAGCCCCGCGACACGCACCACTCGAGAGGAGCGTTCCATGCGGCAGGTGTTGGCTCGCAAGGCGGCCTGGAGCGTGACGGCCGTGTTGACCGTGGTGATCTGCTTGTTCGTCGTCCCGGCGGACGCTTCACCGCGTCACGACCCGTTCGCGACGATCTGCCAAGGGTGGAGTGCGCAATATCGCCCCGGCACGAGCACCGACGCGACTACGTATCCGCAGACGTCGCTTGCGGACCGATGCCTTCGTATGAATCAGATCCAGGTGATCGGATCGCACAACTCGTACCACATCCGTCCTCAAGAGCCGGTGTGGTCGGCGTTGCGCGCGTTCTCGCCCGCGCTCGCCGACTCACTCGAGTACACGCACGCGCCGCTCGCGCAGCAGTTCGCGGAGCAGGGAGTGCGACAAATCGAGCTCGATGTCTTCGCCGATCCGCAGGGTGGCCTGTACGACCAACGACACCTCCTGCCGATACTCGGATTGCCTGCAGATTCGGGTGAGCCCGCGCTCGAGCGACCCGGTTTCAAGGTGCTTCACGTGCAAGAGATCGACTTCCTCAGTCGTTGTCTTACGTTCGTCATCTGCCTCCGTCAGCTGAAGGCATGGTCTGACGCCAACCCGGCGCACCTGCCTCTCGCGATCCTTGTGGAGCTGAAGGACGAGCCGATTCCCGATCCGGTCAACGCCGGTTTCGTGATCCCGCATCTGATCGGTCGCCCCGAGCTCGACGCGCTCGACGCCGAGATCCGCTCCGTGTTCCCGCCGTCGCGCATCATCACGCCGGACGCGGTTCGTGGCGGCCGCGCGACGTTGGAAGACGCCGTCCTGAACACCGGCTGGCCGCGGCTCGGCGACGCGCGCGGCAAGGTCATGTTCCTCATGGACAACGGCGGTCACTATCGGACGGACTACCTCGCAGGCCATCCGAGCCTGACGGGCCGAGTCCTCTTCACGAACGCCAACCCCGGCGACGCCGACGCGGCGTTCGTGAAGCGCAACGATCCGCTGGGCTCCAATCTCGCCGAGGTCCGCGAGCTCGTACGCATGGGCTACCTCGTCCGCACGCGCGCCGACGCCGATACCGTGCAGGCGCGTCTCGGTGACACGACGATGCGCGATGCCGCGCTCGGGAGTGGCGCGCAGTTTGTCAGCACCGATTACCCCGTACCTGGGCTCAGCGCGCTGTTCGGCACGAACTACGTCGCACAGATTCCCGGTGGCTCTCCCGCTCGGTGCAACCCGGTGAACACCGGCTCGCATTGCACGAACGCTGCGCTGGAGCGGTGGAGGGCCGATCCGCTGCGTGGAACGAAGGGACAAGATCCATGACCGGAGACCGTTCCGTCATCCTTCCCGGCCGGCTCGGCGTGCCGGACTAGGCCCACTCGCGGCCAGTCCGGCGCGCCGGAAGGGTTACGGCCCACATCACCGCTGTGATTACTGTCACGTCGGCTCCCATCGGCTCACGTCGCGGCGGACCGTGGCCGATGACTGCAACAGCTCCCCCCAAAGCATGCGGCTACGACCCTCGACGCAAGGACGCGGCGAGGGTCGTGACGCGTCCGCGGCCCCGGAGATCCGGGCTTGCGCGGCCGGCTCGCGAGAAGCAGTTCAGGATTTCGTTCGGTAGTGTCGATTCTTGGTGGGGGGGCGAACTCGCTTGCCGGGCGGCAGGAGGGGACCCGATGGAGCACACAGCCCGTGTGAGCAGCTTCCGCGTCGGCGATCGCGTGGAAGTCGTGACCCATTTCACCGGTGCCTGGGTCGGCGGCTTCGAAGTCGCCTCCACCAGTGCGGCCGGCTGTGCGGTCCGTCGCGTGTCCGACGGCATCGTGCTCCCGGCCGTGTTCGGCTACGACGACGTGCGACCCGCGCCTCCGAGATCCGACCTCGATCGCGACCAGGCGAGCACCCGAGCCACACTGATCCACGAAGGTCGATCCGACCTCGCCGTGGAGGTGCGACTGCCTGCCGACTTGGACATCGCGACCGTCGAGACAATCCGCGACTCGGTGCTCGAAGCCGTCGACGACGCGCACGACGAAGTGGTCCTCGACCTTGACGGCGTGCGCTTCCTCGACACCTATGGCATCCGCTTGTTGGTCATGGTTCGCCGGCGCGCCTGGGAACGTGACCTCCGGTTCCGGCTCCACGGCGGCAACCCGTTGATTCGCAGCCTGCTCGATCTCGTCGGGATGGATCCGCTGTACCACCCCGAGATACCGCAGGCCGAGTTGCTCGTCGAGTGAGGTTCGCGACGTCGCCGAGTTACCACGTTGAGTTGAGTACACCTACGCAGAACGCGCCGGGCGTTCGCCGTATTCTCGGCTCGTGGCTCCCTGTCCCGGACGGTTGATCGAGCATGCGGACGGCAAGGTCGCCGGGTGCACGCTGGGCGTCAAGGCCTGCCGCGGTCGCGAGCTTCCACATGAAGGCGACCCGGTGCGGTGCTGGGTGTGGACGCGCAAGGGCTGCACCTACTGCGGCGTGCAGCAAACCGCGTCTCGACGTGCGCTCGGCCGGGGGTATGCGCCCTTCGCCGTGAAGGACCCGGGGCGAACTCGTCGCGACTCTCGTCGCACAACCTGACCTCGCTGCGCGAGTACGAGTGAACGGCATTGCCAATCTTTCCCGATAGTGACATGCTCGCTCGCGCGAGAAGGGTCGTTCATGCGTACGACACGACTTCCTCGGGTGGCCGGGCTGGCGCTCGTCGCCGTGTTCGCCGGTGGGTGTGACTACGTCGTGCGGGCGAGTGTGGACACCACGGGCGGTGACGCGAACTCGTCCAGCCTCGACTCGTCGATCAGTGGCGACGGTCGCTACGTCGCGTTCTGGTCGGGCGCCGACGACTTGGTCCCGGGGGACGACAACGCCCGACAGGACGTGTTCGTGCGCGATCTGCGGACGAACCACACCGTCCGGGCGAGCGTCGACACCGCCGGCGGCAACGCCAACGGCGACAGCTTCTACCCGACCATCAGTGGCGACGGCCGATACGTCGCGTTCGCTTCCCGGGCAACCGATCTGGTGCTCGGAGACGGCAGCGGCGTCGAGGACATCTTCGTGCGCGACCTGCAGGCTGGGACGACCACGCGAGTGTCGGTCGACACCGGCGGCGGCGACGCCGACGCGAACACGCGGCACGCGAGGATCAGTGCCGACGGCCGTCACGTCGTCTTCGCGTCTCCCGCGAGCGACCTCGTGTCCGGAGACGGCAACGGGATGGAAGACGTGTTCGTGCGTGATCTCGACGCGTACACGACGACTCGGGCGAGTGTGGACACCGCCGGCGGCGACCCGAACGGCGCCAGCGGGTCGACGGCACTCTTCTCGCCGCCCGCGATCGACGCCGACGGTTCCCGCGTCGTGTTCTTCTCCGGCGCGAGCGATCTCGTGCCGTCGGACGGCAACGCACTCTCCGACATGTTCGTGCGCGACGTGACCGCCGGCACCACGACGAGGGTCAGCGTCGATACCGCCGGCGGCGACGCCAACGGTCGCAGCGATGCGGGCGGGGGCAGGCCGTCGATCACCGGCGACGGCGAGATCGTCGCGTTCGCCTCGTTCGCGAGTGATCTGGTGATCGGCGATGCCAATGGCAGTGGCTCGGATGTGTTCGTGCGAGACCTCGCGACACCGACGACCACGTTGGCCAGCGGCGCCGTCGGCGGAGGCTCCGGGCCGTCGATCAGCGACGACGGCCGCTTCGTGGCCTTCCAGACGACCCAGGTGTGGGTGCACGACCTCCAGCGCGCGTCGACCGCGATGGCGAGTGCCAGATACGGCCGGGCTGCAAACGGCATCAGCGGCGCGGCGTCACTCAGCGCCGACGGCCGTTACGTCTCCTTCCACACCACGGCCAACAACTTGGCGAACGACGACGCCAACAATGCGTTCGACGTCTACGTGCGCGCGGTCTCGATGCCGACGATCGAGTCGGTCACGCCGAGCTCGGTCGCGCCCGGGAGCTCGGTCACCCTCACCGTGCGCGGCACGGGATTCTTGCCCGGGTCGAAGGCGCGAATCGCCGAGGGAGACGTGATCGTCGACTCGGTCACGGTGATCTCGGAGACCGAGCTCGAGGTGGCAATCAGCGTCGACCCCGGCGCGTCGCCCGGCCGCCGCACGGTGGTGGTGTGGAGCGATGGCACCGGCCCCGGACCCAACGCGGTCACCGACGCCATCTGCCGACGTTGCCTCAGCGTCACCTGAACTTCGAACACCACATGGTGTGCACCGAAAGGCGGCTCTTCGGGCGCGGGCACTACTCTGCACGCCACCATCGGGTCTGAAGGAGTTGTCATGCCGGACGCCGTCATCGTTGCCGCCGCTCGCACGCCGATCGGAACGGCCCGCAAGGGCACGTTGCTCGATGTGAGCGCGTTCGATCTTGCGAAGTACGCGGCCGGCGAGGCGCTGAAGCGGTCGGGCGTCGATCCCGGCGACGTCGACGATCTCCAGATGGGGGAGTCGCTCCAGGGCGGCGGTGACATTGCGCGTTACGCCGCCATCGAGCTCGGGTTGATCGAGGTGCCTGGTGTCGCGCTCAACCGGCACTGCGCGTCGGGGATGGCGTCGGTGCAGGGCGCGGCGGCCAGCATCATCGCCGGCATGGACCGCGTCGTGATCGCCGGTGGTGCCGAGTCGATCTCGACCTCACCGCAGACGAAGAAGCGCACGCTCGGCACCGACGACTGGGAGCAGTGGATGTCACCGTCGCATCCCGCGACACCCGATGCGCCCGCCTTCGACATGTCGATCACCGTCGGGTACAACACGGCGAAGTCGGCCGGTCTCACGCGCGAGGATTGCGACGCGTGGGCCATGCGCTCGCACCAGCGAGCCGTGCAGGCGATCGACGAAGGCCGTTTGCAAGAGGAGATCGTGCCGATCGAGGTGACGCTGCGCGACGGTACGACAAAGATCTTCGACACCGACGAGCACCCGCGCCGCGACAGCTCGATGGAGAAGATGGCGTCGCTGAAGCCGCTGCACCCCGAGATCGAGAACTTCCCGATCACGGCCGGCAACTCGAGCGGGCTCAACGACGCGGGCGCGGCGTTGATGCTCGTGAGCGCCGAGTACGCGCAGGCGCACGGGCTGAAGCCGATGGGCAGGATCGTGTCATGGGCCTCGACGGGGATGAACCCGGCCGACACCGGCCTCGGCCCGATCGTCGCCATCCCGAAGGCGCTCGAGCGCGCCGGCCTGCGCATCGAGGACATCGACCTCGCCGAGATCAACGAGGCGTTTGCGTCGGTACCGGTCGCCGCGTGCCGCAAGCTCGGCCTGAGCGAGGACATCACCAACGTCAGCGGCTCGGGCTGCTCGCTCGGCCACCCGGTCGCGGCAACCGGCAGCCGCATGATCATCACGACGATGTACGAGCTCCGCCGCCGCGGCGGTGGCATGGGCCTCGCCAGCATGTGCGCCGGTGGCGGCATGGGCAGCGCCACGGTCTTCGAGGTCTACCCCGCCTGATCCACCGGGCGTGTGTGGGGTGCGAAAAACGCACCCCACACACGCCCCAGCACTTAGGCGAGGGCGCGGAGCTCGCGGAGGGCGACTGACAGGGTTGCGATGTCGAAGACGCCGTGGGCGCGGATGTCGTCGAGCAAGGTGAGCACCCGTGCGGCGAGCGTCGTGCACGTCGACGCCCACGCGTCGTAGGAGCCCGCTTTCATCACCGCGTCGACGATCCGGCGATGTTGGGCGACGGCGTCCTCGCGTAGCGCGTTACGCGCAAGCGCGTCCCAACGGTCCTCGCGCGGCAGCTCGACGATGCGGTCGACGAGCCATTCCAGCCGGAGCCGATCGCCGACCTCGTCGTAGACGGCGGCGACCTCCTCGACCTCTGCGTGATGCGTGTCAGCGAGCTCGACGACGTCGAGCGCGCGTGGCAGACGATCGAGTGCCGCCACGCGCAAGGCCAACTCGCGGGGCACGCCTTGTGACGTGTACTTCCTCGCCGTCGCTTCACACCGCTCCGACACGACCGCGATCGCAGCGAGGCGCGCAATCGGCACCGCGAACAGGGCGACGGTCTCGGCAACCGGCAACGGCTGACGCCGCTGGCGCAGCAACCACCGGGTGCCGCGCTCGACCAGGCGGCGGCTCGCGAGGTACATCTGCGTCTGCACCTCGACACCGACGGTGTCGTCGAGGGCTTCGATCTGCCGCCACAGCGCGTCCTGGTCGAAGATCGCGCGCGCCGCCTCGTGGGCGCGTACGACGTCGGGCGCGGTCGCGCCCGTCTCCTCGCGCAGCCGGAACGTGAACGTCATGCCGGCCCGGTTGACCAAACCGTTCACCAGCGCGGTCGCCGTGATCTCCCGGCGCAGCGGGTGGGTGCGGATGCGTTCGGGGCACCGCTGTCGTATGGCCGTGGGGAACGAGCGCTCGAGCTCGGGCAGGAAGTCCGGGTCCTCGGGCAGGTCGGAGCCGAGCAGTGCTTCTTCGAGCTCGATCTTGGCGTACGCGAGCAGCACCGCGAGCTCGGGCGTGGTCAGGCCCAGGCCCGCGTGGTGGCGATCGGTGAGCTCCTCGTCGGTGGGCAGCCGTTCGACGGTTCGGTCGAGATGCTTGGCCACCTCGAGCGTGCGGATGAACCGCGCGTGCACTTCCTCCATCTCGGGCGACTGCGCCTGCGCGTTGTCGACCGCACGGCTCTGGCGGTAGTTGTCGCGCAGCACGAGCGTCGCGACCTCGTCGGTCATCCTGGCGAGCATGTTGTTACGGCCCTCCTCGCTGATCTCGCGCGCCCGTACGGCGCCGTCGAGGAGGATCTTGAGGTTGACCTCGCGGTCGCTGGTGTCGACGCCCGCGCTGTTGTCGATCGCGTCGGTGTTGATGCGGCCGCCGCCGAGCGCGTACTCCACGCGCCCGAGCTGGGTGAAGCCGAGGTTGCCGCCTTCGGCGACGCTGCGTGCCCGGAGCTCCTGACCGTCCACGCGAACCGCGTCGCACGCCTTGTCGGCCACGTCGGCATTTGTCTCGGTGTGGGCCTTCACATACGTGCCGATCCCGCCGTTGTAGAGCAGGTCGACCGGCGCCCGCAGCACCGCGCGGATCAACTCGTTCGGAGGGAGCGCGTCGACACCCTCGCCGAGTCCGAGCGCGATGCGTACCTCGGGCGTGATCGACACCGACTTCAACGTGCGCGGGTACACGCCGCCGCCCGGTGAGATCAGCCCCGGGTCGTAGTCGGCCCACGAAGAGCGGGGGAGCTCGAACAGCCGGCGCCGTTCGTCGAAGGACTTGGCCGGGTCGGGCGTCGGGTCGAGGAACACGTGCCGGTGGTCGAACGCAGCGACGAGCTTTATGTGATGGGAAAGCAGCATGCCGTTGCCGAATACGTCGCCCGACATGTCGCCGATGCCGACGACCGTGAAGTCGTCGCGGTCGGGGTGCAGGTCGAGGTGCCGGAAGTGACGCCGCACGGACTCCCACGCGCCGCGCGCCGTGATGCCCATCTCCTTGTGGTCGTAGCCGTGCGCGCCGCCGGACGCGAACGCGTCACCGAGCCAGAAGCCGCGCGCCAACGCGATCTCGTTCGCGACGTCGGAGAACGTCGCAGTGCCCTTGTCGGCGGCGACCACGAGGTACGGGTCGTCACCGTCGTACCGCACGACTTGTCGAGGGGCTACCACTACTTGCTCGCCGGCCTCGTTCGCCACGAGGTTGTCGGTGACGTCGAGGAGCCCACTGATGAAGATGCGGTAGCACGCTTCCACCTCGGCGCGTAGTGCGACCGGATCCGCGGGCGGCCGCTTGAGCACGAAGCCGCCCTTCGCGCCCGCCGGCACGATCACGACGTTCTTCACGCGCTGGGCCTTCATCAGGCCGAGGATCTCGGTGCGGAAGTCCTCCCGGCGGTCCGACCAGCGGATGCCGCCCCGCGCGACTCTGCCCGCGCGCAGGTGCACGCCCTCGACGCGCGGCGTGTACACGAACACCTCGAACATCGGGCGCGGCAACGGCAGGTCGGGGATCGTCGACGGATCGAGCTTCAACACGACTGACGTCGGATCACCGTCGGGGTCGTCATCGCCTGGCGAGGCTCCCGCAGGCGACGCCTGGAACCAATTCGTGCGCAGGGTGGCGAGGACGAGGTGCAGGAAGGCGCGCAGGATCCGGTCCTCGTCGAGGCTCGTGACGGCGTCGAGCTGGGCGCGGATGTCGTCGATCAGCGCGGCAGGGTCGTCGCCTTCGCTCGTCGTCGCGGTCCAAGGGTCGAGCCGCGCGACGAACAGCTCGACGAGCCGGCGCGCGAGGGACGCGTGGGCCGAGAGCGTCTCCTCCATGTACGCCTGGCTGAACGGAGTGCCCGTCTGGCGCAAGTAGCGGCCGTACGCGCGCACGAGCGCGACCTCGCGCCACGCGAGCCCCGCGCGCAGGACGAGCCGGTTGAAGCCGTCGTCCTCGGCACGGCCGTCGACGATCGCGAGAAACGCCTCCTCGAACAGCCTGAGCCTGCCCGCGTCGATCTGCATGTCCTGCGGCAGCCGCAGCCGGAACCACTTGATCCACCGAAGGTCCGCACCGGCGGGCAGGACCGTGTACGGGTGCTCGTCCTCGACGATGACGCCCATGTTGCCGAGGCGGGGGAGCACCTCCGACAGCGACGGCTGGGCGCCGATGCCGTACAGCTTGAGATCGAGGCACTCGTCGCCGGAAACCATCCGGACGCCGAGCGGCACCGAGTCACCCAGCCGTTCGAGCTGCGCGATGTCGGCGAGCGTCTCGGCCGCACCGAAGTCGTCTTGATACGCGCCGGGAAACGCGTTGAGCCACAGATGCAACTGCTCGATGCCTTCCTCTTCGCCGCGTGCGGCGACGAGTGCATCCCGCAGATCGTCGACCCATGCCCGCGCCGTGGCCGCGACGCGCGCTTCGAGTGACCGCACGTCGATGTCGTGCGGGATGGTCGGGTCGACCCGAAGCACGAAGTGCAGGCGGGCGAGCACGGACTCGGGCAACCGTGTGTTCCACTCGCAGCTGAGCGCACCCAGCGTCTCGATCAGCAGCTCGGCGATGTCTTCCCGGACCTGGGTCGTGTAACGGTCACGTGGGAGGAATACCAGGCACGACACGAAGCGTCCGTACGGTTCACGCGACACGAACAGGCGCACCTGCCGGCGTTCCTGCAGGCGCAGGATCCCCATTGCGATCTCGTACAGCGTGTCGACGTCGAGCTGGAAGAGGTCATCGCGGGGATAGGTGTCGAGAATCTGGACGAGATCGTGCTGGTCGTGGCTCTCGGGCAGGAATCCGGCGCGCTCGATCACCTGCGTGACCTTGCGGCGGAGCACCGGCACGTCGCTCGCGCTCGACGTGTACGCGCTTGCCGTGTACAGGCCGAGAAAGCGGTGCTCGCCGATGACGTTGCCGGCGGCGTCGAAACGCTTCACGCCCACGTAGTCGAGGAACGTCGGCCGGTGCACGGTGGAACGCCGGTTCGTCTTCGTCAGCACCAGCAGCGTGCGCTCACGCGCCTTGGCACGAATCTCGAGGGGGAGGCGGGCGAAACTCGCCGACGGGACGTCGGGCGCGCCGCGCAGCAACCCGAGACCGGTGCCCGGCACGGGGCGCAAGGTGTCATCGGGCAGAAGGTCGTACGCGCGGTACGCGAGGAACGTGAAGTGCTGATCTCCGAGCCACTGGAGCAACGCGCGGCCTTCGGCGAGCTCGTCGGCGTCGAGCGGCGGCGGGTGTGCCCCCAGCTGGCGGCAGACATGGTGAAACGCCGACAGCATCTTCGTCCAGTCGCGCGTTGCGACCCGCACGTCGGCCAGCACGCGTTGCAGATCGGCGTGCACCGCCTCGAGCGTGGCCTCGTTCGTCTCGCGATCGACCTCAATGTGCACCCACGACTCGAGGACGACGGTCTCCCCCTCGAGCAATGACCCGCTCTCGGATGCGAGGCCGACCAGCGCGCCCGCCTCCGTGCGGCGCACGCGCAGAATCGGGTGGACCACGAGATGGATGCCGAGGTCGTGACGCTCGAGCGCCATCGTCACCGAGTCGACGATGAACGGCATGTCGTCGTTCACGATGTCGATCACCGTGTGACCGTGCGCGGGTGCGGTCACCTCGACGATCGCAGTGCCGCGCGCGCGCCGGTGCGCGATGCGCCAGTGCGCGAGCGCCCGCTCGGCGAGGGCGTCGATGGGTTCGGCGGCGAGATCCTCGTCGTCGACGCCGGTGTAGTAGCCGCGGGCGAACTCGCCGACGTCGGGACCGTCGGTGTCCTGCGCCAGAGCGGTGACGCGTGCCGCGACGCGCTCACGAATGTCGGTGTACTGCGTCAGCGCGGCGAGGCTTGCCGCCACACGCTCACGCGTGTCGTCGGCTTCGGGCACGAACCCGACAATACCTGTCGGATAGGGACCTTCGCCCCCGACACCCTCCTCGTATGCTCCGGCAGTGGACGTCGACACCGCCTTGACCCTCGCGCTCGACCTCGCGGATCTCGCGGACGGCATCACCACGAAGCGCTTCCGCGCGCACGATCTGCACGTCACGACCAAGCCCGACCTCACGCCGGTGAGCGAAGCCGACCATGCGGTCGAGCGGGCGATCCGCGAGCGGCTCGCGGCCTATCCCGACCATGCCGTCCTCGGCGAGGAGTTCGGCCAGCACCTGCCGACCGTCGACGCCGAGTACCGCTGGATCATCGACCCGATCGACGGGACCAAGAGCTACGTGCGCGGCGTGCCGATCTGGGCGACGCTCATCGGTCTCGAGCACGCGGGCTCGATGATCGTCGGCGTCGTGTCGGCGCCCGCGCTCGCGATGCGGTGGTGGGCTGCTCGAGGTCGCGGCGCGTTCCGCGACGGCGACCGGCTCACCGTGTCCTCGGTGTCATCTCTCTCCGATGCGCAGCTTTCGTTCGCGTGGGACACCGCCGACCGGTACCGCGCGGACGGGATCGGCGAGCGCATGCTCACCTTGGCGCACCGCTGCTGGCGCACGCGCGGCATCGGTGACTTCTGGCAGCACCTCCTCGTTGCCGAAGGCGCGTTCGACATCGCCATCGACCCGGTCGTGTCGCCGTGGGACATTGCCGCACTGGTGCCGATCATCGACGAAGCCGGCGGTCGATGGAGCACACTCGACGGCCGCGTCGATACCGACGGCGAGAGCTTCGTGTGCACCAATGGCCTGCTGCACGACGCGGTCGTCGAAGCGCTCGCGTGACACGTACGGTCTACTGTCGTCCGGCTGGGCCGAGTGGCCCGCCCGAGCCGAGTGGAGACGCATGTCCGAGGTGACCGTCGGAATCGACATCGGGACGTCGTCGGTGAAGGCGGTCGCCGCCGACGCCGACGGCAATGTGGTGGCGCGGTCACGAATTCCCCACGAGGTCCGCGTTCCGGGCCCGCTGCGCTTCGAGCACGACGCGGCGAAGGCGTGGCACACCGGCCCGCAGCGCGCACTTGCCGAGCTGGGCGAGGTCAACCCGCGCGCCGTGTCGGTCGCGGCGATGGTGCCGTCGCTGACCGCCGTCGACGACGACGGGATACCGGTGACAGCGGGACTGCTCTACGGCGACGAACGCGGGCACACCGAGCGCGTGACACCCATCGCCGAAGCGGGCGAGCTGATGCAGTTCCTACGGTGGCAGGCCGAGCAGAAGCCCGATGCGCGTGGCTATTGGATGGCGCAAGCGGTCGCGAACCACGCGTTGAGCGGCCGCGCCATCGTCTCGACGACGGTCGCCGCAACCGCGAACCCGCTGTTCGACTGGACGACGTGGGATGCGCAACTCCTTGCAGAGTGCGGCGCGCGTCCCGACCAGATGCCCGAGATCGGTGTGTCGGGCCAGGCGCTCGCCGAGGTGCGCGGCCGCCCGGGGTGCGTGCTCGAAGGCGGCACGATCGATGCGATGGCCGAGCAGATCGTCGCGGGTTGCGAGGACGCGGGCGACGTGCTGGTGATCTGCGGCACGACACTGATCGTGTGGGCCGTGATGGACGAGCCGGCCGAGGTCCCTGGTCATTACACGATCCCGTACACCAGGCCCGGCACGTTCATCGCCGGCGGGCCGAGCAATGCGGGTGGGCTCTTTCTCAACTGGGTCGATCGCATGATCCAAGGCGTTGCCGGCGACGCGGTCGACCCCGGTCGTGTGCCCGTCTGGGTGCCGTATCCACGCGGCGAGCGCGTCCCGCTCCAGGACTCCGCCCGGCGCGCGCAGCTCGTCGATCTCGACCTCACCCACGATGCGGCGTCGGTGCGACGGGCCGCGTTCGAGGCGTCGGCCTTCGTCGCCCGCCGCATGATCGACGCCGCGCCCGTGCGCGCGCGTCGCGTCGTTGCGACCGGCGGCGGGACGCGCGTCGACGGTTGGATGCGCGCACTCGCCGACTGCACCGGGCTGCCCGTGCACGTGTGCGCGGTGCCCGAAGGGGGTGCGCTCGGCGCGGCGTACCTCGCCCGGCTCGCCGCGGGTCTCGAGACCTCGATGACCGACGCCGCCCGGTGGGCGCGCACGGTCCGCGTCGTCGACCCCGACCCACGGTGGGCCTCTGCGGTCGCCGACCGCTACGCGCGCTTCTGCGAGGTCGCGGGCTGACGAGGCGTTGCCCGGTGTCCGGTCCGCGGCGGCCGCGAACGCAACATTGGTAGCGTCCGAGTCGTGGCGCTCGACATCCGAATCGACCGCGAAGCCTGCATGGGGTCGGGAAACTGCAGCTTCTGGGCCCCCGAGGTGTTCGATCTCGGCGACGACGGCATCGCCGTCGTCCTCGACCCGGCGGCACAGACCGAGGACAAGATCGTGCTGGCGGCACAAGGGTGCCCGACCCAGGCCATCGCGGTGTTGCGCGACGGCGAGAAGATCGTCTGACCCACGCATGCCGATCGGAATCACCGAGGAACACGAACACCTGCGCCAGGCCGTCCGTCGCTTCGCGGAGGCGCGCATCCCCGCCTCGGTACTGCGGGCCGCGCTCGATGCGGCCACAGAGACCCGGCCCGAGTTCTGGAGCGCGCTCGCGGAACCGGGATGGGTCGACATGCACGCGCACGGCGCCGGCTTCGTCGAGCAGGCCGTGGTCGTCGAGGAGCTCGGACGGGTGTGCGCGCCCGGTCCGTACGTCCCGACCGCGATCGTTGCTGCGCTCCTCCATGCCGACAGCGGCCCGGCCGCGGTTGAGCTCCTGCCACGCTTGACGGCGGGCGAGCTGACGGGTGCAGTCGCCGTCGACGGCGCGTCGCTCGTCGTGGGGGGCGCGGTCGCCGACGTCGTCGTGTGCGAGATCGGCGGCGCGTGGTACGCGCTCGACGCCGCCGATCTACGCGCGACGGAAGTCCCGAGTGTCGACCCGACACGCCGGCTCGCGCGGGTCGACCTCGACCATGCGGCACCGGCCGCTGACAGGCGACTCCCTTCGCTCACCTCGGACCGCGTGCGCGCGATCGCCGCGGTAATGTTCGGCGCCGAGGCGATCGGCCTCGCGCAATGGTGTGTCGACACGGCGGCCGACTACGCGAAGGTACGCGTGCAGTTCGGCCGGCCCATCGGACAGTTCCAGGGTGTGAAGCACCGCTGCGCGGAGATGCTGGCCCGCACCGAGCTCGCGCGTGCGGCGGTATGGGACGCGGCGCGAGCCGCCGACGACTTCGAAGAAGAAGGCACGCCCCTTGCGATCGCGGCCGCCGGCGCGCTCGCCTTCGACGCGGCGCTCGCGAACGCCAAGGACTGTGTGCAGACGCTCGGCGGCATCGGGTTCACGTGGGAGCACGACGCCCACATGTACCTGCGTCGCGCGATGACGCTGCACCAGGTGACCGGTACCACCGACGACTGGCGCGTACGCGCCGCCGAGGCTGCGAGCGGCGGCGCCCGGAGGCGACTGGCGGTCGACCTGCCGCCCGAGGCCGAGGCGTACCGCAACGACGTGCGCGCATTCGTGAGGGAGATGAAGGATCTCCCGCGGGCGGAACGGCTGACGCGCCTCGCGGACGCGGGCTACATCACGCCGAGCTGGCCCGCGCCGTGGGGCCGGGATGCCGACGCGCTCCAGCTGCTCGTCATCGAGGAGGAGTTCCGCGCCGCCAAGGTGGCCCGTCCGAACATCGGCGTCGGCGGGTGGGCGTTGCCGAACCTCATCGTGCACGGCACCGAGGCCCAGCAGAAGCGCTGGATACTGCCGACGCTGCGCGGCGAGATCGGCTGGTGCCAGCTGTTCAGCGAGCCGGGCGCGGGATCCGACCTCGCATCGCTGTCGTCGCGGGCGGCACGCGTCGAGGGCGGGTGGGTGCTCAACGGGCAGAAGGTGTGGACGTCGATGGCGCAGGACGCCGACTGGGGGATCTGCCTGGCGCGCACCAATCCCGACGCGGCGAAGCACGACGGAATCTCCTGCTTCATGGTCGACATGCGGACGCCCGGCATCGATGTGCGGCCGTTGCGGGAGCTGACCGGCCAGTCGATGTTCAACGAGGTGTTCTTCGACGACGTGTTCGTGCCCGAGGACTGCCTCGTCGGCCGTGAGCACGACGGCTGGCGGTGCGCGCGCACCACGCTTGCGAACGAGCGCGTCTACATGGGCTCGAGCAACACGATCGGTGGCGGAGTCGTCGGCGTACTCGCGCTCATCGAAGCGCGCGGGCGATCGGACGACCGGCTCGTGATGGCGGCGGCCGGCGAGCTCGTGGCGACCGGCCACGCGCTGACCGCGCTCGGGTTCCGGCTCACGCTGTTGGCGTTGCGGGGCGCGGATCCGTCGGGCTCGGAGGCGGCCGTCCGCAAGCTGCTCGGCGTGCAGCACGACCAGCACGTCCAGGAAGTCGGGATGACACTCGCCGGCCTCGATGCGATGGCGACCGACGGGGACGCGGCGGCATGGGCGTCGTCGTTCCTGTTCAACCGGTGCCTCACGATCGCGGGCGGCACGAGCGACATCCAGCGGAACGTGATCGCCGAGAGACTGCTCGGGCTCCCTCGAGATCCGTAATGCCGGGTCGACTCCACGCTCCGCTCCCCTCCGGTCGCTGCGCTGTCGTCTCCCTGATGGTTTGCACGCGCCTCCACGAGCCGATAGTCCTACTCGCTCCATGGGAGCGCACACCCTCTCGTTCGACGATGTCGTGGCGGTCTTCCCGTGACGGCGATGCGGTTCGACCTGCCGACGCCCGACTTCGAGACGCAGGCGTTCTGGGACGGGTGCAAAGAGGGCAAGTTCCTGATCCGGCATTGCAACGCGTGCGGCCGTGACCATTTCTATCCCCGGCCGTTCTGCCCGACGTGCTGGAGCGCGGACGTGGTGTGGAAGGAAGCCTCGGGGCGCGCCACCTTGTACACGTATTCGATCGTGCACGTGAACGACCTGCCGCCGTTCGCGGACCGCGTGCCGTATGTTGCGGCCGTCGTCGAGCTGGACGAAGGACCGCGCGTGATGACGAACGTCGAAGGCGTCGCGTTCGACGACTTGCGCGTCGACATGGCCCTCGTCGTGGCGTTCAAGCCGATCTCCGACGACGTCACGATCCCTATCTTTCGTGCGGCGCCGTGAACGGTCACGAACAGGATTGGAACTTCCCGTTCGAAGAGCCGCTGCACGAGGTGTTCCCGCAGCTCCACGCCGCGCAGAACGCGTGGATGGCGCAGATGGACTCGTTGAAGGCCCCCGACCGCAAGACGCACGAGCTCATTCGCCTCGTCGTCACGGTCGGTTTGCGGAATCCTCCGGGGGTGCAGCGTCACGCCCGTCTGGCCCGCGAGGTCGGCGCCACCTGGGAGGAGATCCTCGGTTCGATCATGCTCACCGTGCCCGGCCACGGTCTGCTGCCCGCCGTCGAAGCCATGCCGCACGCACGCCGAGGCTACGAAGAGGCGCGCGAAGCCGAACAGGAGTGACCGTGCCGGATACGACCGTCCCGTTTCGGATCTTGCCGAAGCTGACCGACAAGAATCGCGACTTCTGGACCGGCGGTGCGCGGGGAGAGCTGCGGTTCTGGAGGTGCCAGGACTGCGGCTACTACATCCATCCGCCGCTTCCCATCTGCCCGCGGTGCCACTCGAAGCACATGAAGACCGAGGCGGTCTCTGGTCGCGCCACGCTCGCGACGTTCTCGGTGAATCACCAAGCGTGGATGCCCGGTCCGGAGCTCCCGTACATCGTCGCGATCGTCGAGATCGTCGAACAGCCCTCGGTGCGGCTCACGACGAACCTGGTGAAGTGCGCGCCCGAGGACGCACAGATCGGCATGCCGGTACGCGTGACCTTCGAACACCATCCCGATCCCGAGGGTGACGTCTACATCCCGCTCTTCGAGCCGGACGCGGGAAGGGCCTGAGGTACCGATGGACGTGAACGACATCATCGAGCGGCGCGCGTGCATCAGCGGCGTCGGGCAATCCGAGGTGGGCCGGCGGCTGTTCCGCGACCCGTTGGAGCTCACGCTCGACGGTTGCCTGGCGGCGATCGCGCACGCGGGGCTCACGACCGAGGACATCGACGGCCTGTCGACCTATCCCGGCCCGATGGGAATGCCGGCGGGATTCAGCGGTGCGGGCGCATACGAGGTCATGGACGCGCTGCGCCTGAAGTGCGGCTGGTACAACAGCGGGCTCGAGACCTCGGGTCAGCTCGGCTCGGTCATCAACGCCTGCCTGGCGGTGGCCGCGGGTCTCGCGACCCACGTGCTGTGCTTCCGCTCGGTGTACGAAGGCACCGCGCAGGGCGAGAAGGGCCGGTCGTCGGTGATGCCGGGAGGTGGGGGAGGGGGCACGTTCAAAGCGTCGGGCTACACCGAGTACAACCTGCCGTTCAGCGCGCCGTCGGCCGCCATCTGGATCGCGATGTTCGCCCAGCGTCACTTCTCGCAGTACGGCACCACGCGCGAGCAGCTCGCGTGGATCGCGCTGAACGCTCGCCGCAACGCCGAAGTCAACCCCAAGGCGATCTACCGCGACCCGATGACCCTGGACGACTACATGTCGGTGCGCATGATCTCGACCCCGTTCTGCCTGTACGACTGCGACGTGCCGTGTGACGGCGCGACTGCGGTGATCGTGTCGCGGCGGGACCGGGCCAAGGACATGCCGAACGCGCCGCTGCGCGTCGAAGCGGTCGGGACACGCATCGACGGCCGGCCCTCGTGGGACCAGTTCGACGACCTGTCGACGATGGCGAACCGCGCCGCCGGCAAGCAGATCTGGGAGCGCACCGAGCTCAAGCCGTCGGACGTGCAGATGGCGCAGCTGTACGACGGCTTCTCGTGGATCACGATGTCGTGGCTCGAGGCGCTCGGGCTGTGTGGAATCGGTGAGAGCGGGCCGTTCATCGAAGGCGGCCGGAACATCGCGCGCGACGGCCGCTTGCCACTCAACACGCACGGCGGCCAGCTGTCGTCGGGGCGCCTGCACGGCTACGGCTTCCTCCACGAGGGCGCGACCCAGATGTGGGGACAGGCGGGGGAACGTCAGATCGCGACACCGCCGGAGATCGGCGTCATCGCGGCGGGTGGTGGCAACACCTGCGGCTGCCTGCTCCTCGTTCGCGAGTGAGCCCGGGTGTGCTACGGCGACGGCGTGACCCGGTAGAGCGTTTCGTCGCCTTCCTGCGCCACGACGCGCAGGGGAAGGCGCCGTCCGAGCTCCTCGGGTGTCACGATCGGATCGAACGGCGGGACCCAGAGGACATAGCCGGCGTGCGTCCTCAGCAGCCCCACGAACTCGTCGACCTGGCGCGCGTAGGCGTGGTTGGTCTTCCCGGTGAGGTACACCTCGCGGGACGGCAAGAGCACGGACGACCGCGCCGTCGTCAGGTAGACACGTTCCGGCGCGCTGGTCGCGAGCAACGTCTCACCGGGGAGGGAAGCGATCGCCCGTTCGACCGTCGATGTGGGACGCGGCGCGAGGGTTCGCCACCAGAATCGCGTATAGCTCCAATCGCTGTGCGCGACGAGTGCGACGGCGATTGCGAGTACCACTGCGACCGCGAGCGGCGCGACGTGTGTCGACGCGACTCGGTAGAGGGCGGCGACGAACACCGCGGTCCAGATCCCACGGAGACCGACGAAGTAGCGAGGCGCGACATTGACACCCTGGTCGAGAAACGCTCGTGCGAACCAGATGACGAAGATGTAGATCGGGATGCTCAACAGACAACATCGCAGCAGAACGGTGCCTTCGTGGTCGTGTTGCCAGAAACCTTCGACGCGGGGCAACCACGTCGCGGCGATCACCGCCACAGCGATGAGCACGAGCGTGCTCGCAATGTGCGCGGCTTCGGGCCAGGACGCGGGAACGAGGCTCGAGCCGATGAGGCGAAGTGAGCCCCGGGTGACGCCGCCGCGGTTGTGAGAGGCGAAGGCGCGTGCGCCGCCGCCTCCGTTCGCGGCGACGACGAGGACGAAGATCACGATCGGCGACAATGCTGCCGCCGCGAAGACCGCGCTCCGCCGCAGCCGCGCGGGGAGCCGCCGGCCGCCGTCGAACCACACCAGCGCGATGACCACGGTGATCACGGCGGCGACACCGTTGTAGCGAGTCAACAAGCTCGCCGCGGCCAGCGCCGCCGCGCCCGCCAGCGCCAGATCGGCGCGTTGCCCCTCCGCGGTGATCGCGGTCCCCGTGACGAGGATGACAGCCGCGAACAACACGGCGAACAACGGCTCACTCGCAATCGCGATGTGGCTGCCGAACCACCCGACGCCACCCAATGGGGTGGGTACCGCGTCGGTCACGAAGAGCATCACGGCGGGCGCGATCGTGGCGACGATCACCGATCGGTACCTCGTCATCCGGGCAGTGAGGAGGGCCACGAGCACGACGCTCAGGGCGACACAGATGATGTCGACAACGCGCGCGCCATCGTGTGAATCGCCGGCCACAACTGATGCCGCTGCGAGCGACGCCGGATAGGCGGGCGGGAAGTGCGACGACCAGATGTGCGCGCGATCACGCACCGCCTCAGCCGGTGAATAGTCGTCCCACAAGAACGTGAACGGCACGGTCGGGCCGTGGCCGTGACGGAGGTTGTCGGCGGTGCCGAGGTAGCTCGCCGAGTCGGGCGTCGCGCCCAGATCCTGGCGGGTGACGTGCGCGACCTGGAATGCAGCCCACATCGCCAGGGCGATGGCCGGGGCGAGCACGACCAGGCGACGGCGCGAGCTCGGCACTATTCGATCGCGATTGCTGCGAGCTCTTCGAGGTGGTCGCCCGCGCTGCCGAGCGCGACCGAAAGCGTGAGTAACCGCTTGAAGTACAGGTGGATGTCGTGCTCCCACGTGAACCCGATCCCGCCGAAGACCTGGATCGCGGTGCCGCCCACCTGGGGGAAGGCCTCGGCGGCGAACGCGCGCGCGAGCGTTGCGGCGCGATGCGCTTCCTCCGGTGACGCGTCGTCCAGCGCCCAGCACGCGTAGTACGCGGCTGCCCGCCCGAGCTCGACCGTGCGGAGCATGTCGGCGCACAGGTGCTGCACCGCCTGGAACGCGCCGATCGGCTTGTCGAATTGCACCCGCTCCTTGGCGTACTCGACCGCGAGCTCGAGGGCCCGCTGCGCGGCGCCCACTCCGTCGACGACGTAGGCCACGCCGAGACGGTCGAGCATCCGGGCAACCGCGGCGTGGGGGTCGGGGCTCGGCACCAGGTGGGCCGGGCATCCGTCCAACACGACGAGGCCTTGCTTCCGAGAGCCGTCGATCGACGGCGATGCCTCGACCGCCGCGGCCTCGGTCCGGAACACGCGGAGCTCGCCGTCCTCGTTGCATGCGGTCACGACGAAGACGTCGGCGGCGGTGGCGTCGGGGACGTGGACTTTCGTGCCGTCGAGGCGCCACGCTTCACCGTCGCGAGTCGCGCGCGTTTGCGGACGCACCCACTCGTAGCGGGCGCCCGGCTCGTAGATCGCGACCGTGCCGATGCCGGCAAGGTCCGGGAGCAGGGAGCGCGCGCCGACCACCGAGGATGCGTACGGCGCCGGCGACACCGCCCGCCCGAGCTCCTCGAGCACGACCGCGGCGTCGACCATGTCGAGGTCGAGAACTCCGAGATCGGCGAGGCCGTCCCAGACCGAACGATCATCGAAGGAGTCGGCGTCGTACCCCGCACGCACCGCGCTGATCGGTGACTTGTCGTCGAGGAACGCGCGCACCGAGGTGCGCAACATCTCCTGCTCTTCGGAGAACTCGAAGTCCATCGGCGCGGGAAACTACTCTGCAGAACCTTGCGATTGCAGTATGCGCCAGAGGACGAGGCGTTCCGCGCCGAGCTCGATGCCTGGCTCGACGCGCACCAACCCTCGGCGGAGGAGATCCGCGAGCCGAAGCTCTCCAGCGCGCACCTGCCGCAATGGGCACGCGCCTGGCAGCGCACGCTGTTCGACGCGGGCTGGCTCGTGCCGGGGTGGCCACCGGAGCTCGGCGGACGCAACGCGACGCCGACCCAGCAGATGATCTACTTCGAGGAGCTCAGCGGCCGCGAGATCATGCGCAGCGCGAATCCGCAGGGCCTCGGCATCATCGCACCGTCGATCAACGACTACGGCACCGCCGAGCAGAAGGAACGCTTTCTGCTGCCGACGCTGCGTGCCGAGATCTCCTGGTGCCTCGGCATGAGCGAGCCGGGAGCCGGCAGCGACCTCGCAAGCCTCAAGACCCGAGCCGAGCTGCAGGGCGACGAGTTCATCGTGAACGGCCAGAAGGTCTGGACGTCGGGCGCGCACCACGCCGACTGGTGCCTGTGCTTCGTGCGTACCGATCCCGCTGCCCGCAAGCACAAGGGCATCAGCGCGCTGATCATCGACACCAGCGCACCCGGCGTCGAACGCCGCCCGTTCCCCGAGCTCACCGAACCGGACTTCTGCGACTTCAACGAGGTGTTCTTCACCGACGTGCGGGTGCCCAAGGAGAACCTGATGGGCCCGCTGCACGGTGGCTGGCCGATCACGCAGGGCTCGCTCGCGCACGAGCGCGCGATGCTCTGGATCAACTACGCGTACGACGTGCAGCGCGCGGTCAGGGCGCTCGTCGAGCTCGGCGACCGGGAGACCGCGGACGGGTCGCGCCTGGGCGACGACCCGCGCTACCGCGACGCGGTTGCAGGCTTCTCCATCGACGCGCAAGCGCTGATGACCATGGGCTACCGCGGGTTCTCGAAGTTCCTGCACGGGAAGTCGGCGCCCGAGCATTCGCTGCTGAAGCTCTACGGCAGCGAGTCGTTGCAGAAGGCGTTGCTCTTCGGGGCCGAAGCACTGGGCGTCGACGGCCTCGACACCGAGTGGCTGGGGCCGCATATGTGGCGTGCCGGCTCGTGGGCGACCCAGTACCTACGGAGCTTCGGCGCGACGATCCCCGGCGGCACGAGCGAGATCCAACGCAACATCATTGCGGAGAGGGTGCTTGGCCTTCCGCGGGCGTGACGATATCGCCGGGCAGGCCGTCACCTGCGCTCGTCACATCCCACCGGGTCGGGGTTTGAGCACGCAGAACTCGTTGCCCTCGGGGTCGGCGAGCACGACCCACGACTCCTCGCCGGTCTGGCCGATGTCGACACGAGACGCACCCTTCGCGACCAGCCGGTCGACCTCGGCGTCGCGGTCGTCGGGTACGAAATCGAGGTGCAGTCGGTTCTTCACTGCCTTCCCGTCGGGGACGCGCAGGAAGACGATGCCGGGAAAGCGCTCGTCGTCGGTCGTGATCACGACCTCGTCGCCGTCGTCGTCCTCGAAGAAGACCTTCCAACCGAGCGCGTCCGCCCACCAGCGGCCCAGCGTGCGCGGATCGGCGGCATCGACGTCGATGGTCCACAGTCGCAGGCTCATCCGCGGAAGCTAGCGTTGCCGAGGCATGGATTTCACGCCGCGGGAGACCGACGAGGAGCACGCGCAGCGATACCTGCGCGAAGGCTTCTGGAGCGACGAGAGCCTCGGCTCCCTCCTCGCCGCCGGTTTGCGCGACGCGGCGGCCGAGCCGTTCACCGTGCGATCTGATCGCAACCCGTACCGCGGGACGCTGGGCACGGTCGATGCGCTCGCCCGCAGGGTCGCGACGGGGCTGCGCGCACGCGGGGTCGGAGCGGGCGACGTGATCGCGTTCCAACTGCCGAACTGGGTCGAAGCCGCCGCGACCTTCTACGCGACGACATTCCTGGGCGCGGTCGTCGTGCCCATCGTCCACTTCTACGGCCCCAAGGAGGTCGGCTACATCCTCCGCAAGACGCGCGTGAAGGCGCTCGTCACCGCCGACCACTTCGGGCATCAGGACTTCCTCGCGAATCTCGACGGCTTGCGCCCGGATCTCCCCGATCTCGAGTGGGCGGCGGTCGTGGGCGATCCTTCGGGACGCGACGTGGTCCCGTTCGACGATCTCGTCGCCGACGATCCCCTCGACGCGCCGGCACCCGTCGACCCGCGTACGCCCGCGCTCGTTGCGTACACGTCCGGCACGACGTCGAACCCCAAAGGCGTCGTGCACTCGCACCGCACGATCACCGCCGAGATCCATCAACTCGGCGGCATGCAGGCCGGCCGTGGCACCCCGCCGTCGCTGACCGGCGCGCCCGTCGGCCACGGCATCGGCATGCTCGCCGCGCTGCTGATCCCGGTGTCACGCCGGAGTGCGATCCACCTCATCGACGTCTGGGATCCGGCGCGCGTGCTGCACGCGATGCTCGAAGACAACGTGTCGGCCGGCCAGGGCTCGACGTACTTCCTCACGAGCTTGCTCGACCATCCCGACTTCGATCCCGAACGTCACACCAAGCTCATGCCGTTCATCGGGCTCGGCGGCTCCGCGGTGCCCGCCGCGGTCGGCGAACGCTGCGCCGCGCTCGGCATCGAGACCTCGCGCAGCTTCGGGTCGACCGAGCACCCCTCGATCACCGGCAGCTATCCCGACACGCTGCACGAGAAGCGCGTGTCGACCGACGGTCGCCCGTTGCCGGGGGTGGAGCTGCGGCTGGTCGACGAGCACGGCAACGACGTGGACGGCGGCGAGCCGGGGGAGATCTGGTCGAAGGGACCGGAGTGCTTCGTCGGGTACATCGACGCAGCGGAGACCGCGGCCGCGTTCACCCCGGACGGCTGGTTCATGACCGGCGACGTCGGCGTGATCGACCCCGAAGGATTCCTCACGATCACCGACCGGAAGAAGGACATCATCATCCGCGGCGGCGAGAACGTGAGCGCCGCCGAGGTCGAGGAGGTGTTGGTGCGCATGCCGGGCGTCGCGGAGGTCGCGGTCGTCGGCGCGCCCGACGCCCGCCTCGGCGAAGTCGGCTGTGCGTTCTTCCGGATGCAGCTCCCCAACGCCGTGCCGACGCTCGCGCAGGTGCGTGAGCTGCTCGACCGGGCAGGACTCGCGAAGCAGAAATGGCCCGAGCACATTCGCGAGATCGCGGAGTTCCCGCGGACACCCTCCGGCAAGGTGCAGAAGTTCGTGCTCCGTCAGCAGTTGCGCGCGGAAGCCTGAACCGGCGCGGTTGCGGCAAGTCGTGCACGCCGCCAATGCAGTGCGCGACCTCGTCGAGCGCAACGAGTTCCGTACCGCGTTCTGGTGGGGGCTTGCCGGACTCGCGCTCGCGATCGCGCTCGGCGTCGTCTCTCGCCGGGTTCGCGACGGGCGGCCGGCCCCGGTTGCCGGGCTCGCGGTCGCCGGCGCGGGCGCGATTGCGCTGCAGGCGACGCGCGGGCTGCCGGGAGATCTGCTGCTCGGACTCGTCTTGCTCGCCGGCGCGGGCCTCATCGCCGACCTGATCGGCCGGCCCGTGCTCATCGGCGCATTCCTCGCGATCCCCGGCGCGCTGATCGTCGGCGGCACGGTTCCCGCAACGCCATCGTGGTCGGAGTCGCTCGTGGTCGTCACGATCGTGCTCGGCGGCGCGTGCGTGGCGTCGTTCGACGCGCGCCACTGCGCACGTGGTCTCGGGCCGCCGCTGTTCGCGTTGGCGACTGCGGGCGTGTACTTCACCGTCCCCGACACCGAGCATGCGCTCGTGTTGATCGGCGCCGCGCTGCCGCTCGTGTTGTCGAGCTGGCCCGTGCCGTTGACGCGCCTGGGGAGCGGCGGTGCGTACGCCGCGACCGGGCTGCTTGCATGGACCGCCGCGATCGACGGTGTCGCGCGCCCGGCGTCGATCGTGGGCGGGATGGCGTCGTTGGGCCTTCTCCTCGCGGAGCCGGTCGGACGCGCGATCGGGCGGCCCGGTTTACGACCGGGTGCAAGACCCAGCCCGATCGACCACCTGCCGAAGACCTGGCTCGCGGCACTGTGGATCGGCGTCGCGCAACTCTGCATCGTCCTGATCACGTCACGCGTTGCGGGTCTGCGCGGCCAGCTCGCGTCGGCGGTCCTGATCTCGGCAAGCGTGCTCACGACTGTCGCGATCGTCTGCGCGTTTGCGAGTCCGGCAGGAGTGGCTCAGTGTGAGATCGGCGGTTCTGTCGACGCATCGTAGGCGTGACTCACTTTACGGGCGGGTCCTTCCCGCCTTCGTGGACCATGCGGTGATGGCAGCGACACAGCAAGCGTAGGTTGTCGAGATTCGTTGATCCGCCGTCGAGCCAATGCCGGATGTGGTGGGCCTGGCACCAGCCCGGTGGTCGATCGCAACCGGGCCAGGAGCAGCCCTTGTCGCGCGCGACCAGCGCGCGGAACTGTGCAGCGTTGGGATTGCGCGACGCGCGACCGATGTCGAGCACCTCCGACGGGCCGTCGGTGATGACCCGTGAGATTCGGCAATCGCACGTGAGCCGTTGCAGTGTCGCCTTTGGCAGCGTCCCTGGGTGCTGACGGATCTCGGTCGCGAGCGCAGCGCCGCCGCGGGCTTCGATGTCGGAGAGATCGACATGGATCGCGACGTCGGTGATCGTCTCCCGCCCCGCACCGACGTCCGCGCGGGCGGTGCCGATCTCGGCCAATTCGACGAGCGCGTCCGCGCGCACCTGCGCGGGTGTGCGGCCCGGGTCCTGATCGCGCAGAGTGCGGGCCATTGCGTTCACCTGGGCGCGCAGCCGCTGACCCAACTCGGGATCCAACAGGCCGTCGAATTTCACCATCCCGTCCAACATCTCCGACATGTGGAGCCGCCGGCGCGCGTGCTTCTCGTTCGCGGTCGCGGCCCCGTCGTCGCCATCGAGCGCGTCGGTGATCCGCCGCATGATCTGACCGAGCTCTTTGGGCGTCGCCAGCTTCGCGGCGTCGACGATCGCCTCTTCGAGCTCCGAGATCGCACCGGCGCGGGCGGCGGTATACGCCTCGGCCACTACAGCCGCATGCTGACGCGAGATCTGACCCGACGCGAACGCGTCCGACACCACCGTGAGCTGCCGCAGCTTCGATGCCAGCTTCAACGACGCGTTCGCTGCGCCCTGCGTGAGACCGCACTTCGCCCGGAGCGCGGATGCGGCGACCGCAAAGCCTTCCTCGACCCACTGCTCCGAGCGCGCGTACTCGTCGATCGTTCGCAGCCAGGCGAACTCCAACTGGTTCGTCCGGACACGCAGTTCCACGACGTCGACGGCCTGCTCGGTCGCGAGCAGTTTCTCGATCTCCTGCGTGAGTGGCGCCAGGGGGAACATATGTTCGTACCATACCCGACGGCTGAGACACTCATCAAAGAAGACGGGGGAAAATTCGTACGCGCGCTATGACCGGAGCAGCTTGCCGGGTCGCGTTGCGAGCGCGTCGTCGTTCGGTGTGCCGTCCTCGCGGATGACGGTGCCGTTCACCACGACATGACGGACGCCCACCGGGCGATCGGCGACGAGGCGTTCGCCGTTCGCGGGGAAGTCGCGGATGCGCCGGAGCGGTCCGGGTGCGACTGTCTGGTCGTCGAACACCACGACGTCGGCGGCCTTGCCGACCTCGAGCGTGCCGCGGTCGTGCAGGCCGAAGACGGCGGCCGGCTCGCCGGTGAGCTTGAAGATCGCATGCTCCATCGGCATGACCTGCTTGTCGCGCACCCAGTTGCCGAGCAGGTCGGTCGCGAAGCATGCATCGCACAGTTGGCTCACGTGCGCGCCGGAGTCGGCGAGCCCGAGCAGCACCGTGTCCTCGGGCAGCAGCTCTGCGATCGCCTCCGGATCGTTGTTCGCGAGCACGCTCCAGAAGCGCGTCTCGAGCCGCTCGTCGAGCGACAGGTCGAGCATGACGTCGAGCGGTGTGCAGTCGCGGTCGGTCGCGAGATCCGTGACCTTGCGACCCACGAGGTCCGGATGGACGCTCGACTCGGCGACCACCAGTGCGTCGAAGTTGAGCGGCAGCGCGCCCTTCCGGCCGGACAGCTCGTCCCACGCCCGCGCCCGCCACGCCGGGTCGCGGTACGCGGCCATGCGTTCCTCGACGGAGCGGTCCATCAGCTCCTGGAACGCGCTGCGCATGTTGAGCGTGAAGGGCTCGCGCATGTTCATCTGGAACGTCAGCGGCCGGCACGACACTTGCGGCCATACCTCGACGCCCTCGGCGCGCGCCGCCTTGTTCGCCGCCATGATCTTCACGTGCCACGGGTAGCCCTTGACGGTGAGCAGCGCCGTCCACGTGAGGGGCCGGTGCGCGTGGCGTTGCAGGTCGTACACGTCGTCGTGCTTGACCTTCTCGCCGGGCAGCAAGGCGATCACGCCCTTGTGGGCGTCGCGTACCGGCTCGAGCAATGACCGAACCTCGGCGAGATCGGCGACGCGAGACGGCACCGGACGTCCGTTGGCGCCGCTGTGCGTCGGCGACGAGCTGGTCGCGAAGCCGGCCGCGCCGGCCTGCATCGCTTCCGCGATGACGCGCTGCATCCCGCCGACCTCGTCGTCGGTCGCAGCTCGTTCGTAGCCCTCCTCGCCCATGACAAAGATGCGCACCGCGGTGTGACCTACGTAGCACGCATAGTTGAGCAGCGTGCCGCGCTGCTCGATCGCGTCGAGGTATTGCGGAAAGGTCTCGAAGTCGTCCCACGGCACGCCTTCGAACAACGTGTCGGGTGCCATGTCCTCGACGTGCTGAAGCGTTCGCACGAGAAGCTCGCGGTGCTGCGCTCGCACCGGTGCGATCGAGAAGCCGCAGTTCCCGGCGACCACACTCGTCACGCCGTGCCAGGACGACGGTGTGAGCGCGGGGTCCCAGAACACTTGCGCGTCGTAGTGCGTGTGGATGTCGATGAAACCGGGAGTGACGACATGGCCGCCGGCGTCGAGCTCGTGCGCGCCGTCGAGACCTTCACCGATCTCGCTGATGACCCCGCCGGTGATCGCGATGTCGGCGCTGCGGGCCGGTGCACCGGTGCCGTCGACGACCGTGCCCCCGCGAATGACCACGTCTGCACCCATCGGACTCCTCACACGTCGTCGACCTCGGGCGCCCGATCTTACAGTTGACGTGCGTGTCAGGTTCGGGCGACGCTGAGGTGCATGTCCGCACGAGACCGCACATCGACCGAGCAGGGTGTTCCGGCCACGATGCCCGTTGCCGTGTTCATGGGCCTGCGCGAGGTTGTTGTCGAAGAGCGCCCCACTCCCGCACCGGGCCCCGGCGAGCTGTTGCTCGAGGTCAGTCACTGCGGCATCTGCGGGTCGGATCTGCACTTCCTCCTCGAGTGGGGTGGACGGAGCGGCGCCATCGAAGGGCACGAGTTCTCCGGCACCGTCGTCGCGGTCGGTGACGGCATCGATGGCTGGCAGATCGGCGACCGTGCGGTTGGGGGACCATCGCCGAAGTGCGGCCGGTGCGAGTACTGCCTCGCGCACCGCACGTCACTCTGCATCGAACGGGCCGCACAGGGACGGGTGAGAGCGAATGGCAGGGCGCGTTCGCCGGATACAAGGCGGTCAGCGCGGCCGAGGCGCTCCGAGTACCGGACCAGTTGTCGCTGAAGCACGCCGCGCTCACCGAGCCGCTCGCGGTCGCGTTGCACGGCATCACTCGAGGTGGTGGCGCGCGCCCGGGTACGCGCTGGCTCGTGACCGGTGGCGGCCCCATCGGCTTCCTGAGCGTGGCGGCGCTCCGTGCGCTGGGTGTCGACGACATCGTGGTGAGCGAACCCAAGGAACGGCGCCGCAAGCTGTGCGAGCAGCTCGGTGCGCGCACGGTCGCGCCCGAGGACCTCGCCACGCCGCAATGGCCGCACGACATGGTCGACGAGCCGTTCGACGTCGCGTTGGAGTGCTCCGGAAACGGCCGCGCCCAGGAGTCCGCACTTGCGCAACTCAAGCGCGCGGGAATACTCGTGCTGGTCGGCGCGGGCATGGCAAGGCCGAAGTTCGACCCGAACCGCATACTGCTGAACGAGCTCGTCATCACCGGTGCGTTCGTCTACGACGACGACGGGTTCCCGCGCGCGCTCGAGCTGCTTGCATCGGGAAAGATGCCGAATGACCTCCTCGTCGAACAGGATGACTTTCCGCTGAGCCGCCTGCTCGACACCGCGGTCGGACTGCACGAGGGTGAGCTGGCCGCCAAGGCGATGATCGTCCCGAGAACGGAGGGTTGATGACGACGACCGGTCCCGCATTCACCTCTCGCAAGCCCCGGTTCAACCACGTGGCGATGAGCCTGCCGGCCGAGGACCTCGACGACGAGCACCGCAAGCTCCGCGCCGACTTCTACGCGGATGTCTTCGGGTTCGTCGACATCCCGATGATGACGATCGACCGCAAGCGCCAGGTGTTCCAGGTGCACAACATCGAGCAGTTCCTGTTCCTGATCGCCGAGGACGACGGCTCGTCGATGAGCTGCCCGCGTCTCGACCACTTC
>JBBQXS010000046.1:0-35089 GCA_038209365.1 Acidimicrobiia bacterium | reverse complement strand
GCCCGCCTCTGGCGGGCTGAGCGTCCAATCTGTTGGAGCACTTTTTCGGTGGCGCAGCCTCGGGATAGGGTGCCGATCGCTTCCCTTGCGCTTCCCCTGTCGGTTCCGCGCGCCCGGAGGTCGGTGCGGTGGGCGAGGTTGGACAGAGCGAGGGTCTCGGCGCGCGCTTGGAGGCGTGGCGGGCTGATCGTCGTGTCGTCGCCGGGGTCTGCGCATGCGTGGCGGTGGCGGCCGGTGCCGCGTGGTGGCGCGCGGGGTCCACGCACACCGCGCCGCCCGCGCCAGCGACTCGCCCGCCCGCTGCGGAGGTCGTGACCACCTCCACGACGCAAGCGCTCGCTGCACTCGTCGTCAATGTCGTCGGCGCGGTTCGCAAGCCGGGGATCGTCCGTGTCGCGCCGGGTGCGCGCGTCGTCGACGTGATCACGGCCGCCGGGGGCGCGACCGCGGCTGCCGACCTCACCCGGTTGAACCTCGCCGCGCCGATTGCCGACGGCGCGCGCGTGGCGGTGCCGGCGCTGGGTCAGCCCGCGCCGGGGATCGACCCCGGCGCGGTGACCGGAGGTGCAGGCGGGGCCGCGGGCGGTTCCACCCCCGCCGGCGGAGGTGGTGGCGACGGCCCCGTCAACCTGAACACCGCCACCGCGGACGCGCTCGACGGGTTGCCGGGAGTCGGCCCGGCGACCGCGGCTGCGATCGTGCGGGATCGCGAGCAGCACGGGCCGTTCCGTTCGGTCGGTGATCTCGAACGCGTCCGCGGCATCGGCCCCGCCAAGCTCGAGCAGCTCCACGACCTGGTGACCGTATGAACCGTCCCGACACCGGCCCAATTGTCGCGCTGGCGGCCCTCGTCGTCGGTCTCATCGCGGGCGAGCACCTCGGTGCCGGTTCGGCACCCGGGGCGCTGGTCCTGGGCGCGGGCGCCCTCGGGTCCGCATCCTTTCTCTGTGGTCGTGTCCGGATCGCGGTCGCCGCAACCGCGCTCGCGCTCCTCGGTGCGGCGGTCATGGCGCGTGCGCTCGACGGCCAGCGCAACTCTCCGCTCGCCGCCGCGATCGCGACTCGGGAGGTCACCACGTTGCACGGCGTCCTCACCAGCGATCCCGACGGCGGCCGCTTCGTCGCGACAGTGCTGGCGCGCGTCAGCGTGGGAACGTCCCACCGGACGGTGTTGGTCTCCGGGAGTGGCGCCGACGCGACACGTCTGAGAGTCCTGCAAGCCGGTGACCACGTGAGTCTCACCGGTCGCGTGAGCCTGTTGCGGCACACCCACGCCGACCAGCGCGCGCGCTGGCGCCACGCGGTCGCCCGGCTCGATCAGGCGCGTCTCGAGTCGCTTGCGCCGCCAACCCGCTTGCTCGCGATCGCCGACGGCGTCCGCAACGTCGTGCTGCGCGGCACGAGCTCGCTCGCGCCGACGCAGCGGGCGCTCGTCGCCGGCTTCCTCCTCGGCGACACCCGCGGCCTGCCGACCGACATAGAAGCGGCATACCGGGATTCCGGGCTCACCCACCTCCTCGCGGTCTCCGGTGAGAACGTGGCATTCGTGCTCGCGCTCGTCGGGCCGCTGCTGCGGCGCCTCTCGCTCGCGGCCCGCACCGGGGTCGCGCTCGCAGTCATTCTCGTCTTCGCGACGATGACCCGCTTCGAGCCGTCGGTGCTTCGGGCATCTGCGATGGCCTCGATCGCGTTGCTCGCCGCCCTCACCGGTCGGCCCGCGTCGCGAGGCCGCGTGCTCGCGTTCGCCGTGATCGCGCTGCTGCTCGTCGATCCGTTCCTCGTACACAGCGTCGGCTTCCTGCTCTCGTGCGGCGCGAGCGCCGGCATCGCGTTCGCCGAGCCGGCAATCTCGCGGCACCTGCCCGGCCCGGGCTTCGTGCGCGAGCCGCTCGCGGTCTCGATCGCCGCCCAGCTCGGTGTGCTCCCCGTGCTGCTCATCGCGTTCGGCACGTTCCCACTCGTGACGCCGCTCGCGAATCTCCTCGCGGCACCCGCGGCCGAGGCCTTGGGCGTCTACGGGCTCGTCGCGAGCGCAACCTCGGGAGTTGTGCCGCGCCTCGGTCCGATGCTGCAGCAGCCGACCGCGTTGCTGGTCACGTGGGTCACCGTCGTCGCGCGTGCAGGTGCGGCCGTTCCGTTGCAGCTCGACCGGCGCGCGTCGCTCGCCTGTGTCGCGATTGCAGCTGCGGTCGCGTCGATAATCTGCCTCCGTGCCCGTCGAGCTGCCGCCGTCCCCGATGCTTCGCCTCGGTGACCACACTCTCGACGTGCGCGCCCGGGCCGTCGTCATGGGCATCCTCAACCGCACGCCGGACTCCTTCTTCGACCGCGGCACGACGTGGACCTTCGACGCGTTCCTGCAGCGCGCGGCGCGATGTGTCGACGACGGCGCCGATCTGCTCGACGTCGGCGGCGTGAAGGCCGGTCCCGGACCGGAGGTCGGCGAGGACGAGGAGCTCGATCGCGTTGTTCCCGCGATCGAGGCGCTTCACGCGAGGTTCGACACGCCGGTCTCGGTCGACACGTGGCGCGCGTCGGTCCTCGATGCCGCGTGCCGCGCCGGCGCCGTCGTCGGCAACGACATTTCGGGATTCGGCGACCCGGACTATCTCGACGTCGCGGCCAAGCACGACGCGACGGTTGTCGCGACCCATATCCGCCTGCAGCCGCGTGTGCCTGATCCCGACCCGCGCTACGACGATCTCGTCGGTGACGTCACCGCGTTCCTGCTCGACCGCGCCGGGCGCGCCCGTGCTGCCGGTCTGGACCCGGCACAGATCATCATCGATGCGGGCCTCGACCTCGGCAAGACTCCCGCGCAGAGTGCGCTCCTCCTCCGGGAGACCGCCGCACACGCGTCGCTGGGTTATCCCTTGCTGCTCTCGGCGTCGAACAAGCGGTTCATCGGCGAGCTGCTCGGTCGCGAGATCGACGACCGCCGCACCGAGTCTCTCGCTGCAGTCGCGTACGGCGTGATGCGCGGTGCTCGCATCGTGCGGGTCCACGATGTCCCCGGCTCGGTGCACGTTTGTCGCACGATCGAGGCGATGTTGTGACCACGTCTCTCGTACAGGGAGGCGACCCTGTGCTGCGCGATCGCGAAGCGCAGCGCATCATCGACGAGCTGCTCGGCGAGGAGGAACGATCGTTCGCCCTCGACGACCATACGATCCCGAGCCGGCGTCGTGTGACCGACAGCGATCAGAGCGCGAACGACGCCGACGATGCCGTCGAGGGGTCGGTCGAGCTGCCTGCCTTCGCGGCGATCACGACCGCGCTGTCGAGCCCGCCGTTCATGACGGCGTGTCGCGTCGTGGTCGTGCGCGAGATCGGCGGGCTGACTGCGGAGCAGGGGCGCTGGCTCGCGCAGTGGATCGAGGATCCCCTCGACGGCGTGCACCTCGTGCTCGTCGCAGGGGGCGGCCGCATTCCCGGCGCGCTCGACAAAGTCTGCAAGAGCAACGCGCTGATCGTCGGGCCCGCAGCCGAACAGACCACCGCGGTGCTCCAGCGCGAGCTGAAGGACGCCCACCTGAAGCTCGAACCGGCGGCGATCACACGTGTGGCGGAGCACCTCGGTGACGATGCGGGCCGAATCCCCGAGCTCGTCGACCTCTGGCACTCCACCTACGGCGAGGACGTCGTGCTCGACCTGGTCGACGTCGAGCAGTATCTCGGAGAGCTCGGCACCGCCGGTCGCTTCGATCTGACCAACGCCGTCGATCGCGGCGAGGTCGCCGCCGCATTGGAGACGTTGCACCGGCTCTTGACCGCGACGAGCGCGTCACAACCCAAGCCCCTGCATCCGATGCAGGTGATGGCGACCCTCGTGTACCACTACCAACGACTGCTGCGGCTCGACGATCCCGAGATCGTCACGAAGGAACACGCCGCGCAGGCGCTCGGCATGAAGAGCGCGGGTGGCGCGCGATTCCCGCTCGAGGCGTCCAAGCGTCTGGCGGGCGACGGATTGCGCGAAGTGATGCGGCTGCTTGCTCAGGCCGAGCTCGACCTGCGGGGCGCGAGTGGGCTCGACGAGCGAACGGTGATGGACGTGCTGATCGCGCGGCTCGCGGCCCTGAGCCGCCGCGCCGGACGCCGCTAGGTCGGGGTCCCGCGCTTCATCAACCGGGACGTGCGACGGGCCGCCGCGTTCTTGTGGATGACGCCCTTGGCGCCCGCCTTGTCGAGACGCTTCTGCGCGATGCGCACGAGCTCGTGCGCATCCTCCTCGCCGGCGGCCACTGCTTCGCGGGCGTTCTTCACGCGGGTCTTGAGCTCGGTGCGCACGCCCTTGTTACGGAGGCGTAGCTTCTCGTTCTGGCGGTTGCGCTTCTTCTGCGACTTTATGTTGGCCATATGTGGCTCGTGCTCCAAGCTGTTCGAGAACCGATTCAAACTAGCAGAATCATCTCGTGAGCCGAGAAGGACTCCTCGTCGACTGCGATCCCGGGCACGACAACCGTTTGGTTGCCCAGGGAACGTGAACGAACAATCGGCGACCAAACGGGCTCATGGCTCGGATTCGGCGAGAAGGCTCGGGTCGGTGACGGCGTACGTCAAGAGTTGCAGAGCGCGAGAATGGACAGGTTGTGACGCCGCTCGACCACATTCGCTGCCTCAGCATCATCGCCCATATCGACCACGGGAAGTCGACGCTCGCCGATCGGCTGTTGGAGCTGACCGGGGCAGTCGACGCCCGCGACATGCGCGCGCAGTACCTCGACAGCATGGACCTCGAACGCGAGCGCGGCATCACGATCAAGGCGCAGAACGTGCGCGTCGAGTGGAACGGCTACATCATCAACCTCATCGACACGCCCGGTCACGTCGACTTCGGCTACGAGGTGAGCCGCTCGCTGGCCGCGTGCGAAGGCGTGATCCTCCTCGTCGACGCGTCGCAGGGCATCGAAGCGCAGACGCTCGCGAACGCGTACCAGGCGATCGAGCACGACCTGACGATCGTTGCCGCGCTGAACAAGATCGACCTGCCGGCGGCCGAGCCCGACAAGCGGGCCGAAGAGATCGAGCGGGTGCTCGGCATCCCGGCCGACGAGGTGCTGCGCATCTCGGCCAAGACCGGAGAGGGTGTGCCCGAGCTGCTGGATGCCGTGATCAAGCACATCCCGGCGCCGCAAGGTGACGTCGACGCGCCGCTGCAAGCGCTCATGTTCGATTCGTACTACGACCCGTACCGTGGCGTGATCTCGGCCGTGCGCGTCTTCAACGGCGCGCTCCGCAGTGGCGCCCGCTTGCGATATGTCAACGCGCAGCAAGATCACGACGCCGAAGAAGTCGGCGTACGGCTGCCGGTCCCGACGCCCGTCGCCGCACTCGGTCCCGGCGAAGTCGGCTACCTGATTGCGGGGATCAAGACGGTCGGCGAGGCAAAGGTCGGCGAGACCGTTACCGACGCGTCGCGGCGCGGGGTTGCGCTCGAGGGCTATCGCGATCCGAAACCAATGGTGTTCTGCGGTCTCTATCCGGTCGACGGCGACGAGTACGCGGAGCTGCGCGAATCACTCGAGAGGCTGCGGCTGAACGACTCGTCGTTCACGTACGAGCCCGAGACGTCGGGCGCGCTCGGCTTCGGCTTTCGGTGCGGCTTCCTCGGCCTGTTGCACATGGAGATCATCCGCGAACGGCTCGAGCGTGAATACGACCTGTCGTTGGTCGCGACCGCGCCGAACGTCGAGTACCGCGCCCATCTGATCGACGGCAGCGTCGAGGTCGTCGACAACCCCTCCTCGATGCCGCTGCCTCAACAGGTCGAGTCCATCGAGGAGCCGTTCGTCACCGTGACGATCCTCTCGCCGACCGACTACGTCGGCACGTTGATGGAACTTGCCCAGGGCCGGCGCGGTCAGATGCAGAAGATGGAGTACCTCTCGGAGGATCGGGTCGAGCTCGTTTACCTGCTGCCGCTCGGGGAGATCGTGCTCGACTTCTTCGACCAGATGAAGTCCCGTACGCGCGGATACGCGTCGCTCGACTACGAACCGGCCGGATACCGCGCGTCGAACCTCGCCAAGGTCGATGTGCTGCTCAACGAGACACCGGTCGACGCGTTCAGCGCGATCGTGCATCGCGACAAGGCATACGACTATGGGCGCAAGATGACCCAGAAGCTGCGCGAGCTGATCCCACGTCAGCTGTTCGACGTGCCGATCCAGGCAGCGGTGAGCGGCCGGATCATTGCCCGGGAGACGGTGAAGGCCAAGCGCAAGGACGTGCTGGCGAAATGCTACGGCGGCGACATCAGCCGGAAGCGCAAGCTGCTCGAGCGCCAGAAGGAAGGGAAGAAGCGCATGAAGCAGATCGGCCGCGTAGAGGTTCCCCAAGAGGCCTTCGTCGCGGCGTTGCGTCTCGAGGAGTAACCGACCGGGCGCGGAGCACTCAGCCAACCACCGCGAGCACTCGGGCGAGTCCGACGGGCGTGTCCGCGGAGGCTACGGGCGCCAGTATGAGCGTGGTGACGCCTGCGGCGACGGCACCGCCGTCGTGTGATGCACGATCGCCGACCATCAACGCATCCTCGGGCCCGACCTCCAGCTCGCGCAACGCGATCTCGAAGATCGCCCGATCCGGCTTCTGCACGCCGTGCTCGTACGACAGCACGTAGGCATCGATATATCGATCGAGGCCCGCCGCCGCGAACTCCGGCCGCAGATCGACGTGGATGTCGGAGACGAGAGCGACCCGACAGCCCTGCTCGTGCAGCGCCCGCAAGGCGGGCGCGGTATCGGGATAGAACGGATGGGCAACCGGGTCGAGATCGAGAGCGTAGAGACTCTCGGCCAGCTCGTCGTCGAGTCCCGCCCGCTCGAAGAACATCATCGACCACTCGCGATGCGCGGCCTTCGAACAGTCGCAGCCGATCTCTCCCGCCGCAACCTCCGGAAGCACCGCGGCTCGACGCAACGCGTCGCACAACGCGGCAACCGTCTCACCGTCTGGCGCACGTCCGGCACGCGTGAGCGCGGTCGCAACCCACCACTCGTGCGGCGGATCGTGCACAAGTGTCCCGCGCCAGTCGAACAGGACCGCGCGCAATGTTGACGCTTGCATCACGGTTGACGGTTGCATCACGACCGGACCCTAGCGAGACTCGGTCGCGGGCGTTCGAGATGACCGGGAGGTCTGAATCAATGGCAGACGTCGAAGCGGACACGCTGCATCACCCCGTTGTCCTGAAACAGCAGCGCAAGCGGCGCCGCGATGCACAGTTGCGCATCGCGGACGTGATCACGGCGTTCGCAGGATCGATGCCGTTCGTGTACATCCACGCGGTCGCATTCGCCATATGGATGCTGGTGCTCGAGAAGAGTCCGTGGCCGACGCTGACGCTGGTGGTATCGCTCGAGGCGATCTTCCTCTCGACGTTCGTGATGATCGGCCAGAACCGGCAGTCCGCGTTCCAACAGGCGAAGGCCGATCACGACTTCCTGGAGCAAGAGGTCGAGCTGAGCAAGAACACCGAGGTCACGCAGGCGATCCACGCGTTGACCCAACAGGTGCACGCGAAGGTGTGCGGCCCGGACGCGCCGCCAGTCGGCGAGTGATCGCCGCGCGAGCCCACCGCTCGAAGACCACCGCCACGGCAACCACGCCGATCGCGACCGCGCCGTCGAGCCAGTAGTGGTTGCCGGTCACGACCACCACGACCGACGTGGCGACGATATGGGCGAGGGCGAGCCATCGCCATCGGCTGGTACTGACGAGCACCACGACCACGCCGATGATGAATGCCCACGCGACGTGCACCGACGGCATGGCCGACAGCTGCGCAGGCCCGTTCTTCCCGAACGACGGGTACACGGTCTGGCCGAAGAGTGCGGGGGTGTCGAGCACGTGCAGCGACGGGACCAACCGTGGCGGCGCGACGGGGATCAGTTGGATCGCCAGGCACCACAGCGTGCTGAGCGCGATCACGTTGCGTACCGCCGGATACCGGTCTCGATGCCGGAACCACAACCACGGGAGGAACACCAGCATCGAGGGGATGTGCACGCTCGCGTAGTAGACGTTGCATGCCTCGATGAGCTGGTCGCTCTTCAGGAACAGATGCTGTAGACCGCGCTCGTTGGGCAGGTGAAGCGCGCGCTCGACGTCCCAGATGTGTTCGCCGGCCCGGATCGCGCCGTCGACCTTCAAGACCGAAACCGTGCCGACGATGCGCCACATCGCGTAGAGCACCAGGACGATCGCGAGCTCGCGCGCGAACGCGGCCACACCTACGAGCCAGTGGCGCGTGGAGGCGCGTCCCACGACACCGACCGTCGCGACGACGGCACTCGCCTCGACCGCCGCGTTCCACGAGATCCACGTCAGGGCCACGTGCCCGCCTCGGCGAGGTCGTAGGCGCGGCGGAGGTGCATCCGTAGCAGCTCGAGCGCGTGAGCGAACGCGACGTCAGCCGCCCAGGGATCGAGATCGACCCATTCGGCGTCGAGGCCAGGAGTTCGCCATCCCGAAACGAGCGCACCGGCCGCCTGAGCCGACCGGATGACGAGTCGGCTCGTGCCCGTCGCGCATGCGATCGGCGCGCCCGCGGGGTGGTGCACCACCGGGCAGCCGTCGACCCAGACGCGGCATGTGCCCGGCACGGGCCGCGAGATCTGTGTCACACGTTCGACGAGGTCGGGGTGGCATCGCAGCCGCTCGAGGGGGAGATCGTCGGCCCAGCCGTCGACATCGTGCGCGTCCGATGCCAACCAGGCGCGCAGCGGCTCGCTCAATTCGGCGGCCGTCGCTTCACGCGTCACGAGGCAGCCCGAGCACTTTTTCTCCCAGGATGTTTCGCTGTACCTCGCTCGTCCCACCGCCGATCGTCAGCGCGCGTGCATAGAGGTATCCGTAATGCCACTCGCCACGGTCGCGCTCGCCGTACGGACCCCGGTCGTCGAGCAGGCCGTACGCACCACTCAACTCCTTCGCCATCGCCATCACGTGCTGGCCGTGCTCGTCGGAAAGTGCCTTGCGCACCGAGGCCTCCGGCCCCGGTTCCAGGCCCCGCACCCGGGCCGACACCGTACGCAGACGGATGAGCCGCAACACTTCGGCTTCGATGTAGAGCTGCGCGATCCGTTGTCGGAGAATCGTGTCACTCGTGCCGCCGTGCGCGCGCACCAGCGACACGACGTCGAGCGCGGTCGGCCCGCGTCCCCACAGCGCGCCTTCGCCCGACAACGACACCCGCTCGTTGTCGAGCGTCACCTTCGCGAGCCGCCAGCCGTCGTGCTCCACTCCCACCACGTTCGCGGCCGGCACCCGCACGTCGGTGAAGTACACCTCGTTGAACTCGTGTGTGCCGGTCATCTGCACGATCGGCCGTACCTCGATGCCCGGCGTGCGCATGTCGACGACGAAGTACGTGATACCCAGGTGTTGCTCGGTGTCGGGATCGGTGCGGGCGAGCAGGATGCCGAACCGCGCGATGTGCGCGAGCGTCGTCCACACCTTCTGGCCGTTCACGACGAACTCGTCGCCGTCGCGGACGGCTCCGGTCGCCAGGCCGGCGAGATCGCTGCCGGCGGCCGGCTCGCTGAAGAGCTGGCACCAGATCTGCGACCCGTCGAGGATGCCGGGCAGCCACTGCGCGCGCTGCTCGTCCGATCCCGCAACGAGCAGGGTGGGACCGGCCCAGCCGATGCCGATCGGGTTCATCGGACGCGGGACTCGCAGCTCGCGCATCACCTCGTCGATCTCGAGCTGGTCGGCCGGCGACGCGTCGAGTCCCCACGGGCGGGGCCAGTGGGGCACGACGTAGCCGGCCTCGGCGAGCCTCCGGTTCCAATCCGGCGGGTACACGCCGTCCGGCGCGTGCTGCACGACGAATGCACGGAATACCGCCCCTGCCCCCGATCCCTCGCGCACGAGGTGAGAACCTACGTCATCCATCATCGGCCTCGGCTCCGAACACCCGCAGTGCGAAGCGGCCCGCGGGGCTCCGTCGGGATGTCGGACGCGCAGCTGCGCGCGGCCGACGATGCCGCACTCGCGCGCGCCGTCTTCGCGGGTGAGGAGCTCGCCCTGGCCCAGCTCTACACCCGGCACGGAGGACCGTGCCTGGCGCTCGCCCGGCGCGTGCTCGCAGATCGGGTCCTCGCCGAGGAGGTGGTGCAGGAGATCTTTCTCCGGCTGTGGCACGAACCGTCGCGCTTCGACCCCGAACGGGGATCGATGCGTTCCTGGCTGTGCGCACAAGTGCACGGGAAGGCCGTGGACCTGCTCCGCGCCGAGTCCGCGCGGCGTGCTCGCGAAGAACGCGACGCGTTTCGGAGTCCGACGATCGACGACGCGCTCGAGCGCGCCGTGCTCGAGCTCACTGAGGGCGAAGCAGTCCGCCGGGCACTCGCATCACTGTCGGACGGCGAGCGGCAGGCGATCGAGCTTGCCTACTTCAGCGGGCACACCTACCGGGAGGTCGCGGTGCTGCTCGAGCAGCCGGAGGGCACCGTGAAGAGCCGTATCCGATCCGGGTTGTTGCGCCTGCGCGCCGCGCTCATCGATGAAGGGATGCGGAAGTGAGCCCCCCGTCACCGAACCGTCCGGGCCCGAACGAACCAGAGCTGGACGCGCTGCTCGGTGCGTACGCGCTCGACGCCCTCGACCCCGACGAGCGCGCTCGCGTCGACCGGTATCTCGAGGTGAACCCGCTCGCACGTGGCGAAGTCGACGAGTTGCGAGAAAGTGCGGCGTCGCTCGCGCTCGCGCCCGTAGACGACCTGACCGCCCCCGCCGATCTGTGGGATCGCATCTCGTCGCGCCTCGCGGATGAGCCGCGTGTGCTGACAACCTTGCAGCCGCGGGCGCGTCGGTCGTTCTCCCCGCGCGTCGTCGGCGCCCTCGCCGCAGTCGCGGCGATCGTCATCGTCGTGCTGGCCGCCCAGGTGATCGTGGTCCGGAATCGCGACGCGAACCCTCCGAGCAATCTCGCCGCGGCGTTCGACAAGGCCGCCACGCAACAGGGCGCCCGCGAGGTCGCGCTCGCACCGGCGAACGGCGTCGAAGTCGCCCGCATCGTGCTCTTGCCCGACGGCACCGGCTTCCTGAAGAACGATGGGATGAAGCCGCTGGCCCCGGACCACACGTATCAGCTGTGGGCGCTCAGCGGCACCGGCGACCAGCCGATCGCGATCTCGGCCGGCGTCCTCGGCTCCTCCCCGAGCACGGTCGGCTTCCACACGAGCGGCGCAGTACGTGGCTTCGGGCTCACCGTGGAAGAGACGCCGGGTGTCGTGTCGTCGACGCAGCCGATCTACGCCAGCGCAACCGTGACCTGAGACGGGGACCCGCCCTCACGCGCGCGAAGATTGGCACGGTGAGCTTCGGTGTGTACGTCCACGTGCCGTTCTGCGCGCACCGCTGCGACTACTGCGACTTCGCGACGTGGACCGACCGTGGCCATCTGATCGACGACTACGTCGACGCGTGCAGCACCGACATCGAACGTAGGCAGGCGTCGACCCGTCGAACGGCAACGAGTGTGTTCTTCGGGGGTGGTACACCGTCGTTGCTCCCGCCCGAGCATCTCGCACGGCTGCTCGGTGCGGTCGATCGCGAGCCGGATGCGGAAGTCACGGTCGAGTGCAACCCCGACAGCGTCGACGCGCACAAGCTAACTACCTACGCGCGCGCGGGCGTGAACCGTCTGAGCTTCGGAGTGCAGTCGATGGTCCCGCACGTGCTCGAGCGCCTCGGCCGCACACACAACCCTGCAAACGTCCAACGCGCAATCCGCCTGGCGCGAGACGCAGGATTCGCGCGCGTCAGCGTCGACCTCATCTACGGGACGGACGGCGAATCACTCGACGACTGGCGTCGATCGCTCGACGGTGTCCTTGCACTCGGCGTCGAGCATGTCAGCGCCTACGCGCTCACGGTCGAGCCCGCGACCGCGCTTGGGCGACAGGTCGCCGCCGGCAACCGGCCCCTGCCCGATGACGACGTCCAGGCCGATGCCTACGCGCTCGCCGACGATGTGCTCACCGCCGCCGGCTTCGAGTGGTACGAGGTGTCCAACTGGGCCCGACCGGGAGAGGCGTGCCGGCACAATCTCCTGTACTGGCACGACGGCGAGTACCTGGGGATCGGGTGCGCGGCGCACGGTCATACGCACGGCCGTCGCTGGTGGAACGTCCGCACGCCCGAGCGCTATGTCGCCGCCGTCGCACGGGGTGACTCGCCCGAGGCCGGCAGCGAACAGCTCACGCCGGAGCGTCGCGCCGAGGAGGCGTTCTCCCTGGCACTGCGCACACGCGCCGGCGTGCTCCCGGCGCCGGCCGCGACGCGGTGTATCGCCGACCTCCGAGCGGCCGGGATGTGCGACGAGCGAGAGGGTCGCGTCGTCCTCACCCGACGCGGCCGTCTGCTTGCCTCCGACGTCACGGCTCGCCTGCTGCTCGCGGGAGCAGCCGCCGGATGACCGCGGGGTCCGCTCGCCCGGCCCGCCGACCTCCTGGCACTCGGTAGCATTGAGTGCTAACTGTCGACCGACGGCCCGCAGGGATGAAAGCGCACCGATGACGGATCTGGACGAGCGTAAGGCAGCGATCCTTCGCGCGATCGTCGAGCAGTACGTCGAGACGGCGCAGCCCGTCGGTTCCCAGACCGTGACGCAAACGACCGGTCTCGGAGTATCCGCGGCGACCGTCCGCAACGAGATGTCGGTGCTGGAGCGTGAGGGATACATCACCCAGCCCCACACCTCGGCCGGACGGGTGCCGACCGACCGGGGCTATCGCTACTACGTCGACCAGCTCGCGGGCGCCGCCCAGCTCGCGGCGCCCGAGCGTCGCCGGATCGCCGACTTCTTCACGAGCGCGACCATGGCCATGGACGAGCTGCTCTCCGAGACCAGCCAGCTGCTCGCGCGTGTCACCGCGCACGCCGCCGTCGTCGTCGGCCCCGAAACGCAGGCGGTCGTCGTCCGCGCCGCGCATCTCGTGCAGCTCCAGGCGCGCGTCCTGCTCACGGTCGTCGTGCTGTCGAACGGCTCGGTGCAGAAGGAAGTCATCTATCTCGACGACGACGTCGGCGAAGACGACGTCGCGGCCGCCAGTACCAGGCTCGCGCAGCATCTGGAGGGACGGCGCCTCGTCGACCTCGTGACCGCGTTGCCTGACGCCCGCGGTGCCGATCGCGCCGACGCGCTGGTACGCGCCGCGTCCGAGGCTCTGCGTGCACACGTCGCGCAGCACCAGAGCGAACTGCTCTACGTGGGCGGCGCCAGCCGCCTCGCGGCCGAGCACGACGCCTTCGTCACGACCAGCACGGCTCGTCTCCTGGAGCTGCTCGAGCAGCATGTCGTGCTCGCGACCTTGCTACGTGAGCTGCTCGGTCCCGGCCTGACGATCCGTATCGGAGCCGAGAACGCTCGCGCCGACCTGCTCGAATGCTCGTTGGTGCTCGCGCCCTACCTGGTGGAGGGAGAGATCGCGGGAACGATCGGTGTGCTCGGACCGACACGCATGGACTATCGCAAAGCCCAAGCCGCAGTCGTCACCGTGTCGCAGCAACTCGGCAGGCAACTCTCGCGATGAGCGCGGGCATGGGCAAGGACTACTACACGGTCCTCGGCGTATCTCCCCAGGCGACCGAGGACGAGATCAAGAAGGCCTTTCGCGCGCTTGCGCGCCAGCACCACCCCGACGCCAACCGCGACGACCCGCAGGCGGTCGAGCGCTTCAAGGAGCTCAACGAGGCGTACGAGACGCTGCGCGACCCGGAGCGCCGCCGGCGTTACGACATGTTCGGCCCGGAAGGCGCGAATGCGGGAACCGGCTCGTCCTTCGGCGCGGGCCAGTTCGGCCTGAACGATCTGTTCGACGCGTTCTTCAACGGTGACGTCTTCGGCGGCGGCACGCGGGCGCGCGGCCAGTCCGGACCGGCGCAGGGTCCCGATGCCGAGATCGCACTCGAGCTCACCCTGGACGAGGTCGTGTTCGGGGCGCGCAAGACGCTGGACCTGCGCATGCCGATCGACTGCGAGCAGTGCGGGGGGTCGGGCTGCGCGCCGGGCACGCACCCGGAACGCTGCAGCACGTGCGAAGGAACCGGCGAGGTGCGTCATGTGCGGCGCTCGCTGCTCGGCCAGCTCATGACCGCGGCCCCGTGCACCGTCTGCGGCGGCACGGGGCAGTCCATCCCCAGCCCGTGCGACGTGTGCCGCGGCGCAGGACGCGTCGAGGGCACCCGTTCGATCGACGTCGAGGTCCCGCAGGGTATCGACGAAGGTCAGCGGCTCCGCCTCGCCGGTCGTGGTCCCGCAGGACCTCGCGGCGGACCCGCGGGCGACCTCTATGTCGCCGTGCGAGTCGCGCCCCACGGCACGCTCGAACGCCGCGGCGACGAGTTGTGGCATGCACTTCGCATCTCGATGGTGCAAGCCGCGCTCGGGACCACGATCGACGTCGACACGCTTGACGGCCCGACGAAGCTCGACGTGCCGCACGGCACACAGCACGGCGCGCTGATGCGCTTGCGCGGGCTCGGAGCGCCGTCCCTGCGGAGCGGGCGCCGCGGCGACCTGGTCGTGGAGGTGCACGTGGACGTGCCCACACGCTTGAGCGCGGAGGAGGCCGAGCTGCTCGCGCAGTTCGCAGCTTCGCGCGGAGAGGATGTGACGCCGCCGCAGGACGGGCTCTTCTCGCGCATCCGCTCTGCGTTCAAGCCGTGAGAGAGCTGACAACCACGCCCGCCGACGTCGACGCGGTGGCGCACGTGTTTGTCGACGAGCTCGCGGAGCGTTGCGAGATCGACGGCGATGACGGCCATCACTTGCGGCAGGTCCGTCGATTGCAGGTGGGTGAGCTCGTCACCGCCGCCGACGGCACGGGGGGGTGGCGCTGCTATGAGATCGTCCAGACCGGCCGGTCCCGACTGGTGCTCGACGCGCGTGGTGCACCGCGCCACGACGATGCGCCTGCGGTCGGGGTCGCGCTCGCGATCGCGCCGATGAAGGGCGGTCTCGACGCGGTCGTCGCCGCCGTCACCGAGTTGGGCGCCATGCGCATCACACCCGTCCGCACCGAGCGCACCGTGGTGCGGTGGGATGCCAACAAGGCCGCGCAGGCCGTCGCCCGGCTGCGGACGGTCGCGCGTGAAGCGGCGATGCAGTCGCGTCGCGCCCGGATCCCCGAAGTCGAGGAGCTCGTCGAGCTCGACACAGTCGCGGCCCGTGACGCCGTCGTGGTCGCCGATCGGACGGGCCGTCGGGCGTTCGAGCTCGAGCCGCCCGCGCTCGGAGCGTGGACGGTCGTGGTGGGGCCCGAGGGAGGGCTCGCCCCGGCCGAGCTGGAGCGCCTCGCGGGAACGCCTCGCCTCGCCCTCGCAACATCCGTGCTGCGTGCAGGGACTGCGCCCATCGCTGCGGTTGCCGTACTCGCCGACCGGATTGCGCAGATGGGCCGGGCATGACCCATGCCAATGGGGTTAGAGTGCGCGTTGTTGTGTCTCGTGTGAAAGAGTGGCGGATGTTGGAAGCAACGCGAAGCATGACTTTCACGGAGCGTGCTGTTACTATCCACTGACCGCACCCATGGCGGCGCACGAGTGGGCGCGCGCCAACGGTCCGGCGAGGGGGCTTTCGGGGTGGTGAACACAGGGGCACGGGTGGGCGAGCGACTGCGAGCGATCCGTCGCCAAAAGGGCTTGTCGCTACACGACGTCGAGGCGCGATCGAGTCTCGAGTTCAAGGCGTCGGTGCTCGGCGCGTACGAGCGAGGCGAGCGGGCGATCTCGGTCCCGCGTCTGCTGCGTCTCGCCGAGATCTACGAGGTGCCGGCCGACCAGTTGCTCCCCCGTGAGCTCGAGGGCGAGATCAGCCTCGTCGACGCGGCCACGGGCGGCGCGTTCGACATGAACGCCGGGTTCACGATCGACCTCGTGCGCCTGCACGAGCTCGACGACCCCGACGCGCACATTCTCGACCGCTTCGCCACCTCCCTCCAGCGCGAGCGCCAGGACTTCAACGGCCGGATGCTGACGATCAGACGGTCCGACCTGAGGGTTCTCGCCTCCTGCATGGGCCGCAGCCTCGAAGAACTGGGCGCGCGTCTCGAGCAGCTCGGGCTCCGCGCCGCCGCCGCAACCTGAACCACGGGTAATCCGAGGACATCACGGCCGGAACGCGCCGATCCTCGGCTACCCTCGCGCGCACCTTGGCACCGTCGCACACGACCACCTCGGTCAAGCTTCTTGTCCCGGGCAACCACCTCATGGTGGGCCTGCTCGGCCAGCGCGATGAGCTGCTGCGGATCGTCGAGGCCGCATTTCCGGTCGAGATCCTGGTGCGCGGCAACGAGATCACGATCACCGGTGAGGGCGAGCAGGCCGAGCGGGTCGCCCGGCTCTTCGAGGAGATGATCGTGCTGCTCGAGCAAGGTCACCAACTCGACCGCGACAACCTCGGGCGCTCGATCGAGATGTTGAAGGCCGACCAGCGTCCCAGCGAGGTGCTCACCACCGAGGTCGTGCGGGGGCGCAAGTCCATCCGCCCGAAGACCGCCGGCCAGAAGCGCTATGTCGACGCAGTGCGCGACCACACGGTGACGTTCTCCATAGGTCCCGCCGGGACGGGCAAGAGCTATCTCGCAGTCGCGCTCGCGGTGCAGGCGTTGCAAGCGAAGGAAGTGAACCGCATCATTCTCACGCGCCCCGCGGTCGAGGCCGGCGAACGCCTTGGCTTCCTACCCGGCGACATCCTCCAGAAGGTCGATCCGTACCTCCGCCCCTTGTACGACGCGCTCTACGACATGCTCGAGCCAGAGGTGGTCGTGCGATTGATGGAGCGGGGCACGATCGAAGTCGCGCCGCTCGCCTACATGCGCGGTCGCACGCTCAACGATTCGTTCATCATCCTCGACGAGGCGCAGAACACCACGCCCGAACAGATGAAGATGTTCCTCACGCGTCTCGGCTTCGGATCCAAAGCGGTGATCACCGGAGATGTGACCCAGATAGACCTGCCCGACGGCCGGGGCCGTTCCGGTCTGCTCCAGGTACGCGACGTGCTCGAAGGGATCGAGGGGCTCGTGTTCGTGGAGCTCGGTTCGCGCGACGTCGTGCGACATCGCATCGTGCAGGACATTGTCGATGCGTACGAGCGACACGATCGGTAGCGGATGCACACGGATACGGGTTCCCCGACGATCTTCGGTGCCGACGAGCAGCGCGACATCGAGGTGGACGTCGCTCGTTGGGTGCGACTCGCCCGGCTCGTGCTCACCGACGAGCGCGTGCACGAGCGCTACGGGAGTGATGTCGAGATGTCACTGATGTTCGTCGACACGCAGACCATCGCCGAGCTGAACGAGCGCTTCTTGGGGGTCGACGGCCCCACGGACGTGCTCTCGTTCCCACTCGACGAGGAGCTCCCGCCGGGCGGCCGCCAGCCCGACCAAGGCGGCCGGGGTCCCGGCGCGCCGGCAGAAGGTGGCGATCCGCCGGCCTTGCTGGGCGACGTGGTGGTGTGCCCCGCGATCGCGACCCGCCAAGCCGCCGAGCGCGGCGTCGCCGCCGAGGACGAGATCGCGCTGCTCGTGGTGCACGGCGTGCTGCATCTCCTCGACTACGACCACGCGGAGCCCGATGAGGCGACCGCGATGCGTCGCCGCGAGCAAGAGCTGCTGACCCGATTCCGCGATTCGGAGACCGACTCATGAGGTCGGCGCGACCCCCAGATACTCGTCTCACCCGTGCACGGTGGGGGCGATGAACGTCGTCGCGATCGTCGTCGTCGCGCTCCTTTGGGCGTTCTCCGGCGTGCTCGCGATGGCCGAGACTGCCTTCACGCGCGTGAGCCGCATCCGACTGCTCGCGCTCGAGGAGGAAGGCGACAAACGTGCTCGGCGCGTGCTGCGCTTGATGGAGCATCCGGAGGAGACGCTCAACAGCATCTTGTTGCTTGTACTCGGCTGCCAGATGATCGGCGCCACACTCCTCGGCACCACGCTCGAGCCGGCCCTGGGGGCGGCTGGGGTCGCGGTCGGCATCGTCGTCGAGATCTTCGTGGTCTTCACGTTGTTCGAGGTGGTTCCGAAGACCTTCGCGCTGCAGCACAGTGAACGGGCCGCGTTACTCGTGTCGCCGCTGCTCGTGTTCGTGACGCGGTTCTGGCTGCTACGAGCGCTGACGCGTGGCTTCATCGGCCTCGCCAACGTGGTGCTCCCCGGCAAAGGGCTGCGGCACGGGCCCTTCGTGACCGAGCAGGAGATCCTCACGATGGCCGATGTCGCGGCCCAGGAAGCCGCGATCGAGACCGAGGAACGCGAGCTGATCCACTCGATCTTCGAGTTCGGCGACACCGTCGTGCGCGAGGTGATGTTGCCGCGCACGGACATGGTCGCAGTCGAGGCCGAGGCAACGGTCGACGAGGCGATCGAGATGGCGATCAGTGCCGGCAAGTCGCGGCTTCCCGCGCACGAGGACAGCATCGACGACATCGTCGGCCTGGTGTTCTTGAAGGATCTCGTCGCGCGCAGCAGCGGTGGCGGCGGATCCGAACCCGTGCGTCAGAGCCTCCGGCCCGCGCACTTCGTCCCGGAGTCCAAGCGCGTCGCGGAACTGTTGCGCGAGATGCAGACCGAGAAATTTCACATGGCGATCGTCGTCGACGAGTACGGCGGCACGGCGGGCCTCGTCACGATGGAGGACCTGCTCGAGGAGATCGTTGGCGAGATCACCGACGAGTACGACGTCGACGAACCGACGGTAGAGCGACTGCCGAGCGGATCATGGCGCGTGCCGGGTCGCACGCCCATCGACGAGATCAGCGATCTGCTCCACGCCGACCTGCCCCAGGAGGAATGGGACACCGTCGGCGGTCTCGTGTTCAACACGCTCGGGCACGTGCCGGTCGAGGGGGAGTGCGTGACGGCCAACGACCTCGAGTTCTGTGCCGAGCGGGTCCAGGGCCGGCGCATCGTGTCGGTGATCATCACGCCGCTGCCGACGCCGAAGGTCGAAGAGCAACCGGCCGCCGCGGACCGTGCCGAGTAACGGCGCCGACACCTTCCATTCCGGGTTCGTCGCAATCGTGGGCCGACCCAACGTCGGCAAGTCGACGATGCTGAATGCGATAGTGGGCCGCAAGGTCTCGATCGTCTCGGACAAGCCACAAACGACGCGCACGCAGGTGCGCGCCGTGCGCACCACCGACGCGAGTCAGCTCGTCTTCCTCGACACCCCGGGGGTGCACCGCCCGCGGACGCTGCTCGGCGAGCGTGGGAACCAGCGCGCACTCGCGACGCTGCAGGAGGTCGACGTGGTGTGCTTCGTCATCGAGGCGAACGCGCCGATCGGCCCGGGCGACCGCTTCGTCGCCGAGCGATTGGCCGAGGTCGACACGCCGGTCGTGCTCGCGCTGAACAAGATCGATGCCGCGACCCACGACGAGATCGGACAGCACCTCGCCGTCGCGTCCGGTGAGCTCGGGGACTTCGCGGCATACGTTCCTGTGTCAGCGCGCACCGCGAACGGCCTCGACGCGCTCGTCCGCGAGTTGGAGGCCCGCGTCCCCGAGGGTCCGCACTACTACCCGGACGACGTCGTCACCGATCAGCCCGAGTCGTTCCTCGCCGCGGAGCTGTTGCGCGAGCAGCTGCTCAAAGTCGCGCGTGAGGAGCTTCCACACTCGATCGCGGTCAACACCGACGACGTCGAAGAGCGCCGCACATCGTCCGGTGAGCCTCTGCTCGCAGTGCGCGTCATCGTGCGCGTGGAACGGGAGTCACAAAAGGGCATCGTGATCGGCAAGGGCGGCGCAGTGCTCAAGGCCGCCGGCACTGCGGCGCGCCGCGAGCTCGAGGCGCTGCTCGGCATGCGGGTGCACCTCGAGACTCGCGTGAAAGTCGAGCCCGATTGGCAGCGTCGAGCGGGCTCGCTCGACCGTCTCGGACTGTGAGACATCGCTTGTGAACAAGTGGCCCGACGGCGGCCGCCGAGAGGAAGAAACATCGGTGCCACCACCCCCGGTGACACCCGTGACAGAGTTGTGATTCGAGGAAACGACCGTTGTAGAGTCCCGCCGAATTCGCTCGGAAGAAGGCTAGAGAGGCTGATGTTGGACCGCACCCACCGGTTCCGGCGCGCCGCCATCGTGGCGGCCGTCGCGATCGCCACTGTGGCGCTCTCCGGTTGCGGCGATACCGGTCCGAAGAACAAGCAGAACGCGCTCCGGCCCAAGGGGCCGTACGCGAACAAGATCCTGGATCTCACGCAGCCGTTCTTCTGGGTCGCGGTCATCATCGGGGTGGGCGTCGTCGGCGGCACGATCTACATCGCGTTGCGCTTCCGAGTGAAGCCCGGCGAGGACCGCGCGCCGAAGCAGGTGCACGGGAACACCGTGCTCGAAGTGAGCTGGACGATCGTGCCAGCGGTGATCCTCGCGATCATGGCCGTCCCGACGATCGCGACCATCTTCGACCTCGCCAAGAAGCCGGCCGGTCCCAACGTGGTCCACATCACCGTCACCGCGCGGCAGTGGTGGTGGGAGTACCACTACGACGACGGCAGCAACATCGAGACCGCGAACGAGATGCACATCCCTGCCGGCGTGCCGGTCTCGCTCACCCTGCAGGGCCCGCCGAAGTGTTCCGGCGACGGCTGCTACGCGAACGGCGTGATCCACTCCTTCTGGGTACCGGAGCTGAACGGCAAGAAGGACGTCGTTCCCGGCCGCACGCACTTTCTCAAGCTGCAAGCCGACGAGCCCGGCACCTACGACGGGCAGTGCGCCGAATACTGCGGGCTCGCACACGCCGACATGCGCCTCCGGGTCATCGCCGAGACGCCGGCCGACTTCAAGGCGTGGGAACAGCGTCAAACGACAGCCCGCGCCGAGGACGTTCTCAAGAACGGCGTGAACGACAAGCAATGGAACTGCTCGTCGTGTCACAGCTTTGCGCCGACGAAGCCTGGCGCGGTCGGGCCGAATCTCGCGCACGTGGGTGATCGCCAGGGCTTCGCCGGCTTCAAGTACGAGATGACATACGACAACTTGTGGCAGTGGGTCTGGAACGCGCCCAGCCGCAAGCCGATGGGCAAGCTCGAACAGCACATGCCTTCCTTCGTGGACAAGGGCATGAGCCAGGAAGAAGCCAAGAAGATCGCCTGCTTCTTGCTCACCGAGACCGCAACCACCCCGAAGACGTATCCGGAGTGTCAGTCATCATGACGACCGTCGAAGACGCGCACGCACTCGTCGAAGCGCCGTCCCGCCGTGCCCGGCTCCTCGAGCGGCCACGCGCGACGACCGGCCCGTGGAGCTGGGTCACGACGGTCGACCACAAGAAGATCGCGATCATGTACGGCTCGCTCGCGACCGTGTTCCTGCTCGTCGGCGGCATCGAGGCCTTGTTCATCCGGCTGCAGCTCGCGCGTCCCGACGGCACGGTGTTGACGGCGGCGCGTTACAACGAGTTCTTCACCATGCACGGCACGACGATGGTGTTCCTCATGGGAATGCCGATCGCGGCTGCATTCGGGAACTATCTCATTCCGCTGATGATCGGCGCGCGTGATGTCGCGTTCCCGCGGCTGAACATGCTCGGATTCTGGATCTTCGGCCTCGGCGGGCTGTTCATCTATTCGTCGTTCGCGCTGGGAGGTGCGCCGGACGGCGGGTGGTTCGGGTACGCGCCGCTGACGAGCACGCCGGTTTCGGCCGGGTACTTGCCGGGCCGTGGCACCGACTTCTGGTCCGTCGGCCTGATCATGCTCGGCATCGGCTCGGTGGCAACCGCGGTGAACTTCCTCGTGACGGTCATCAACATGCGCGCTCCGGGCATGACGATGATGCGCCTGCCCGTGTTCGTGTGGATGATGCTGGTCGTCGCGTTCCTGACGTTGTTCGCGATGCCTCCGGTCACCGCGGCGATGATCATGATCTTCATGGACCGCAACTTCCACACGAACTTCTTCAACGCGGCGGCCGGCGGCGATCCGTTGGTGTACCAGAACCTCTTTTGGATCTTCGGTCATCCCGAGGTGTACATCCTCATCCTTCCCGGCATGGGCATCGTGTCCGAGATCCTCCCGGTCTTCTCGCGTAAGCCGTTGTTCGGATATGCAATCGTGGTGATGTCCGGGATCGCGATCGGCTTTCTCGGGTGGGGTGTGTGGGCACACCACATGTTCGTGACCGGAATCGGACCGGTCGCGGTCTCGGCGTTCGGTCTCTCGACGATGCTCATCGCGGTCCCGACGGGCGTGAAGATCTTCAACTGGCTCGGCACCGTGTGGGGCGGTGCGGTACGGCTCGCCACACCGATGCTGTTCGCGCTCGGATTCATCGCGCAGTTCACGATCGGCGGGCTGTCAGGCGTCATGCACGCGATCGTGCCTTCCGACACCCAGCAGACCGACACCTACTTCGTCGTCGCGCACTTCCACTACGTGCTGTTCGGTGGGCTCATGTTCGCCGTCTTCGGCGGCTTCTACTACTGGTGGCCGAAGTTCTTCGGCTACTCGCTCAGCGAGCGGCTCGGGAAGGTCAACTTCTGGCTGATGGTGATCGGCTTCAACCTGACGTTCTTCCCGATGCACTTCCTCGGCTTCGAGGGCCAGCCGCGCCGCACGTACACCTACCCGAAGGGCATGGGGTGGGAGGGGCTCAACCTCCTGTCGACGATCGGGGCGTTCCTGATCGCGGCGTCGGTGCTCGTGTACCTCGTGAACATCTTCTATTCGGCGAAGCGCCAGGGCCGGGAGCCGGTGACTTCCGACCCGTGGGACGCGCGGACGCTGGAATGGATGACGTCGTCGCCGCCGCCCGAGTACAACTTCCCGGAGGTGCCGATCGTCACGCACCGCGACGAGCTCTGGCACCGGAAGTACACCGAGGACGACGAGGGTCGGCTCGTCAAGCTGCCGGCGGGTGGTGCAGTCGAAGTCGCCGAGCACGGCGCCGTCGAACCAGGCAGCATTCACATGCCGTCACCGTCGTACTGGCCGCTGATCTTCGCGCTGGCGCTGCCGACGCTCGGCTACGGGTTCGTCTTCAAGAACTGGTGGATCGTCGCCCTCGGCGCGGTGATCGGGTTCTTCGGCGTGAGCGGATGGGCGATCGAGCCGTCGACGGAGCCGGACGTGCACCCACACATGGAAGGGGCGCACTGATGGCCCAGGCAGTTGTTCCCGCGCAGCCGGGGCCGCTCGCGCACGCCGACCCGGGCCACGGACACGACACGAACACCGGCGTCAGCAATTCGAAGCTCGCGATCTGGCTGTTCTTGTCCTCGGAGGCGCTGTTCTTCGGTGCGTTCATCACCACCTATTTCCTCTACCGCGGCCGCGACACGCAGTTCTTGAAGGGGCCGAAGCCCGAAGAGTTGCTCAACATCCCGTTCACGTCGGTGACATCGTTCATCTTGTTGATGAGCTCGCTCACAATGGTGCTCGCGCTGGCGGCGATCCAGCGCGGCGACGAGCGCCAGCTGCGTATCTGGCTCCTCGCGACCGCGCTCTTCGGGCTGACGTTCATCTCCGGTCAGGTGTACGAGTTCACCGAGTTCTACCGTGAGGGCCTGACTCTGTCGTCGAACATGTTCGGCACATCGTTCTTCGTGCTGACCGGTCTTCACGGCGCGCACGTCACGATGGGAATCGTGTGGTTGCTCCTGTTGTGGGGACGCTCGGCACAGGGCCGGCTGCCCCAGGCGAAGTCCGAGGCGGTCGAGATCGCGGGTTTGTACTGGCACTTCGTCGACGTCGTGTGGATCTTCATCTTCACGGCCATCTACCTGATTCCGCAGCATTGAGGATTGATGTCAAATGACCGACGGCACTGACGTCGCCGATCCCGGCACCGACGTCGTCCCCGCCGACGCCGAAGGCGGCGCGCTGGTGCCGGCCGACGCCGAGCACCCCGTTGCGGCCGAGGCTCATTCGCATCCCGGACCGCGTCTGTACATCCTCATCGCGCTCGTACTCGTGATCCTCACCGCCTTCGAGGTGGCGGCGTCGTACACCGACGTCAACTCGAACCTGCTCATTGCGCTGCTCGCGATCATGGCAACGGCCAAGTTCATTCTCGTGTGCGCGTGGTACATGCACATGAAGCAGGACGCTCCATTCTTCCGGCGGGTGTTCACAATCGGGATCGTCGGCGCGGCGATCGTGTACGGCATCGTGTTGTTGGTCTTCTCGAGCACCGTGCTGAAGTCATAGCTGCCGTGCTCGCCGACGCCCCCTTCCCGACCTGGGCCCCGCATCCGGACGTGTGGTTGGTCATCGCGGGGTTGGCGGCGGCCTATGCGTATGCGGTTCGCCGGCTCGGCCCGCGCCTCGCGCCGGCCGGGACACCCGTGCTGACGCGTTTCCAGCTCGCGACATTCTCGGCGGGCGTGCTCGCGTTGTGGATCGCCTCCGACTGGCCGGTGCACGACCTCGGTGAGGGCTACCTGTTCTCGGTACACATGGTGCAGCACACCGCGTTCACGGTGATCGCCGCGCCCCTGCTGCTGATGGGCACACCGACGTGGCTGGCGCGCTGGCTGTTGTCACCCCGGTGGTTGCTCCGGGCGGTGCGTTTCCTCACGAGACTGATCCCGGCGACGATCGTGTTCAATGCAGTGGTGATCGTGACGCACACGCCGGTAGTTGTGAATGCGTCGCTGCGACACGCGCCGATCCACTTCGGCGTGCACACGTTGCTCCTCGTGTCGTCATTGCTCGTGTGGATGCCTCTGCTCTCGCCGCTCCCCGAGGTGCCGCGACTTCAGCCGCTCGTGCGCATGGTCTTCCTGTTCCTCCAGTCCGTCGTGCCTACGGTGCCTGCCTCGTTCCTCACCTTCGGCGACCACCCCCTCTACCGCTTCTACGAGACGGTCCCACGGCTCTGGGGCGTCTCGGCGCTCGACGACATGCGCCTGGCCGGACTGATCATGAAGATCTTGGTGGGCTTCAGCTTGTGGATCACGCTCACGATCGTCTTCTTCCGCTGGTACAACGCGGAGGAGAGCGGCACTGCACTCCAGCGCCGCGTGTCGCGCGACCTCGACCGAGAACTGATGGGATTGCAACAGCAATGACCGACACCACGACCACCGATCAGCCCGAGCAGCCGGCCGGCGTCGAGGCGCCGCCCGCCGCGGAAGTCGAGGCGCAGGCCGGGCCCGGCGAGCCGATCCCGTTCTGGCACCGGCCGTACGTCGAGCGCTACCTCGTGCCGCTCGTGCTGCCCCTTGCCGTCGTCGTCGGCATCGTCGTGTACGTGCTCAACGTGTCGCGGCTGTTCCTCTCGGCCCACGGCCACATCCCGGTGATCATCGGGACGGTGATCACGCTGTTGATCCTCGTCGGCGCGGCGGTGCTGGCGTCGGCACCGCGCATGCGGCAGCTCTCGCGGATCCTGCTGACCGCCGGCTTCTTGGTCTCACTGTCGTTCGCGGGTTGGATCTCGCTCGGCCACTCCGAGGACAAGAACGCCGGCGCCTCGACGCTGCCACCGACCTTGAAGGCGAAGCAGGTGAAGGACGTGGCGGCGGGGCCGACGCTTGCTTTCAGGCCGGCGTCGATCAACGCGAAAACCGGTCTGGTGCGGTTCGACGTGACCTTTTCGGGATCGCACACGTTCAGTTTCCACGAGGGCACAACCCTGTTCCCCGAGCTGAAAGCCGCGGCGCCGACGGAATCCGCCGTCGCGTACTTCGGTACTCCCGGCGTCTACAACTTCTTCTGCTCCATCCCGGGCCACGAGGCGGCAGGCATGAAGGGCATCGTGACCGTCACCGGGCCCGCCGTCACACTCGAGCAGGCGCTCGCCGACGCCGGGAACCCGCCGACGGCCGCGGCGGGCGGCGGCGGCGCGTAGCTACGGCACGCGTACGGTCAGCGCGTCCGGGACCGCTTCCATCGTTGCCGGCAGCGGTCCGACACGCTCGCCGTCTGCGTAGACCTCCATCGGGACCGACGCGTCGAGCGACGAGAGCTCGACGCGCGTTGCGCGAAAGGTCTGCACCTTCGGATGCGACACATGCGTTCCCTTGAACACCTTCGGGAAGTTCACCAAGAACTCGGCCTTCGGCAGCGCGTCGATCACGGTGACATCGAGGAGACCGTCGTCGAGGCGCGCGTTGGGCGTGACGCGCATGCCGCCCGCGTACGCGGGACCGTTGCCCACGGCGACGAGCCACGCGCGTAGCTCGTGTTCGGTGCCGTCGATCGACAGGAGGAACGGGTGCGGCTTGTACACCACGAGCGTGCGCAGCACGGCGGCCACGTACAACGTGGTGCCCGAAAGGCGCTGCACCGTGTTCGCCCAGCGGTTCGCCTCCGCGTCGAACCCCGACGCGGTCACGCACGTGTACCACCGCCCGTTGACGCGACCGAGGTCGACCAGTCGATCGGTGCCCTCCGCGAGCGCTCGGAATGCGTCGAGCGGACGCTTGCCGTCGTAGCCGAGGACGCGCGCGAAGTCGTTTCCCGCCCCCGTCGGGACGACTGCGAGCCGCCGCCCGGTATCGGCCGCGACGCCGGCGACCTCGGTGACGAGCCCGTCCCCGCCGCACGCGACGAGGTCGTTGCCCGCCTCGGCCGCCGCGAGTGCGAGCTTCGCGGGCGCGCCCGGCTCCGGTGACACGTGCAGCTCCACACCCGCAGCACGTGCAGCCAGTGTGAGGGCGGGAAGGAGTTTTCGTGTGCGGCCGCGCCCCGCCGCCGGGTTGACGATCGCCGTCCACGGCACGGCCGGAGGCTAGCTATCGTCGGCGCTCGACGCAGCGACGCCGGCGATGGCGCAGCAAGGGAGCCACGGATGGCGCAGCAAGGGAGCTACTTGACCGTCCATCTTGACCCGGCGCATATTCCCGCACACGTGGCGATCGTGATGGACGGGAACGGGCGATGGGCCCAGCAGCGGGGCCTCAAGCGCACCGAGGGGCACGCGGCCGGTGAGGAGGCACTGTTCGACACCGTCGACGGCGCGCTCGACATCGGCTTGTCCTGGTTGACGGTCTATGCATTCTCGACCGAGAACTGGCGTCGGCCGCTCGACGAGGTGCGCTTCTTGATGAACTTCAACGAGCGATTGCTGCTGGCGCGCCGTGACGACCTGCACTCGCGAGGAGTCCGTGTGCGATTCATCGGCAGGCGCGGCGGGCGTGTGCCGGGCCGTGTCCGTCGCCGCATCGACGAGACCGAGGCGCTGACGGGTGCCAACCGCCGGCTCACGCTGACGTTCGCGTTCAACTACGGGGGCCGGGCGGAGCTGGTCGACGCGACGCGGGCGATCGCGCGCGAGGTTGCGGCGGGCCGTCTCGATCCCGGCAAGATCGACGAGCGAGTGCTGCACCGCCACCTGTACGCCCCGGACATGCCCGATCCCGACCTGCTCGTCCGCACGTCGGGTGAGTTCCGGATCTCGAACTACCTCCTCTGGGAGCTGGCGTACTCCGAGCTCGTGTTCACCGACGTCCTGTGGCCCGACTTCCGCCGCGAGCACCTCGTAGAGGCCATCGCCGAATACCAAAAGCGCGACCGCCGATTCGGCTCGGTCTAGGTGTCCCAACAGATTGGACGCTCAGCCCGCCACAGGCGGGCTGAGCGTCCAATCACGGTGGCGCGAATTACACTCGTGTCATATGTCTGGGCTCTACCGAGATGAGGGGGTCGTGCTGCGCACGATCAAGCTCGGAGAGGCCGATCGCATCGTCACGATCCTGACGCAGGGCCACGGCAAGGTTCGCGCGGTCGCCAAGGGCGTACGCAAGACGACGAGCAAGTTCGGGGCCCGCCTCGAGCCGACGAGCCGGGTCGCGTTGCAGTGCTACAAGGGCCGCGAGCTCGACATCGTCACCCAAGCCGAGACACTGGAATCACACCGCGCGCTGCGCGAGGAATACGGGCTGTTCACGCACGCGGTGCCGATGCTCGAAGCAGTCGATCAGGTCGCGCAGGAACGCGAACCGAACCCCGCGTTGTATCGCATGCTCACCGGCGCGCTGCGCACGCTCGCGCAACGCCGCACTCCGCTCGTCACGACCGCGTTCTTCTGGAAGCTGCTGTCGCTCGAGGGCTTCCATCCCATGCTGGACGCCTGTGCCCGCTGCAGCGGCAGCCCGAGCGGGGTGGACGACGACGAGCTCGTCGCGTTCGATCTCGACGAGGGCGGCACGCTCTGCCGGGCGTGCGCGCGCGGTGGCGGGCGGCCGTTGTCGGCGCCCGCGCTCGAGCTGCTGCGCGGCATGCTCGGCGGCTCGCTCAACGCGGCGCTCGCCGAGCTTCCGAGCGCGGCCACACACGAAGTGGAGCATCTCGGGATCCGGGCGCTCGAGCATCACGGAGAGCGCCGTCTCCGATCCGCCACGCTTCTGTAGCGCGGCAGACCGCGCATTCGGGCGCCCGAGAAGCGCTGCAACGAGGCGGGTTCGGCGAAAACGGCCGAGTAGCCTGGTCGGTTATGGCCCCCGCCGTCGATCCCAAGCTCATGGACCGCGTGGTCAACCTCGCGAAGCGCCGTGGCCTGGTGTTCCCGTCGTCGGAGATCTACGGCGGGTTCCGCTCGACCTGGGATTATGGGCCGTTGGGCGTGCTTCTCAAACGGAATGTCAAGGACGAGTGGTGGCGCTCGCTGGTGCAGCTCCGGGACGATGTCGTGGGCCTCGACTCGGCCATCCTCATGGCGCCGAAGGTGTGGGAGGCGAGCGGCCACGTCGCGACGCTCACAGACCCGCTCGTCGACTGCCGGAAGTGCAACGAGCGCTTCCGGGCGGACGAGCTCCCCGGTTCCGGTGCATGCCCGAACTGTGGCGCGAAGGACAGCTTCACCGAGGCCCGGCAGTTCAACCTGATGTTCAAGACGCACGTCGGGCCGGTGGAGGACGACGCGTCGGTCGCGTACCTGCGGCCGGAGACGGCGCAGGGCATCTTCGTCAACTTCAAGAACGTGCAGACAACCACGCGCAAGAAACCGCCGTTCGGTATCGCGCAGATCGGCAAGTCGTTCCGCAACGAGATCACACCCGGAAACTTCATCTTCCGCACGCGTGAGTTCGAGCAAATGGAGATGGAGTACTTCGTGCCGCCCGACCAGGGACCGAAGTGGTTCGAATACTGGGTCGGTGAGCGCTACCGCTGGTACATCGATCACGGCATTCCCGAGGACATGATCCGCATCCGGCCGCACGACCCCGATGAGCTCTCGCACTACTCCGCGGGCACGAGCGACATCGAGTTCCGCTATCCCTGGGGCTGGGGTGAGCTCGAGGGCATCGCCCAGCGCACCGATTACGACCTCACGCAGCACGCCAAGTTCTCCGGCGAGGACCTCACCTACTTCGACCAGGAGAACAACGAGCGCTATGTGCCCTACGTGATCGAGCCCGCGGCGGGCGCGGATCGGGCCATGCTCGCGTTCCTGCTCTCCGCATACGACGAGGACGAGGCGCCGACCGGCGACGGCAAGGTCGAGAAGCGCACGGTGTTGCGGCTCGACCGGCGCCTGGCACCGATCAAGGTGGCAGTGCTGCCCCTCTCGAAGAACGAGAAGCTCACACCGCTGGCCCACGACATCGCCGGCGCGCTGCGGCGGCATTTCATGATCGACGTCGACCTTGCGGGTGCGATCGGCCGGCGGTATCGCCGTCAGGACGAGATCGGCACGCCGTTCTGCGTCACGATCGACTTCGACTCACTCGACGACCAAGCTGTCACCATTCGCGAGCGCGACACCATGCATCAAAACCGTGTCGCAATCGATCGCCTCGTGCAGGAGCTGCACCACCGACTCGGACGATGATGGACGACTACTACACACTCCTGGGCGTAGAGCCCGATGCCGCCACGGACGAGATCCGTTCGGCATACCGCGACCGCAAGGCAACGATCGACACCTCGAGCGAGTCGGGCAAGGTCGACGCCGCGAAGCTCAACAAGGCGTGGAACGTGCTGTCGGACCCGTACCAGCGCGGTCGCTACGACGAGCAGCGCTCGCAGGGCCCGGACGACGATGACACCGAAGACGAGGTCGAGGTCGCCAGCAACGGACGACGGAAGCCGGCACGCTCCGCATCGGCCGCGCGCCCGGCGCGCCAGGGACGTCAGGGTCGTCAGGGTCGTCAGCTCGGGACGCCGACCATCACGCCCCCGCCGGGTACCCACTTCCCGGTGCCGAAGCAGCGAGTGATCGCGATGTCGATCGACCTGCTCGTGCTGCTGGGGCTGTTCATCGTCGCTGCCTACGTCGTCGCGCCCGCGATCGCGAGCGCCACGAACCAGCAAACCGTTGACCGGATCGACGTGCTCCGTAAGCAGGTCGACGCCGACGCCAAGGTGCGCGACGACGCCAACAAGGCCTTGAGCGACGCCAAGAAGACGAACAATCAGGCCGCCATCACCTCGGCCCAGGACAACGCCAATGCCGCCAAGACGAAATACGACGCCGACAACAAGGCATTCACGACGGAGAGCAACAAGCTCCAGCCGATCTTCTACTCGGTGATCGGCGGGCTGTTCCTCGTGGGCTTCTTGTATCTGGTGGTCCCGACGATCGCTTCGGGCCGCACGTTCGGCAAGCGACTGCAGCACCTGCGCGTGTTGCGCGACGACGGGACCCCGCTGCGCGCCGGCGACGCGATCAAGCGTTACGGCACGCTGATCCTGGTCACCTTCGCCCTGTTCTTCGTGGTCGGTCCGCTCGCGGCGGCGATCGTGCTCGTCGGCGTGATCGGCTGGATGCGCAACGCGAACATGCAGGGCATACACGACCGCTTCGCGCACACGATGGTCGTCAGCGACGACGAGAGTTGAGAGGTTGAAAGATGCCGACGAAGTACGTGTACGCGTTCGAGGAGGGCGGCAAGGAGCAGAAGTACCTGCTCGGCGGCAAGGGTGCCAACCTCGCCGAGATGGTCAATCTCGGCCTTCCCGTCCCTCCCGGCTTCACGATCAGCACCGACGCGTGCAAGGCGTACATGGCAGCGGGGGACGAGCTCCCGGCCGGGCTGATGACCGAGGTGGCGGACGCGCGCGAGCAGCTCGAGCAGAAGACGGGCAAGACGCTCGGTGACGCGTCCGATCCGTTGCTGGTGTCGGTCCGATCCGGCGCGCCGTTCTCGATGCCGGGAATGATGGACACGGTCCTCAACCTCGGGCTCAACGACGAATCGGTGAAGGGCATCGCCAAGCAGACACAGAACGAGCGGTTCGCATACGACTCGTACCGCCGGTTCGTGCAGATGTTCGGCAAGATCGTGCTCGACATCCCCGGCGACCTGTTCGAAGAGGCGCTGCACGACCTCGTCGAGTCCAAGGGGCTCAGCGTCGACACGGAGCTGAGTGCCGAAGATCTTGCCGGCCTCGTCGACACCTTCAAGAAGATCGTGCGCACGGAAGCCGGCGTCGACTTCCCGACCGATCCGCAGGAACAGCTGGGCTACGCGATCGAAGCGGTGTTCAAGTCGTGGAACGGCCGACGCGCGCGCGACTACCGCAAGATGGAAGCCATTCCCGACGACCTCGGTACCGCGGTCAACGTGCAGACGATGGTGTTCGGCAACAAGGGCGACGACTCCGGCACGGGCGTCGCGTTCACTCGCAATCCGTCGACCGGGGAGAGAAAGCCGTACGGCGACTTCCTGACGAATGCGCAGGGCGAGGACGTCGTGGCGGGTATCCGCATCACCGAGCCCCTGGACGCGATGGGGAACGAGTTCCCCCAGCCGCACGAGCAGCTCAGCGGGCTCATGCACCTGCTCGAGAACCACTACCGCGACATGTGCGACGTCGAGTTCACGATCGAGCAGGGTCACCTGTTCATGCTCCAGACGCGCGTCGGCAAGCGCACCGCGGCCGCGGCGCTGCGCATGGCGGTCGAGATGGAGCAGGAGGGGCTCATCGACAAGAAGGAAGCGGTGCTGCGTGTGCAGCCGGCGCAGCTCGATCAGCTCCTGCATCCGCAGTTCGACCCGAAGGCGTCGTACACGGTGCTCGCCAAGGGTTTGAACGCGTCTCCCGGCGCCGCGGTGGGCAGGGTCTACTTCACGGCCGACGAGGCCGAGTCCCGGCGCGAGGCGGGGGAGCGCGTGATTCTCGTGCGTCCCGAGACATCGCCCGACGACCTGCACGGGATGATCGCCGCCGAAGGCATTCTCACGTCACGCGGTGGGTTGGTCTCGCACGCGGCTGTGGTCGCGCGTGGCATGGGCAAGCCCGCGATCTGCGGTGCAGAAGCGGTGAAGATAGATCTCGGCGCGCGGCAGTTCGTCGTCGATGGCAAGACGGTACGCGAGGGCGAGCTGATCTCGATCTCGGGCACGAGCGGCGAGATCGTCGTCGGCGAGGTCGCGGTGGTGACGCCGGAGCCGACGGGCCATTTCGGCACCATCCTCGGCTGGGCCGACGAGCTGCGCACGATGAAGGTCCGTACGAACGCAGACCTGCCCGAAGACGCGCGCAAGGCGCGCGAGTTCGGCGCGGAGGGCATCGGTCTGTGCCGGACCGAGCACATGTTCCTCGGCGACCGGCTTCCGATCGTGCAGCGCATGATCCTTGCGGACAACGCAGCCGATGAAGCATCGTCGCTCGAGGAGCTCCGTGCGCAGCAGGAGGTCGACTTCGAAGGCATCCTCGAAGCAATGGACGGTCTCCCGGTCACCGTGCGGCTGCTCGACCCGCCGTTGCACGAGTTCCTTCCCGACCACGAGGAGCTCGTCGTGAAGCAGGCGACGGGCAAGGCGACCGAAGCCGACCTGAAGTTGTTGCGCGCGTCGGAGTTCTGGCGCGAATCGAACCCGATGCTCGGAACGCGCGGCTGTCGCCTGGGGATCATCAAGCCCGGCCTGTATCGCATGCAGGTGCGCGCGCTGATGCAGGCCGCGATCACGCGCAAGCGTGCCGGCGGCGACCCGATCATCGAGATCATGATCCCGCTGATCGTCAGCGAGCCCGAGTTGCGGCTCATCGAGCAGTGGACGCGCGAGGAAGCTGATGCGGTTGTGCGGGCGGCCGGCGTCGACGTCGACTATCTCGTCGGGACGATGATCGAGACCCCGCGCGCCGCCCTCGTGGCCGATGGCATTGCACACGTCGCGGAGTTCTTCTCGTTCGGCACCAACGACCTGACGCAGATGACGTTCGGGTTCTCGCGTGACGACATCGAGGGCCGGTTCATGAGCGAGTACCTCGAGTACAAGCTGCTGCCCGCGAACCCGTTCGAGACGCTCGACGTCGAAGGTGTGGGCCAGCTCGTGCGAATCGGGTGTGAGCGGGGCCGCGCCACGCGCCCCGACCTGAAGCTCGGGATCTGCGGCGAGCACGGCGGCGACCCGGCGTCGGTCAAGTTCTGCCACGAGGTCGGGCTCGACTACGTGTCCTGCTCGCCGTACCGAGTGCCGATTGCACGGCTGGCCGCCGCGCACGCGGCACTGGGCACCGGCGGCCCGGGCGCGTCGGCGTAGCAACCGTTTGGTCGCACAGTGACCGTGAACGAACACTCGGCGACCAAACGTGTGCTCCCGGATGCGATCCACCAATGGCGCGACGGCGACTACCTCGTCACGACCGACCCTGCACTCGTCGATCTCGACGTCGTGCACCGCTTCATCTCCGAGGAGTCGTACTGGGCTCGGGGTCGTTCACGCGACGCGCAGAAGCGAGCGAACGCGGCCTCGACGTGCTTCGCGGTCATCCACGTCCCCACGGGTGAACAGGTCGGTTTCGCCCGCGTCCTCCATGACGGCGTCTCCTTCGGCTGGGTTGCCGACGTCTTCGTGATCTCCTCGCACCGCGGGCGAGGCGTCGGGGTGTTCCTGATGCGGTGCATCGCCGATGCGTTCCGCGAGCTGGCACGACTCGTGCTCGGAACGCGCGATGCGCACGGTCTCTATGCCAAAGTCGGCTTCACGCCGATCATCCGCGTCGACCGCTGGATGGAGCGCTGGCACGAGGCGCCGAACCCCTGAGTCGCGTCACTGTCGCACCCGGTCGTTACCCTGGCGCGATGCACGTCGACGAGACAGTGGACGAGACGGCGGGTGATCAGCTCACGATTCGCGAAGCCCATGAAGGGCGCCACTTCGTCGGTCGCCGGGTACGCAGGCGCGAGGAGCGTGAGGCCGAGCTCGATGCGACCCTCGCACCGGGTGCGACGCGTCCGATCGGCGCCGGCAGGCGGGCCCGCTTGGAGGAGCCCGACCCCTTCCGCGTCTGTTTCGAGCGCGACCTTGATCGGGTGAAGCACTCACGGCCGTGGCGCCGCCTCGCCGGGAAGTGTCAGGTGTTCGTTGCGCCCGAGGATGATCATCTTCGTACCCGCCTCACGCATGCTGTCGAGGTCGCGCAGATCGCCACCGGAATTGCCCGGGCGGCTGATCTGTGCCTCCCGCTCACGGAGGCGATTGCGCTCGCACACGACTGCGGGCACGGCCCCGGCGGTCACCCGAGCGAGGAGGCGTTCTCGCCGTACGTGCCGGGCGGTTACGACCATGCGGTGTACGGCGCGGACGTGACGCTCGCGCCACTCAACCTCTGCGCGGAGACGATCGACGGCGTGCGCAACCACTCGTGGCGCCGGCCCGCTCCGTCGACCGCAGAAGGCGAGGTCGTCGCCTGGGCGGATCGCATCGCGTACGTCTGCCACGATTTCGAAGACGCGCGCCGCGCCGGCATCCTCGTTCCCGAAGATCTGCCGGAAGAGGTCGCGGCCGTCGTCGGTCGAGACCGGTCCCGACAGATCGGCTCCTTCGTGTATGCGGTGCTCGACGCGATCGATCGCGGCGGCCATGTCGGCATGACCGAACCGGCCGCATCTGCACTCGCCGCGTTCCGGGCGTTCAACTTCGATCGCATCTACCTGCGGCCCGCGGCATGTCGCCAGGCCGAGAAGGTCGTCGGTCTCTTGCGCGGGCTGGTCGACTTCTTCGTGGACGCGCCGGCGCGTCTGCCACGCAACGCGACCGGCCGGCACGACGAGCTACGGCCGGGAACGCTCGAGGCGGCGTCCGTCGCAGTGCGCTACGTGAGCGGAATGACCGATCGCTACGCACTCGGGCTCGGTGTCGAGCTCCTCGGTTGGCGTCCGGAAGACCTCCCACGCGGCGTGTAGACCACGCCATAAGGTGCGACCGTGGGCATCCTCGACGACGACGTC
>JBBQXS010000045.1:0-36207 GCA_038209365.1 Acidimicrobiia bacterium | reverse complement strand
TGTCCGGCGATGGTCGCGGCTTGGGTGCGATTGTGTACGCCGAGTTTGGCGTAGAGGCTGCGGAGCTGGGCTTTGATGGTGTTGTCGCTGACGTAGAAGTGCTCGGCGAGTTGGTGGTTGGTCATGCCCGTCGGGAGCAGTACGAGCAGCTCGCTTTCTCGTACGGTCAGGCCGGCGTCTCGGCCTGGCCAGCGGAGTTGCGTGTCGATCGTGGCGCGTTGTGTTCGTCGGTGGATGACGACGCGCTCGCCCCGGGCTGCGGCGCGGATGCCGTCGACGATCTCGGTTCCGCTCACTGCTTTGGAGATGAACCCGGTCGCGCCGGCCTTGAGGACGCGTCGCACAAGTCGCGGCTGGTCGGAGAAACTGAAGACGACGACGGCGCCGGCGGCGTGGTCAGCGACAAGATCAGCGACGCGTTGTTCGGCGTCTCTCGCTTCGCCATAGGTGTCGAGCAGGGTGACGTCGACGCGACGGCGCGGCGGGCGTCGAATGTCGAGCTCAACGATACGGATCTCCGGTGCGTACGGCCGGAGCAGGGCCCGCAGACCTTCAAGAACAAGCTCATAGTCGTTGTAGAGCGCCACCCGTGTCGGCCTGGCCACCGCCGCATCCTACAAGCCAGCCGAAGTGTATTACCCGATCGGGTGATTGAGGCAGGGCGAGGACTTGCGTAGGTTGCCGCGCATGGAAAGCTCGCGGTCCTCGTGCCGAGCGGCACCGCCGCTCAATATGCGCTTGTCGCAGCTCGTCATCGAGCACGAACGCGGGGGGCGCAGCGGTGACGTCGGAGATACTTCGCGCAAGTCTCTACGATGACCGCGACGGTCGAGTTCGACTCGTCCTCGAAGGCGAACTCGACTTGGCGACGGTGCCAATGTTCGGGGCAAAGCTCGCCGAAGCGTGCAAAGGCAAGCCCGCCGAATTGCGCATTGATCTGACTGGGCTCACGTACCTCGACTCTTCGGGACTCCGCGAGTTCGTCCGAGCGGCCGACGTCTGTGCCAGCAACGACACCAAGCTCACACTTGCCGGCGCACGTCGCTCCGTGCATCAGATATTTGTCATCACGGACCTCGCCGACGACTTCTCCTTCGAGTAATACCCGCTCGGAGTGGGGAGTCGGCGGCGCTATCGCGACTCGGCTTCGCGATTCTGAACTGCGCGCCGCAGTAGCTGCACCCATTTCACTGCGAGTCTGCGAATCGACGCCGGCGCATCACCGCTCGAAGTGTCCGAGAAGCTTCGTCACGCGCGGCCATAGCGTCACTCTCGATGTGTACTCGCACAAGTTCCGCGGAGCCGACGAACGCACCGACGCGACGCTCGGCGACGCGCTGTGTACCACCGTCAGGCCGCGTTGAGCGCCAGTTAGCATCACGGGCATAGGAGGTCCGGCCCAGAAACCTCGTAAGGGCAAGAAGCATCCGCAGCATCTCGCCAAGGTCGGCACTCCGGCCGAGAACGAGCGCCTGCAGCACGCCGAGCGCGAAGCGGTGCTCGAGAACATGGGCATAGGCGGAGCGAACGGCTGGCTGCGCGTCGTCATCTCCACCGTCGTTGCGCTACTCGTTGTCGGCGCGATCTACGGTCTCCTGGTTCTTACCCTCCGCTGACCGGTGGCGTGCGCATTCTCCCCGGGATACGAACCAACAACTCGCGCGAGATCCATACTCACAGTCGACTCGTGGCGGACAGCACGGCTCGCAGCGAAGCGGTGATGATGTTGGGGTCGGTGCCGATTCCCCAACGTGTGGTGGTGTCACCGGCGATCGTTTCTACGTATGCCACTGCGGTTGCGTCAGCGCCGCGACCGAGCGAGTGCTCGTGGTAGTCGACGACGTCGAGCTCGATACCGAGCCCTTCACGAATGGCGGCGACGAACGCCGCGATTGGGCCGTTGCCTTCGCCATGCACGATCAGAGATTCGCCGTCGGCGACCACCTCCGCGGTGATGACGGTGTGTTCGTCGTCTCGGGCGACAAGCTGGTGCGAGCGCAGTTGGAGGCGGGGCTCGTCCGGCAGGTACACGGCCTTGAACTCGTCCCACATCGCGGAAGGTGTGATCTCGGTGCCGGTGTCTTCGGCGACGGTTTGAATCGCCTTGGAGAATTCGATCTGCAGGCGTCGGGGAAGCGAGAACCCGTGCTCGTTCTCCATGATGTAGGCGATGCCACCTTTGCCGGATTGGCTGTTCACACGGATGACCGCTTCGTAGGACCGACCGACGTGCGCAGGATCAATGGGCAGGTAGGGCACACCCCAGGTCTCGTAGTCGCGACCGCGGCCCGCAGCTTCGGAATCGGAGTAGAGGGCGGCGAAGCCTTTTTTGATCGCGTCCTGGTGCGAACCTGAGAACGCGGTATAGACGAGGTCGCCCACGTAGGGGTGACGCTCATGGACGGGCAGGCGGTTGCAGTACTCGGCGGTGCGGCGCAGCGCGTCGATGTCGGTGATGTCGAGTTCCGGATCGATGCCCTGGCTGAACAGGTTCATCGCCAGCGTCACGACGTCGACGTTGCCGGTGCGCTCACCGTTTCCGAACAGGCACCCCTCTACTCGGTCGGCCCCGGCGAGCACGCCGAGCTCGGCGGCGGCGACCGCGCAACCGCGGTCATTGTGCGGGTGCAGCGACAGCACCACGCAGTCGCGGTCGCGCACGGTGCGGAGGAACCACTCGATGGTGTCGGCATAGATGTTCGGCGAGTACATCTCGACTGTTGCCGGGAGGTTCATGATCAACGGCTGGTTGGGCGTGGGCTCGATGACGTCGGCGACCGCCTCGCAGATCTCCACCGCGTAGTCGATCTCGGTGCCCGTATAGCTTTCGGGTGAATACTCGTACCGGACTTGAGTGCCGGGCACCGTCGCTTCGAGCTTGCGGCACATGCGCGCTGCGTTCACTGCGATGGCGGTGATACCGGACCGGTCCAGGCCGAACACCACGCGCCGTTGCAGAATCGACGTGGAGTTGTAGAAGTGCACGATGGCACGGGGCGCGCCGATCAGCGATTCGTACGTGCGTGCGATCAGCTCGTCCCGGCACTGCGTGAGGACCTGGATGGTCACGTCGTCGGGTATGAGGTCTTCGTCGATCAGCTGGCGCACGAAATCGAAGTCGGGTTGGCTCGCGGACGGGAACCCGACCTCGATCTCCTTGAAGCCCATCGCCACCAGGGTCTCGAACATGCGACGCTTGCGGACCGGGTCCATCGGATCGATGAGCGCCTGGTTGCCGTCACGTAGGTCGACCGCACACCAGCGCGGTGCCTTCGTGAGCTTGCGGTCAGGCCACTTCCGGTCGGGCAGCTCGAGCGGCACGAACGCGCGGTACTTCTCGAACGGCATTTCCTTCGGCTGTGCGGGCTCGGGAGGCATGTTGCAGCTCACATTTGTCGTGACCGGATACAGGTCCGAAACGCAAGAAGCTCCCGGCCCGAGGGACAGGAGCTTCGGCGAACGCCTAAAGGGGCGCTCGCCTACATGAGAAGGAGAAGGGTCGCGGGCAGGGACGTCACAAAACGCATCGTAGCGCGGATGGCACGCGACCAAAGCGGACGTCGCCGCGTCGACCAAGTTGAACATCGAGGGGCCCTACCTCGGCCATTCGTCGATACGCGTCACCAGCGACCGTTACCAAAGCGGGAATCGCGCTCTTCGCCGACGCGAATCAGCGGCCCCGAGAGGCCGCTGACCTGCGAACTTTGCGAGAGCGGACGACGGGACTCGAACCCGCGACCCCAACCTTGGCAAGGTTGTGCTCTACCAACTGAGCCACGTCCGCGTGGAGCCGCCATTATACAAGTCGCTCTCGTGTCCGTACGGGTCCACGGATAGCCTCCGCGGCGACGGAGGAAGCTGATCATGCGCATCGGGATCTTCGGCGGGGACACGGGCGGGAAGACGATCGACGACGTCGTCGCGGACGCCAAGCTGGCCGAGGGCGGCGGCTTCGCGTCGTATGCGATCCCGCAGATCTTCGCCCTCGACGCCATGGGCGTGCTCTCCGTCGTCGGGCGCGAAGTACCGCGCATCGAGCTCGCGACGGGCGTGGTACCGACGTACGGGCGGCACCCGATCACGATGGCGCAACAGGCCCTCACCGTACAGATCGCGAGCGGTGGCCGCTTCGTGCTCGGCATCGGGTTGTCGCACCAGATGGTCATCGAGAACATGTTCGGCTTGTCGTTCGACAAGCCGGTCCACCACATGCGCGAATACTTGTCGGTCCTCATGCCGTTGCTGCACGACGGAACCGTCTCGTACAAAGGCGAGACGATGCGCGTCGACACAACGCTCGGCGCGGAGCCGCGCATCCCGCCGCCCGTCGTGATCGCGGCCCTCGGCGAGCAGATGCTGAGACTCGCGGGCACGATGGCCGACGGCACCATGACGTGGATGACCGACCCCGCAACGCTCGCCGCGCACATCGTGCCGACGATTACCTCGGCGGCGGAGCGGGCCGGGCGACACGCACCACGCGTCTTTGCCGCGTTGCCGATCTGCGTCAGCGAGGACGTCGAAAAGGCGCGCGAACGAGCCGCTCGCGACCTTCAGGTGTACGGCTTCTTGCCGTCATACCGCGCAATGCTCGATCGTGAGGGGGCCGGCGGCCCGGGTGACGTTGCCATCGTCGGTGACGAGGCCGTCGTCGCCAAGCAGGTGCTCGCACTCGCCGACGCAGGCGTCACCGACTTCATCGCGGCCGACTTCGGCAGCCGCGGGGAGCTCAGCCGCACGCGCGTGCTCCTCGAGTCACTTCTCTGAGCGACCTCGGTGCCGGACGACCCCCGCTCGCCGCTCGAGCTGCTGGACGCGCTCGCGGTCCAGGAAGTCGAGATCGCTCCCGGGCTCGCGCATCTCGAGGTCTACACGATGCGCGGGCTGCTCACGCTGATGTGGCACGGCGCGCGTGACGCGCGCAACGTTGTCGTGACCTGCGGCGGCGGGATGGGCAGCTTGCTCGGTCCCGCCGGGGGCCTCTACCACCGGCTCGGTGAGGAGCTCGCGCCCGAAGGTACCGGAACCATACGCGTCGGCTACCGCAAGCCGAACGACCTCTCGCGCTGCGTGCACGACGTTGCGGCCGCGTGCGATCTCGCGAGCCGTGCGGGCGCGCGTCGGTTCGTCGTGATCGGTCATTCGTTCGGCGGCGCGGTCGCCGTGCAGGCGGGCGTGGTGCTCGGCGAGCACTGCGCGGGGATCGTCGGTCTTGCGACCCAGTCCGCCGGTTGCGAGCTCGCTTCCGAGCTCGGCGACATACCGTTGCTCTTGTTGCACGGCACCGAGGACGAGATCCTGCCGCCGGCGACGAGTGGCGTCGTCCAGATGCTCGCCGGTCACGGCGAGGTCGTGCTGCTTCCCGGCACCGGCCACCTGCTGACCGAGTCGAAGGACGAAGTGCGCGACCGCGTGCGCACATGGATCACCGATCGCTTCGGGTCGTGACGCTAGGTGCCCGCGAGCTTGGCGACGATCGGCGCGAACTCGTCGACGTTGTCGTCGCCGACGACCACGTACGACAGACCCCACTCCTCGCGCCGGCGATGCAACTGCTCGGTGATCTCGTCCTCGGTGCCGACGAGTACCGCGCCCGACTCCAATGCCTCTTGCGGTGATACGCCGAATGCCGGAGCGAGCGCTTCGGCCATCGCCATGCGGTCCGGCCGCACACTGGTGACGAAGAAGCGCATCTGGATCTCGAGGTCGTTCCAGCGCGGACCTGCCGCATCCCGCACCCACTGGACCTTCTGATCCGTTTTCTCCTTCAGTGAGTCGAGCGACGCGTCGCGTCCGATCGCGCCCGCACGGAGGTTGGGGTTGATGCCGACGATGTCGGCTTCCCGCGCCGCGATGGAAAGGACGCGCTTGCCGCCGCCGCCGACGAGCAGCGGCGGGCGCGGCTGCTGCACCGGCTTCGGGAACGACGCGTAGTCGCTGATGCGATAGTGCTCCCCGTGGTAGGTGAACTTCTCGCCCGCGAGGCACTGCTTGATGACGTGCAGTGCCTCCTCGAAACGGTCGACACGGACCGCCGGTGGATCGTACGGCAGGCCCAGCTGGTCGTAGTCGGTGCGCATCCAGCCCGCCCCGAGACCCAACTCCAGGCGACCGTCGGAGAGCAGGTCGATGGTCGCCGCCTCCTTGGCGAGGATCGCCGGATGCTTGTAGTCGTTGTCGAACACCAGTGAGCCGACGCGCAATGTCGTCGTGTGCGCGGCGGCCATCGCGATCGCCGGCAGCGGCGCCAGCTCCTCGCCGAAGTGGTCGGGCATGAACAGCGTCGAGAAGCCCAGGTCTTCGAGCTTGCGAGCCTTGTCGCGCCAGGCCCCCGCCGACCCGGCCTGCGACACCTGCACTCCGAACCGGAACGGTTTCATCGCTCCCCTACCTTCCTGCCAGCCGGGCGACGATCGGCGCGAAAGAATCGACGGCCTGTTCGTCGACGACGTGATACGAGAACTGCCAGCGGTCGCGACGCTCCTCGAGCGACGCGACGATGTCGTCTTCGGTTCCCACCAAGCAGGGTGGCGCGAGACGCGCTTCCTCGAGCGTGATGCCGAACGAGCTTGCGATGCCGTCGAGCACCCTCGTCGCGTCGTCGCGTATGTAGACGAAACCGACCAGCGCCTGGATCTCGAGATCGTTGAAGCGCTCGCCCGCCGCGTCGCGGACCCAAGCGAGCTTCTGGTCGGTCGCGGCCGGCGTCATCGACATCGCGGCGGCGTGGGTTGTGCCGTCGCCCGAGCGCAGGTTGGCATTGATGCCGACGATCTGCGCTTCACGCGCCGCCAGGCCGAGGATCTTCGGCGCGCCGCCACCGATGAGGAATGGCACGGGCTGTTGCACCGGCTTCGGCTGACCGTCGAGATCGGTCACGCGGTAGTGCGCGCCGTCGAACGTGAACGGGCCGTCTGCGAAGAGGCCCTTCATGATCGTGATCGACTCGGCCAGCCGCGAGATCCGCACGCCCGGCGGGTCGAGCGTCATGCCCGCCTTCTCGTAGTCCGCGGTCATCCACCCCGCACCGATGCCGAGCTCGACCCGACCGTCGGAAAGGAGATCGAGCGACGCCATCTCGCGTGCGGACACGACCGGATGCTTGTAGTCGTTGCCGAGGACGAAGGTTCCGACGCGCAAGTGCTCGGTGACGGCGGCCGCGTGGGCGAGGGCGATCGTCGGCGCGAGATCGTGCTGGACGAAGTGGTCGGGCACGAACAGCGTCGAATATCCCAGCGCCTCGATCTTGCGCGCGAGCTCGGTGAACTCCTTGCGCGACCGCGCCTTGCTGCATCCGACACCGAAACGGAACCGCCGATCGTGCATGAGATCCGACCCTAGTTGGGGTCAGCGGCGACCTGTCGAGCCCCATCCGCCGGTGCCCCGCGCGGTGTCGTCGAGCGACTCCACCTCGTCCCACTCGACTTCGTGCACTCGTTGGATCACGAGCTGGGCGATGCGATCACCGGGCTGCACATCGAAGGCCAGTCGCGGATCCAGGTTGACCAGCAGCACGCTGATCTCGTCCCGGTATCCCGCGTCGATCAGGCCGGGCGTGTTCAAGCACGTGACACCGTGACGAAGCGCCAAGCCCGATCGCGGTTGCACGAAGCCCGCGTATCCCTCCGGGATCGCGATCGCGATACCGGTCGGCACGAGGGCGCGTCCGCCGGCGGGCGTCAGACGGGCTTCGGCGCGTGCACACAGGTCGTAGCCCGCGTCACCGCGATGGTGCTGCGCGGGGAGCTTGACGACGGGGTCGAGGCGCCGTATCCGGATGTGCACTCGCGCAGGCTAAGACGGCAGGGGCTCGTCGCGCAGATCGGCGAGCAGCGCGGCGTGCTGTTCCTCCGTGAGCACGACATCTTGGTCGTAGTCCTGATGGTCGACGACGATGTGGACGGGCCCGCTGGCGAACATCTCGATGTCCGCGGGCGTGAAGGCGAACTTCAAGAAGTGGACCGCAGCCGTCGTGTCGGGACGCGTGAGACGCGACTCGTCGTCCTCGGAGGGACTTCCCTGCACACTGCTGCCGTCGGGCAGCACGATTCGCAGATGGTGCTCGACGCCGACGAGTCGCGGCAGCCACTCGCGTAACGCAACCTCGGACGTGAGCTCGAGCAGCAGCGTTCCCGACAGCTCTCCCGCGTCCGGGATGACCTCGTTGTAGGTGTCGACCTCGTGCGCGATCTGCTCGTCACGCAACATCCGCTCGGCGCGTGCCATCTCCTGAATCTGCCACCGCATCGTCTCCGTGTTCTCGAAGACGATCGTCATGATCGGACCGAGTTGCACCCGGCGGATGCGCTTCATCGCGATGATCCGCCGCCTGAACTCGTCTCGCTCGCGTTCGTATTCGCGGAAGTCCTGGATGTCGTCAACAGTGAGCTTCTTCATCGGGGATCATCCTCGAGCCGCGATGCCGTACGCACGGGCGAGCATCCGGAGCGGGTACACCGGTCGCTTGCCCGTTCCCAGCCCCGGGAGTGTGTCCCCCGGGGCGGCGATTGCGATCCGGCCGCGGCTGCGGTCAGGTGACGTTCTCGAGGCCTGCTTGGAACCGACCGGCGTGGCTCTTCTCGGCGCGGGCGAGCGTCTCGAGCCACTCCGCCACTTCTTCGAAACCCTCGTCACGAGCGGTGCGCGCGAATCCCGGGTACATCTCGGTGTACTCGTAGGTCTCGCCCGCGATCGCCGACTGCAGGTTGTCCGTGGTCGACCCGACAGCCACGCCCGTCACCGGGTCGCCGACCTCGGCGAGGAAGTCGAAGTGGCCGAACGCGTGGCCCGTCTCGCCTTCGGCCACCGAGCGGAACAGGGCGGCGACGTCGGGATAGCCCTCCACGTCGGCCTTCTGCGCGAAGTAGAGGTAACGGCGATTCGCCTGGCTTTCACCCGCGAACGCCTCCTTGAGGTTCTCGTGGGTCTTGCTTCCGTTGAGGTCGGGCATCAGTGGGCTCCTTGAAGCATCAGTTTTCCTTGGCACATTCCTCACAACGGCCCCGGAAGATCACCTGGACGTCGTCGACGGTGAACCCGTGGCGGTAGCGACTCGGCACGCGCAGCCCGGTGTATTCCACCGGGAGATCGCGTATACGCCCGCACATCGTGCAGACGAGATGGTGGTGATCGTCCTCGACGTTCGGGTCTACCCGCAAGCTGCCGGTGCCGAGGTCGAGCACCTGCACCTCGCCGAGTGCCTCGAGGTCGTGGACGGTCTGGTACACGGTCTTCAACGAGATCGTCGGCATCTCGGCGCGGGCGCGCTCGAACAGGGCCTCGACCGTCGGGTGTGCGTCGTTGGCCTGGAGCAAGCGGAAGATCGCCTGCCGTTGCGGCGTGACGCGGAAGCCTTGCCGGCGGAACACGTCGGTGAGCTGGGCGCTGCTCTTCATGACAGAGAGATGCTATCAACAATCATTGTTGAGAAGCAAGTCCCGTATGAGCGCGCGATGCTGCGCCGGTGCTGTTGATCGGCGAGATGCTCGCGAATGCGGCGCGCGTAGCGCCGACGGGCGTCGCCGCGACCCTTGATGACGACGTCCTCACATTCGGCGAGCTCGATACCCGAGCCGAACGCGTCGCCGGCGGCCTGCGCGCCATGGGCGTGGGGCGTGGCGATCGAGTGTTGTGGTGGAGCGACACGGCATTGGAGGCGTTACCACTGTTCGCGGCACTCGCCAAGATCGGGGCCGTGTTCGCGCCGCTCAACGCGCGCTCGTCCGTCGAAGAGCTGGTTGCCGTCGCGCAGTACGCAAGACCGAAGCTGCTGCTCGCCGGGACATCCCACGTCGGTGCCGCCGCCGAGCTCGGCCTGGCGGCCGGCATCCCGTTCTCGGCGACCGTGCCCGATGGCGACGTGGCTTCGGGTTCCGCGACCGACGTCGACGAGCGCGACCCGCACGTCATCTTCTTCACGAGCGGGAGCACGGGCCGGCCCAAGGGAGTCGTCTTGTCGCATCGCGCGAACTGGTTGCGGACGTTCGTCGGCGCCACGACGAGCGCGGGCGGCGCCGGCACCGTCTGCATGTTCCCTCTCTTCCACATGGCGGGCTGGACGATCGCGATGGGTGCGTGGCAGGGGCGTCGCCCGGTCCACTTCGTGCGTACCTCCGATGCCGAGACCCTCTTGCAGACCGTCGTGCGGCACCGGGCGGCGCGCCTCTATTGCATCCCGGCGGTATGGGCACGCGTGTTAGCCCACATCGGCCGCTACGACTTGTCCTCCCTGTCGGAAGCCGACACCGGCACATCGGCGACTCCGCCGGAGCTCCTCCGGGCGATCAAGGACGCGCTGCCGCACACCGCGACGCGAGTGTTCTACGGCTCGACCGAAGCCGGACCCGGGGTGCAGTTGAGCGACGACGATCTGTTTCGCAAGCCGGGCAGTGTCGGCGTGGCCCAGCCTGGCGTCGAGGTGCGGCTCGACGCGAACGGCGAGGTCTGCATGCGCAGCCCGTTCCTCATGGACGGATATTTCGACGATCCCGACGCCACTGCAACGGCGCTGCGCGACGGTTGGTACTACACCGGCGATCTCGGGGCGTTCGACGACGACGGGTATCTCTCGATCGTCGGGCGAGCTCGCGACGTCATCCGAACCGGCGGTGAGACCGTGGCGCCGGTCGAGATCGAGCAGGTGCTCGCATCCCATCCCGCGATCGCGGAGGTCGCGGTCGTCGGATTGCCGGATCCGCAGTGGGGCGAGGTCGTCACGGCAGTCGTCGTCGCCCGCCCGGGCTCGGTCGCGCCGGATGCGGCAGCGCTCCGGACCTTCTGCGACGGCCGGCTCGCGACGTTCAAGCAGCCCCGGCGAGTCGCCGTGGTCGACGCGCTCCCCCGCACCCCTGCCACGGGCCAGGTGCAGCGCCCGCTCATCGTGGAGCGGCTCCTGACGACCGGTTGACCCCGCCCGGACGGCAGAATACTGTTCTCAAAGTGCAGAACGTTGTTCCGGTCGAGGCGGCGCTGGCCGATCGCACCCTCGCGGGGCGCCGAGACGCCTACGCGGCAGAGGTGCGACGGCTCATCGACGCCGCGTTCGCGGTCATGCGCGAGAGCGGCGAGATCGATCCGCCCGTGCGTGAAATCGTGAAGACGGCCGGCCTTTCGAACCAGGCCTTCTACCGGCATTTCGCGTCGAAGGACGCGCTCCTGCTCGCGGTGCTCGCCGACGGGCACCGCCAACTCGTCGACTACCTCGAGGGGCGCCTCGCGTCGACCAAGGATCCCGAGGCGCAGATGCGCCGCTGGATCGAGGGCGTGATGGCACAGGCCCGCGACCCGCGCGCCGCCGATGCCACTCGCCCGTTCGCGCTCAACGGCGCGCGCCTCGCAGGTCGCTTTCCGGAGGACCTCGCGGCGTCACGCACCGCGCTCCTCGACACGCTGTCACCATCCGTGCGCGCGCTCGGCGGCACGCATCAGGACGCCGCGTTCGTCTGCGACCTCGTGCTCGCACGCATGAACGATGCCATTGCCCACCGGCGACGACCGCACCCGCAAGAGGTGCAGCGTCTCGGCGCCTTCTGCCTCGCCGGAGTGACGCACGCACCGAAGGAGTCATGAGACATGGAACGTGAGTTGTTGATCACCGGCATCGGCGGGCAAGGGGTGCAGCTCGCCGCGCAGGTCCTCGCCCGCGCCGCGACGCTCGAGGGACGCGAGGTGATGTTCCTCGGGCTCTACGGCGGCATGATGCGCGGTGGGAACACCGACAGCACCGTGGTGATCGGGGATGCGCCGATCGCGGCACCGCCGGTCGTGTCGCGCGCATGGTCGGCGATCGCGATGCACGACGACTACTGGGCTCCCGTCGAGGCCAAGCTCCGGCCGGGCGGCCTCGTGCTGGTGAACGACGCCACGTTCACGAGCAGCGTCCGCGAGGACGTCACGGTGCACCGGGTACCCGCGACCGCCGTGGCAACCGACCTCGGGAACACCATGGGAGGTTCGATGGTGATGCTCGGCGCGTTCGTCACTACGACCGGCATCGTCACAATGGACGCGCTCGTCGCCGCGATGCGCGCGTCGATTCCCTCCTACCGAACGCAGCACATCGAGGCCAACGAACGAGCGCTGCGTGCAGGCGGCGAGCTGCTGCCCGCGAACGACTTCCCGGCATGGGAGACCGCCGATGTCTGAGCCGAACGTCCGCGGGACGAGCGTCGAGATCACGAAGATCAAGAGCCGGGGCACCGTCACCATCGACGTCGAACACTGCAAGGGATGCGAGCTGTGCATCCCGGCGTGCCCACCGAACGTGCTGACAATGTCGACGCCGGTGAATCACATGGGCTACAGGTATCCCGAGCTCCATCCGGGATGTACCGGTTGTGCGGCATGCCTGCTCGTGTGTCCCGACTTCGTGTTCGAGGTCTTCCGGTTCGAGCAGCCCGTCGTCACGGAGGTACCTGCATGACGTCGACGGTCACCTCCGAACGCGTGCTGATGGAAGGCTCGGAAGCGCTGGCGCGCGCCGCGATCGTCGCCGGCTGCCGCTTCTTCGCCGGATACCCGATGACCCCGTTCACCGAAGTGCTCGAGCATTTCGCGCGCCTGCTGCCCGACGTCGGCGGCGCGTGCATCAATGCCGAGAGCGAGCTCGAGGCCGTCGGCATGGCATGGGGCGCACTGGCGACCGGCGCCCGCGCCGCGACGGGCTCGACCGGTCAGGGGCTGTCGTTGATGCAGGAGTCGTTCTCGGAGATGACGCTCGCCGAGCTGCCGCTCGTCATCTTCAACATGGCACGCGGCCAGCAGGACTACTTCCAAGCCACGCGTGGTGGCGGTCATGGCGACTACCGGCACATCGTGCTCGCCCCCCAGGACGTGCGGGAAGGTGTCGAGCACGTGCAGCTCGCGTTCCATCTCGCCGACAAGTGGCGCAACCCGGTGCTGGTCTACGGCGACTACCTGCTCGCGCACACCCAAGAGGCCATCGCGATCGAGGCGATCGAGTTCCCGGTGCTCCCCGCCAAGGACTGGGCCGTGAACGGTTCGCGGTCGGGCACCGGGCGCAGCGGCGCGGTGACGTCGCTCGGCATCGGCAAGGTCGGCCAGCGCGCCCTCGGCCAGGAGGGCAAGGCGCAGTACATCGCAACGAAGATCCCGTACATGGAGCGCGAGGTGCGGGTCGAGACGGGCTTCCTCGACGACGCCGAGACGGTCGTCGTCGCGTTTGGTTCGCCCGCCAAGTTCGTCAAGTACGCGATCACGCAGCTGCGCGCCGCCGGCCACCGCGTCGGCTACGTGCGACCGATCACGCTGTGGCCGTTCCCGTATGCGACGGTCGCCGAAGCCGCGGGCCTCCCCTCGGTCCGGCGGATCGGCAGCTTCGAGCTCGCGGCCGGACAGATGATCGACGACGTGCGCATCGGCGTCGCGGGGCGCGTGCCGGTGACGTTCATCGGCGGAGTGTCGACCGACCACTCGGGTTTCGGCGTGGGCCGCATACTCGATGTCGAGGTGATCACCGACCGCATCCTCGCGTTGCACGTCGACCGTGAGCTGCCGGTGATCCCCGGATACGAGAGTTGTTCGTACGAGATGCAGGAGCACCAGGCATGAGCGGACCGCGCACACCGATCGTCATCGACACCTCCAGCGCGCCGACGGTGCCGGCACGGAAGGTCGAGGAGTTGAAGCCGGCGCTCTTGCTCACGCAGGAGCACCACATGTGCCCGGGGTGCGGCGAGCCGCTCGCGATCCGCCAGTTCCTCGAGACGATCGAAGACCTCGACGTCGCGCAGCGGTCGATCGCGGTCGCCGGCATCGGCTGCTACACGTCGTTCTCCGGCACGATGGACATCGACCTCGTCCAGGCGCTGCACGGACGCGCGCCATCGGTCGCGACCGGCGTGAAGCGCATGTTGCCGGACGCGCTCGTCTTCACGCTGCAAGGTGACGGCGACATGGTGAACGAAGGTCTGCAAGAGGTGATTCACACGGCTGCGCGCGGCGAGAATGTGACGTGCATCCTGTTGAACAACGGGGTGTTCGGTGAGACCGGCGGACACATGACCGCGACCAGTGTGATTGGACAGCGCACGAAAACCTCGCTTGACGGCCGCGACGCCGAGTACCACGGCTACCCGATACTGATCGGCGACCTCATCGCACAATTGCAAGGTGCCGCGTACGTGGCGCGCGGGTCGGTGCACAACGCCGGCGGGGTCGCACGGACGCGCAAGATGTTCAAGCGGGCCTTCGAGACCCAGCTGCGGGGCGAGGGGTTCACGTTCGTCGAGGTGCTGACGATGTGCCCTACCGGCTGGTTCATCCCGACCGCGGAGGGCCCGGGATACATGAACGAGACGCTCGGCGAGGTGCACATCATGGGCGAGCTCAAGATCGACGGTCGGGTGCGCACCACCGAGGAGCTGCACGCCGAGAACGTCGCCAGGCAACGCGAGCTCGACGAGCAACTGGCCCGCGGTGGCCTCCACGACGAATGACCAATCTGTTTGGACGCGTAGCCCGTCACACGCGGGCTGAGCGTCCAATCTGTTTGGACATGTGGGCGCGTAGGCTGACCGCCATCATGGACTTTCGATATCCGGCCGAGGCCGAGGCGTTCCGCAAGGAGTTCGGGGAGTGGCTCGACGCGCACCTGACCGATGACCTGCGGGGTGACGGCCTGAGCGGCTCCCTCGACCTCGACGGCGAGCGCCTCGCACGACTCCGCCACTGGAACCGCACGCTCGCGGACGCCCGGTACGCGGCGATCGCATGGCCGGAGGAATGGGGTGGGCGCGGGGCAGGGCTGATGGAGCAAGTCGTCTACGCCGAGGAGATGCACCGGGCGCGGGCGCCCGGCACGCTCAACCCGCTGGGCCTCTCGAACATCGCTCCCGCCATCATCGAGCACGGCACCGAGGAACAGAAGCGCACGTTGCTCCCACGCATGCTGCGCGGCGACGACATCTGGTGTCAGGGCTTTTCGGAACCGAACGCCGGCTCCGACCTCGCGTCGCTGCGCGCGTCGGCCGTACGCGACGGTGACGATTGGATTGTGAACGGACAGAAGACGTGGAACACCCTCGGCCACCTCGCCAACTGGTGCGAACTGCTCGTACGCACCGACACGACCGTCCCGAAGCATCGCGGCATCACCTGCCTCCTCGTCGACATGACGTCACCGGGTGTCGAGGTCCGCCCGCTCGTCACGATCACCGGCGAGAAGGAATTCAACGAGATCTTCTTCACCGATGTGCACGTGCCCGTCACGAACACGCTCGGGCCGGTGAACGAGGGGTGGCGCGTTGCGATGACCACGCTCGCGTACGAGCGCGGCACGGTTGCCAAACTGCATCTCGGCAGCCGGGCGAAGATCCAGCGGCTCATCGACACGGCCAAGGAGACGCCGCTCGGCGACGGGCGTACCGCCGTCGACGACCCTGTGCTCCGCCAGCGCCTCGCACGCATCTACATGGAGGGAGAGCTGCTGAAGCTCATCTCCGAGCGAGCGATCTCGGCCGAGTTGCACGGCCGCGCCATGGGGCCCGAGGGCAGCATCGCGAAGCTGCTGTGGAGCGAGCTCGAGCAACACGTCACCGAAGCGGCATCCGACGTCCTGGGTCCGGACGCGCTGCACGGACCCTGGGGCCGCGACCGCGTCTACAGCCGGGCGCTCACGATCGCGGGCGGCACGACGCAGGTGAACAAGAACATCGTCGCGACGAGAATTCTCGGGCTACCCCGTCATTGAGGCGGTCTGCCCGTTGCGCGTCGGCAGCGTCTCGCCGGGCGCGAGCGGGAAGTGGCACGCGACGAACTGGCCGGGCCGTATCTCCGCGACCTGAGGCTCTTCATGCGCGCACTCGTCCTGCGCCTTTGGACACCGTGTACGGAACCGGCACCCTGACGGCGGCGCAACCGGAGACGGGATCTCCCCACCGACCTGTGTGCGTTCATCGGGCCGGACGTTGGGGTCCGGAACCGGGATCGCGGCGAGGAGCGCCGCGGTGTACGGATGGGCGGGGTGCAGGTAGATGTCGTCGGGCGGCCCGACTTCGCAGATCTTGCCGAGATACATGACGACGACACGGTCGCTCACGTTCTTCACCACGGCGAGGTCGTGCGCGATGAAGATCAATGTCAGGCCGTACCGCGTCTTCATGTCCTCGAGCAGATTGAGGATCTGCGCCTGCACCGACACGTCGAGGGCCGATACGGGCTCGTCGCAGATGATCAACCTCGGATCGGTGATCACCGCACGCGCGATGGAGATCCGCTGGCACTGACCGCCCGAGAACTGATGCGGACGCCGGCCCCGCTGCAACGACGGATCGAGGCCGACCGTGGCCATCATCTCGTCGACCTTCTCCTGCTGCTCCGCCTTCGTGCCGACGTCCCAGATGGTCAGGCCTTCCGCGATGATGTCTTCGACCTTGCGACGCGGGTTGAGTGAAGAGATCGGGTCCTGGAAGATCATCTTCATGCGCGTGCGGGTGCGGCGGAGCTCCTCGCCCGACAGCTGGGTCATGTCATGACCTTCGAACTGCACGCGACCAGCCGTCGGTCGCGGCAGCTGCATGATCGCCTTGCCGGTCGTCGATTTCCCACAACCGGACTCGCCGACGAGACCGACGGTCTCGCCTTCGGCCACGTCGAGGCTGACGTTCGAGACTGCGTGCACCTTGAGGCCGCTGCGGCCGACCGGGAACTCCACCACCAGTTCCTCGACGCGCAGCAGGGTCTCACTCTCCGGCCGGAGATGCGCGGTGCCGCTGCCCGCCATCAGACAACGATCCCTGTCGTCAGCGCGTCGCCCTGCTTGCGCACGGGCAAACCGGTCGCGGTCTCGCCCGCGGCCAGGTTGCGTGCGAGCGCATCGCGGCCGGCCTCGGTACCGACGGGGAAATGGCAACGAAACGCGTGCCCGGGTACCTCGGCGTCCGCAAGCCGCGGCTCCTCCTGCACGCACTTCTCCTGGGCGTACGGACAGCGGGGCGCGAACTTGCATCCGGCCGGCGGCCGCACGAGATCGGGCGGACGGCCGGTGATCGCCTCGAGCCGGGTATGGCTCTTCTGCGCCAGCTTCGGGATCGACTTGAGCAGCGCCTCGGTGTACGGGTGACGCGTCTGCGTGAAGAGCGCGCGCGTCGGTGCCTTCTCCACGATGCGGCCCGCGTACATCACCGCGATGTCATCGGTGCGGCCGGCGACGACACCCAAGTCGTGGGTCACGAGCACCATCGCCATGAACCGCTCGCGCTGCTGGGCCTGGAGCAGGTCGAGGATCTGCGCCTGCACCGTGACATCGAGCGCCGTGGTCGGCTCGTCCGCGAACAGGAGCTTCGGACCACACGCCAGCGCGATGGCGATCATCACGCGCTGGCGCATTCCGCCCGAGAGCTGATGGGGGTATTCCCGCATCCTGCGCTCGGCCTCCGGGATCCCCACCGATCGCAACAATGCGAGCGCGGTTTCCTCGGCGTAGTCCTTCGAGACGTCGAGGTGGAAGCGCAGCGACTCCATGATCTGCTGGCCGATGCGCATGACCGGGTTCAGTGACGTCATCGGGTCCTGGAACACCATCGCCATCTGGGTGCCCCAGTACTGCTTCATCACGTTGCCGGCGGCTTTGCCGATCTCCCTGCCCTCGAACGTGATGCTGCCGTGCCGCACTGCGTTGCTCGGCAGCAGTCCCATGATCGAGCGTGACAGGACGGATTTGCCGCAGCCGGACTCCCCCACGATCCCGATCGTCTTGCCGCGTTCGAGCGCGAACGACACACCGTCGACGGCCCGTACCAGGCCGCGTTCACTCTTGAAATGCGTCTGCACCTCGTCGACGTCGAGCAGCGGCCCGTCGAGCGGCGCATCGGCGAACCGATCCGCGCGGCGGTCGCGGTGCCGGCCGAGCTTGAGTCGGGAACGGCTCACAGCGCGCCCTCGCGCACGTCGAAGCGAGCACGCACGACGTCACCGAGATAGTTGAACGACAGCACCGAGAGGAAGATCAGCGCCGATGGCACCATCCATACGGTCGGCGCCTCGTCGAGGGCGCTCAACTGCGAATAGATCATGTTGCCCCACGACGGGTTGGGCGCGGGAACACTCAGGCCGAAGAGCGCCAAGGCCCCTTCCAGCGTGATGACGACCGCGACACCGAGCAACGCGATCGACAGCATCGCGGGGAGGACGTTCGGCAGCACTTCGCGGAACATCACGCGCATGCTCGAAGCGCCCTGGGCCCGCGCCGCCATCACGAACTCGCGTTGCGACCACGCAAGGGCGTTCGCGCGCGTGATGCGGGCGAGGATCGGCACCGAGACGATGCCGACCGCGAGGATCACCACGAATATTCGTCGGCCCCAAGTCGGGCCACCACCGCCCCCCGATGCGCTCGGCGCCAGCACCGCGACGAGCGTGAGGGCGAGCACCAGCTGCGGGAACGCCAGGAAGATGTTGAAGAAGGAGCTGAGCACGGTGTCGGTCTTGCCCCCGCGGTAGCCGGCGACCAACCCCAGGAATCCTCCGATGATCAACCCGAACAAGATGGAGCCGATCGCGATCAGCATCGACGCCTGCGCGCCCCAGACCACCCGGCTGAGCACGTCGTTGCCCGTGTCGTCGGTGCCGAAGATGTGCCCGGCGGTGAACATGCCCGCTTTCGTGTGCTCGTAGTCGAATCCGCCAATCGGATCCTTGAGCGGCAACACCGGCGCGAGAACCGCGGCAAGCAAGACGATCGTGAGCCACGCGATCGCGAACCAGGCCATGATGCCGATCCGCCGCTTCTGGAAGACCTCTTCCGGCGGTTCCTCGACCGCGATGGCGGCAAATCCTCCCGCCGGACCGGCAACGGTTTCGATGTTCGTCGTGTTATCCGATTCGAGCACCACGAATCCTCGGATCCAGTACGCGGTAGAGGAAGTCCACCGCGAAGTTGACGAGCACGTACACGATCGCGACAACCGCGATGTAGTCCTGCAACGCGATGTACTGCCTGCGGTTTATCGCATCGTTGATGAGGAATCCCATGCCGTTGAGGCCGAAGATCACCTCGACGATGAGCGCCCCGCTGATCAACGCCCCCACGTTCAGACCCGCGACCGTGAGCAGCGTCAAGCTCGACGGCCGCAACGCGTGCCGCCAAAGGATCCGACCGTCGGTGATGCCCTTGCTCTTCGCCATGAGGATGTAGTCCTCCTGCAGCGTGGCGACCATGTCGCTGCGCAACAAGCGGGCATACACGGCGATCTGGCCGATCGCGATCGCGATCACGGGCATCACCAAGTGCTTGAAGTGTTCGGTCGGATTGTTGCCGAGCGCGATCCAACCCCGCGACGGGAGAATGTGATTGTTGACGCTGAAGAACAAGATCATCAGCGTGCCCGCGACGTACACCGGGATGCTCAGGAGCAGGAACGCGAAGCCGTTGGCCAATTGGTCGACGGCCTTCCCGGCTCGGTACGCGGTATAGACCCCGAGCGGAACCGCCACGAGCAGCGTGAAGATCTGGACGTAGAGCATCAGCGTCAACGACCGCGGCAACGCGTCCCTGATCCGTTCCGAGATCGACGCCCCGCGAACATCGTTGCCCGCGTACTCCCGACCCATGTCACCCGTGACGAACTTCCCGAGCCACTTCCCGTAGCGGACGACGATGTTCTGGTTCAACCCGAGTTGGTCCCGGATCTGCGCGCGGGTCTCCACCGACGAGAAGGGGGCGATCGTCGTGACCGGGTCTCCGGGCAGGAATGATGTGAGGAGCGACGTGAAGAACGTGACCACGATGAGGACGACGATCAACTGCACCAGTCGCCGGACGATCGCATGCACGTTCCGTCGTCTCCTTCACTCCTGCCCGGGATCAGACCTTGGTCAGCACTTTCCGCCGTCGCACCACAACCCGGTCACCGGGTGGCCGGTCGGCAAGCCTTCGAACGCCTCGGTGCCGTCCGGAAGCGGCGGGCCGAGGACGCCGTGGGCGTTGGGCTTGTACGCCACCGTCCACAGTGTGTACTGGGCCCACAGGTTGTAGAGCTGCTTTGCGAACTGGAGGTTGATCTTCTCGTAGAGCTTCGTCCGGGCCGCCTGGTCGGTGCTGACGCGGGCGTCGTCGAACGCCTTGTTGATCACCGGGTCGTTGAAGCCACCGAAGTTCACCGGGTTGTTGCACGCAGCCGGCGGTTGGTTCGAGCAGTGCCACCACACATATTGCGTGTCGTCGTCGGCACCCGGGTGGTTCCGCCACAACGTCGCGTCGTAACTGCGGCCGATCGCGATGCTGATCAAGGTGCTCTGGTCCGACACGGGGTTGAGGCTGATGTCGATTCCCGCATTCGTCTTCAGCATCTGCTTGATGAGAATCGCGTCCTGCGTCGTGTCGGGGTCCGAGGTGTGGTTCAGCGTGAACGTCAGCGTCTTTCCGGTCTTCGTCTTGTACTCGGCCGCGGCCGCCCTCGCCTTTTCCTTGTCGACGTTCGGCAGGCCGGTGTCGGGGAGATAGCCGGGAACGCCGGGCGCGAACGGTCCGGTGGCCTGCTGCAGGATGTCGTCGTTGCGCAGCTTGTTGAAGATGTTGCGGTCGACGCCGTATGCAAACGCCTGACGGGCCGACAGCTCGGAGAACGGCGAGGCCTGACCGCACCCCGAGTACAACTCCGGATCGGCGACACCGGTTCCGGCACAGGTGTTCAGCATCACGTATCCGACCTCGGTGAACTTGTCGGATTCCGTGTCGTGCAGGGAGCCGTTTTCCTTGTCCTGGCGGATCTTGACGATCTGCTTCGGACCGGAAGTGTGCATCATCGTGAAGTCGCCGGCTTCGAGCGACGACAACCGCTTGGCGCCGTCCTCTTGCGGCACGAACGTGATCTGGTCCAGATAGGGCAGCTGCACGCCGTCCTTGTCCTTCTGCCAGTAGTTCGGGTTCTTCTTCGCGACGAACTTGTCGCCGAACTTCCATGACACCTTCTCGAACGGTCCGGTGCCGATGAGCTTGGTGTTGCAGTCAGGCGACTTCATCTGCGCTTCGGCCATGATCCCGAGCCGTGAGCTGGCCCAGAGGAACCACGGGAACGCCGCCCACGGACGCTTCGACGTGACGGTGAGCGTGAGGTTGTCGACCACGTCGACCGAAGTGACGTCGGGGAAGACGAAAATGAACAGCGGATTCAGCTGTCGGTAGTTGTCGAGGTTGTCCTTGACGACCTTGGCGGTCAGGTCGGTGCCGTCGTGGAACTTGATGCCGGGTCGCAGCTTGATCGTCCACAACTTGTTGTTGTTGGAGCCCGTCACCGATTCTGCGAGGAGCGGGTGGATCTTGCCGTCCTTGCCCGGCGCCGTCAGTGTGTCGTAGATCGCGCGGGCGACCTGGATACCGCCGATCGCGAGCTGCGCCTTGAAGAGGCACCAGCCTCCACTCGTGTCCGCTTCCAGTCCGTAGATGAGCGAACCGCCGGGTGTCGGCTTGGCGTTCGGGTCATCGCTGTTGGAGATGCCCCCGGTGGTCGCCGGCCCGGAGTTGCCTCCGCCCTTCTTGCTGCTGCTGCCGCAGGCGGCGGCGAACATCACCAGCGTCAGAACCAGCGCAATGGCTTGCGGCCCACGCCAGAAGCTCCTCCGAGTCACGATTCCCCCCGAGTTCACGTGGGGCCCTCGCCCCGTAGCATCGAACAGGCACGGCCAACTGTGACGGACGTCACAGGCGGACTGTAACGCGGGAAGCTACGAACAGGCTCGCGGGCTGTCAATCTTTCTCGTCGTACTCGCCGCAGGCCGGGGAGTTACACCGTTGCAACGTTCCGCTGTACCTTGCCCATAGGGCCGTCGAACTCGGTTGGTGCGAGGCAGACTTTCGTGCCCACCAACTCCTCGCGTTCGGCGCCGGCGACGGCGTCCGGGTCGCGCAAATGCGCGTACGTGCGCGCACCCGCGGCCACATCGCAGACGAGCAGCGCCCAATCGGGCGCGCCGTCGCGGCCGTGCACGACCGAGTACGCGGCGACCACTGCATCGCCCTCATGGGTTGCCACCACTTGGCGCGTCGCCGGCGTGGGAACCGGATCGGGGGGACTGATCCCGCCGGGCTCCGACGAGTAGCACCCGAAGACGTGCTTGGTCATGTGCATGCCGACGCCGGAGACCAGCCCGAACGCTCCGGGGTCAGCGCGCAGCCGCTCGACCATCGCCGCGATCGAATGGGTGAGATAGCCACTCGCGGGCCCGCCGTGGTAAGGCAGGCCTCCCGTGACAGTGAGCCCGCGCGGATCGTCCGGCGCCAGCCCGAGCGCGTCGCACGCGAAGTGCAGTGAGCTCGCGAAACAGGAGTACAGATCGAAATACCGGACGTCGTCGGCACCGATGCCGGCCACGCGCAACGCCTCCACGCTCGCGGCTTCCATCGCGGGTGAGCGCCACATGTCGGGATGCTCGGCCACGAGCACCGGGTCGGTCCCGTGACACCAACCCCTGAGGTACACACGCCGATCGGGCGGGATGCCGAGTCCATCCGCGCGTTCGTGAGTGGCGACGATCAGCGCGCCAGCCATGTCCACGTCCATCACCGCGACGGCGTACTTCGTGTACGGGTATCCGACCATGCGATTCTGCGCGGTCGGAGTGATGATCTCCGCCGGATCACGGGCGACACGGAACCATGCGTGCGGGTTCTCGGCGGCAACGTGCGTCATCGGCGCCAACATCCGGCCGATGGCGTCGCGATAGGCATCGAGACCGGCTCCGGTATGCGCGCGGCGAGCATTGTCGAACACCGCGAACGTGAGCCACGCCTGGAACACCTCGTGCGCGATCTCGGCGGGGTCGGGCGGTGCTTCCCACGGGAACGGTCGCTTGTCGGCGGCCTTGAACGAGTAGGGATACCGCTCGCCCTGCTTCTTGAACGACCGCCGGGTGGCGAGCGCCTCTGCGCTCGTCACCAGTGCGAGGTCGAGCTCACCCGCGAGCATGCGCTCCGCGGTCGCGTCGACGAGCTGCTGGGTCGTGGTGCCGCCGATGCCAGAGTAGTGCCGGTGCCGTGGGTCGATGCCGAGCCGGTCGGCCAGGCGAGCGACGGCGTCGTCGTACTGCCAGGTCTGGCAGTAGACGATCTGGACGCTGTCGAGCTGCTGCAGGACATCGGGGCGCGTCGTGTCGACCGCGGCGGCGCGCGCGACCTCCTCCCACATCGACAACGGCTCGGGCGCACCCTGCTCGCCGACTTCGTCGGGATGCCACGTCCGCGCCCCGACGCCGATGATGCAGGGCGTCCGCGGATCGAACGCACTCATGTCGACAACGCGACCATGATCATCTCGCTTGCCAGACGGGTGGCCGCTTCTCTGCGAAGGCCTTGGGCCCTTCTTTGGCGTCCTCGGTCTGGAAGATGTAGCTCGAGAGCTTCGACTCCTTCTCGAACGGCGTACGCAGCTCCTTGCCGAGCCGCTCGAGGACTTCCGCGGCGGCTGCGACGTCGGCCCCGTCGGCCACGGCCTTGCGCAGCTCGCGCACCGCAGCTCGGAGCTGCTTGGTGACGTCCTCGTCGAAGTAGAGACCTTGGAGCGCGCTCTGCTTGGTCGCCTGCACCGCCAGCGGGGCGTTCGCGATGATCCGCTGCGCGTACTCGCGCGCGGCGTCGAGCAACTGCTCCCGCGGGACGATCGCGTTCAGCAAGCCCATCTCGAACGCGCGCTGGGCAGGTACCAGGTCGGCGCACAGCAGGAACTCCATCGCCTGCGGCCACGGGATCTGCCGCGGCAGGCGGACCGTCGTCCCGCCGCCCGCGAACAGGCCGCGCTTGGGTTCCATGACCGCGAACTTGGCCTCCGGGCAGGCGACCCGGATGTCACAACCGCCGAGCATCTCCATGCCGCCCGCGGTGCAGAAGCCGTTCACGGCCGCAATGACCGGCTTGTAGAGCGGCCAGTTCCGCAACACCGACCGGGTTCCGTCATCGAGTCGGTACCCGTTCAGCTCCGTGAGCCCCTTCTCGGCGATCTCCTTTTGGAACTTGGTGATCTCGGGCACGTACTTCTTGAGATCGGCGCCCGCGAAGAACGCTTCGCCGACTCCGGTGACGATCGCGACCCACGCCTGGTCGTCGGCGGCAAAGCGTTCCCACGCCTCGCGCAGCAGCTTGAAGTGCTCCATGTCCGCGGCGTTGCGCGCCTCCGGCCGGTCGATCGTGATGACGACGACGTGCTCGGAGTCCTGGGCGAAGTGGACGGGCATGCAACCTCCGGACCTGACGTGCGCGTCAGTGACGTGCGAGGATACGCGGTCCCGAGCGAGGGAGCTACGCAAGCGTGACGGCCGAGAGACCGAAGGCACTGGTGACCGCCCCGTTTCGCGGCGAGGGGATGGAGACGCTGCAATCGGTCGCCGACGTGGTCTACGACCCGTGGATCGAGCAGGTGCCGCTCCGTCTCTACGACGGCGAGAAGCTCGCCGGCCGCCTGCGCGACGAGGGCGCCGACGTCCTGATCGTCGAATCCGACTTCGTCAACGGCCCGGTCTTCGACCTGCCGCTACGCATGATCGGCTCGTGTCGCGGTGACCCGAACAACGTCGACGTGGCCGCCGCGACGAAGGCCGGGATCCCCGTATTGCGCGCACCGGGCCGGAACGCGAACGCGGTCGCCGAACTCACCGTCGCGCTGCTGTTCGCCGTCAATCGGTTCGTCGTGCCGGCAGACCGCGACGTGCGCGAGGGCAAGGTGTTCCGCGGCGGCAAGATCCCGTACCAGCGCTACCGGGCGTGGGAGCTGGCGGGCCGGACCGCGGGCATCATCGGACTCGGCGCCGTCGGACGCGCGACCAAATGGCGATTCGAAGGCCTGGGCCTCCGCGTCCTGTCGTTCGATCCCTACAACGCCGACGCGACCCACAGGGACTCCATCGACGAGATGGTCGCCGAATGCGACGTCGTCTCGATGCACGCCGTCGTGACGCCGGAGACCGAAGGCCTGATGGGCGAGCAACAGTTCGCGGCGGCGAAGCCCGGGGCGATCTACGTCAACAGTGCCCGCGCCATGCTGCACGACACGGACGCGCTCGTGGCGGCACTGCAATCCGGCCACCTCGGTGGGGCGGGCCTCGACCACTTCGAAGGTGAGAACCTGCCGACGGACCACCCGCTGTGCGCGATGTCGAACGTCGTGCTCACGCCCCACATCGGCGGCGCGACGTACGACACCGAGGCGAATCATTCCAAGCTGATCGCCGACGACGTCGTCCGCATCTTGCGCGGCGACAAGCCCGTGAACTGCGTCAACCCGGAGGTGCTGCACTGACATGGGCGAGTTGAAGGGGACCACCCAGGAGATCAAGGAGGAGTTGCTCTGGGTCGCCAAGGAGTCGCTCCGAACGAACCTGGTGCACGGCACTGCCGGCAACTTCTCCGCCCGGCTGCCCGACGGGAACGTGGTGCTCACCCCGTCGACGTTGCCGTACGACACGATGACGCTGGACGACCTCGTCGTGACCGACCTCGACGCCAATGTGCTGGAGGGCACGAACGGGCCGACCACCGAAAAGGCGCTGCACCTCGCGTGCCTGAAGGCATACGACGACATTCACGCGGTCATCCACTGCCACGCCAAGTTCTGCACGATGTTCGCGCTCACACACGAGCCGATCCCGTGTGTGATCGAAGAGGTCGAGGTGTTCGTCGGCGGCGACGTGCCCGTCGCGCATTACGAGTTCACCGGGTCGCAGGAGCTCGCGGACGAGGTTTCGAAGTGGGTCGGCGACCGCGCGGCCGTGCTCATGGCGAACCACGGCTTGCTGACCGTCGGGAAATCACCAAAGGACGCACTGAAGATCGCGAACCTCGTCGAGCTCACGGCAGAGATCATCTGGGGCGCGCGGCAACTCGGGACCATCGTCCCGCTGCCCGACGCCACCCGGGAGAAGATGGCGCCGTACTACAAGATGCTGCGAGGAATGTAGGTTCCCGCCCGTTGTCGGCGGTGCGTTACTTCTTGCGCGCGATCGTCAGGCCGTCGCTCACCGGCAGCATCACTTTCTCCACGCGGTCGTCTTGCGCCAATCGATCGTTGAACGCGCGTATTGCCCTGCTGTTGTCGTCCGTGGCATCGGGGTTGACGACGTTGCCACCCCACAGCACGTTGTCGACCAGGATGAGCGCGTTGGCTCTCATGTGCGGGAGCAGGGCTTCGTAGTAGTTCCAGTAGTTGGGCTTGTCGGCGTCGATGAACGCAAGGTCGAACAGGTCGGCGTCGGCGAGCTTCGCGAGTGTCTCGAGCGCCGGGCCGATCCTGAGGTCGATGCGGTCGGCGACGCCGGCCTTTTCCCAGTAGCGGCGGCCGATCGCCGTCCACTCTTCCGAGACGTCGCACGCGAGCAACGTGCCGTCGGCGGGGAGACCACTCGCGACGCACAGTGCCGAGTAGCCGGTGAACGTACCGATCTCGATCGCGTGCCGGGCCGCGATCGCCCGGGTGAGAATCGTGAGGAACGCTCCCTGCTCTGGCGCGACCTGCATACCCGCAACCGGGCCAAGCGCAGCCGTCTCCGCGATGAGCTCTCGCTGCACGTCGTCGGGCGGCGTGCCGTGCGCGACGAGATAGTCGCCCAGCTCCGCGGTGAGCAGGAACGATTTCGGATCGGCCATCGCCCGACGCTATCGCCGCGACGTATTCATGGGTCGACTCCACGCTCCGCTCCCCGTCGATGGGTCGACTCCACGCTCCGCTCCCCTTCGGTCGCTGCGCTGTCGTGTCCCGTCCGGTCGCTTCGCTGTCGTCTCCCGTGTGTCTGACACGCGTGTCAGGCACGGCGTACGATCCAGCGACCGAGGGCGGACGGAACCACCGGTCGGGGGGACGCGCGGTGACAGCGAACGAGGGGACCGGCACCCGCACCAACGCTGCATCGCTCGCCGCGGCGGTCCTCGACGAGGAGGCAGCGCGTCAAGAAGCGCAGGCCCGCGCGAAAGAGCAGATCATCTTCCCCGACGACCTGCTGCCGGGCGTGAACTCGGACCCGGTGAGCTTCCGGCAGGCGTTCGCCCGCGGCGGCATCCTGATGTTCGTCGTTCTCGGGCTGCTGTACGCCTTCGACGAGCTCGAGGGCGCCGCGATCCAGCTCTTCGAACCGGAGATCGCGCGTACGTTCCACATCAGCAAGGGCGCGGTCGTGTTCATCGGCACCGCGTCCGCCGCGTTCTTCGTGCTCGGCGCAGTGCCGATGGGTTGGCTGGCCGACCGTGTGAAGCGGGTTCCAATCGTCGGCGTGTCGAGCTTCGTGTTCTCCGGATTCGTCTTCCTTTCCGGGCTCGCGACGAGCGCGTTCATGTTGTTCTGGATGCGCTTCGGTGCCGGGATCTCCAAGGCGAACACGATCCCGGTGCACCAGTCGCTCATCGCCGACAACTATCCGATCGGCATCCGTGCCCGCATGTCGGCCGCGATCAACATGGGCGCGCACGGCGTCGGCATCGCCAGCCCGGTGCTCGTCGCCTCCATCGCAACCTGGGCGGGCGGACCGGAAGGCTGGCGGTGGGCCTGGTACACGCTCGGCATCCCCGTGGCCGTCGTCGCGGGCTTCGCCTTCTTGATGAAAGAGCCGCCGCGCGGGCAGTACGAGAAGGACGACGTGCTCGGCGAGGTGTTCGAGGACACGAATCCGGCACCCATCTCGATGGAAGCGGCATTCACGCGCCTGAAGAAGATCGCGACGATCCGGACGGTCATCGTGGCGTTCTGCGCGCTCGGCTTCGGGCTGTTCACCCAGCCCGGCCTCGAGTCGCTCTATCTCGACGACACGCTCAAGGTCCACGACCTGCTACACCGCGCCTGGCTGCTCTCGCTGCCGGGCATCGCGGCGCTCCCGATACTCCCGTTCGTCGGCAGCTACTTCGACCGGGTGTATCGGAGGAACCCGTCGAAGGCCCTCGCGCTCGTGGGGGCCCTCATCCTGCCGTCGGCACTCTTCGCGCCCCTTCAGTTCTCGACGCACAACGAAGCACTCTTCGTGCTGTTCAAGGTGCCGCAATCGGTGTTCACCGCGTGTGCCTTCGCGATGGTCACGCCCGTGCTGCAAGCGGTGTGCCCGTACCGGCTGCGGGGCATGGGCGCGGCGATGGGAACGATGTACATCTTCTTCATCGGCGGGTTCGGAGGCGGCATCATCGCCGGGTTCCTGACCGACGGGCTCGGCATTCGTGGCACGGTCCTCGCCCTGGGCATCCCGTCGGCGATCATCGGCGGAGTGCTCCTGATGAACGGCGCCCGCTACATCCGCAACGACCTCTCACTCGTGGTGGAGGAGCTCCTCGAAGAACAGGAAGAACACCGCAAGCGAACCGTGGACGCCGCAGAGACACCCGTGCTCCAAGTCGTGAACATCGACTTCTCCTACGGCCCCGTGCAGGTGCTCTTCGACGTGAACTTCGAGGTGTTCAAGGGCGAGTGCGTTGCGTTGCTCGGCACGAACGGAGCCGGGAAATCCACGATCCTGCGCGTGATCAGCGGACTCGAGGTACCCGAGCGCGGCGTCGTGCGCCTCGGCGGCCGCAACATCACGTACGTCGCGCCCGAGCAGCGCGTGCGTCTCGGCATCGTGCAACTCCCCGGCGGCAAGGGCGTGTTCCCGAGCCTGACCGTGCAACAGAACCTTGCGGTCAGCGCCCGGCTCCTCGCGGGGAACAATGCTGCGGTCGAGGAGCGCATCGACGGCGTGATCGAGCTCTTCCCCGAGCTCGCGGAGCGGCGAAAGCAGCCGGCGCGCAGTCTCTCGGGAGGTCAACAGCAGATGCTCGCGCTCGCCCGAGTGCTCATACACCAACCCGAGGTGCTGCTGATCGACGAGCTCTCGCTCGGGCTCGCGCCTGTGGTCGTGCAGCGAATGCTCGAGCTCGTCGACCAGTTGAAGGCGCGCGGCCAGACGATGATCATCGTCGAGCAATCCTTGAATGTCGCGCTGTCGATCTCCGACCGCGCGATCTTCCTCGAAAAGGGTGAGGTCAAGTTCGAAGGTTCCGCGAGTGAGCTCGTCCAGCGTGACGACCTTGCACGAGCCGTGTTCTTCGGAACCGAGGGCGGCTGATGGCCGGTTCGCTCCTCGCGCTCAACATCTTGACCGCCAACATCGTGTTCAAGGGTTTCGTCGCGGGCCTGAGCTTCGCGCTCGTCGCGATGGGGATCGTGCTCGTGTACCGCTCGTCCCGCATCATCAACTTCGCGGTGGGCGACCTCGGTGTGCCGGCGACGGCTCTTCTCGGCCTGTATGTCGCCAAGTCACACTGGCCGTACTTCCCGGCGCTGATCTTCGCGTTGATCGTCGGCACGCTCTCGGGAACGATCGTCGAGCTCTTCATCATCCGCCGTTTGTTCAAGGCGCCCCGTGTGATCGTGCTCGTCGCGACCATCGGGATCGCCGAGCTCGCGCGTGCGGTCACATACACGATCCCGCAGTACCGCACCGGCAAGTTCCAGAGCCAGTTCCCCACTCCCATCAGCAGCGAATGGAAGGTCGGGAGCATCACGGTCACGGGACCACAGCTCGTCGTACTGATCGTGGTGCCGATCGTCGCATTGTTCCTCTGGTGGCTGCTCGGCCACACGCGCTTCGCCGACGCCGTGCGCGCGTCCGCAACGAATGCCGACCTCGCCCGGCTCACGGGCATCAGCCCCAAGATGATGTCGACCGCGATCTGGACGATCGCCGGGTTCCTCTCGACGATGTCGGTGATCCTTTACGCAACGCAACAGGGCTCGACCGAGCTGGTCACGATCGGACCGGACACGCTGCTCGCCGGGCTCACCGCGGCGTTGATCGGTCGTATGCGGTCGTTCCCGCTCGCGGCCCTCGGCGGCATCGCGATCGGGATCGCCCGGCAGGTGCTGTTCTTCAACTTCTTCTCGCCGACCGAGGCCGGCCTCACGCAGTTCCTGCTGTTCATCCTCGTGCTCGTGATCGTTGCGCGCATGAGTCGGGCCGACGAGACGGGCGGCGAGAGCTTTGCGTTCGCGCCACGGGTTCCACCGGTACCCGAACGGCTACGCGAGATCTGGTGGGTACGGCGCATGCCGCAACTGGTCGCCGCCCTCGCACTCAGCCTCGCGATCGTGGTGCCGTTCTTCATCACCCAGTCCGAGCACCACCAGACGTACGCGCAGATCCTCGCGTTCGCGATCTGCGCCGTGTCGGTCACCGTCCTCACCGGATGGGGTGGACAGCTGTCGCTCGGCCAGATGGCGTTCGCTGGGATCGGCGCCCTGAGCGCGGCGGCGTTCACGCGCGGCGTGACGCTCAACATCGGATACCGGTCCAACCGGCTCATCAGCGGGGCGATCCGCCCGGTCCCGTTCTTCCTCGCGCTCGCCTGCCTCATCCTGGCCGCGACCGCCATCGGCTTCCTCCTTCAACGTCGCGTCCGAGGCCGGGTGCGCCTCGCGGCGATTGCCGCCGCCGTGCTGTTCGTGGGCGGTGCCGCGGTGCTGTTCCCCGCCGGCACCGACCGGTCGGGGACACAGCATCCGCTTCCGTTCGTGCTCGCGCTGCTCCTCGGCGCGGTCCTTGCCGGCATCACCGCAGTCGCGGTCGGGATCGGTGCGCTACGGGTGAAGGGGCTCCTGCTCGCGATCAGCACCATGGCGTTCGCGATCGCGGCGCAGCTCTACATCTTCCCCCGTCCGATCTTCGATCCTGATGGCATCAACCTCGTCGAGCTCAGTCGCGGCAAGCTCGGTCCGATCGACCTCGCGTTCCGGAACCGCGCGTACTACTGGTTCGTGCTCGCCGTGCTCGTCGTCGTGCTCGTGCTCGTCGGTCACTTGCGGCGGACCGGCGTCGGGCGCTCGATCATCGGCGTGCGCGAGAACGAGGCCGCGGCCTCGGCGCTCACCGTCTCCCCCACCCGTACCAAGCTGACCGCGTTCGCACTCGCAGGATTCGTCGCGGGGCTCGGCGGTGCGTTGCTCGGCGGGCTCATCGTGAACATCGGCTACACGAACCAGTACTTCCGCGTGGAGGACTCGTTGAAGTTGGTGTCGATGGCGGTGATCGGCGGCCTCGGCAGCCTCGCGGGCGCCGTGACCGGCGCACTCTGGGTCATTGGCCTCCCCGCGTTCTGGCCCAACAGCCCGACAGTGCCGCTGTTCACCTCGAGTATCGGCTTGCTGATCATCCTCCTCTACATCCCCGGCGGCTTCACACAGATCGGCTTCTGGCTGCGGGGCGAGATCTTGAAGTGGCTCGAGAAACGCCTTCCCGCGGTGCCGACGAAGACGGTGACCGCGCCGCCCGCGTCCTTGCGGCGGGAGACGGGCGTCGCGCTCGTGACGAACGACGACGGCAGCGTGCTCGCAACGCAGGCACTCACCGTTCGGTTCGGCGGCATCATCGCCGTTCACGAAGTGGACTTCCACGCGAACGCGGGTGAGGTCGTCGGACTGATCGGCACCAACGGCGCCGGAAAGTCGACGCTGCTGAACGCGATCGGCGGCTACGTGCCGAGTGACGGGCGCGTCTCCTTGCTCGGTACCGAGATCTCGGGACTCCCCCCGCATCAACGCGCGCGCGTCGGACTCGGCCGCACGTTCCAATCCGCGACGCTGTTTCCCGAGCTCACCGTCCGCGAGACCGTGCAGCTCGCGCTCGAGGCCCGGGAGCAGACCTCGTTCTGGGGATCCCTGCTCTGGATCCCGTCGATCCAACCGGAGCGGCGCAAGCGCGCGGAAGCGGCCGAGCTGATCGACTTCCTCGGTCTGGGTCGGTACGCCGACCGTTTCATCGCCGAGCTGTCGACCGGTACCCGCCGCATCGTCGAGCTCGCGTCGGTCCTCGCGGTCGCGCCGCGGGTCCTCTGCCTCGACGAACCGACGGCCGGCGTCGCCCAACGCGAGGCCGAAGCGTTCGGACCACTCATCAAGCGTGTCCAGCAGGAGCTCGACGCGACACTGATCGTCGTCGAGCACGACCTCCCGCTCATTCTCTCCATCAGCGACCGCGTGTACTGCCTCGAAGCGGGCACCGTCATCGCCGTCGGTGCGCCCGAAGAGGTACGCGCCGACCCGCGCGTCATCGCGTCCTACCTCGGCACCGACGAACGCGCCATCCAACGTTCAAACGCGTAATTCCGGGTCGCACTCGCTGCGGGCCGGGATACCCGGCCCGCGGGCGGTCGTTGCTCCCGCCAGTTCGCTCCGCGCCTCCGGCGCTGCGCTCACGGCCGCGTGCTCACACTGCAGCACGCCGCGGCGAGCGGAGCAGCCCGGAGGGTGCGCAGCGAGCTCGCCGGGAGCAGCGAAGCCGCCGCTCGGAGGTGAGTCGCGACCCAGAATTAGCCCACGAGCTTCCAGTCGCCGGCGGTGCCTGCCGTCGGGTCGAACTCGGCGAGGTTCGCGCCGTCGGACGCGTCGTACTTGTCCTTGCCCAACGTCGCCTTCGGCGTGGCAACGATCGTGATCGCACCGAAGTTGTTGACCGCGTCGACCCAGTTGGCGTTGTTCAAATACTTGCCGACCTTGTCGGCGATCGTCTTGAAGAACTGCAGGTCGCTGCACGCGTCGCGCACGGTGATCCAGACCTCGGCCCGCTTGCCGTCCGGGCCCTTCTTCAAGTCCTGGGGTGCGACAACCTTGGTTCCGCTCGCGGTCTCCCAGACCTTCACGCACTCCTGCAGCGAAGGCGTCTCGAACTGCTGCTGGTCGGTGAGACCGACCCACGCGAGCATGCCGGCGTACGGATTGGGATTCAGGCCGGCATTCACCGCGTCCTGACCGGCCGCCTTGGCGCTCGAATCGCCGTCGGTCATGATCAAGATGTCACCCAGGGCCTTGCGGATCTTCTGGATATACACCTTCGAGACTGCCGCCAGACCGGACACGAACAGCGCGGTGATGTTCTCGCCTTTCCACCGCTCGATGAAGCTGTCGAGCTGCGCCTGGGATTGCGTCGTGTCGCCGGAAGGGTCGAGGGTGAGCACGCCGGCGGTACCGACGGGGACGTTGAGCTTCTTCAGCTCGGGCTTGATGACGTCGTTGATCCGCGACTTGTTGCCGGTCTCCGCGAGGATGCCGAACTTCTTGCCGGCCAAGAGGCCCTTGGTGTTCGCTTGCGCGAGCATGTCGCGTGTCGAACGCTCGGCGAGCGTGTCGGTGGTCAGGAGCAGGCCTCCGGGCGCCTTGGCCACGACATCTTGCGTCAGCTCGTGGGTGATGAGGATCGTCTTGTGCTGCTTCGTGAAGCACAGCTGCGCGGCGCCGGCGAAGTCGATCAACACGCCGATGGTCGCGAACACCTTCTGATCGTCGGTGAGCTTGGTGCAGGCCCGAAGCGGCGGATCGCTCCCGAGCGGGGCGTATATCTCGTAGACCGGATCGATCTTCAGTCCACCTGCGACGCCCCCGTTCTTGTTCATGTCGTCGACGAACGCCTGGTAGATCTTCTGCTGCGGACCGCGCGTGAAGTCGACGTTGGCGGAGATGACCTCGTTGTTGTAGTCGACGATGACGATGCCGAGCTTCACGCTGTCCGCGGTGACGCCCTGGCCGAGCTCCGTCGACTGCGGCGCGGTACCGCCCGCAGACGGCGTCGTGCCGTTCGTGGCCGGGGAGACTTTGGGCTTGCTGCTGCTCCCGCACGCGGCGAGCCCGACGACGACCACCAGCGCGCCGACGAGAGCAACGAACGAATACGGTCGACGCCGCCTGGTTACCTGCACCCGCATGTGGATCCCCCCCTGTTCATACGAACGGGAGGAACACTATGACGCTCGCGTCAGTTTGTCGTGCATCTCCCGGCGCACAGGTACGGTTCGGCATGCCTTCCTGGACGCTCGAACGGGTCGACAACGTCGCGCTCGCGACCTTCCGCCGCCCACCGCGCAATCTCATGTCGATGGCGGCGATGGGCGAACTCGAACAGCTCGCGAGCGAAGTTGCGGCCGATGCGGAGGTGCAGCTGCTCGTGCTCACCGGCGGCGTCGCCGGATACTTCGTCGCCCACGCCGACCTCGACGATCTGGCGGCGCTCGGCCGCGGCGAGCCGGTGGAGGGGGATCCCGGCTCATGGGGGCGCACGTTTGCGGTGCTCGAGTCGATGCCCCAGCCCGTGGTCGCGGCGGTCGACGGCCAGGCATGGGGCGGCGGCTGCGAGCTGTGCCTCGCGTCGACGCTCCGGGTCGCGAGCGACCGCGCCCACTTCGGTCAGCCCGAGGTCGCGGTCGGCATCATCCCCGGCGCCGGCGGCACGCAACGTCTCCCCCGGCTCGTCGGCGCCGGACGCGCCGCCGAGCTCGTGCTCTCGGGCCGCATCGTCGACGCCGACGAGGCGCTGCGCATCGGTTTGGTCGAGGCCGTGCTCCCGCACGACAGGTTCGTCGAACGCGTCCTCGAATGGGTCGCACCCATCGCGACCAAACCACCGGCCGCGGTACGCGCCGCCAAGCGCGCGATCATCGACGGCCTGCGGGTACCACTCGACGAAGGTCTGCGCATCGAGGGGCGCCTGTTCCTCGAATGTCAGATGCGACCGGACACCGTCGCGATCCAGGAGCGCGCCGCGGACGCGGAGCGCAACGCGCCTCCGGACCAGCGCGTCGATCTGGGGTGAGATCAGGCGAGCTCGACGAGGTCGAGGAGGTCGTCGGACCAATGGTCGATGACGCCCTCGGGCATCAGCAGCACCCTGTCGGGCGCGAGCTCGCTGACGAATTCGGTGTCGTGACTCACGAGCACCATCGCGCCTTTCCACTCGCGCAGCGCCGCGCCGACCGCGGCGCGCGAAGGCGGGTCGAGGTTGTTCGTGGGCTCGTCGAGCAGCAGCAGGTTGTGCCGCTTGGCGATCAGCATGGTCAGCGCCAGCTTCGTCTTCTCGCCGCCGGACAGCGTCCCCGCGTCCTGGAACGCGAGGTCGCCGCGTAGTCCGAACATGCCGAGCAGCCCGCGCAGGTACTGGTCGGCGAGGCCGGACTCGTCGCGGAGGTGCGCCACCACGCTGCGCCCGGCGGCGATGCCTTCGTGTTCCTGGGCGTAGTACCCGAGCGACACCGCGTGCCCGAGCCGGACGTCGCCGAGGTCGGCTTCGAGCTCGCCGACGATGCTGCGCAGCAACGTCGTCTTCCCCGCACCGTTGAGACCCAGCACGAGTACTCGCTCGCCGCGCCCGACGTCGAACGTCACGTCCTCGAACACGACCTTGGTCCCGAACGCCTTTGCGAGATCGACGACCTCGAGCACCGTGCGGCCCGCGCGCGGCGGCTCCGGCAACTTCACCCGGATCGTGCGCTCGCCCTTCCTCACCTCGACCTTCTCCGCCGCGATGCGCTCGACACGATGGTCGAGGGTCTTCGCGAGACGGGCCCGCTTCGCGGTCTGGTGTCGCATCGAGTCGGCGAGCGTGCGCAGGCGCTTCATCTCCGACTCCTGCCGCCCCGCGATCTTGGCCCGCCGCCCCTCGTCGGCCTTGCGCGCGACGAGATATTGCGAGTACGTGCCGCGGTACTCGATCAGCTCACCTTCGTCGAGGTGCATCACACGGGTCATCGCCTGGTCGAGCAGTGCGAGGTCGTGACTGATGACGAGCAGCGAACCGCGGAACGATCGGAGGAACGTCATCAGCCACTGTTTCGCATCGACGTCGAGGTGGTTCGTCGGTTCGTCGAGCAACAGGAGGTCGCTGCCGGCGAACAGGATGCGGGCGAGCTCCACCCGACGACGCTCACCGCCCGAGAGCGCGCGGAGCGGGAGGTCGAGACGATCCGACGCGAGCCCGAGCCCGGCGGCGATGCGTCGGATCTCGCCCTCGGCCGCATAGCCGCCATCCGCGCGGAACGCATCCTCGGCATTCGCGAACGCGCGCACGTTGCGTGCCGACGGATCGCTGTCGACTCGGGTGCGGAGCTCCTCCAGACGGTGCGCCGCCGCGTCGAGCCCGCGTCCCGAGAGCACGTGGGCGAGCGCGGTGCCGTCGACGCCCGCACCACGCGGGGCCGGGTCCTGCGGGAGGTAGCCGACCGACTGTGGGCGCAGCACGACGCCGCGCGAGGCCGGAGCCGCCCCGGCGAGCACCCTCAGCATCGATGTCTTGCCGGCGCCGTTGCGACCGACGAGGCCGACCTTGTCCCCGGCATGCAACGAGAACGACGCGTCGGCGAGCGTGTACCGCCCTCCGACTTCGACCGCGAGCTCGCGCACCTGCAACATGAGGATCCAGGTTACGGTCCGGCCGCACCCTCCCCGGCCCGATTACGCACGTCCCCGCGGGGGCGGGGGGGGGGGGGGGGGG
>JBBQXS010000044.1:0-36441 GCA_038209365.1 Acidimicrobiia bacterium | reverse complement strand
CCCCCCGGCCCGTTCCCGCCGGCCCCCGGGGGGGGGTGTTGGTGGTGCGCAACCCCCCCCACAACCACGCCCGGGCGCGCGGATTCAGAACTTGCCGTCCGCAGCCCCGTAGCCCGGTCGTCCGGCCTCGGTCCATTCGTTCATGAATTCGAAGAACGTCGGCCCGAAGGGATCGTCACCGACAAGGGGGAGCGTGCCACGCCTGATCGTCCAGTCCATCGGCGCGAGCTCGGCGGCTCGGGCGAAGTGGACGCTCGCGCGATCGTCTCTCCCACTGCGGTGCAGGTACGCGCCCAACCGCCGTTCGGCACGCGCCAACTGCTCGTCGGGCGACGGTCCCTCCACCGCACGTGCAGGAGGCGTGACGCCGTCGCGCACCCACGCGCGGAGCTGGTCGTGATGGACCGAGGAGTCGACGCCGGTGAAGTCCTTGAAGAGGTCGTCAACCGGCGCGATCACCGGCGGACGCGCGACCTTGTCGTCTTCGTCGATCCACACCGCCGACGGCACGTTGGTGATGCCGAGCCGGTCCGCGACCACGTGGGCGGGGTCGACGAGCGACGGATGCGTCGGCGCCGCGGCCGCAATCCATTCACGGGCCGCGTCGGCCTCGTCGAGCGCGACGGTGACGATCGTGCAGCCGAACGGCTCGAGCTCGAGATGCAGTGCCTGCCAACCTGGCAGGTCGTAGCGGCATCCTCACCACGACGCCCAGGTGACCAGGACCTTCTTCTTGCGCCCGAGCGCGCGCCACGAGAAGGGCCGGCCGTCGACGTCGTGCAGCACGATGTCGTCGATGCGTCCCTCCGCGAGCTGTGCTGCCCGTGTCGCCGCCGATTCGCCGATCGCGGCGACTGCAGTGTCCGGGTCGATCGCGAGCGGTCGACCGAGCAGCTCGGTGACGACGCGGAGGTCGACGCGACCGTCGACGTGCACATCGGGACGGCTGCGGATCGGCACACAGACGTCGTCGCGACAAAGCCCTTCGGGCTTCAACTCCCAGCCCGTCACCTCGCGCAAGGTTGTCGGGTCGAGGAGCAGCGTTGCCGGACGCGCGACCGCGCCGACCTCGTGCGTCTCCTCACCGGTCAGGATCGTCGCCATGAGGCATCTTCGCACCGCGGCGGGCCGGGGATCACATCACTGCCGGTCGATCGGGCGGCGCAGTGACTGCGCGATGGCGTCGCCGGCGAGGAGCATCACCGCGATCCACGCGGGCGTACGCGCCCGACCGAACACGGTCGGCCACTCGAACACCGGGGGAATGTGATGACGGGCCTGTTGCACCACGATGTACGCGCCGCACAAGCACAGGATCGCCGCGGGCAGCACGAGGACGTACCCGCGCAGTCTTGGTCGCCACTGCACCAAGGCGATGAGACCGGCGACCAGCACCCCGGCCCAGGGCGCGACCGTGATCGCGGTGAGGACGCCCGCGAGCAGTGGCGCGATCCAAGCGCTTCGGCCGCGCGTCTCCGACCAACTCCATGCAATGTCGATCTCGGCGTCGTCGGGATCCGCGGTGACGTTCGCACCACCGACGAATCGTCGGCGCGTCGTGACGCCGGCGATGACGAGGCACACAACCGCGGCGAGCAAGGAGATCCACAGCGCGGCCCGGACCTGTTTCTGCGGGGTCCATTCCATCGTGATGTCGAAGTCGCTCGCGGCCGGCGTGACGAGCCATCCGTTCGCGTAGCCGTCGACGAGCTGCGGCTTGCCGAGCCCGCGCCCGCCGATCACGTCCGCGTGCCAACCCGGACTCTGCGATTCACCGAGCACCATCCAGAACGGTGTCGTCGCACCGGAGACGTGCACGCGCACTGATGTCGGGCCACTGCGCACGACCTCGAGACGCGGCGCCGGTGGCGCGGGCGCACCCACGTCGGTCACCACCCCGCCCTCGACCGCGACGGGTGCGTTCGGGGTGCCCGATGCGAGGACGAGCCGGTCGAGCAGGAAACCGACGTCCTTGCCGCGGGCCGACGTGAGCGTGTGCGTGCCGGGGCCGAGCGTGAGCTCGGGCACGCGCGCCGGGTCGCGCGGATCACACGGCGTCACGCCGAGCGCCATCAACTGATCTGCAGTCGCCGCCTGTCCCGTGATCCGCACCGGCATCGGCGTGCCGTCGATCGCGACGAGGTCGGACCGGCAGCCGCTGTCGATCTCGGGCGGCGCGGCCGGCACGTGCAAACCGGGGATACCGAGCTCGGAGATGCCGACCGGCATCAGATCGGTGGTGGCGGTCGCAAAGCGACGGGAGCGCTCCTCCCGCACGTCGGCGACCGTGACCCGCACGGTATGGCCCATGATGCGCGGGAACGTGAGGCGAACGGGTGTCGACGCGTTCTCGGCCGGCTGGTCGGCGATCTCCGGCAGCGGGAGCATGCGCGTCCGGCCGTCGACGTCGAGCCGCAAGACCTTCGGGACCGAATGGCGCCCGTCGGCGAAGACCCGTAGGTCCATGTGATCGAACGACAGGGGCGCTGCGTTCTTGAACTGCATCCATTCGCCGCGCACGCCGATGAACGGCGTCTGCCATGCGGTCTCGGGGTTGCCGTCGATCGCGTTGTTCGCCGTGCATCTCATGCAGCCGAACAGGAACTGGCTCCACGACGTCGACACGCCGCCGTGCGCGGCGTCGGGAACCCGGAACGCGGCTTGGAGCGCCCGCGCCGGCGCATCGGGCGTGATCTCGGCGTTGCCGCCGAGCACGAACGTTCTCGTACCGGGCAACGTGAACCGCCGGTCGATGCTCAATTCCGGCTGCGAGCGCGGTGGTACCGGCCGGACCGCGTCGCGCCGCATGACGAGGACGATCGGATGCGCGGCGGCATCGCCGCCGAGCGCGTCGACGAGATCGGTGGGCATTTGCAGGACTTCACGCATCTCGATGTCGCGGGTGCTGCGCGCATCGCGCAGGCGGATCTCGGCGAAGCCCACGGCGTCGTCCCTCCCGAACAGGTTCGTGCGCGGGTCGCTCGTCTGCTTCACGGTGACGTCGAGGTGCTGGAAGGTGCGCGGGCCGAAGTCGACCGTTTGGCCGCCGGGCGTGCGGGACGACGGGTCGAGCGTGACGGGGACGACCCGACCGCCGTCGAACCGCAGCTCGATTCGTGTGATCCAGCGGTTGCGACCACCCGTGAGCGGCTGCACGAGGTTCACATGGTCGGTCGTGATCGGACCGTCGAGGTCGATGCGGATTTCCTGTCCGCGTGCGTCGCCGAACGCGTTCGCCCGCCAGGAGGTATAGGGGTCGCCGTCGAGCGCCCGCGAGGCGCGATCCTCGGGGGTGTAGGTGATGGTGTTGCCGTAGGCGGACGCCACCGCGCGCTGCGCGCCGGAGTCGACGGTCGTGGTGTACGCGCTCGACTGCTCCTTCGGGAACAGTGGGAGCCGCGCATCGCCATTGTCGTGGTCGAGTGGCTTGTCGGCCTCCCCCGCTTGTTCGGTGTAGCCGAGATTGTCCTTCACGGACGACCAGCGACGCGCGCGCAAGCGGTTGTTGTCGGTGATCACGAGTGTCGCGCCGCCGTTCGTCGCGGCACGCAACTCGCTCGGCGACGTATAGGAAGCCGAATACCGCACAACGCCCGCGGCGTCGAGCAGGCCGACGTCGGCCACGTCGACGAGGCCCTCCCCGTCGCCGCTCACCATCAGCGCGTGATCGTTCGACTCGGCCCGCACGATCGGTACGGGGTCTGTGACCTTGTACACCGCGACCGACGCCGGCGGCGGCTCGTTCGGGGGTGCCCCCAGGCTGATCTCGTCCTGCACCGCCACCGGGGCCGCGGGCGCCGCCGGGCCATAGCTCGCGGGCGCTTCGAGACCGGGGGTGTGCGCAAGCACGCGCGCGAGCTCCCGCGGCGGCACGAGGTCATAGCGCTCGTACTGGATGTCGTTGCGCGCGAGCAGGTCACCGACGCCCATGCGCCGGAGCAGCGGGGCAATGCCGCGAGGATCGGCGACCCCTTCTTGGAGGCGGCGGTCGAGCGCGTTGAGGAGGTCGGCACTGCCGGCGGTGCCGTACGGGATCAGCTCGCGCGCGACGTACGGCCGGTCGGTCAGGCCGGGTGTGATGGGATCGACGGTATTGCCCCAGCGGTACGACGCGAAGTCGGACCCGGGAGTCTCGAGCACGCGAGTGTCGGTCCCGTTCCCGAGCGACGCGATCGCCTGCTTCCAATACGACGGGATCTCTTCTGGTCGTTGCAGATTCGTGCCGTAGTACGTGCCGTCGTAGAGCGCGGGGAAGTTTACGGCGAGCAGGGCGATCACGACCGCGGGCGCCGCGAGCGCGAACGCGACCCCTCCCCGGGTGTGGAGCCGTTGGCTCACGACGTTCGTCATCAGCCCGAGAAAGACTGCGAGCGCGAGGATCACCAAGGGCACGGCACGGCCGGTGCTGCGCATTGCGAGCGCCGCGGTCGAGCTCGAGGCAAGCGATTTGAAGAGCGCACCGAGCGGCGTCGGGCTCCGGTACGGGTGGGCGCCGACCGAGATGACCACGCCGACCAGGAGCACGGCGATGAAGTAGACGCGATGGCGCCACCGCACGAACGCCGCGCCGAACAGGGCCAGCGCGGTGAGCACGTAGCCCGCGAAGATGACGCGAAGCACCTGCGTGTAGGTGCTCGCAGCTTCGATCCACGGACCGAGGCGATCTTGCCCGTAGAAGAACCAGTAGCCGAGCCCGCGCAAGACCTCGTTCGGCGACGACGTTCGGGCCACGGCGTCCACCGTCTCCGTGTATCGCAGGATGTCGAGGCCGTATGCGGCCTGCATGCGCAATCCGGAGATCCACCACAGCGACGCGAGCACCGTCAGCACTCCGGTGCGGACCGTCACCCCGAGCGCCCGGCGAAACGTCACCTCGCGTGCGACCAACCACGCGTACACGATCCAGAGCACCGGTCCGAGGCCGGCAAACAGGAGCGCGGTGGCGTTCACCCCGCCGACGACCTGCACGATCAAGGCGAAGATTGCCGGATACCGCCAGCTCGCGAGCCCGCGTGGCGGCGCGCGCAGCGCCTTGCGGATGACGCCGATCATCCATGGCAGCGCAGCCCACGGCAGCAGCAACACGGAGATGCGGGCGGCATAGTCGAGCACGTACGGCGACAACATGTACGCCAGCGCGGCGACCACGACCCCCGGACCCCGGAAGCCGAAGGTGCGGAGCAGGTAGAGCATGCCCGCCGCCGCGAAGAACAGGATCGAACCGAGCCAGCATCGTTGCGCGACCCAGTCCGGGACGCCGAGCTTGTCGGCGATCCAGTAGTACGGACCGCTCGGGAACAGGTAGCCGATCGTCTGGTGCGTCACCGTGCCCATGCCGACGTTGGGGTCCCACATCGACACCGCGCGCGACAGCAGCCGCCCGGGATCGAGGTACAGGTACTGCTTCGTGTCCGCCGCGACCCTGCCGCGCGCGGTGAGCAGCGGCGGTACATATGCGAGCAGCGCGAGAAGCCCGTATCCGAGCAACGTTCGGGACCGACGCTCGACGGACGGCGTCACGCCCGCAGTCGTTCGCGCTCGGTCGAGGAGCGTGCTCACGCGCGAGTGCGGCGGAGTGCCTCTGCGGCGAGAACCTCGAGCGTGCCGCACGCCGTCGCGCCCCAGGTGAAGCGCGCCGCTTGTGCCTGCGCCTCACGCGCCATACGGGCGCGCACATCGTCGTCACCGAGCACTCGCTCGAGCGCGGCGCCGAATGTCGCGGCGTCGTCGACCAGCACACCGGTGGTTCCGTCGAGGATGGCGTCGACGTGCCCGGCGATGCGTGTCGCCACTGCCGGGGTGCCGCACGCTGCGGCCTCGGTGATCGTCATCCCCCACCCTTCGTGCGCCGAGGAGGCTGCCAGGATCCACGCGCGGCGGTACAGCGAGAGCAGCGCGGCGTCGTCGAGGCGGCCGGGCAGGCTGATCCAGCCGGCCGCGTCGCAACCGGCGATCTGGCGTTCGAGCGCGTCCCGTTCGTAGCCCTCCCCGACGATCACCGCCCGCAGGCCGGGGTGGCGCGCCTTGACGCCGACGAGCGCGTCGACGAGGAGATCGAATCGCTTCACCGGCACGAGTCGTCCCACGGCGACGACGAGCGGCGTTGCCTCCTTCTCGCCGCCGGGCGTGAACGACGGATCGATTCCCGGCGACACGACCGTGATGTTGCCCGGGCGGAATCGCAACTTGTCGACGATCTCGTCCTTCGACGACTCCGACAAGGTCACGATCGGTGTGCCGCGGTATACGGGCGGCGCGACCTGGAACTCGACGGTGCGCCCCATGCGCGCGAGACGGGGTGGGAGGGTCATTCCCCACATCGTGTCGTGGACGTGGTGCAGCCATACGACGCGCGGGCGGCGTGCCCACAGCGGTGAAAAGAACGGCATGCCGTTCCAGATCTCTATGAGGCCGTCGCTTGCGCCGTGCCAGCCCATCATCTCGCTGAACGCCGCACGCGGGAACACCATGTACCGCCCGGCCTTGCGGATGACGCGGTAGCCGTCGCGCCAGCTGACCTGCGCGGTGCCGGGCGCGTACGAGGTGCGCATGGTCACCTCGATGCCCGCTCGACCCCAGAGCTCGGCGACACGAGCGGCGTGGATCTCGGACCCTCCCGCCTCGGGATCGTCGAGATCGCGCCATGCGAGCATCGTGATGCGCCGTAGGCCCGCGCCGGCGGCGATGTCGCCGAGCTTCGTGACGACGTCGTCGACGCGTCGGGGATCGGTCACGAGGTCGCAGCCTTCATCCGGGGTGCGCGAGCCGGCCCGCAAATTGGGCCTGCATGCGGGTCGCGTGTCACGAGCGGGACGGGAGTCTACGCGAATGCTTCGCGGCGTTCCCGATCGCGCAGCGGGATGGGTATTGTCCCGCCGGATGACGGGACTCACGGGCGAGCGCCCGATGCAAGGCGCCACGCCCGATGCGCTTCTTGCCCTGCACGACGCGGGATACCGCGAAGTTGTGACTCGCCTGGGCGGCGGTGTCGTCCTCGACATCGGTTGCGGGGTGGGCGACGAGACCGCGACCCTCTGTGGTCCCGACCGCTTGGTCATCGGCGCCGACTACAGCCCGCTCACCGTCGTGGACGCGGCGCGTACACGCGGCAGCGATCGGCTTCGCTTCGCCGGCATGGACGGCGCGTGCCTCGGCGTGCGCGACCAAGGGGTCGACACCGTCGTGTCCTCCCACATCATCGAGCATTTCGCCGACCCGGTGCTGCACGTCGCCGAGCTGGCGCGCGTGCTGCGTCCCGACGGCACCGCGTTCGTGATCACACCCAACGCGCCCGCGGACTTCGAGAACCCCTTCCATGTGTATCTGTTCGACTCCGAACAGCTCGCGTCGATGCTGTCGTTGTTCTTCGACGACGTCGAGTGCCTCGGCCTCGAGGGCGACGATCTGCTCCAGGCCGACTTCGCGGCGCGCCGCGCCAGTGGCGAGCGGATCTTGCGGCTGGACGTGCTCGGCCTGCGGCATCGTCTGCCTCGCCGTGCATACGTCTGGTCGTACGAGCACGCGCTTCCCGTTGTGTACCGCATGCTCGGCAGCAAACGATCCGGCGTCGGGTCGGGAATCGACGCCTCGCATCTCTACATCACGAACCGCATCCTGGCGACGACGCCGGTGCTGTTCGCGATCGCTCGCCGGCCCAAAACGCGCGTCGGTCACCGCGGCGACACGACGAACACGGCGTAGGCAAGTCCTGACCGGCGCAGCTCGCGTAACGCCTCGATCCGGGCGGGATCGATGCCGGCCGCCAGGAGCGCACCGCGCCCGAACACCGAGTCGGCATCACCCGGCGCCAGGGGACGGCCCGGACCGGCGTGGGCACGGATGTCTGCTTCGATCTCCTGTGCGCGTCGTCGATCGGCGGCGGTCAACGGGTCGTACTGCGCTGCCAGTACCGCGCCCACCGGACGCGGGAAGCCTTCCGAGCTGTCGCTCGACACCACGGTGATCGTGCCGTGCACTTCGTCGGCCCGGGCGACCCGCCACGATCCGAACGCGTGCCCGAACTCCGGAGAGACGCCGACGTCGAAGCCGTGCTCGACGAGCTCGAGATATGTGCCGACGCCGACCGCGCCCAAGGCGTCGGAGTTCACCCACTTCACGACGTAGCGCCGGTCGCGTGAGAGCTTGTCAACCGTGCCCGGCGTGAGCTTGCCGACGGCGGTGGAATACTCGAGCCCGGGCACGCGTGCGGGAACCGCGTCCCATGCGACGACGGTCGCGAGCACCACGATCACCGCGCAGCCGGCGGGCACCAACACCGGGGCGAGCCGTGCCTGTCCCACCGCGCACCACGACGACCACGCGAGAGAGCACCACAGCATCGCCGCGATCACCCACCACCAGCGAACGAGATACGACCCGGGCGCGCCGGTGATACGCCCGCCTGCCAGCACGCCGAACCACGCCGTCGCCACGATCAAGCACGCGAAGCGGGTGGCGCCGGCATTTCCGCGCCGCCACGCAAGGGCGGCGAGGAGCAATGCCGCTGCGAGCAACGCGAGCGCGGTGATCGTGCCGGCGGTGAAGACGAAACCGAGCGGGCTCACGTCGTTGCCGGTGATCCACGCGCCGGGCACGGCAAGCTCCTTGCCCATGAGACCGAACCCGTAGGCGATGCCCAGTGTCTTCTCGGTGGGATGCCGGAAGTAGTCGACGATCTCGCCGAGGTTGCCCGGACTCCCGGTGAGCTGTTGGATGATCGGCGCGAGCCACATCACCACCGCGACGACGCCCGAGATGGCGGCGTACTTGCGAACCTCTGCGTGCTCGACTCTCGGCTCGTCATTTCGCCGGAGGAGCGTCAGCGCGAGCGCGGTTGCACCCGCGCCGGCAACGAGCGGTGTGTAGCCGACGTGCGTCTGCACGAGGAACGACCCGACGGCGACGAGCGCCGGCAGCACCACGACGTCGCGGTCGGCGATGCACCACGCGAGAAGCATGTACACCAGGAAGGGAAGCACGGCGACCCACGGGTTCCACGGATCGATGAGCAAGCTCGCACCGAGCGCGCGGGCCAGCACGAGAATCGCCACCGAGAGCACGACGACGAATGGGAGTCCCGCGCGCCGGCGGGCGAGCAGGAGCGCGGTCACGATCGCGGCGCCGTTGATGCACGCGACTCCGACGAGGATGCCGGTGTCGCCCGCAACCCACCGGAAGGGCGCGAGCAGCCAGAACAGCGACGGTCCGGGATGGTCCCACCCCAACCGGGACTGCACACCCGTCAGCGGCGTGTGCCGGCCACCGACGTCGCGTACACGCAGGACTTCGAGCGCGTTGTCCGACGTCGGATGCCAGTGTGTGCCAATCAGCGAGATCAGCGTCACCACGAGCGGGACCATGACCATGACGACCAACAGGACCGAGAACGTGAGATCGCCACGAGGTGCCCCCGCGTCCAGAGGCTCCGCCCTGTCGACATGAAGGGTGGGATGCACTCGGGTCGTCGCCATGACAGGACCAGATGCTACGAGGCGAATGAGGTGTCGGACGCAATACTGAGTAGGCTGTGTGCGCGATGCTTTGGTTCGAGCGTCAGGTGGTGGCGACCCTCGTGAGCCCCACCCTCGACGAGCACACACGCAACGCCGTCGAGTCGTACGTCGAGAACACGCTGCGTTCGATGCCGGAGTATCTGCGCGCCGGCGTCGCCGCGGAGTCTCTGCTTTTCGGCGCGTGGCCGCGAGTCAACTCCGCGCTCGGACGCCTCAATTCCGAAGACGTGACGCGCCGGATCGAGCGTTGGCAGACGAGCCGCATCGACCCCTTGCGCCAGTACGTGCGGCTGCTCCAATCGCTCGTGCTGTTCGCCGAGAACGAGTTGGCGCCCGAAGCCGAAGCGGTATGACCGCGACACTCGATACCGACGTCCTCATTATCGGCTCCGGCGCCGGCGGCGCGGTGACCGCGGCGACGCTCGCGCGCGCCGGCCGCTCGGTGACGATCGTCGAGGAAGGTCCTTGGGTCGACCCGGACGCGATGGAGCCGTTCTCGCTCGAGGAGATGGTGGCCAAGTATCGGTACTGCGGCCCCTCAGCCGCGCTCGGCCGGCCTGCGATCGCGTTCGCGGAAGGACGCTGCGTCGGCGGCAGCACGGAGATCAATAGCGGCCTCTATCACCGTTTGCCCGCCGATCTCGCCGAGGAGTGGGCGCGCACGTACGGCATCGACGAGTTCGGTCCCGACGCGCTCGATCGATACGCCGCACGCATCGAGGACGAGCTGGCCGTCTCGCGCCTTCCGGGAGCGCCCCCGACCTCCTCGGCCGTCCTGGAGCGCGGCGCGGCGAAACTCGGCTGGCAAGCCGTGGAGTTCTCGCGCGTCTTCCGTTACGAGGCGAACGGGCGTGCCGTCAAGCAAACGATGGCGCGCACCATGCTGCCCCGCGCGATGGACGCCGGCGCGCAAATCATCGCCGACTGTCGGGTCAGCCGATTGGTACGCCGCGCCAGTCGTGTCACCGGCGCACGCTGTGTCCGCGAGCTCCCCGATGGATCGACCGAGAAGTTCATGATCCGGGCCGAGCATGTCTTCGTATGTGCGGGCGCGACCCAGACGCCGACCCTCCTCCAACGGAGCGGCATCCGCAAGAACATCGGAAACGGCCTGAAGATGCACCCGACCGTGAAGCTCGCGGCTCGATTCCCGCACCCGATCGATCACGGCGAAGTACCGATGTACCGAGTCACCGAGTTCGCACCGGCGCTCACAATCGGAGGATCCGCGAGCCGGCGCGGACACGTCGCGCTCGCACTTGCCGACTCGGGCGCCGACTTCACCGATGCACTCGCCAATTGGGAGAACGTCGCCGTGTACTACGCGGCGATTCGCAGCGACGGTGGCGGCCGGGTGCTCGCCCTCCCGGGATTGCGCGCACCGCTCCTCACGTACAACCTCACCGAAGGCGACATGAGCCGGCTTGCGCGCGCGCTGATACACCTCGGGGAGGTACTGCTCGCCTCGGGCGCGACCGAGTTGTACCCGTCGGTCACCGGCGGGATCACCGCGCGCGCGACCAAGGACCTCGCGCAATGGTGGGATGCGATGACCCGCAATCGCGCGAACTTGATGACCGTGCACCTCACGTCGAGCGTCCGCATCGGCGAGGACAGCACGCGCACCGGCACCGACAGCTTCGGACGCGTGTGGGGCTTCACCAACCTCCGCGTGAACGATGCGTCGCTGATTCCGGACGCGCCGGGAGTGAACCCCCAGGGGCCGGTCATGGCGATCGCGGCGCGAAACAGCGACCAGTTCCTGTCGCAGGCCTAAGGCTCGCGCTCCGTCATCGCTGCCTGCCTGGCGCGAGTCGCGCGGTGCAACGCGCGTATCCCGGCGTCGATCGCCACTGCCGAGAGGATCGCGAGCGACGGCTCCGCGGTGGTCCGAAACCGCGTGTTCGCATAGGTCACCATCACGGTGATGACCACCACCACGAGCGGTGCGACCACCGGCGACAGTGGGATGCGCTTTCGGCGCGGCCACCAGACGACGACACCCGGGATCGACAGCAGCGCAAGCGCGTAGAAGCTGTACAGCCCCGCCCACGACACGTTGAGCTCACGTTGGTCGAGCAAGCTGTCGACGTGCACGTAGAACGTCGGGCGGTACAGACCGGCGATACGCAGGAGCCGCACGCGCTCGACGGTCGGCAGGCGATGCAAGTGCTTCCGTATGTACTCCAACGCGGCGCGCCGGTCGACGATGTCTATCGTCGACTGGTCGTCGGCGTCGGTGAGGCCCTCGCGCTCGTTGACCGCACGCTGGCACTGGATGTCGAAGTACCCCTGGAACGCGCCGTAGTACGTCGCATCGCAATTGGCAGACGCGAGCAGCGGCCCGACCTGGGCGCTCAGCAGCACCGGATGTTCGAACCGCGTCGAGTTGTAGATGCTCCACGGCGCGATCACCAGCACCGCGGTCAGCGCGCTCGCGCCGAGCCAGACGAACCGGTCACGCCGCGGCCGCTCGGACGTACGGAGGGCGAGCGGCACGACGACAAGCGGCACGAGCAACAAGAGCTCGGAGCGGGTCAACGCCCCCGCGCCGCACACCGCACCGAGCACGAGGAGGCGTCGGAGACTCGGTCCCTCCCAAAAGCGATACGCGAGCAGCATTGCGAGCACCGTGAGGAACATGCCGAGCGTTTCGGCCTGCAGCGCGCCGTCAGGTGCCCAGATGTTCGGATACAGCGCCGCAAGGAAGGCCGCGATCACGCCGGCGCGGTCACCGGCGACTCTTCGGCCCACGAGCCCGACGAGTGCCACCGTGCCGGTACCGAGCAGGCAGGACCACACCATGTGCGCCAGGACGCTCCGCAGGCCGGCGACCGACGCGACCGCGAGGAACATGGTGTAGAGCGGTGGGTGCTCCGCCGCCTGACGATGCGCGGGCAGGAAGAACGGCGAGATGAATCCTTTGCCGTCGGCGACGAGATTCGCGGCGGAGTGGTAGAAGTACGAGTCGCCCGCCAGCACGATGTCGCGTCGATCGACGAGCACGTACGCGACACGCACGCCGAGCGCGGCGATCGCGGCACCGGCGAGCGCCCAGCCGAACCACCGACCGTGCCGGGCGGCCTCGGGTGTCACGCGGGATTCGGGGGCTCGACCGGTGGACCGATGAACACCGCGGCCGGCAGGCCGAAGGCCAGCATGCGCGCCATCACGCGCCGGGTTGCCTCCGGTACCTCAGGCGTAAGAGCGAGTATGAAGAGGTTGTCGTCCACTCGCGGCGAGAGTGCACCCAGGCCATCGCTCTGCAGATCGTCGAGCACCTGCGCGTGCAGGCGGTTGAACGTCGCGCGCTCTGCTGCCGACTTCGGTTCGAAGAAGGCGACTTCACGAAAGCGGGCGTCGGCGCGCCAGCGCCCGATGTCGACGCCGGTTGCGAGGTGCACCTGCAACGTCGCCCGGTTGTCGGCCACCACGTGGTACCGAGTTGCCCCAGGTTGGAAGACGACGCCGGCGCGGGCGTCGAAACCGTGGCGGAGCAGCTCGTTGAGGAGCCCGTAGCCTTCCGCACCGATGGCTTGGGCCTCGGGGAGCCAGGTGACGATGTAGGGCCCGCGCCGGCCGCTTTCGCGGACGCGGGCCAGCGCCGCGATCGTCGGCGTCGTGAGCGCGCCGAGCTCGGCATTGAGTCGCGGTGACATCACGTTCACATGCGACGCCGACGACGCGAAGACCGCGGTCGCGACGACGACCCCCGTCCCGAGTGCTGCGACACCGGCTCTGGCAACGTTCGGAGCGCGCGGGTCGTCGACGCGCGCGCGAATCCACGCCACGACGGTCCACGCGATCGTGAACAGCAACAGCGCGGCCAAGACCCACGCCCACAGCAGCAGGTAGAACCACACGTTTCCGAAGATGCGCGCCGCCGAGACCAGCCCGAGCACAAGCGCGACCGCCAGCACGACGTCGAGCCGCAGCAGCGACCGCTGGCGCAAGCGCCACGCCCCCACGACCGAAGCCGCCCATCCGACCAGGAGCAGCGCGCCGGGCCACTCCGCGCCACTCACCGAGCGCTGGTTCCCGTCACGGACGAGCTGCGGACCGAAGAGCTTGAAGGGGTTGAGCTGCGTGAGGAGCGCCTCGACGCCGTCACCGAGCCCGATCGGCGGATCGGGCGGGCTGCTGAAGTAGTCGCGGATCACGGTCATGTTGCCGGGCGAGTGCACGACCTGGTCGATCACCGGCGGTGTCCAGAAGACGACAAGGAGGCCGACCGCGATCAGCCCCCACCGCCGGAGATTTCGCCGGGATCCCGCGTCGTACCGGCGGCGGACCGCCGCGTACGTGACCACGCCGAGGACCAATACGCCGAGGCCGCCGACCAACCCGAGGTACGAGATATGCGTCTGCATGCAGAACGACCCTGCGAACACGGCGACGGGCAGCACCACGAAGTCGTCGGTCAGCAACGACCATGCCGCGAGCAGGAACACGAACCACCACAGGACCGGGAGATACGGATTCCAGGGCGACGTGAGCATGAACGGTCCGTACGCGCGCAGCAACACCGCGAGTACGACCGCCATCGACAGCGCAAGGACGGCGCCGCCCCGCCGGTAGGCGATCCACAGCGAACATCCGATCGCCGCGATGTCGAGGACGACGTTCCCGACCTGCAATCCATAGGCCGACCCGCCGAAGAGCTGCCAGAAGGGCCAGAGCGCGTAGAAGCTCAACGGCCCGGGGTGGCTGCCGCCGTTGACGCCGAACGGGCCGATGCGACCTGCGAGACCGATCAGCGGGGGGTGCGAGCTGATGATGTCGCGCACCCGAATCTCGGTCTGGGCCCAGTCGAGCAGCGGGTACCAGCGGGGCTGGCGCAGGACAACGAGGGCGATGACGAGCGGGATCGACAAGAACGCGACAAGCACACCGACGAACAGTGCCCCGCCGCGTTCGCTCCCGGCGGGATTCTCATGCATCGATCACGGCAGCATTTTCAGCAGGCGCAGGAGTCCGGGCCGTACCGGCGATTGGTGGTGCGACCCGCTCGTCGCATCGAGTCGGCCCCGATGCGCGAGGAACCACTCGTACGACTCGATCAACATCGACACGTTCGAATGCTTGGGCTCCCAGCCGAGCTCGGTACGTGCCTTGGTGATGTCGAAGTAGAGCGACTCCCCGAACAACAACCAGTGGTACGGCGCGAAGGGCGCCAGACCCAGTCCGGCCAGCCCGCGCATGGCGACCTGCGCCGGCGCGATCGGCAGCGTTCGCACACGCGAGCCCGTATGGGCGTGATCGACGAGCGCCTGCAATGTCTCGCGCATCGTGCCGAACTCCGCGGCGCCGATGTTGTAGACCGATGGTCCCGCGCGATCGGCGGCGCGCATGCACGCGTCGGCGAGATCGCCCGCGTGCACGAACTGGTAGCGATTGCCGCCCCCGCCGAGGACGAACACCGGCGCGCCGTCGGCAACGAACTCGAACAGCAACGCGATGATGCCGAGGCGGCCGTGACCGAGAATCGTCCGAGGCCGGATGATCGTGACGTCGACGCCACTGCCGACCGCGTCCCGGCACAGCAGCTCGGCGTGGAGCTTCGCGCGCCCGTAGGCCTCCAACGGCCGGCCCGGCGTCGCTTCGGTGACCGGATTGTACGCGGGGATCCCGAACACCGCGCTCGAAGACGTATGCACGACCTTTGCGACGCCCGCGTCACGCGCCGCGACGAGCATGTGCGCGGTACCGGTCACGTTCACGGCGTCGAAGAGCGCGCGATCCTTTGCGAGTGGCACCTGCGCGACGTTGTGGAACACGACGTCGATTCCTTCGCACGCGGCGCGAACCGCGCGACGATCACGCACGTCACCGTGCACGTACTCCGCCGCGGTGCCCGCGCCGGGCCGGTTCACGTCGAAGATGCGTACGGCGTCTCCCTGCGCGAGCGCGTGCTCGGCGAGCAAGCTGCCGAAGTAGCCGCTGCCGCCAGTGACGAGCACCGACCGAGTCATCAGAGCTTCCAGCCCCGCTCGAGACAGAAGCGCACACTCGCACGCATGCCGTCGAAGAGCGAAACCGTCGGTTCGTAGCCGAGCTCGTTGCGCGCGCGGGAGATATCGCAGGCGATCGTGTCCTTGAGCTCGCCGAGCACGTGGATCGCCTGCACGTAGCGTCCACTTGCCTGGAGCGCGGCGTCGAGCTTCTCCGCGAGCACTCCGGCGGCGCGCGGAACGCGCAGGGGCGCGCGGCGCGAGACACGCAGGCCCTCGGCCGCCAACGCGTCGCGCACCGTGAGCAGCACGGCCTGGAGCTCATACGGCTCCGCGTCGGCGATCCAGTACGCGTGGCCCGGTGCGGCGTGTGCGACCTCGGCGCGCAGCATTCCCTCCACGAGGTTGCCCGTGTAGACCATCGACCGGCGTTGCGTACCGGGCCCGATCAACGGGAACGTGCCGCGGCGCACGGACGCGAAGAACGTGGTCTGGCGTTCGGGCTGGAACGGACCATAGAACCACGGCGGGCGGATGATCACCGTGGCCAGGTCGCCGCGTTCGCTGGTCCGCCGCACGAGCTGTTCGGCTTCGAGCTTCGACTGGCCGTAGCTCATGTACGGCGCGTACGGCGAGTCCTCGTCGAAGACGTCGTGGGGCGAGGCGTTCGCGCCGAACGGCGAATTCGACGAGACGTGGAGGAACCGGGACGCCCCCACCCGCCGGGCACGGTCGAGCACGAGCTGCGTGCCGCCCACGTTCACGTCGAACAACTCGCGCACGAAGCGCGCGGGATGGATGACCGCCGCGGCATGAAACACCGAGGCGCGGCCCACACCGTCGAACAATGCGTCGATGACCGACGGATCGCGCACGTCGCCGGCCAACGCCTCGATCCGGGGCGAGACCACCTCGAGCAACGCGGCATCGTCGGCACTGCGAACCAGGCACCGTATGCGCCGGCGCCTGGAGTCTCCCGCGAGCGCGCGAACGAGGTTCTGGCCGAGCCATCCCGCCGCGCCGGTGACAACCGCAGTCGGCGCGACCGTGGCATCACCGTTGTTCATGACCACAACTCCTCGCACGTTCGAACGGCCCGTGACGCTACCGCTTGCCGGTCGAGGCGTTCGGGACGCTTGGTCGTGCGCGTGCTGGCCTACTGTCTCGGCGTGCCCGCTGCCCCGCCCGACGCGCCACCGGCCGCGCCGGCGTCCGAGCCGGCCGTGGTTTCGCGCGCGGCGCCGAGGACGCAGGGCTGGACGCGCGAAGCGATCGCGCTCGGGATCATCGCGCTCGTGTTCGCCATCCCGCTGCGCGGTCTGCTCCGAGCCCCGGGTCCGCCCATGGAAGAGGGCTTCATGCTCGTCTTCCCGGAGCGGGTGCTGAAGGGCGACATACCGAATCGCGACTTCCTTCATCTCTACGGTCCGGGAAGCCTGTGGGCACTCGCCGGCGCGTTCAAGGTGTTCGGCGTCTCCCTGCTCACCCAGCGCATGTTCGCGCTGTTGCAGCAACTCGCGATCGTTGCCGGGGTGTACCTGCTCGCCCGCCGCTGGAACCGCACCCTGGCGGTGGCGGGCGCGGTCAGCTCGGCGCTGATCATCATCCCGTTCGGTCTCACCGCGCTTGCGTGGGTCGGCGCCGCCGGCCTGGCGCTCCTCGGTCTCGCGGCGGGTATCGAGGCGCGGGCGCGCCCCGACGAACGCATTGCCCGCCGCTTCGCGATGGCGGCCGGCGTCTTGCTCGGGCTGGCCGTGCTGTTCCGGCTCGACCTCGTCATCGCGGTCGGGCTCTCGATCGTCGCACTCGTATGGGGCCTCCGTCGGATCCGCCGCACGCGACTCCTCATCGGATTCGGCATCGGCGTTGCGCCGTATCTGATCCACGTCGCGACCGCCGGACTCGGCAACGTCGTGCGCGGAATGGTGCTGGATCCCGTCTTCCACCTCCGCGGAGGGCGCGGCCTTCCCCTCCCCCCGTCGTGGTCGCACTACGACGGGTTCCTGCAGAAGGCCGGCTCGTTGCAACAGTTGTGGTGGCCGATCCCGGATGCGACGGGACCGCAACAGCTGTTCATCTGGTTCTTCTTGCTGATCGCCGTCGTCGTGTTCCTGCTGGTGCAAGCGTGGCGGCTCATGCGCACGGACTCGACGTCGCTCCGGGCGCGCACGCTGCTCGTCGCCGCACTCTTCAGCGCCGGCCTCCTCCCGCAGGCAGTGCAACGCGTCGACTCGGCGCACTTTGCCTGGGTCGGTTGTGTGCCCTTCGGCTTCCTGCCGGTCGCACTCTTCGAGCTCGCGCGGCGCCGCGTGCCGCGCGTGAGGGAGGCGCGGATGGCCGTCGGAGCCGGCGCGGCCGCGCTCGCCGTCATCGTGTTCGTGATCCCGGCCTACACCATCACGCGCTACACGGACTATGCGCTGCAGACATTCGGCGCGCACCGGCATTCGTACCGGATCGAGCACGACGGGCGGATCTTCTACTACGGCAAGAAGGACCGCGCGGACGCCGCGAACCTCGTGATCGCCGAAGCCGCGCGGATCTCCCGACCGGGTCAAAAGCTCTTCGTCGGGCCGGTCGACCTTCGCAAGACGCCCTACAGCGACGCGTACCTGTATTACATGCTGCCGGAGTTGAAGCCGGCGACCTACTACATCGAGATGGATCCAGGTGTCGCCAACGCCGACGACTCCGGCCTCGACAAGGAGCTCGCCGGCTCCGACATCGCGATCCTGGATCGAATCTGGGGGAACTGGGACGAGCCCAACGACTCCCGCAAGATCGGCTCCGACAAGGCGGCGAACGTGCTCGCCCGGCGATTCTGCCGCGTCGGCACGTACCTCGACCTCTATGACCTGTACCGACGGTGCCATTGAGCCCGGTCCTGAGCCTGTAGCGTCTTGCTCCTGTGCGCCCGCTCATCGTGACGCCTACGTACCAGGAAGCCGAGAACATCACCGAGTTCCTACGGCGCGTGCGGGATGCCGTGCCCGACGCGGATATCCTGGTCGTCGACGACAACAGTCCCGATGGCACCGCGGATCTCGCAGATCGCGTCGCGACCGAGCTCGGTCGGATCGACGTCCTGCGCCGGCCGAAGAAGATCGGTCTCGGCGACGCCTACCGTGCCGGTTTCTCGGTCGGTATCGAACGGGGCTACGACGTCTTGGTGCAGATGGACGCCGACCTCTCGCACGACCCGGCCGCGCTTCCCATGATGCTCCGCGAGACCTCGAGTGGCGCCGACGCGGTCATCGGCTCCCGGTACGTGGCGGGTGGATCGATCCCGCACTGGCCCTGGCACAGGCGCGCGCTCTCGAAGTGGGGGAACCGCTACACGTCGTTCGTGCTGGGCATACCGATCAGGGACGCCACGTCCGGTTATCGCGCGTACCGGGCGGACATGCTGAAGACCGTCGACTACAGCAGCACCCGGGCCAAGGGCTACGGCTTCCAGATGGAGCTGGCGTACAGGGTGCGGCGAGAAGGTGGCCGGATCGTCGAAGTCCCGATCACGTTCACCGACCGCGTGCGCGGCGAGTCGAAGCTCACGATGAGCGTCGCGGCCGAGGAGCTGGCACTCGTGACATGGTGGGGCGTGCGCGACCGCGTGCTGAAACGCCGCCGCTAATCGACGGCTTCGCCGACGCGTTCTTCGTGATATTCCGCTTCGACGTTCACCGACCAGATGTCGTGGTGCGCGCCGAAGATGTTCTCGACCGAGAGCATCGCGGTGTACATCGAGTGATCCTGGTTGTTGTACCGGTGCATGCCATTGCGACCGACCGGATACACGTTTGGCGTGTGCTCCCCGAGCCAGCTCGCGAGCGTCGCCACGTGCTCCTTGTATTGCGCGTCGTAGAACGGATACGCCTTCTGCATCCGCACCACATAGCCCGACTCGACGTGCGATGCGTCGACCAAGCCGATCTGCTCGAGCTCGCGTTTGCCGTTCTCGATGAGGTCCGCGTCCGCCATCATCCACCATTCGTCGCCCTCGTTCACGAACAGCTCGAGGCCGAGGCACGTCCGCCCGTCCTTCACGAGATAGGGCGACCACTGGCCGAAATTCTGGATCCGGCCGACCTTGACGCTCGCGTCGTTGATGTAGATCCAGTTGTCGGGGAAACCGTCGGCTTCGGGCACGACGAGCGCGACGGTGATGAAGTCCCGGTAGCGCAGCGAAGCAGCGGCCTCGACCACGTCGTCCGGTACCGGCGGGTCCATTGCGCGCAGCAGCTCGCTGATCGGCATCGACGAGATCAGGTGCGTGCACTCGTACCGCGTGGGCACGCCGTCGGTGAGTGCGGTCACCGCCACGGCACGACCGTCAGCGTGCTCGATCTTCGTCACACGCGAGTCGAACACCACTTTCGTGCCCTTGGCCGTGATCAGTTCCGTGCAACGCTCCCACATCATGCCGGGCCCGTACTTCGGATAGTTGAACTCCTCGATCAGGCTCGTGACCTGCTTCGATGTTCCCTGCCGCTCCTTCAGCCACCTCGGCTTGATCGCTTCCCATCCGGCGCGGAACAGCGAAAGGTTCTTGATGCGCTGCGCGCCCCAGTCGGCCTGGATCTCGGTGCAAGGGACGCCCCACACCTTCTCGCTCTGTGTCTTGAAGAAGTGTCGGTACAGACGCCAGCCGAACCGCGAGGCGACAAAGCCTTCGAGCGTCTCCTTGTCCCTCGGGGGATGGATGCGCACCCACAAGTACGACTGCACGCAGCGCACCGCCTCGACCAGGCCGAGGTTCCTCAACGCGTTCATCGGCACGATCGGGTAGTCGTAGAACTTGCCGCGGTAGTAGATGCGACTGAGACGCGGCCGGCGAAGGAAGTCGTCGCGACCGAGGATCTCGAACCACAGCTCCTCGACCGCCTTCACCTTCGTGAAGAAGCGATGGCCGCCGATGTCGAAACGCCAACCGTCGCGCTCCGCGGTGCGGCTGATCCCGCCCACGACGCTGTCGGACTCGAGCACGGTCGACGTCACGCCCCTCTTGGCGAGCACGTACGCGGCTGTCAGCCCCGCCGGTCCGGCACCGACGACGACAATCCTCGGCGCGGTCGTGGGTTCGTTCACGGGTTCGTCGATGGAGTTCACGCGCTCGTCTTCAGGTCGGCGTCGCCTTCAGGTTGTGCGGGCACAGGTTGTGCGGGCACCGGTTGTGCGGGCGCAGGTTGGTGGGGACGTGACCGACCCCGCGCGCTTCCCGATTGCCGGGCGAAGTGTACGGCGCTCACCCACAGCTGTGTGTCACTCGGGCACGCGCGTACGGCGCGAAGCTCTGTAAGGTGATCCATCCGGCCAACGTGCGACACGATCGGACCGCCCCGGTGACGCCCGAAGCCGGCCCCACCACGTCGGCCGCGCAAAGGGCCGGATGGCCGACGATCTTCATCGTGACGCTCGTCGCGTTGCTGCTTCCGCTCCGCGCCGCCCTGCACGCCGCCGGCCCGGCGATGGAAGAGGGCTTCATGCTCGTGCTGCCCGACCGGGTGCTGCACGGCGCCATCCCGAACAAGGACTTCCTGTGGCTCTACGGGCCCGGTGGTCTGTGGGTCCTCGCGGCCGTTTACAAAGTCTTCGCAACGCATCTCGTCGTCGAGCGGATCGTCGGGCTCATCCAGATCGCCGGAATGGCGCTCGGTGCGGCCGCGCTCGTGCGGTGGTGGGGCCGGTGGGTCGCCGCGTCCGCGGTCCTGCTGAGCGTCATGTTCGTCCTGCCGACGCTGCTGCTCACCGCGATCCCGTGGACGGGCGGCGCCGCGATCGCGCTCGCGTCGGTCGCCTCGCTCCTCCAGGCGCGTCACCACATCGGCCCGCACACTGGCGCGGACATCGGCGCACGCGCGAAGCGCTGGGCGTTCGCGGGAGGTGTCCTGGCCGCGTTCGCGATGCTGTACCGGATCGACCTCGCGCTCGCGCTCGTGCTCGCGGGCGCGGCCGCGTTGTGGGGCCTGCCGCGCGCCGCAGTGAAGCGTGCGCTCATCGGTCTGGCCGTCGGGCTCGTTCCCTATGCCGTGCATACCCTGCTCGCGGGACCGGGCACGGTGTGGCGCGGGATGCTGATCGACCCGATCTTCCACCTGCGCGCCGGCCGCAGTCTTCCGATCCCACCGAACCCGGACCACCTCGAGGGAATCGCGCAGGTCATCGTCCTCTTCGACCGTTGGTGGCCCCTGCCGAAGTTGTCGATCCCGCAGCAGCTGTTCGCATGGTTCATGCTGCTCGCGCTGCTGGCGGTCGGGCTTGTCGCGCTCGGCACCTGGGCGGTGCGGCGGGCGCCGGGCGCCTTCCGCCCGCGCGTGCTCCTCGCCGGCGCGCTCTTCGGGTTGGGCATGTTCCCGCAGGCACTGCAGCGTGCCGATTCCGCGCATCTCGCATGGGTGAGCGCGGTGGTCATCGTCCTCGTGCCCGCCGCGATCACCGAGCTCGCCTCCGTGCTGCGGCCGGCGTGGTCGTTCTCGCGCGTCGGGCCCATCGCCGGCATCTCGGTGATCCTTGCGATCTCGCTGTTGTTGCCGACGTTCACGGCCCGGCGGTACATCGCGCTCGTACAGGACACCTTCGATCCGCCCGAGACGATCGCCATCACACGACACGGCCGCACGTTCTACGTCTCGGACGACCCGGCGCTCGCGCACAGCATCGAATCGCTGCTCGACGTGGTCGCGCAGGAGGTGAAGCCGGGAAGCCGGGTCATCGTGGGCAACAGCGACCTGCGGCGCGTGCCCAACGTCGACAGCTTCCTCTACTACCTCCTGCCGGAGTACGAGCCCGGCACGTTCTCGGTCGAGTTCGAGCCCGGCCTCACCAACCGCCGAGGCACACCGCTCACCCGCGAGATGCACCGCGCCGACGCGTTCATCGCGTCCGACCGCTGGATCGTCGGATGGTCGGAACCCAACACCTCGATGAAGCCCGGTGACCCGGCACCCGGCGAAGTGTTGCGCGACGAATTCTGCCTGCACGGTGACTTCGGCAGCGGCTACAAGCTCTTCCTCCGCTGTGCGGCGAAGGCGACGGGCGGCTAGCCGGTCGCGGGCGCCGACAGGTCCAGCACCTCGAAACGATCGTCGCGACCGAGCAGGCGATGTTGCTCGAGGAAGGGAAGCGATTCGTTCACCGTGCCGCACGCGAACGCGAGCGCCGAGCGATCGACGACGGCGAAGCGCACACCGAACTCCTCGCGCACCTGGGCGAGGTCCTCGGGTCCGAACGGCGCCGGCCGCGTGTCGGTGGTCTTGATCCGCCCGTACTGCGCCCGGTCGCAGCGGAGCTTGGCGAGGGCCTCGGAGTGCGCGTAGGTGCCGAGCTTCGACCACGGGTTCGCGGCGAACGAACCCGCACAGCCGATGATCGCGGTGTGGTGGAAGATCTGCAGGCGCTCGAAGGCCGGGTCGCAATCGGACGGCACTCTCAACACCGTGTCGCCGCCGCGCGCGAGCCGGGCGACCGCGCGCAGCGCGTGCTCGCTCGCCGCGGTCGTGCCCATGGTCAACGTCGGGAGCGGGATCAGGAGGTTCGGGGCAAGGAGCACGGCACACCCGACCGCGCACGCGACCGCGTGCACCCGCCGGCTCGCGAGGACGCGATGCAGCGCGATCGCGGTCCCGGCCGCGAGCAGCGCAACGAGCACCTCGCCCGCGCGCAACGGGCCCCGCAACGCGCCGAAGCCGGGAACGGCCAGCAACAGGCGGTACGGCAGCCATGCAACCGGTCCGTCCGCGTGCTCCCAGACGAAGTTGCCGCCGAACTTGAGCGACGGACCGAGCGTGAGGACCCACGTGATCAGGGCCGCCGACGCCAGCGGCAGCCGGCGCCGATCGCGCCGGACGAGGAACGCGACGAAGCCGGCGAGCAGCAGCAATCCGGGGAAGATCGTCGCTTCGAGGGAGTGCGTCAGGTCGGGAAGCCTCACGATGCTGCGGTCGACCGTCTCGGGCCTCGGGAGGAGGAACGTCGCACGGGTCGGCTGCGCCACGATCGAGAGCGCATCCGCCGAGAACAGCTCGCTGTCTGCGAGCAGCGCGGTATCCGTGCCGCGCCCCTTCTCGGAGCGATCGAAGTTGAAGCGCGGCACGATGAACGGCAGGAGTGCGACGGCGGTGACCGCGGTCGCGGCAAGGGTCGCGACGGGGATGCGCCAGCTGCGCGTGCGCACGGCGGCGACACCGACGATCACCCCGTAGGCAAGGCCGCCGAAGATGAGAAAGTAGACGCTGCAGAGGTACGCGACGACGAGCAGGAGCGTGAGCCGCACGGGCCTGACGTCATGCTCGCCGCCCACGACGCCGAGCGCGTCGGCGACGAGCAATGGCACGGTGAAGGCCCAGAAGAGCGGGAGGAGCCCCGACTGGACACAGAGCACGAGTGGGGGCGCGGTGAGAAATGCGAGGGCAGTCACCGCGTGCACAAGACGCGATGAGCTCAGCTGTCGGGCGAGGGAGCGCGCGCAGACGATGTTGAGAACCGCGCCCGTGACGAACGTGAGGTTGTACGCGAGCGTCGGGCCCGCGACCAGGTTGTAGAGGCCCGCCACATACGAGGGCAGGTAGCCGTCCAGCAGTCGCAGATCGAGCCCGAACGGAGAGATCACGTCCGTGATCCGCACCGGCACCACATGGCCGTGCGCGAGGAGCCGCCCGATCCGCCAACCGAGCCACGTGTAGTAGCGGCCGTCGTCGCCGCCACCAAGCATCTCGTCACGACCGTGGATCAGCACCGGCCAGAGCACGAGCCCGATCGCCACCGCGTACGTGCCGACCTCTGCAAGGGCGCCGGCCGGCCACCGGGCGAACGGTTTCTCGGATCGGGCGACCCCGACGCCGTCGGCGCTAGGCGTCGTGCGCACGGCTGGGCGCCGGGCCACGGCCCGTCGGAGTCGGGACGCGCCGGGCCGCGGTGCGGCTCACGGCGCGCGCCCACCGCAGGATCGGGCGCTCGAGCAGATACCAGCTCGCCGTGGCCGCCGCGATCACGACCGGGAGCGCGACGACCAACAGCGTGAGCCAGTTGCCCTTCTGGAGGGGCCATCCGAGCCAGTCGCCGAGGACGATGATGAGCAAGAACCAGTGCCACAGGTAGAGCCCGTAGCTGATCAAACCGAGGAACACGAGTGGCCGCGTTTGCAGCACGCGCCGAATCGCGCCGTGCTGCTGGGGCCCGAGCACGGCGGGCACGACGATGAAGAAGCCGAGCAGCGTGTCCAGGATGTTCACGCCGAGCTCCTGCGCGGTGCTCCGCTGTTCGAACGGCTCGACCCTGAAGACGAGTGGGATCGCGACGAAGGCGACGAGCGCCAACGTCCACCAGATCCACGCCGGGCGCCCGATGCGCTCGAGTTTCGTCGCGATGTGATCGCTCCACCGCTGCACGCTGACGACCGCGAGCACCATCCCGAGCGCGAACGCGGCGATGTGCTGTGGCAGCACGGTCATCCATGGCCCGTCGTAGCCGGTTGCAACCGCGACGATCGCACCGATCCCGATCGCACCGAGCACGGCAAGACCGGTGAACTCGACGGAGAGCGCGCGCCGCTTGCGCGCGAGCGCTCCGATCGCGGCGGCATATACCGGAAGGAACGCGTAGAACGTCACCTCGACCACCAGGCTCCAGGCCGGCGGCAGACCGATGAGATACGGATTCGTCTCGTGCACATACGTCTTCGTCAGCGTCACGCTCAGCACACCACTGACACCGCCGTCATAGCTCGCGCGCGTGACGACGAATGTGAAGAACGCGAGCACCGCCCAGTAGGCCGGGTAGATACGCGCGAAGCGACGGATCGCGTAGCCCCGAACGTCCACTTGGGGCCGGTTGTGCAAGTGGGCAGCGGCGAACGGGCGGTACAGGAGGAACCCGGAGGTCACGAAGAAGATCCAGACGCCGGAATTCAAGTTCCAGAGCAGTGAGCCACCGGGCGTCCTGAACCACGCCGCGAAGAACACCGCGTGGTAGACGATGACCATCAGGGCCGCAATCGCGCGGAGGCCGTTGAAGCAGGGGAACTGCTCGACCTTCGCAGGAACGGGGGGCGCCGGGGCCACGCGACCAACTACACGCGCACGGCGATCGCGTCGAGGTGCTGACGACCGAACGCGAAGGCGAGCCCGTAGAGGGCGGCAACGGCGATGAGCAGCGCTCGGTACCCGACGATGAGCGAACCGTACTCCAGCAGACCACCGACCATCGCGCCGAGCAGGTTCGCGCCGAAGGCCACCGTCGACGAGCCGACATCCTTGAACCGCTGCGTGAACACGAGGTTTGCGGTGAAGATCGGTGCGAACGCGAGCACCACGGCGACCAGGAACCGCAATGGCGGGGCCAGCGACAGCACCCAGCTCGAGGGCACGAAGAACGCGACCACGAGGGACGCGATGAGCGCCGCGTACAGGCGGGTCGGCTTCTTGAACGAGACGTGCCTCGATACCTCGACCGCGAGCAGGACACTCAGCAACACACCGAAGAACACGAGCGCGTTGACGAACCACGTGGTGCCGAAGAACAGCGCGAAGCGCACGACATTCATCGTCTCGAGCAGCAGGAACGCGGCGCCCATGAAGAACAGGTCGGTATAGCGCGCCATCGGCCGCAACGGTCCCACAGAGACGCGGATCATCACCAGCGATGCCAGCAGGATCAGCCCGATGGTCGCCAGGTAGAAGCCGGGCAGCGACCGATCTCGCAAATACGGGAAGGGATGGTCGTCGGTCGCCGGTTTCGGCGTCGGGTGTGTCGCGCTCGCCCACACCCCGTCGCACCGCAACGCCGATGCCGACGTCGCCGCTTCGAGAAACGCGAGGTGACTGACCGCGCTCCCCAGATCGTCGATGCACGGGGCGCGGCCGTACACCTCGTTCAGTGTGCCCGCCAGCCGGTCGACGAGCCAGCGTTCGCGGTAATAGTTGTACATCCCGAAGGCCCCGCCGGGCGCGAGACGATCTCGGGCCGCTTCCATTGCCTCCTTCGTGAAGAGGTAGCTCTCGAGCCGGAGGCTCGACTGGCCCGCGACGAGCGTGAGCGAATCGGGAAGGGCGAAGAGGATCAAGTCGTACCGACGATCGGTTCGCTGCAGGAACGCGCGCCCGTCGTCGATGTGGATGTGCACCCGCGGGTCGGCATACGGATGATTGGGGTGCAGCTTCTTGCCGAGCTCGTAGAGGCGGGGGTCGATCTCGACCGCATCGATCCGACGCGCACCCCGGTCCAGCGCGCCGGCGACGTCGTTCCCGGTGCCCGCGCCCACGATCAGCACGTCGTCGAGCGCGCCCACCGCCACGCGGTCGTAGACGGTCTGGTACACGATCCGGGAGCCGCCATTGGGTGCTTGAATCGCCTGATGGGGCACCCCGTTCACGTAGACGAGCTGCGCGCTGAGGTTCTTGTCGTACTTCACCTCGATCTTGTAGTACGGCGACCAGCTCGTGCCGGACGCGAACGACTCGACACCGAGAATCACGAGGAACGCGGCGAGGCCGAGGATCTGGAGTGGGCTGACGCGGGGCCAGTACAGCGCGACGAGCACGGCCGCGACGATCGAGCCCCACACCAGCGGGCGCGCACCGAGGAACGACAGCAGCGTGAAGGCCGCGATGCCTGCGACGCTGCCGAGAAGATCGAGTCGGTATGCCTCGAGAGGCGAGAATTTCGCGAACGCGCGCGCCACACCCTCACCGATGAACGCCATCGCCAGCGTCACGACGATGAAGATCACCGTGAGCACGACGTAGCGGGGAGGACCGCTGCGCTGGAGCTCGCCGAAGAAGATCACATCACCGCTGCTGCTGCTCCGCAGCTTGACCGGGAAGAATCGCACGAATGCAACGAGTGCCGCGAGCGCGATCGGCGCGTACGGGAAGAGCGGGTGGGCCTTCTGCGCCCGGAGGAAGCCGATGCCGATGCCGAGAAAGCTTCCGAGCAGCACGAAGTTCGAGAAGTACGAGAGGTACAAGACGTTCGACCCGGCCCAGCGTATGAGCGCGAGCTCGACGAACAGCATGAGGAAGCTGAGCGCGGCCAGCCGGAGGCGGTCGTTCATGAACGTGGCGGAGGAGGTGTGCATCGCGGGGAACTGCGCCGGGAGGCTAGACGGTCAGCGCACCTGGGGAAGGAACCACTTCCACACGACGACCGCGCCCGCCTCGGTGAGGTGCACCTCGTCCGGCTCCCACATGCGTACGCCATCGATCTCCTCGGCGCGCCTGCCACCCGGGCACACGAGCGCACGCCAGTGCACGATCTTCACACGCGGCATCTCACGGGCAAGCGCTTCGTAGATTGCATTGACTGCCGCGATGCGTTCCGGATCGCCCCGATCGGGCATCGGCGCGGCCGGGTCACCGGTACCGAAACATGGCACCTCGAACACGTACACCGTGCGGCCGTCCTCGCCGAGCACCTGCAGCGCAGCTCGATACGCGGACGTGACGAGCTGGGTCCACGCCGGCGTGCCGAAGCGCACCCGTGCACCGTCGACGCGGTGGTCGAGCACGTCCCACGCGCCGGCCATGAGCACGACGACCGCACCCGGATCGGTGTGCAGCTTGCGCGGCCATCGTTCCTGCCAGCCATGGCACTTTCCCGGATCGTGGAACACGACGCTGCCGTTGTAGTGCTCGGCCTCCACGATCGCGCAGCCCAGGTCGGCGTCTCCTCCGACCGCGATGCCGAGCGCTTTGCCATGGAGCGCTCCGTTGTAGCCGAACACCAACGCGGTCGAGTCGCCGAACGTGTCGACGTGGCGCGCCGTGGGGTCGCTGCCGATCTTCTGCAACGTGGAGAGGGCAGGGCGCGGGGTGGGCGCGGCGATCGTTGCGACGAGCACGCTCGTCACCACGACGAGCGCGGCGAAGTAGGCGACCGCTCCCCGGCTCCCCGAGCGGCGGGCAATGGCACCGCTGCGGAACGGCCGCTCGACGAGGCGGAACGACACCTCCGCGAGCACGATCGACACCGCGAGGCGCACGACGAACAGCCCGAACCCGTCGAGGCGGTCCGGCCCGATGAACACGCGCACCGGCCAGTGCCACAGGTACAGCGAGTACGACCGCAGTCCGATCGCGACGAGCCACGGCGCGCTGAGCGCCCTTGCCAGCGGTGTGGTCGGCGTCAGCACGACGCTCGCGATCAGCACGCCACACGCGAGCGAGAACGCAAGGAAACCGCCGCGATAGAGACCGTAGGTCCGGTCGTCGGCGAACCACATCGTGCACGCAATCCCTGCGAAGGCGGCCAGGCCGAGACCGAACGACCAGCGGACGGTCGCGTCGTGCCGGCGCACACGCGCCCCGATCGCCTCCCACGGAGCGCCGGCGCCCGCGAGCACACCGAGCGCGACACCGACCAGCAGGCCCATGGCATGCGAGTCGCTGCCGAGGTAGGCGCGAGAAGGATCGTCTCCGGGAGCGACCAGCGCAGACATCCACAGCGCGGACGCGACGGCACCCAGCAGCGCGACCACCGCGACATGCACCGGCCGGCGAACGAGCGTCCTGCGCATGCAGAAGAAGGCGAGCGGGAGCACGATGTAGAACTGCTCCTCCACCGCAAGGGACCACATGTGCAAGAACGGCGACGGACGCCCGACGGTCGCAAAGTAGTTCTGATGTCCCGCGTTCATCACCCAGTTGGCGCAATAGAACAGGGTGCCCAACGCCTGTGATCGCACGTCGCGCAACTCGAGCTTGGTGAAGTCGTTCGCCGCCACGATGCAGACAACGACCGTCATCGTCGCGAGCGCGGGAAGGAGCCGGCGCGCCCTCCTTCCCCAGAAGTTCGTCAATGAGACGCGCCCGTTCCGCGCGACCTCGCTCACGAGCAGCCGCGAGATCAGGAACCCCGACACGACGAAGAAGACATCGACGCCGAGGAAGCCCGCGGGCAACGCCGACGGTGAGAAGTGATAGACGATGACGGCCGCGACCGCGATGGCGCGCAAGCCGTCGAGGCCACCGATGTAGGCGGCGTCGCGTACGCTCGGTGCCTGTCGTTCGGCGACGGTCATCCGCTCACGCATTGCAGTAGGGGCCGCCGGCTGTTGCAGTACCATCCGCCTGCCATCCAGGCGGGATCCATCGCTCGCATACGGGTTGGGGGACACTGACGATGACTGCGGTTCGCGGCGACACGGTTCGCATGCCCCGCTGGCTCGCGATCTTCCTCGTCAGTCTCGCAGGCCTCCTTCTCGAGGTCGGCTACACCAGGATCGTCTCGTACAAGCTTTGGTACTACTACACCTATCTGGTGATCGGGCTCGCGTTGCTCGGCATCGGCTCGGGCGGTGTGTTGGTCGCCATCTCTTCGCGGCTGCGGGCATCGTCGACGGAACGCATCATCGCCGTGTCTTCCATCTGGGGTGCGGTGAGCATCGCCATCGGCTACCTCGTCGTTGCGAAGCTCCATGTCAACACGGTCGCGATCTGGGACTACGGATCCCGCTCTTCGTTCAGCAACCTGTTCGCGCTCGCAACAATATGCTTCGCGATCTTCGCCACGTTCATCGCGTTCGGCGTCATCGTGTCCGTCCTCCTCGGGCGGGCGGGTGCCGCAGTCGGACGGATGTACTTCTCCGACCTCGTCGGCGCGGCACTGGGTTGCCTGCTCGCGATTCCCCTGATCACACGCGTCGGTCCGCCGCGTTTGATCATGCTCGCCGCGCTCGTCTTCGCGGTCGTGGGCCTGATGTATTCGGCGCCGCGTTCATTGCTGTTCGGCTTCGCGGCGGTGACCGCCGTGGTGCTCGTCTTCCCGGTGCAAGGCGGCGGCATCCTCAAGCTTCCCGACGTGCGCACCGAGGAGACGAAGCTGCACGTGCGGGAGACGAAGTACTCGGCCTGGGGCCCGGTGTTCCGTGTCGACGTCGTACAGATCAAGCCCGAGGCGTCGGACTATCTGCTCGTCCACGACGGCACCTTCGGCTCGGGGATCCGCCGCTTCGACGGGAACCCGAGCTCGCTCACACAGTACGACAAGGATTCGCGCTCCCTCCCGTTTCGGGTGCTCGGCGACAAGCCCGGACACGAGCTGATCATCGGTTCCGCCGGCGGACAGGAGATCTTGTCCTCGTTGTACTTCCACGCACCGAACATCGAAGCCGTGGAGCTGAACCCGGTCACCACCTCGTTGTTGACCGATCACTTCAAGGACTACACGGGTCATCTCGCGGAACGACCCGACGTGCACCTCCACCAGGGCGACGGCCGCTCGTACCTGGCGCGCAGCGATACGAAATACGACCTCGTCTGGTACGTCGCGCCCGACAGCTATGCGGCGACCAACGCCGCGTCGTCCGGGGCCTTCGTCCTGTCGGAGAGCTATCTGTACACGAAGCAGATGATCAAGGAGACGCTGAACCACCTCACCGGCAACGGCATCATGGCGGTGCAGTTCGGCGAGCTCAACTTCACCCGGGCACCCAACCGCACCAGCCGGTATGTCGTCACTGCGCGGAAGGCCCTTGAGGAGCTCGGCGTCCGCGACGCGAACAATCATCTGCTCGTCGCCGCCGAGCTGACCGGCCACGGCGACCTCTCGACGATCATCGTCAAGCGCACGCCGATCACGCGTGCCGAAGCAGACGGGTTCGTCGCCGGCGTCAAGAACCTGCCCGACCATCATGTCGTCGCGGTGCCGGGACGTCCATCCGACGGCACGATCGTGAGCCGGCTTGCGACCGGCACACCCGCAGACGTCACGTCGATCGTCGACCACGCCAACCGTGCCATCGGGCCGATCTCCGATGACGCCCCGTACTTCTGGCATTTCTCGCGCTTCCGCGACGTCCTCGCGCACATTGCCGAACCGCTCGACGTCACCAACCCCGAAGACGTGATCGGCGAACGGGTCCTGTTGCTGCTGCTCGGGATCTCGCTCCTCTACGCGGGGGTGTTCCTGCTCGCCCCGTTCTTCGCGGTCCGTCGCAAGTGGCGGGCGCTCCCCGCGAAGGGCACCTCGGCCGTGTACTTCGCTGCGCTCGGTCTCGGGTTCATGTTCTTCGAGATCACGATGATTCAACGGCTTGTGCTGTTCCTCGGCTATCCCACGTACTCCCTGACCGTGACACTCGCGTCGATCCTCGTGTCCACCGGTATCGGCGCGCTCCTCAGCCGCCGATTCGCCGGACAGCCACGCCGGGCGATGCCGTCGCTCCTGGCGACGCTCACAGTGCTGACGATCTTCTATCTGTTCGCGCTGCCGCCACTGCTGACCGGCCCGCTGCTCTCCACCGGTCTCGCCGTCCGAGTGCTGTTCGCGGTCGCCGTGTTGATGCCGTTGGGCCTCTGCCTCGGCATGTTCATGCCGCTCGGGCTCGGCCGCGTCGCCGCACTCACCGATCACCACGAGGAGTACGTCGCGTGGGCGTGGGCGGTGAACGGCTTCTTCTCGGTCGTCGGGTCGGTGCTGACGACGATCCTGTCGATGGCACTCGGCTTTCGCATCGTGCAGTTCGCCGCGCTCCTGGTCTACGCCGTCGCCGCCTTCGCCTTCACGCGACTTCCGTCCGCGGCGCACGACACGGTCTCGCTCGCCGAGGAAAACCCGGCGGAGACCGTCAGTGTCTGACCGTCAGGGTGTGACCGCGGGCGCCCGTTCCGGCTCGCGCCGGCCGGTCAGGGCACGCACCGACGCGACGATCCCGACGGCCGCGAGCAGGGCAAGTGATGGCTCGGCCGCCGCGCGGAACCGCGTCTGCCCGTAGGTGAGCGCGACGCCGACGGTCACGACGATCGCGGGCACGACGAGGACCCACCACACGCGCCGTCGGCGGCGCCACAGCTCGACGCCGCCGACGATCGCCAGGAGCAACGTCGGGTAGTAGAAGATCAGCCCGAGGCGCGTCACCCAGCGATCGCGGTCCTCGCCGACGTTGAACTCGATCATGTCGCCGGGCCGGAACAGGCTCCACGTCCGCCCGACCCGCGCGAGCATCACGAGCGGCACCCTGCCCTTGTGGTCGGCGATGTAGTCGAACGCCTTGCTTCGGTAGCGGCTCGCGACCTGTGACTGATCGCCGGGCGGCGGCGGCGACTCCAGGCACTCGCCGAGTGACGTCAGGCCGATGCCGTCTCCGGAGTAGACCGGGTCGCAGTTCGACCCGAGTAGCGCAATGCCGTCGTTCGTCGAGATGAACGTGCGGTCGTGGAAGCGGGCAAGGTTGAAGCCCACCCACGGCGCGATCACGAGCATCGACATCACGACCGCCGCGAGTGCAAGCGCAGTGCGATCGGCCCACGGTATCGACACCGCGCACACCGCGACGATCGCGAGCAGTGGAACGAAGAGGATCAGCTCGACGCGCGCGAGGGCCGCGAGCCCACAGAGGATGCCGAGCACGGCCGCGCGTAACAGTGTCGGTCGCTGCCAGAGCGCAATCGCCGCCCACATGGCGCCGACCACCGTGAGCGCGGTGACGGTCTCGGACATCACGAGGCCGTCGTTCACCCACATGTTCGGATTGATCGCCGCGATGCCGGCCGCGACGAGACCGACGGCGTCGCCCCCGACCCGCCTGCCCAGGAGACCTATGAGCAACACGACCAGCGTGCCGAGCACGACCATCGTGTAGCGGTGCTCGCGTACATGGTCGTGCAGCGGCTCGTCGATCACCCAAGACAGCGGTGGGTGCTCGACGAGCCACGACACCGGCGTGAGCACGAAGACGGTGAGCGGCGGATGATCAGCCGCCGGTGGCGCCTTCTGGCCGGGATGCGTCACCGTCCAGAACGGCTCGTTGAAGCCGTGGCCGTCCGCGACGTAGTTCGCCTGACCGTTGTAATAGACCTGGTCGTTCGGACCCGTGCACTTGCTCGGGGAGCTACCGACGACCACACCGCTGGGGAGGGCGATGCGACACGGCCCCGACTTCGCGCCCGCGACATAAGCGATCCGAATACCCACCGCCACGACGACGATCAACAAGAGCACCCGCCAGAACAGCCGGCTCGGCGGGATACCCGCCTCGCTACGCTCGCTCAAGCTTCCCGCTCTCGGTGCCTTCGGCAGTCAGACCGACCGCCACAGCGTCGTACCCGGCGCGCGCGATGTCTCGGGACGACACTCAGCTGCTCGCGGGTCGGGGGACGAACTCGTCGAGCGACGGCTTCTCGAAGATCTTCGGGTCGGGCAGCGTGCGCGGTACCCGCTGTCGAGATGCCGCGAAGATGTTATCGATCGCCTCGCAGACGTTCTTGTGCGTGATGTACCCGGGTGCACTTACGTACCACAGCGTCCGCGAACCCGCGCGCGCGAGCACCGTGCGTGCGAACGCGCGGTAGTCCGCGTGCTTGAGACGCTTCTTGTAGTCGACCCAGTCCACTCGTTCGGGCCCGGCGAGGCTCGGGTACACGACCTCGTCCAGCCCCTTCGGAGCGAGCCGGTGGACCGCGGGCCCGATCTGGTCGGGGCAGTACACGACGAGGTCGCCCGGATGCGCGTCGGTGCGAAGTATCGGCGCGACCTCGCCCGCCTGCGTTCGTTGCGTCAGCACGTTGCGCACACCGCCTGCGAAGCCGAGCAGGACTGCGAGCACGGCGGCGCCCGCGAGCACCCGGGGATCGCGAAGTGTCGTGAACCCCCGCGCGACGAGGAGCACGAAGAACGGGAACACGAATGCGCTGTAGCGCGACTGGAACGCCCCGCCGAGCAGGTAGTTCAGCGACAGTGCGACGGCGAGTCCGACGCCACCGACGAAGGCGATCACGTGCACCTCGCGCTGGGGCACGACGTCGACCTCGATGCGCCTGTTGTCGAGCCCGCGTCCGAAGACGCCGAGCAGCAGGAGCGGGACAAGCGTCAGGAAGAGCAGCCAGCCCTCCTGCACCTCGATCCCGTAGTTCGCGCCACCCGCGAAATCCCGAATCGTGTAGCCGAACGGCAACGCCGGCAGGATCGGCGTACCCCATGGCGTGCCCGTGTGCATTCCCTGGTAGACGAACGTCGGCACCCACGGCAGGAACGCGACGATTCCCCCACCCGTCGCCGCCAACAAGTAGCGCGCCGCATCGCGATCCCTGTTGCGCCACATCATCCAGACCAGCAGGACGACAATGACGGGCAGGAGATAGAACGACCAGTACTGCGTGTACAGCGCGAGCGCGACCACGAGGCCGAAGACCGCTGCACGCGGGGACGTCGGGCGGTCGACGACACGCTGGAACGCGACGATGCCACATGCGACGAGGAGGATCTCGAGCGCGTACATCCGTGTCTCCGTCGCGTAGCGAATCGCGTACGGGTTCGCGAGCATGACCATTGCCGTCAACCAGGCGAGCTGCCGCCCGCCGAGCCGCCTCGCTGCGAACCAGATGGCGACGGTCGCGCCCAGCATGAAGACGCCTGACATCGAACGCACCGCGAGGTCGCTGGTGCCGAACGCCGCCGTCCAGAAGTGGAGCAGCACGTAGAAGAGTGGTGGCGCGCCGTCGTGGCGCAAGGCCTCGTGCAGGTCCGACAGGGGAAGCCGTGCGATGTTGACCGACAGCGCTTCGTCGAACCACAGATCCGAGCGCGTATAGAAGTAGAAGAAGAGGCCGCCGACGAGCACAACGATCCCGGCACCGATCAGCAGTCGCGAGCGCGGCTCCGGAAGAGGTGACGGCTGCGTGGGCTCCCGTGCAGGCGCGTCGGAGAGTGCCGTCACGGTCGAGAACGGTAGCGTTCGTTGCCCTTCAAGGCCGGATCATCGGCGTGACGTCACGTGCGAACGCCTCGAGACTCTCCGACGAAGGGAAGTCACGGAACCAGAGCACGAATTCCCGGCACCCCGCGTCCACGAAGGCCTGTACCTTCTCGGCAACCTGCGGCACCGTGCCGACGAGGTTGTCGCGGACATAGTCGGAGGGTGCTCCACCGCGCCACAGCGAGCCGCCCGTCGGTGAGTCGAGCCAGTTCTGCATGTCGGCATCGGTATCGAAGATCCGACAGTCCGGACCGTGCGTGCGGACGATCGTGTCGAAGTCACGGCCGATCTCATCGCAGTACTGGTGCAGCAGCTGGGATTTGCGCGTGAAGCCGTCGAGCCCGGTTTGCCAGTTGGTCTTGTCGGCATGACGCGCCTCGATGCGCAATGTGACCTTCTCGCCGCCGCCGCCGATCCAGAGCTCCGGCAATTGCTGCAACGGCTTGGGATCGCAATACGCACCGTCGAACGTCAGGTGCTTCCCCTGGTAGGTCACCGTCTCCTCGGTCCAGAGGCGCTTCACGACCTCGACGGTCTCTTCGAGGATCTGGAGGCGTACACCCGGACGCGGGAACGGATACCCGTACGCCTGGTACTCGCGCTCGTACCATCCCGCGCCGATCCCGAGAATGAGGCGACCGTCCGAGAACACGTCGACGCACGCCGCTTCCTTGGCGAGCAAGCCCGCGTTGCGATACGCCGCGCAGGTCACCATCTGACCGAGCTTGATCGTCGACGTGTGCTGCGCAAGTGCCGAGAGCGTCGTGAACGCTTCGAAGACGTGCGTGGGCTCGCGCGTCGGGACGGTCTCGACGTGGTCGTAGACCCAGAGGTGGTGATAGCCGAGCTGCTCGGTGAGCTGCGCGAGCTCCTTGGTGCGGGCCCAGGCCTCGGCGGCGCCCCATCCTCGGTACTCGAGCTTCCAGCCTTGCGGCGCGAACGCGCCGAATCGAATTTCGGTCACGTGGTCGCTTCGTCCTTGTAGTCCCAGTACTGGATCTCGAGCATCATCGGGAGGAGGTACTTCACGTAAATGCTCGTGATGGCGAGCATGCCGTGGTCCTCGGTGTTCTTGTCGATGATGTCGACCCGGTCGTCGCGCGCCTGCCACTTCTTCGCGCGGTCGAGGATGTCGTCGAGCTCTGACTCCGCGCCGACCGACAGGCCGAAGTGGTCGAGACGCGGGCAGCTCATCGACGAGCCGTCGTCCTCGGCGATCAGGAACAGGAACTGCTCGATGTTGTGCACCTGGAACACCTGGCGCTTGCGGTCGATCGTCATCATCGGGATGTCG
>JBBQXS010000043.1:0-38057 GCA_038209365.1 Acidimicrobiia bacterium | reverse complement strand
GGCTCGGGTCACACCACCCCCCTCGTCGGCCCGTCGGTCAGCGTGGAAGGGGCGCTCATTCAGGAGCTCGCACCGCTGGGTGCGCTTCGTCACTTCCGGGTCGTGCTCCGAGCCCCCGGCGCGCGTGTGTTGCTCCGCGCGAAGGATGGCGCTCTGACGACGGAGGGAACCTTCGTGGTCGGCCCTCCTGCGACGCGCATCTCCCTCTCGCTCGAACCTCCGGCGCCGGTCAAAGGGCACGATGTGGAAGCCACGCTCACCGTTCAGGTAGAAGCGGCCGACGGCCTGGCGGACGTCGACCCCGCGATGCCGGTGCTACGCGCCAACGTCGGCACCCTCGAAGGGTTGCGGCGTTCCGGCCCGGGGACGTTCACGGCGACGTATCGACTTCCGACCACCCGCTACCCCGAGGTGGCGGTGATCGTCGCTCTCTCGGCGTGGCCGCACCCCGACGCCATCTTCGGAGCGGTCGGCGGCCTGCGGGTGCCGCTGTCGACGGCCATCGAGCTGCCAGGACAGACCGAGGGCGACGCGAAGATGTCGATCTCGGTCGCCGGTCGAACCTTCGGGCCGGTGCAGGCCACCCGCGACGGGCAGTTCAAGTTGCCGGTGGTGATTCCTCCCGGCTTCGGGCGCGGCGAGGGGGTCGCCGTGGACCGGATGGGAAATCGGCGCACCTTGCCGATCGATCTCCGGCTCCCGCCCGCGGACCAGCTTGCCTGCGTGCTGAATCCGGCGCGCCTCCCGGGGGACGGCGCGGCGAGAGCGCGGGTGCTCTGCGCGACCAGCGACCCCTTCGGCAGAACCCTCGCATCGGCGAACGTCGGCCTCACCGCCCAGCACGGACAGCTCTCCGCCCCCCAGGCGCTGGGCGACGGCCTCGTGGAGTGGACGTACATCGCGCCGCGCGCGCCCCGGGGCGCGCCCGCCGCACACGACGCAGCCAACGCGCCACGGACCCTTTGCATCCACCGGAATCGCATTGATGAGCAGCGCGGCGGATGCCAGCAGCAGAGCAAGACCTACGACGTCGTTGAGCGCGCTTCCGGCATCGTCGAGGATGAGCTCGGGCGTCGTCAACACGATCGCAACACCGATGAGCGCGACCCACGCGACACCGAAGGGTCTTCCGATGCACCACGCCGCGAACAACGCAAGCGCGAGCCAGCCGAGGTTCATCAGCGGCGAGAGGACGTCGTTGCCGAGCAGAAGAATGCCGAGACCATGCAGCAGCTCCGACGACGCCGGAAAGAAGGCCGTGTACGAGCCGCCGTCGGGGAAGTAGAGGTGGGAGGTGAAGCCTGTTTGCGCGAACCGCGCCGCGTACGGAAGGTGATACCAGGACGTGTCAACCGTCGCGGTGATGCCGTGCTGGAGCGAGTCGATGGTCCGCGAGCTCCAAGAGGCCGCGGCCACCGCAACCGCGAATATTCCCGCGTACGGGCTCCAAGGGACCTTCTCGGGCTGGGCAACAACGAGATCCTGTGCCTGGCCGGTAACTTCCCCGCCGTACCCCGGTGCGCGACCTCGCGCGTGTGCGACGACACCGATGCACGCGGTGACCGCCACGACGGGGACGAACTGGAACAGACCGAACGTGCCGAGAAGCAGCGAAGTGACGACCACGATCGACAACGCGAGGACGATCTCGGCCAGCACGCCCTCGGGACCGTCCAGCTCGGGCATGAAGCGTCGTCGGAGCGTCCGGCTTGCCGTCGCCAACGACACGACGACGATCCCGAGCGCCAACACCCCTACGACGTACCGTGCGGGATCCACTGTCGCGGTCAGAGCCTCCCGAGCCGCGAGTCGCGTACGCCAGCCCGGCGGGCGAGCCTGCTACCACACCTCATTCCCACGCAACTCGGCGGAGAGAATCAATCCCACAATCAGGTAGAAACCGCCCGGAGCGTACCCCACGGGCAGTAGTATCCCGTGCGTATTCGCCCGCTCGGGTGGGGAACCATTCACGAAGCGGCGGGCATTGCTCGCCGCGTGCCAGTTACTGCGACACGAACGGAGTGCACCAGTTGCAGCTGCGTTGTTGCGCCGTACGGGGAGTTGGCGTTCTTGTCGCAGCAGTCGTCCTCGCGGGGTGTCTCGGTGCCGGCACTCCCTGGACGGGAGCGGGGCCGCGGGTCGGCGTGGTCGGAGACAGCCAGGTCTACATGGTCGAACACGAGTCGTTCGGCGACAACACCCACCGCTTGACTGACGCGCTCGTCGAGAAGGGATATCAGGTGAGCACGTCGTACATCATCGGTGCCAGCACGCGCGATCTCGCGCAGTTCAACAGCTTCACCAGCTTCGCCGGCTTCCCGGATCCAGGGGCTCAAGTAGTTGTCACTGCGATCGGCGTCAACGACCTGCGCACCGATCCGAACACCCACGAGCAGCTCACGCCGATCGACCAAGCCGAGGCGAACTACACGGCGTACCTCGACGCGCTCGGTCAGGCGGGTGTCTCCTGCAATGTGCTCGTCGAAATTCCGGAAACGACGCAGCAGTCTCTCGATCAGATCGGTCCGGTCTGGAACACGTTCCTCGCCAACCAGGCATCTGCACGCGGCGGCGTTGTGATGCCCTGGGCGAGCACAGTCGCGCAACACCCGGAATATGTGAACTCGACGGACGGCATTCATGAGACGGCTCTCGGCAAATTCGCGTACCTCGGCGGGATCGCCGCCGCCGTCGACCAGTGTGCGCAACGGATCGGTGGTTGATCGCACGGGTGCGCGCGGGCACACGCTTCAATCAGCCGCAGAGACTCGAAGCCGGCGCATCGTCCCAGGTCTCGTGCGGTTCGAAGACGTTGGCGGATCACTCACGATCAAGGTCACCTGTGGGACGAGCCTGGATGTAGCGTGAAAAGCCTGCGGTACATTCGCGCCCCATGAGTGCGGATCATGTGCGAGACGAGCTGGCGACATTGGCATCGTCGACCGAGACTCAGCCTGATGAGGCGGCACGGCTGCGCAGTCGTTACATCGACTTGATGGAGCGCGCGCTCACGCATCTTCTTTACCGCCCGCTCGACATCCAGTGGGAGGAGAACACCGCTCCCGACGAATACGCCGGGAGTGAAGAGCTCCGCGCGGCAGCCGCGGAGGAGCTCGCGCGCGGAGACTTTGATTGGGCCAGCGTGCGCGCCGACGGCCGCGACTGGCCGTACTTCGCGCAGACAATGGTGGGTCTGAAGCGCCTCGCCAACGTGCGGCAATGCGTCGAGCGCGTGATTGCCGACGGCGTACCCGGCGACCTCATCGAGACAGGTGTGTGGCGCGGCGGGGTCGTCATCCTGATGCGTGCGATCCTCGAGGCGTACGACGAACACGAGCGGGCGGTCTTCGCGGCCGACTCCTTCCAGGGTGTTCCGCCGCCGAACGCGAGTACCTATCCATCGGATGCAGGGAGCCACCTTCATACGGCGAGCGCCCTCGCAGTTCCGCGCAACGAGGTCGAACGAAACTTCGATCTCTACGGTCTGCTCGACGATCAGGTCCGGTTCCTCGAAGGTTGGTTCAAGGACTCGTTACCAACAGTCAAGGAGCGAACCTGGGCGGTCGTGCGCCTCGACGGCGATCTGTATGAGTCGACGATGGACGCGCTCACCAACTTGTACCCCGGTCTGTCAGTCGGTGGTTTCCTGATCATTGACGACTACGGGCACGAGCCGTGCCGCCAGGCCGTCGCCGATTTCCGCGACGCGCAAGGTGTCACCGAGTCAATCGAGCCGATCGATTGGTTGGGTGCATTTTGGCGCCGCACCCGCTGACCGCTCCGTCTCAGCTTCCCCAGGCTGTGCCGTCGGGCAGAACGAGGATCTCCAAGGCGTCGAAGCTGGCTGCGTCGGTGACCTTGGCGCGCACCAGGATCGTTGACCCGACCCGTACGTCGCTCAACGTGCCGAGAGTCGCCAGCTCGACCCGCGCTCCGACCGTATTCATCGTGACGAGTCTGCCGGACAGGTCTTTCGTAGTTATCGAATCCGGCGCGACGGCAACGACCTGCGTACCAATGAGGTTTCCCGCGGGCAATACGACAACCTCCATCGCCTCGGCCGGAGCGCCGACCTCGGTCTTCACGACGACTCGATCACTGGCGCGGAGGTCTCGCAATGTGCCGGGCGCAGCGTTCATTACGACAGTGTCGAGCGCGGTGGTGATCCGCTGAGAATTGCCGACGGGTGTCGAGATGGTCACGACACCGGGCTCGACGGCGTCAACCCGACCCACGGTTCGTGTCGTCCCTTTGAGGAAGTTCAGCTCGGCCTCTGGCATCGCCGTCAGGGTACCGAGAGGTTTCACGAAGCAACAAGTGGCCGCCGGGCGCGGCGCCACGTGCAACGTGCGATCGATGGAGATGCGATCGATGGATATGGAGTCTGTACTGCCGGTGCGAAGGTTCGGGGCAAGAGAACAGCCGCGATTGCCTTGTCCGGCCCCCGACCCCGCACTCACCCGGCGCGGTCGCCGAGGTAGCGTACGCGTGCTATGGAACCTGTCGCCCTATGGAAGCGCGCACCCGTTGCATTCGCAATAGCTCTCCTCCTGGGCGGCACGGCGGCGGGCTTCGCCGTCGGCTACAAAGTCGGCGACAACGCAGGAAAGTCCACGGTCAAGGTTGCGAAGCCGGGCGGGAGCTCCGCGGGTCAGAAGCGCACAGCGGCGCAGGTGAAGTTCAATCAGTTGCTGGCCTGCATGGCGGGTCATGGAGTCAAATGGCCGAAGACGGCGAGCCGTCCGAACATCGGGAAGCTCCCGCCGGGCGTGACCCAAGAGAAGTACAAGAGGGCGCTCGGCGCTTGTTATCTCGCGACACCCAAGCACCCGCGCACGAAGACGACTGTTCGCGCCGCCGGGCCTTGAGCGTGCGGTCGGAGCGCCGGTGCACGAGGGGCCGGGTCGCCGTCGGACTCGTGAACCTGCTGCGCGCATGTCACCCGCCCTCTTCGAGATTCCGGCACGTGAGTGCGCGACAACGCGCCGCAACAGCCGTTGACCGATAGGCGAAACGGCCGAATGCGCTCTGAGAATCCGCGTCGCGCTCGCAAGCGGGGCCGCTGGATCTTGCTTGCCGTGGTTGTCGCCGCGGCGGTTGCTTCAGCAGCGTTGGTGACGCTGAGGACAAGGGCCCGGGGACCCAGCGACGTTGCCGCGAGCTGGGTCGTGCAAGAGAACCGGCGCCCCGGTACATCCGCGTGGCGGATCCCCACGGCGGAGTATGGCGGCGTCGAAGGATACCTGAACCGCGTCAGCGCCCGCGTGGACGATGCCATCTCGCTGTATGTGTCGACGGCGGCGCCGGCGTTTCACGTCGAGGCCTATCGCATGGGCTGGTACCAGGGGCTCGGCGGACGCCTCGTGTGGCGATCGCCCGACATGCCCGGCAAGCAACAACCGGCGGCGACGATCACGGCGGCGACCCGCACCGTCAGCGCGCCGTGGGAACCCTCGATGCGCGTCAAGGTGTCGCAGGACTGGGTTCCGGGTGACTACTTGTTGAAGTTGGTGTCGACACGTGGTCAGTCATGGGTGCCCTTGACGGTCCGCAACGACTCGAGCAACGCGCCGGTACTCGTGATGAACGCCGTCACGACGTGGCTGGCGTACAACGACTGGGGTGGTCACAGCCTTTATTTCGGTCCAAACAACGACGCTGCGAAGCGTTCGACCGTCGTGTCGTTCGACCGACCCTACAACTGGGCGGTCAGAACCGATATCGATCCTGCAGGGTACGACGTCTGCTGTGGCTTCCTGGCGACCGAGCTCGGATATGTCACGCTGATCGAGCGCCTGGGTCTCGACGTCGCGTACACCACGGACGTCGACGTGCAGGAGCACCCCGAGCAGCTGCGCAGGCACAACATGGTTGTGTCGCTCGGCCACGACGAGTATTGGTCCGTGCAAAAGCGCGACGCAGTGGAGGCCGCGCGCGACCACGGAGTCAATCTGGTGTTCCTCGGTCCGAACGCCGTGTACTGGCGGATACGGCTCGAGCCGTCGACGCTCGGCAACAACCGTCTCGAAGTCAACTACCGCAAGGCGCGCGACGATCCCTTCTTCGGGAAGAACGACGCACAAGTGACGACGCTGTGGCGCTCACCGCCGAACCCGCGGCCCGAGAGCACGCTCACCGGCATGGTGTTCGCGTGCCTCGGAGCGAAGAACGACGCGGTCGTGTCCGAAGCGTCATCGTGGGTGTTCGCGGGGACCGGCCTCAAGAACGGGAGCCACATCCGGGATCTCGTCAAACGCGAGTCCGACCGCGTCGACACCCGCTTTGCGACACCGAGCAACATCGAGACCCTGATGCATTCTCCCGTGTCATGTGTCGGCCTCGGCGGACGGCAGATCGGGCTCTTCTCCGATACGACGTACTACACCGCGTCGAGCGGTGCCGGGGTGTTCGCGACCGGGGCTGCGTGGCAGTGCGAGGTCTTCGACGGATGCCCGAGCGGGCGCCGAGGTACCGACCCGGTCGTGCGGCGGATCATCGAAAATGTCCTTCGCGCGTTCGCGGCCGGGCCTGCCGGGAAAACCCACCCCTCCCGCGCATCCAAAGGCGGACCGGGGGATTGACCGCGGCTCTCCCGATGGTGAGAAGGAGCGCCGCGAGGTCTCAGGGACCACTTGCGAGATCGGCGGGGCTGCCGTGTGTGCGGTCGCAGGCGTGTTTCTCGCCCGACTTGACTGCGCCGGCAGCGAATCCGCCGACCTCGGCGAAGGGCCCGCAACGATTGGGCCGGATCCACACGTGGATCATCGCATTGGTAAGGAGTTTCACGAGGGGCGGGGTACACGAGCCGTCCAAGCGCGTTGGGCGCGCGTACTTGGGCGCCGGCCCGTCCGTGAAGCAGAGGTTGTCGTGGATGTGGAACTGTATGAGCTCGCCGCCGACGTCGGGAGTGTTGTCGAGGGTGTAGCGCTTCGGCAGGATGAACATCGCGGCTTGGAGGATTGGCCGTCCGTCCGGTCCCGTGCGGTACAGCAGGGACTCCGGCCGGCTCGGATCGAAGAAGTCATTGTCATCGATCCAATCCCAATGCATGTAGTGCGTCGCGCCGGCGCCGCCGTCGCCGAGTGACACGAACCCGTCTCGTTTCGCCTGCGCAAGGTCGTTCCATCGTGGCAATGTCAGGATGGTTCGGCGGAGCAGTTCTTCGGCGCTCACCTGTTCCGCACCTGTGACGCCGGGCACGCCCGACAGGTCGATGCGGCCGGGATCGAGAGTGCCGTCTGCACGAACGGCCAGCGGATGGGCCGGAACGCTCGTCACCGAAGGCTTCGCCGCCTCCTTCGCGCCGCCACTGCACGCGATGAGGAACACACAGACGATCCCGGCGACGCCGCCGCGGCAACCATATGGCACCGGTCCGTCCTACCCACTTTGGGTCGCCGGCGCCACCGGTCGCCGCAGCCCGGGCCGGCGCATCTCTTGGTGACCGATTGGTCCCCATGAGCAACCGAGCCCGATCGTCGGACCATCAGGGGAGGATCGGGCCCGTCCGACAGCAGTAGCGCGCGGAACTTCGGTGGCTTCGTGGCACACTCGGATATGCCAGTACGAGTTGGCGGGCACCGAGCGTGAACCTGTGGCGCGTCGCCCATCCGTCGACGAACCCCACGTTGCCGACGCTGCCGAGAACCAGTGCTGCTGACGCCACCATGGGAACGACACGCAGGTGCCGACTAAAGATGAGCATTGCGACGAATGGTCAGACCGAACAGCGCTGACTCGCTGCCGTACCGCGCACAGCTCGACGGGTTGCGGGCGGTCGCGGTGTACCTCGTCGTCGCATTCCATGCCGGGCTTCGAGGCTTCGACGGTGGCTTCATCGGCGTCGACGTCTTCTTCGTCCTGTCGGGCTTTCTCGTCACCTCGATCTTGCTCCACGATCTTGTGTCGGCCGGGCGGATCGCCCACCAGCGGTTCTACGCACGCCGAGCTCGAAGGATCCTTCCCGCTGCGCTCGTGACACTCGTCGTGAGCGCTGTCGCCTATGCGGCAGTCGCGACGCCCGCCGAGATGCTCGATGTGCTCGGCGGCTTTCGCGCTTCCTGCCTATACGTCGCCAACTGGTTCTTCATCAGGCAGTCGACCGACTACTTCGCGGCGAACGTCGACACGAGTCCGGTGCTGCACTTCTGGTCGCTCGCAGTGGAAGAGCAGTTCTATCTGTTGTGGCCGCTGCTCCTCGGAGGTCTCTTCCTGGCGACTCGTCGCGTGCGCCGTTGGCGCTGGTGGGTCCTTCGTGCCCTGGTCGGCGCAGCTGCGGCGGCGTCGGCGATCGCAGCGTGGAGGATCGCGGACACGAATCTGGAACGCGCCTACTACGGGACCGATACGCGGGCCTATCAACTTCTCGCGGGCGCTTTGCTCGCGCTCACTCCGCAGTTGTTCCGAATGGGCGCGCACACAAGGCGATTCGCGCGATGGGCTCCCGAACTGACGGTTGCCGGCCTGCTCGTCGTGGCATCTTCCGTTCTCCGTGTGAGCCCGATCACCCGAGGATTCCTCGCGGCCGCGCTGGCGTCGACGCTGATCGTCGTGTCGGAGGGAGCGGGAGGCGGAATCGTCAATCGCGCGCTCTCGTCACGCCCGTTCACATACCTCGGGCAACTGTCGTACGGCACGTATCTCTGGCACTGGCCGGTCGTCGTGATCGTGGGACGCGGCAGGCACATCGGATCGCTGCCTCTTTTCGTGATCGCATGCACAGTCGCAACCACGCTCGCCGCATGCAGCTTCTCTCTGGTCGAGCACCCCCTGAGAAGATCGCGTGCGCTCGACCGTTACCGGCGGCCAGTGATTGCAGTGGGGATTTCCATCAGCCTGGTAGCCGGGCTGTTGGTCATGCCCGCGGTGCTCGACAGTCATCACACCACGGTCGCGGCGTCGGGAAGTGAGCACCTCCTCGATTGGCGCGCCGCGAAGAACGACATCGCGAAGCTTCCAGACTGCCTCAATGAGCCCGTGGAGCGGTGCACGGTCGTGCGCGGTTCGAAGCAGCGCGTGCTGTTGATCGGCGACAGCCATGCACAGATGTGGCTCCCCGCATTCGAGTCGATCGCGAGAGCCGAGTCGCTCAGCCTTTCGGTCGCGGTGTTGGACGCATGTCCGTGGCAGCGCGGACTCTTCTACCTCGACAGCGGCGACCTCTATCGCAACTGCAAGCGCCATCAAGCCGACTGGTACGAGCGAGTGGTCCCGGAGTTCAACCCAGACGTCGTCGTGCTCGCACAGGCCGGTCCGGGCGGCTCCCGATTTCCCCTTCCGTTCACGTTCCCCGACGGGCGCAAGCTCGCCTTCGGTGCGCCCGGCTACGACGACGCGTTCATGCGCGCCTCGGCCGCGACTCTCGAAACGCTGCAGGCACCGCATCGCCGGATCGTGATTCTCGAGCCGATTCCGGCAACATTTCCCTTCGATCCGATCAGCTGCCTCTCTCGGGGCGGTCCGGTCGCGGCTTGCGCCCGCAAGGTCGACGCGCCGCCAACGGCAGTCGAGCTCTACTACCGGCAACTACACCGCCGATCGCCGATCTGGTCTCTCGATCTCGATCGGGTCGTCTGCCCGCGGCTCCCGATCTGCGACCCCATCGTTCGCAACGTCATCGTGCGTCGTGATGCAAACGGCCACTTGACGGCCACCTTCGCTCGCTCGGTCGCTGCTTCGATCGAAAAGATGCTGCGCGTGCGCGCGATCCTTTGAAAGTGCGTGACGACCGATCACTTGCCAGGTGAGGTGCAGGTAGAATCTGCGCATGTCGTCGCTCGAGGAAGAGCTCAAGGGCGCGCCCTGGATCTATCCCTGGCGACTGCGAGACGGCAATGAAGTTCGAGTCGCGAATGCGGAGCTTCCGAGCATTCACCGCACGCGCGCCGAGCTGATCGAACCGCGCGTTCGAACTGCGCTCGCGGCGGCCGGTCCCAACGCGACGGCACTCGACCTCGCCTGCAACGAGGGCTGGTTCTCGCACCGCCTCCTCGAATGGGGCGCGACTCGCGTGGTCGCCGTGGACATCCGTCAGAAGAACCTTCAACGCGCGACCGTCATGCGAGAGCACTTCGGCATCTCGTCCGACGTGCTGGAGCTACGTCACGCCGACGTCTTCGAGATGGAGCCGGCGGAGGTCGGAACGTTCGACGTCGTGCTCGTACTCGGGTTGATCTACCACGTCGAGAACCCAATGGGTGTGCTCCGGCTGGCGCGTGCTTGCAGCAAGGGCCTCTGTGTGATCGAGTCGCAGCTCACCCGTCAGACACAGCCGATCGTGCACGGGTTGGGTCAGACCGGTCAGCTCCACGAGTCGGAGGGCAGCTTCGCGATCCAACTGGAACGAGGCGACAATACGCTGGCGTCCACAGGGCGCGTGATGAGCCTCATTCCGAACCGCACGGCGCTCGCACAGATGGCGGGGGTCGCCGGCTTCGACGTCGTCGAGTTCGCGATACCGCGCTCCGACCACAACCCGCAATACGTCGGTGGCGACCGCGGCTTGCTGTTCGCGTCGTGAGCACGTCTCGCTGACCGTCGTCCGGTGGCTGTCCTGTGCTAGATATCCCGTAGATGCTGCGCGCCTGCACGGGGAGTGCTGCCGTACTCGTCCTCCCTGGCGTAGCAGTGGCATCGTTGCTGCGCCTTCGGTTGCGTTCGCTGACGACATGGGCCGCGATCCCGGCATTCTCCATCGCAACGGTGTTCGTCATCGCCGAGGTCGTTGATCTCGTCGGGCTGCCGTTCAATGTCGCGACAGTGTCCGTCGGGGTGATCGCCCTTGGCGGGCTCGCGTTCGTCCGCCGGCGTGAGCCACGCGGTGCCGGCACCTTCGACGACGCGACGTGCTCCCGAGCGCCAGCATCTGCCGAGGATGCCGTCGCCCGTCGGATTGCACTCGGCATGCTGGTGCTGGCGATCGCCGTGGGCATCCTCATCTGGTTTCGCGGCCTGGACGGGCACGATCTCGTACCCCCCCAAATAGATGCTTCGAACCACGGCTTCTTCGTCGCGCGCGTCCTCGACACGAGCTCGGTGGACGTGTCCAAGATCGTGGTATCCGACGCGAGCGGTACGCATGCAGTGGCCTCGTTCTACCCCCTCGCGATGCATGCCTCGGTTGCCACAGCAGCTCGGTTCACCGACGCGGACATCGGCCGAGTGCTCCTCGTGTTCGACGTTGTCTTCGCTTCGGTCGTGCTACCGCTCGGGATGTTCGTCCTCGCTCGTTTCTTCGCGCCGCGGTTTCCTCTTGTCGCGGGCTTCACGTCGGTCGCGGCTGCATCGTTCTCACTATTTCCGTATGCGTCAATCGGTTACGGCGACGTTCCGCTGGTCATGGGCATGGCTCTCGTTCCGATCACGGTCGTCGTCATCACGCGTGTGCTGATTGTCGATGACGATGATGCTCGGAAGCGCCTTCCGGTGGCGCAGTTGAGCGCCGCAGCGCTCACCCTGTTCACGGCGCTCGCTGTGCACTCGAGCCAGGTGCCCCTCATCCTCGCTCTTGTCACGCTCGTCGTGTTCGAATGGGCGTGGCGCCACGGCTCCTTTGCGTTGGTGGCGCGAGCCGTGCCGCGGGCCTTGGTTGCGGGCGGGGCGGCGCTGGCGCTCTTCGCGCCAACACTGACGCGTCTGGCAAGCGGCGTGTCCGAACGGTCGTCGGTCACCTTGACGACCAATCGGAGGTTGGGTAGCGCGCTCGGCAGACTCGTGACGTTGCAGCCTCCGCAAGCCACGACCCGCCAGACACTTCTGGCTGTGCTTGCCTTCGTCGGCGCCGCGATCTGGCTGTTGCGCCGCCGGCCCGCTTGGGTGCTCGGGTACGCGTTCGTGCTCGGGCTGACGCTGTTGGTGTGGGTGTCGAACGGCCCATTGAGCCGGCTGTTGGGCGTGCCGTGGTATCGCAGCTCGGTTCGGTTGAACTTCAACCAAGTGTTCTTCGTTCCGTTCTTTGCCGGAATCGCGCTCGCGTATGCGGTCGCCGAAGTCGTCCGGCGACGCGACGGAAACGCGCGATCGACACTCTGGATAGCGTCACTCACCGCCCTTGTGGTGTTCACCGCGGCAATCGGCTACGACGGCCAGCGCAGCAGTGTGAGTCTCTTGCGACGCAGCTTCGCGGTGGACGCTCGTGTCACTCCCGCCTCTGTTGCTGCCTTCACGTGGCTGCACGATCATTCCGGGCAGGACGACGTGATCGTCAACGACGTCAACGCCGACGGGTCGTTGTGGATGTATGCCTTTCGACGCTTGCATCCGCTCTTCGCGATCAAGCCCATCTTCTCTGATCGTGCCGCGGCGGGCGACTGGAACGATCGCCTCTATCTGCTCGATCACCTCGACGAGCTCGGGACCAACTCCCGCGCCGACACGTTCGCCAAGAGGTACCGCGCGCGGTGGGTCTACTTCGATGAGATGGTGTTCGGTCTGTTCCACCATCGGCTACGTCTCGACGCGCTCGTGCGCAACAAGAACCTGCAGCTCGTCTTCGAGCGCGGCACCGTGCACGTGTTCCGGATCGCGACACCGGCGTAGGCCGCGCGATCAGCGCGGCGTGCCGAGGACGAGGAACTGCTTGCCCTGGAGCCGCCAGAGGATCGGCAAGCGCAGATACAGCGCGACCAACTGCCGTGACGCGGGAAGCCGGCTGCGGAACGAATAGGGAAGAAAGCGGGGAATGACGTCGGTCACGTCGTACCCGGCCGCGTACAGATGCTCCTGGATCGAGATATGCGTGAGTGGAAGCGCGTGGTCGGCGCAGTCGAAGTACTCGCGTGCGCAGTACTTGAAGTTCGGTCCCATCACTGCGACGACTCCACCCGGGGCAAGCGTGTCGCGCATGCGCTCGAGAAATCGGGCGACGTGCTCCGGCTCTCGAAAGTGCTCGAGGATGTTCGATGCGAACACGCCGTCGAAGTGAGCTCTCGGGAGTTCGATGTCGAAGATGTCGCCGATCACGACCTTCACACCTGGATCAGTCTCGCGCTCGGGATAGTCGATGACGTCTACGAGCCAGCGTTCTTCAGCCGGTACGGCGTTGATGAATTCACCGAAGCCGCCGGCGGGATCGAGCACGCGGCGCGGCCGGCCCATGCGCTCCCAGACGAAGCGGCCGACCTCCTCCCAGACCTCGCGGCGAGTCTGATGCTGTATGCCCTCGAACCGAAACTGATAGATACCCGCGTAGTTCAGCTCGTCCTCGGGTTGCACTGGCTCGTCGGGTGAAGCAGTCATCGCGGTCCCATTTCATCACAGGCCGACGGTGGAGTCGCAGTGACCGCGCCCCGAGGTGGGTCGATAATCTTCGACCCTTGTCGTTCTCCATGAGCGTAGTAGTCGTCGCGTACGACATGGCACGTGAGGTGCCGCGAACGCTTCGCTCTCTCGCGCCGCCTTACCAGCGAGGCATCTCGGCGGACGACTTCGAAGTCGTGGTGGTCGACAACGGCTCACCGTTACCACTCGATGCCGCGATGCTCCAACGCTTCCCGGGACACCTGCGCCCCATGCGGCTCGATCCAGCACCTCCCGCACCGGCCCGCGCCGCGAACCTCGGGATCGAGATGGCGGACAGCGATTTCGTGGGCTTGCTGATCGACGGCGCCCGTATGGCGAGCCCAGGATTGCTCGCACGGGCGCGCATGGCGCGAGGGCTCGCGGCGCGGCCGATCGTCGCCGCGCTGGGCTGGCATCTCGGTGCGACGCGTCATATCAGTGCTGCAGCATCGCGCTACGACCAAGCGGTCGAGGACCGCATGCTCGACGAGGCCGACTGGGAGCACGATGGCTACCGGCTCTTCTCGTTGAGCACCCTCGCCGACTCATCCGCGCGCGGTTGGTTCGGACCGATGGGCGAGAGCAACGCGCTGTTCATGCCGAAGTCGCTGTGGCAGGAGCTCGGCGGTCTCGACGAGCGGTTCGTCCTCCCGGGCGGCGGCCTGTCGAATCACGATCTCTTCCGGCGGGCGTGCGAGCTCCACGGCACGCAGCTGATCGTCCTGCTCGGAGAAGGCACGTTCCATCAGATCCACGGCGGCATCGCGACGTCGGGGCGCATCGGATGGGAGGAGATGCACGCCGAGTACGTCGCCTTGCGCGGCCGCCCATATACGCCGCCGGGCAACGAACGGCTGTACATGGGCACGGTGCCCGAGTCGACGCTCACGCACATGGAGCAGTCTGTCGCGTGGGCGCTCGCGCGCCGAGACCGGGGCGAGCGGCGTGAGGAGGCGTGACCGCCGTTACGCGAATTTGCTGCCGGCGGGCAGCACGATGATCTCCGTGGCCGTGAGCACGTTGTTCGTCTGACGGCTCTGGGCGATGACGGTCGTCCCCTTCGCGACGTCGGCCTTCTTCGCGTCCTCGACTTTTTGGATCGTCGCCCCTGTCGTGGTGACCTTGAAATCCTTGCCCTTGTCGGTCTTGTAGGTCATCGAACCTGACGCCGCATCGCTAAGCAGGATCCCGAGCTTCGCCTGCGCAGGCAGCACGATGATCTCCTCGGCCGCGTTCAACGAGCCGGCCTTGGCCTTCCAGAGGATCCGCGCGCCCTTCTTGATGTCGGCGGCGGTGCCCGGGACCGCTTTCACGTACGTCGTCGCGGGGCGGATCGCGACCTTGCGGCTCGGCTTGCCGCTCACCGCGATGGAGACGTTGTCTGCGGTCGCGTCGTCGACCTTTCCGATCAGCCGGATGAACGCGGTCCCGCCGGGCTCCTTGTTGTTCTTGGCTGCCTTGGCGCTGTCCTTCGCCTTTTGGACGTCGTCCTTGGTGCGGCTCTGCTCGACCTTGTAGCCGATCGCGAACCCGGCGCCCAGCCCCACGACGAGGACCAGCACCACCGCCCCGAGCAGAGTCGCGAGTGATTGCCGTTTGACCACGTCGCCGAATGTCGACTCCGCCACGGGTGCTCCTTGTGCCAGGGGTCCGAGCCCGAAGGTCTAGCAAATTCGCTGGTGGGCGGGGACGCGCCCCCCGGCGACATCGGGCAAATACTGCGAAACTTCGCGTTACGCCACGTCAAGCCTCCCGGCGGTAGCGCGACCGCCTCGAGATCCTGACGACCGACGGCACCGCGAGAGCCACGAGAAGGGGGATCGCACCGGCCACGAGGTACTTCGTCGCCTTTTCACTGCGGTCCGTCCGAAGCTTCTCGCATTGCCGATTGGCGTTCACCAGACGCAGGGGAACGGCCGCCCGCCTCGGGACCCGATCACGGGGGTCCTTGGCGCTGACGACACTGCCGCAGTCGAGGTTGTTGAATTCGAAGTGGCGCAGCGCCGTTGACGCCGCCACCAGCAGCAGCGCGAAGCCGACGAGGCCGAAGATGATTGCGATTGCGATCGGGGCGCGGTTCCTCATGGCGTCAGAAAGGTTGATTCGCGCAGGGAGACCTCATTCGCCTCTTATCTCCTCAACGGCGTGCCGGTATGCGTCGCCGGCATCGCCGCCCTCGTCGTCGACGAGCTTGAGCCCCGACATCGACAACGCATCGAGCAGCGCGAGCACCGTCACGTCGCAGCCGTCGAGCCGGCTCAACACGTGAGTGACGCGTTCGGCGCGGCCGAACTGATCTTGGTCGGTCACGGGGACATCATGCGACACAAGTATCCTGCTCATGCAACCCCTTCCCCCGCCGGGCAGTTCGGACGGACTCGCGGCCACCGTGTACAGCCCAGGAGCTGCAGAAGTGACTTCGTCGGTCGAGAGCCGGGCTGCGAAGCGTTGCACGGCGCCCGAGGGACGATGAGCGACGCGGGCGCCTCGACTGCGGTGTGTGTGTCGGGCATGCATCGCAGCGGCACGTCGTTCGTCGCCAGCGCGCTGCGCGCACTCGGCATCTCGCTCGGCGACCCGAATCGCCTCATGCAGCCCGGTCCCGACAATCCCGCGGGCTACTACGAGGTCCAATCCATCCTCGATCTCAACCAGGAAGTTCTCGCGCATCTCGGGGGCGCGTGGGACGCGCCGCCGGTGCTCGATCCCGGCTGGGAGCACGATCCCGGGCTCGCCCCCTTCCGGTCTCGCGCGCTTCGGATACTCGACGATTCCTTCGGGCCGAGCGGGGAACGGCCGCGGCTCATCGCCTTCAAGGATCCGCGGCTCTCGCTGCTGCTCCCCTTTTGGCGCCTCGTCACGCCGATCGCGACGACGATCGTGCTCGTGCGCGACCCCGCGGAGGTCGCGGCCTCCCTCGGTGCGCGGCAGTACCGGGTCGACGGGCCACAAGCGGCGGGGCTCTGGCTGCGCTACCTGTTCGCGGCGACGGCCAACGATCCGGGTCACCTGCTCGTGAGGTACGGCGACGTCTTCGACGATCTCCCGCGCACACTGCGGACGATCGCCGCGCACCTCGGCATCCCGGCGCCCGACGCCGCCGCAGAAGCGTCGGCGCTGGCGCAACTCGACCCGTCGCTCCGTCACTACCGGGAACCCTCGGCGGGCCCGGACGATTCGCTGATGGCCGTCGCACGCGCGGTATGGAGCGACGGCGCCGTCGATGTGGGCCTGGTGCCGCCCGCGCTCAGCGAGGCCCTGGCTCGGGGCTGGCTGCGCCCGCCCGTCGACAGCGACCTGCTGGCGCGCGCCCGGGCGATGACCGTCAAGTTGCAGGAAACCGTCCGCCAGCGAGACCGGCAGCTCGCAGCTCTCGGTGTCGACCGACCGGCTCGGCCCCAGCTCCAGCCCCCGGAACAACCCGACGGATGAGGTCCGTTGCGCACGGACGATTCACCAGGCGTCGGCGTCCCAGAGCGAGAGATCACGGCCCGTCATCTTCTCGAGCTCCCGGATGTCGTCGGCAAAGAACTCGTACAGCTCGCGGCGCTCGTCGAGCGTCAGCTCGATGGTCTCCGCCGACCGCTGCTGCTGGTAGCTGAAGCGCACACGTTCGAGCTCGGGCGGCACGAAGTCGGCCCCCGGGCCGACGTGGCGGAGCGCCTGGTCGTACACGCCGCGCGGGTCGTCGTCCGCATCGTCGTGGAGCAACACCAGCAATTGGTCACCGAACAACTCCTGGTACGGCTCGAGGCTCGCGGCGTACCAGCCTCCGGAGACGATGCCCAGCGGATCGCGCTCGGGAGGCATTCGCCGCACTACGTCCAGCACCCGCGACCCGGCGGCCAACGATCCACCTTGGATGTGGTGCACGACGGCCGACTGCGCACGGTCGACGGGGTTGCGGAGGATCGCGATGAGCCGCGCTTCGGGGACCGTCTCCCGGACGCGTCCGGCGATCACACGAGGATCGTGGTGCCAGAACATGTAGCCGGGGGTCGCCTCGCCGACGTAGGACTCGCCCGACCAGTCCTCGAACTGGGCTCGATACGACGCGAGGCCCTCCTGCTCGAAACGCTCGCGGTTGTTGAAGAATTCGAGCTCGCGCGCCGGCGAGAAGACGTCGGGGTGAAGCCCGAGATTCAAGCGCAGCCATCGCGTCGCGCTCTTTTGGGCGCCGATGATGAGAAAGGTCGGGAGCGGGGGTTCGTGCGAATCCATCCGACGTCGCCTGGGCTCTCCTGGCCTTCCTCCGTGCGGGGTCTCCGGCACGATATCGGCTGCACCCGACGCGGCGGTCCGGGGCAGGTGGCAAGGCTCGCCCGGCGCTCTCTACGCTGTCGGGACGGCAAGGTCCCGTCTGCGCGGAATCGGCCGACAGGATGCCCGGAAGAACCGGCCGATGCCGGAGTGCAGGAAGCAGGAGCAGGTGCGGCAGCCTGAGGCGCGCGAAGATCCCGACGCGGAGTCGCCGTGCGACGGTGAATCGCGCCTCGTCGTGCCGGCGGGTCTCGTGCTCGACGAGGTCGCGCGGCAGCGCCTCGAGCGCCAGCTCGACCGGGCGGCGCCCCACGTCGCGGGAGTCGTCGCGCCGATAGGCCCTCTGGCGCCCGGCGCCAGCTACCGCGTCGCTGCGGAGTGGCGATCTCTCGAGCCCCACGCCGTCGCCGTCGAGCTGGCCTCGTCCTCGGCGCGTGGCGCCGTGCTGCTGCGGCCGGGCGTCGAGTTCGCGGTCAGGCACCAGGTCGTCGAGGTCGGCCGCGGGACGCTGGTGCTCGATCCCGGCGCGCACGTGCACGACCCGTGGCAACCGATCGAAGAGCTTCGGGTCGCCTCGGAGCTCGGGCGCTCACCGTTTCCGCGCCGGCGGATCGTCGTGTTCGTCGGACGGCAGGGCGAAGCAAAGCTCGCCGACTGGGCGCGCCGGCTGGTGAACCGACTGATCCGCCGCGACGTCGAGGCCCGGCTCGCGTTGCCGATCGTCGCCGACGGGCTGCAGCTGACGTGCCCGTTCCTTCCGAGCGAAGCCTCGATGCGCGCACTTGCGCCCGACGCCGTGGTCGCGCTCGATCCGGAGGCATCGGCCCAGGCGCAGGACTGGTGCCGAGACGACCGCTCGACAGTGTTCATCGAGCTCGACCAAGAGCTGCCGACCAGCGCGGAGCTCGTCGCGTGGCAGATCGGCCGCGCCGCGGGCCGTGTGCGCGCGCGAATCGGACGGCGAATCGATGCGGTCACCTTCTCTGCGCTCGTTCGACGCCTTTGCGCGGGGCCACAACCCGCGCCGCCGGTCGATGGCGCGGTTCCCGAGAAACGCGTGATCCCGCACGGCGGAAGAGCGCGAGCGCTGTCCACCGCGCGCAGCACTTGTGCGGTTGTCACGGGGTCCTTGGATCCCTCGAGCGCAGCGCGGGTCGAAGGTCTCGTCGACCACGTGTCCGCCGTTGGCCTCACCGTCGGTGTGCTCCCGATCGACCGCGGGCTTCCTGCGGGCGCGGTGACCGCATCGCTCGTGGTGCTCACGGGCATCGACGATGTCGAAGCGGTCAGTGCGCTCATCGCGGCCCGTGCAGAGGCGCAAAGGCCGACGGTGTTCGATGTCGGGCCGCGCGATCTCCTGTCCTCGAATACCGCGGATGTTCCACCGTCCTTGACCGCTGACGCGGCTCGTGTCGCGGCGTCATGCGGGCTCGCGACGTCGGCCGGCGGCGCGATGCACAGCGCGCTTCGCAGTCTCGGGGTGCGCGCCCTCGTCGTGCCCACGATGTTGACGCGACGACGCGCCGCCGAGCTGAGGGACGCCCGTCGTAGCTTCGATCCGCAGCTCGAGGCCGTCATCGGATGGCGTCTCGGCACGGGGACTTCTGCGACTTCCTCCCGCGACGAAGCGGCCGAAGGCGTCGCGAAGGTGCTGGCCAACCGATTCGAAGTGCGCGTGCTCGTCGTGGGTGATGCCGAGAACGTTCCACCGGCGTTGCGTGGCCACGACTATCTCGTCGAGTCAGGAGAGTTGGAACCGGAGACGCTTGCCGGGTTCACGGTGCAGCTCTGGACTCCCGACATCGAAGGTGGGATGGTCGCAGAGGATCTACGCGCGTATGTCGAAGCGAGTCATGCCGGCGTCCCGACCGTGCTGCCGTTGGCGGCTCGCGTCGCGATCGACGGTCACGGCTCGCCGCCGCTCGTCGTGCACGCACCGGACCAGCCCGAGCAATGGACGGCCGCGTTGCGACACGTCCTCGAGAGTCCGCCGCGGCGCGGGTCGCGCGCGAAAGAGGCGAGCGACCGCTCGGATTCCGTCGACAGCGGCGCGGCGTCGAGGACCGTCGTGAACCGGCTCGTCGGTTGGGCGCTCTACGAGGCCGAGCGATGAAGCCGCGTTCGCCGGTCACGGTCATCGTGCCGGTCTATCGCGGCATCGAAGACGTTCGACGATGCCTCGAGAGCGTCATCCGGCACGCCGGGAGCATCGAGGTCCCGTTCGAGCTCCTGGTCATCGACGACGGGTCGCCCGAGCCGGCCGTGTCGGCCTATCTCGACCGCTTCGCCTCCGAGCCCGCACCCGTCCCCGTGACGGTGCTGCGCAACCGGGAGAATCTCGGATTCGTCAAGACCGTCAACGTCGGGCTACGGCGCGCGATCGCAGACGTCGTGATCCTCAACGCAGACACGGCCGTCACCGCCGGCTGGCTCGATCGGCTCGCGGACGCAGCCGCGCTTCCGGACGTCGCCACTGTGACGCCACTGGCCAACCACGGATCGATCTGCACGCTGCCCGAAACCGTGATCGATGCATTCGAGCTCGACACGGCGACACCGCGTATCGACGATTGCGCGGCGTTCATTGCCGAGCACGCGCTTGCACTGCGGCCCGAGGTGATCACCGGCGTCGGGTTCTGCATGTACACGACCCGCCAGGCACTCGACGCGTGCGGGCTCCTGGACGAGGAGACCTTCGGTCGCGGGTACGGAGAGGAGGTCGACTTCTGCTTACGCGCGACACGGCTCGGAATGCGACATCTCATCGAGGACTCGACGTTCGTGTTCCACCGCGGTGGCGGCTCGTTCGGTGACGACGACCAACGCGAGGGATGGCGGCGCAGCTCGGCGATCCTCGACGGGCGTTATCCGTTCTTCCGTCCTACGAACCGGCGCGAGCGGATCAACGATCCCCTGCATGTGCCCTTCGCCGCGCTCGAGCTCGGCCTACGCGAACGTCACGTTGCCCGACCTCACGTGCTGCACATCGTGCACAGTCCTCCGGGCGCGACGGGCGGCACCGAAGCGTTCATGACGGCGTTGATGCAAGCACTCGACGACGAGTTCGATTTCTCCATCCTGCACCCGGTGCAATCGGGGTTCGTGCTGCACTCGCGATGGGACGTCGGCGCCGGCGGGCCTGTCGAGCGGGAATTCCTTCTTCCGGGGGGTCCGCAACAAGTGACGCGCGTGAGCGACGAAATGGCAGGCGCGGCGCTGTCGATGGCGCTCGACATGTTCCACTTCGACGCGGTGCACATACACAACCTCATTGGTCACTCGCTCGCGCCGCTCGAAGTGCTCGCCGATTTCCCGGGTCAAGTGATCTGCTCGGTCCACGACCTCTTCCTCGCATGCCCCAACTTCTCGCTGCTCTACAAGAGAGTCGATCCGTGCGGCATCCCCGACGACCTCTCGGTGTGCAGTCGATGCCTCGAGTCGATCGCGGCATCGCCGATGCCCGGTTCGCCGATGAATCCGCGTCTTTCGGTTGGCTACCTCCGAGACTTCCGCGCGACGACGACAGAGCATCTCGACACGGTCGACGCTTGGGTGTTCGCGAGTCAGAGCGCGGCCGACTACTTCTTACGCGTCTACGATCCCCCGCCGTCGCGTGTCGAGCTGATCGAGCACGGCTCGGTCATCCGACTCGGACGGCGTGGGCACGAGCCGGATGCCGATCTCATCCTCGACGAGCCGCTCCGCGTCGCGTTCGTCGGGCTCGGATGGGGGAAGAAGGGTCTCGATGCCGTCAATGCACTGGTCGAGGCGTTCAGCGAGTCATCCGTGGAGATCCACCACTTCGGTGAGCTGAAGCAGCCTGCTTCCGCGCAGCTGCACTCGCACGGTCCGTACGACCACGAGTACCTGCCTGAGCTGTTGCGGCAGGCAGGCATACAGATCGTGCTCCTCCCGGGTCCGTACGCCGAAACGTTCGGCATCGTCATGAGCGAGTCCCTCGCGGCCGGGCTCCCTGTCATCGGTGCTCGTTACGGCGCGCTCGGCGAGCGCATCGGCGCGTACGGCGTGGGTTGGACCATCGATCCAATGGACCACGCAGGCATTGCCGCGCTGATCGACCACCTCGACCGGTGCCGCGACGAGGTACTGCGGGTGACACGCCGGGTGCTCCAGGTTCCGCTCGAAACCGTTGCCGACACCGCGCATCGATACGCGTCGCTCTACCGCGGGTCGCGCGAGGCCGAGGTCAACGTCTCCGCGGCGATCCTCTGACGACGTCGGCCCGGGACGGCCTACTTCGATCGGCCGATCGCCTTGCGTAAGCCCCGGCGGGCGGCCTTGCCGAACAGCATGAGCCCGCCGCGCCCGAGACCTTCACGCGCCACCACTGCCCGCACCCGCTTGATCTGGGTCGAGGTTGAGGCGAGCGCAGCCGCGACGTTCAGCTCCTCGGCCTCGGGCACGCTCAGCATTTCCCGGGTGCTCACGAGGTACGGCAAGGGAAGTCCACGAATGGGCCAGCGCCGGCCGCCGACCACGACGAATGCCGGACCGGTGCCACCCTCGAGCACCTCGACCGGTGGGCCCTCCTCCAAACGCTCGAGCTCCGACTCGCGCATCTGGCGCGGCTCACCGAAGGCGCGCGCGAGCGCCAGGAAGATCAGCCCGGACTTGATCTCCCGCCTGAGCGTTCCTTCCACGACGAACATGCCGCGCTTCGGCGTGCGTACGAGCGAGGGTTTGCCGCCTCCCTGGAGCTGCAGCTGCTCGAGCCACGCGCTTGCGACAGAAGCCCGGCGAACCGTGATCGCTGCCATTCCGCCGTCGAGACCGTCTGGCGTCGCCAGCGGATCGTCCTGGGGCGCGCCCGCACCCTCTGCGAGTCGTACGGTGCCGCCCTCGAGCTGCGCGTGAAGTTGGCGGTTCACGGCACCCATCGCCCGCAGATGCCGGCGAAGTCGCTCGACATCGGGCGTCTCCGCGGCGTCCATCGCAGAGAACATACTTCGGCGATGCCATTCCTCGCCCGTCGAAGCGCGCTCAGTCGCCTTCGTGAGCGAAGGTCCTCCGACGGCGACGGGCGCGCTCCTCGCGCCAGCGCCGAGCAGTGCATTGTGCGCCGAGGGCTGCCAGGAGCGCGACCAGGGGAACGAGCGGAGTTCGGAAACGAGCGCTCGTTTCTGAGCCGGCGGAGATCACCAGCACGTACACGAGGAGGCTCATCAGGAAGACCCAGAACGCGCGGAGCCGCGAGCGCAGCGCCACGATGACGCCAACGAGCGCGAGCGACCACATGAGCAGGTTCCACAGGAAGAGCCCCGCGGTCAGCGGGGGCGACGGGCCGACATCCAGGAATCGGCTGACCGTGTCGGCGCCCGGCCCGAAGATCTCGCGCCCCAGGCCTTCCAGCACGAGCTGGCCGGATTGGACGGGGTGCCGGGTGACGATTCGGAAACCACGACTGCTCATCTCGTCGAAGCCGGGACCATTCGCGAGCCTGTGCGGCACGTCGCATCCCCACCAGGACGGGCATGCGGTGGTGAGATCGTCCCACCCTCCCGGGTGACAGCCGAGCTCATGGCGCGTCACCCGCAGGCTGCGACTCGTGACCTTCGCCTCGACGGCCGCCGCGTTGTAGCAGTACACCGTGACTGCCGCCGAGCCCGACAGCTGCCACGAGTTCACCGCGTCGTGGTTGCGCAACTGCCAGCCACCGACCACGACGATGATCGGCACGACGAACGCCAACAACAAGACGAGCAACCTCTTCCCGCCGAGTCGCCAGAACCTGGACAACAGGAGGACGACTACGATCGGCGGGAAGTAGTAGGTCGTCGGCCGCACCATGGTGGCCGCCGCGATCAGCGTGCCGAGCGCAAAGAGGTAACGCGCCTGCACGTTCGCCGGCGGTCGCACGAACACCACGACGCCGCTCGCGACGATGCCGATGAGCGTGAGTGTCGCGAGGCTCTCGGTGAGGATCGTCCCGGACAAGGCGAACTGCAACGGGTCGAGCGCGACGAACGCTCCGGCGAGCATCGCGGCAGCCGGACCGATCACGCGTCGCCCGACGAACACCGTCACCAGCACGGGCAACACACTCAGCGCCGCTTGGATCGGACTGATGGACCATTGGCTGTTCGTGACCCACAAGATCGCGGCGAGCAGTCCCGGGTAACCGGGGGTGCGCAGGAACATGGGCGTCGCGTCCTGGGGCGACAGGCTGAAACGCCCCGCTTCGAGGAGCGCGCGCGCGGGGCCGATGTATCCGCCCGTGTCGCCGCTCGTGACCGCGCTCGGGTGCGCGTGTGCGATCCAGGCGGACCAGGCGACACGAAATGCGATCGCGAGGACGATGAGCGCCCACCACGCGACGTACCGCTTTTCGCCATGAAGGAAGGTGACGACGCGAGTGCGCGCCTTCGACATCCTCGGTGTTGCCGCCCTCGTGGTCACGCCTCCTCCAGCGTACGGCAGCCTGACACGAGCATTTCTTACCGCGCCAGCCTGCGGCACGTCCTTTGGACATCCCGTGGCCGCCTCGCGAAGATTGCCGGCGTCGCGTAGCGTTCGTACGCAGCCAAGGTCAGCGCGGCTCTACGAGGTCGGCAGGGAGTGACGACGCGGTGCCGCGTACACGCCTTCGGAACACAACGACGCAGGATGCGATGCGACGGCGTGTCATACCGATCGTGCTCGGGACGACGGCTCTCGGCACGCTGGTCGCGACCGCACGGTATGGCATCGGCCTCACGCCCGATTCAGTCGTGTACGTGACAGGGGCTCGCAGTTTCGCCGACGGGCACGGCTACACGCGGGCTGGGACGGCGATCACGGACTTCCCGCCCGCGTATTCCGCGACACTTTCGCTCGCCGAACGTGTAGGGATCGACGCGATCGACGCCGCTCGTGCCTTGAGCGTCATCGCATTCATGGCGACGGTGCTGCTCGGCTACGGGCTGTTGGGCCGCCACGTCCGCTCGCAAGGAGTCCGTCTCGCCGCGACCGTGGTGATCGGATGCTCGGCGGTCTTGCTCGACGTCTACGAGAAGGCGTTGAGTGAGCACCTGTTCCTGCCCGTGCTCCTCGGATTCGCGCTTGTCATAGAAGAACTGGCGAGCCGGCCGCGGAGTCTCGCGAAGCTCGCGGGAGCTGTGGGCTTGGTCTGGGCCGCGTTCTATCTCCGCTACATCGGTGTGGTGTTCGTTCCGGTCGGCGCGCTCGTGATCCTCGCAGCGGAGTGGCGACGTAACCACCTCTCCGCGATCCTTCGGGGAGCGGCGTTCGCGGTCGCCGCGCTGAGCGCGCCCGTGTTGTGGATGATCCGCAACGTCGACGCGGGCAGCGATCCGTTCGGGCATCGGGCGAGCGCATCGGTATCGGTGTTCACGAACGTGTCGCGTATCGCAAAGCAAGTGTCGACGTGGCTGCTCACCGATGAGGGGCCGAGCGCGGTTCGTTTGTTGTTGCTGCTCGCGGTGCTCGGTGTCGCAGGTGTTCTCGCCGTCCGCCTGCGACTCGACGGAGCCCGTCTCCCGGATGACTGGCGCTCCATGGGTCCGCTCGCGCTCCTGGTCGTCGTCTACGTGGTGTATCTCGCGGGATCGGCTTCGGTCGTGGCGTTCGGGGCGATCAGCAACACCCGTTTCATGGTCCCGGTCTTCGTGCCGGCCGTGGTGATCGGCGCGTGGATGTTCGAGCACGTGCGTCAACGTGTCGGGCGTCAAGATGTTCGGCGCACGATCACCGTGGTGGCCGCCGCGTGGGTGGCGCTCAATGTGGTCTGGTTCGCGGCGCGGGCCGTGCGATCAGCACAGGACGGAGCCGGCGGGTACGCGAATGCGCGCTATCACAACTCCCAGATCCTGAAAGACGTGAAGCGGCTCGACGCGTCGATCCCGGCGTTCAGCAACGATGCCCCCGCCGTCAGCCTCTTCGTGGACAGAGATGTCCGCCCCAGCGTCGCGAGGACGTACTTCCAATCGGATGACCAGACAGGAAGGCTCGCCGACTTCGTGCGTTTCGTCGGCTGCCACGCCCGGGTGCAGCTGATCTGGTTCCTCCCGAATCCCCGTCCCTACCTGTACACGCCTCCCCAGCTCTCGCTGAAGGTCCGCCTGGACGTCGTGGTCAAGCGCGCCGACGGCGTGATCTACGACGTGCGGCCGCGCGCTTCGGGCGGGTCACCGTCGGGCGCGGCGCCGTGCCCGAGGTAGCGCGACGTCCGACACGATCGCGCCGGAAGTCGCCACGTGCCGGGCGGCTTCTAGGGCTCGGGTGGACGATGACGCGCCGACATGAGCGCCCGGCCCGCGACGATGGCGCCCGCACCCGCGGCCGCCGTAGTCGCGATCGCGGCGCCCGTGAACGGCAAGGTGTCGCTCGCGCTCCCCGGGCTTGGTGGTGCCGCGGTGGTGGATGTCGTCGCACCACCGGGCAGCGATGACGGCGGCTCGGTCGGTATCGTGCTCCCGCCCGCGAACACCGTTTCGGTGGTCGTCGTCGTGGTCGGCATCGGACTCCCCGCGTTCGCAGCGAGCCGGATGCTCCGAATGGCCGGTCCCGACCACACGAGCGCGGCGCCGACGCCCATCGCCGTCGACCCACCGCGCACGAATTGCCGGCGGGACAGGCCCGCCGGGACCGCAACGGCCGAGCCCGTTGTGTCGGTCTCTGGTCGCGGGCAGGAAGAATCTTCCGCTTTCGCCACTGGGTCCCCATTCCCCCGTCGCAGTGATTGTCACCCTCGCGCAGTTATCCTCCCGCGCGCGCTGCGTTTTCACACTCACGCAATCGGTGACATAATAGACGGACCGTCCGCGAACTTCGTGGGGAGATCGCAATGGGAGGGGCCGGCTGGGGTCCTGACGCGGCTTACGCGCACGAATCGCGCGTGTTCGTGCGGAGGACCGCGGACTGCGTGCTGTTGCTCGGGCCGAAGGGCTCTTCACCGCTGGCGTTGCGCGGCACGGCGCTCGCCGCCTGGAATGCGTTCGCGTCACCACGCTCCGTCAACGACGTCGCGCGGGAGCTCGCGGCGTCCTACGACGCACCTCGGGAGCGCGTCAGCGCGGAGGTGGCGTCGCTCGTCGAAGCGCTGCACGGCCGCGGCCTGCTCGCCCGCCGTCACGGCCGCGACGAGCGATGACGACCGAGCAGGCGCGCCGGTTGGTCGGGATCGTCGCCGCGACCGGCTTGCCGGGTGCGGGGGCCCGTCCCGCGGGCGAGGTGCTCGACGCGGAGGCGATGGCCGAGCTCCTGGATCTCGCGACGGCCGAACGCATTCCGGGACACCTCGTCGCCGCCCTGGATTCGGGCGTGATCCGGGCCACGCCGGACCAGCGCGCCGAGGCAGGTCGACGGCACGAGGAAGCCCTGGCGCTCGATCTCGTGCTCGAGCGCCTGCTCACCGAGACGAGCAGCATGTTGGCCGACGCCGGGATCGCGCACCGTGCACTGAAGGGTCCCGTTGTGGCGCGCACGCTGTACGCGGAACCCGGTCTTCGGTCCTTCGGCGACGTCGATGTTCTCGTTGCGGCGGACCAGTTCGACGAGGCCGTCGCGCTGCTCGCGGCGATGGGCGGGCGTCCCCGCTACCGGGAGCCGCGCACTCGATTCACGTCGAGGTTCGGCAAAGGCGTGTGTGTCGTCACCCGCGACGGTCTCGAGCTCGACGTGCATCGAGTGTTCGTCGCGGGTCCCTTTGGTCTGGCGATCGACCCGTACGACCTGTTCGAGGATCCGTGCACCATCGTCGTCGGCGGCGTCGAGGTCCCGGTGCCGGGTCCCGATCTCACCTTTCTTCATGTCTGTTATCACGCGGCTCTCGGCGATCGTGCGCCGCGCTACTCGACACTGCGCGACATCGCCGAGTTCCTGTGCACGACGTCGGTCGATGTCGACCATGTGCTCTCTCTCGCCGAACGCTGGCGGGGTCGGGCCGTGTTGCAACGCGCACTGTTGCTCACCTGCTCATACCTGCCGATCGACGTTCCCCAGCCACTGCGCGACTGGGCGGACTCATACCGTCCTGATGCATTCGAACGGGCGGCGCTCGCCGTGTATGTCTCACCCGACGCGACCTACGCGGCGCGGGCGGCGACAGGCGTGTGGGCCGTCCGTGGCACCCGGCGCAAGCTCGCGTACGCGCGCGCGCTCCTCCTGCCCACGCGCTCCTACCTGCGTGAGCGCGACGGCAGCTACGTCCAACGTTGGCAGAGGGCGCTACAGCTGCAACGCCGGTGGAGGCAGGCGCGATGATCGACGAGGACATCCCGTTACCGGCGCCCGGTCCCGTCGTGCGATCGTTCACGTGTCTCGGGTTCGCCTTCTCGTTGACGGTCGACGACCCCGATCTGCGGGCGGTGTTCCACACTGCATACTCCGGGTGCGCTTCCGAGGACGTCCCCATGACGAGCTTCCGCGTCGAACGCATCGCGGAAACCGCCGAAGATTGCTTCTCGCTGTACATCGATGACGTACTCGCGCTCGACGCGACGACGCGCGCCTCGCTCGTCGACCGTGTCGTGTGGGAAGTCAATCAGGGCGTCATACGGACGCGACCGCACACGCTTCTCCTCCACGCCGCAGCAGTGGAGTTGGAGCGTCGCGCGGTCGTCATCTCGGCGCGATCAGGAGCCGGAAAGTCGACGCTCGCCGCCGCGCTCGTGCGCGCCGGGCTGCGGTACCTGACGGACGAGGCCGTTGCCTTCGATCCCGACACAGGCTGCGTCGTCCCGTATCCGAAGCCCATCGCGCTGCACCAGGACGTGTGGTCATTGTTTCCGGAGCTCGCGCCGATGGCACCGGGGGCCTCCCGGTTCGTTTCCACGGTGCGGTACGTGATCCCCGCCGAGGTCGGAGGGAGTGTCGGCGCGGCGAGCACGCCGGCGATCGTGATCCTGCCGCGCCGCGTACCGTCGAGCAACGCGCGCTTGCACCCGCTCTCACGCGCACGAGCTGCGATGTCGCTCGCGCAGCAAGCGTTCTCCTTCCTCGACTCCGGGACCGAGGCGTTGAAGTTGCTGGCACGGATGCTGCAGGGCTGCGACTGCTACCGGCTCGAGTACGACGATCTCGAAGAGGCGGCCCGGGTGATATCCGCGGAGCTCCGGCGGCGCGTCGACACGTCGGAAAAGACGAGTCCGTGATGGACGATCTCCGCGCCGCCCGGATGGTGAGCCGGCCACGCCGACCAGCAGGCATCGAGCCGGTCGTGCTCGACGACGAGATCATCGCGTTGGACACGGCGACGGCGATGCTCCATCACCTGAACGTGCCGGCGGCCGTGCTCTGGGCTGCATGTGACGGAACTCGAACCCTCGGGGAGATCGCACGCGCGATTGCCGCAGGCTCCGATCAGTCGCCGGCGGCGGTCGAAGCGCAGGTCCTCGACCTCGTCGATGCGTTGGTCGCACGCGACCTGCTCACGCTCGACGGTGACGACCGCGAGCGCTGACCGCGCCCGCGGGGAGCCCATGCGTCGCCGGGGCCGTAGGATTCCATCCCTGCGGCGACCTGCGGTGCGAAGAAGCGAAGGGAACGTCGTGGGGCCGGAAACGGGAACCGCGGCGAGCGCGGGCCACTCCGCGGCGGCGGACGATCTCGCCCGGGTCGCGCTTCTCGAGCCTCTCCTCGATGCGCTGCAGCCGTCGTCAGTCCTCGTCTGCTGGATCGATCAGACGCCCGACGCGGACCCGGCGCTCTCGGTCGGTCGCGCTGCCGTCGTGACGTCCTGTCGGCCTGACGAGCTGGCGCGTGCGGCGGAAAGTGCGCCTGACGTCATCTGGATACGCGGGCAGCCGAACTGGCACACGCTCCAGGTCCTTCGCGCGAGCGTCGTCGACCACTTCGCAACCCATGAATACAAGCCGCCGGTTCTCGTCGTCGAGATCGATCCCAGGCCGGCGCGCGCGCGGGCGGAGAGCGCCAAGGAGGGTGTTCGATGCGCGCTCGCCGAGATCGCCGAGCAGGTCGACCCCGGAGGGACGCTCTTGTGGTGCGCGACGGGTCGGGGTGGCGGCGCGTTCTTGCCGTCCACGTGTGCAGCGCGGGTAGCACCATGGCTCGTCGGCCGTCGTGAGCTCCTGGATGCGCTGCAGGCACTGCACCGGGAAACGGTCGAGCTCACCGGCTCCAACTTCGCGCTGTTCGAGCTGCTCGAGCAGTCGCAGCGCGACGGCACGGCGGTCGTGAAGTCCTTGCGGTTTCGCCTCGGGACGAGACTCGTTCGTCTCGCACGCAGCGTGCTGCGCAAGGAAGCGATCTTCCATGCCCCGGGGGAGATCCTCTCGCGGAAGGCGCTCGTCGAGCACTGGCGGAAGCGGCTCGCGGCCGGACGCGCTTCGGGCGAGCTCGTGCCGGCGCGGGACGCGCTGCGGGTGACCTATGTGTTGCCCGAGCTGAGGCTCAGCGGCGGTGCGCTCGTGGTCATGCAGCTCGTGAGCGAGCTGCGGTCCCTTGGTGTCGATGCTCGCATCGCGGCGCTCAAGGACGCGCGGCGCGAGGTGTTCCGGTGGCGGCTTCTCCTTCGCCCGCGCGTGTTCCGCAGCGTCGACGACATGACCAAGCGAATGGACGAGGCGGACATCGTCGTCGCGACACATTGGAGCAGCGCCGCTTGGGTCCGAAAGCTCGTCGACGCGCGCCGCGCGAAGCGCGCCGCGTACTTCGTGCAGGACTACGAGGCCTGGTTCTATCCCGAGACGGACGCGGAGAAGCGCGCGCGTGTGAAACAAAGCTACGGCCTGATCCCCGACAAGATCGTGACGTCCCAGTGGCTGCGCGACCTGCTGCAAGAGGACGGATACGCGTCCGAGAGGATTCCGCTCGGTTTGGACCTCAACTTCTTCTACCCTCGGCCCGTCGAGCGGCCCCCGCGCCCGGTCGTGTTGGCGATGGCGCGACCACGCACCCCGCGCCGTGGCTTCGATGCCGTCGTCGCGGCACTCACCAAGGTTCACGAGGCGATGCCGTCCGTCGATTTCGTGCTCTTCGGCGAGGACCTCGGAGACCTCACGTTGCCCTTCCCGTATCGCGGCGAGGGTGTCGTCACCGATCACGAGCACCTGGCCCGGCTCTACTCGGGTGCGCAGGTGCATTTCGACGGCTCCGACTTCCAGGCGTTCGGTCTTCCCGCGCTCGAAGCCATGGCGTGTGGTGCGGCGTCGGTGCTCACGGACGTCGGCGGCGTGCGCGAATATGCCCGTGACGAGGAGAACTGCCTGCTCGTGCCGCCCCGTGATCCCGGCGCGGCGGCGCAGGCGATCGTGCGACTGCTCTCTGACGAGGGACTGCACCAACGCTTGCGGGACGGTGGCCTCGCGACGAGCCGGAACTATTCGATGAGACGCGCAGCACGAGCGACACTCGACTTCTTCGAGGCGCTCGTAGCGTCGTCCGGGGACGATCGGAGACCACTCATGGTCGATCAGCCCGGCCGTCGGTGAGCATTTGGCGCAGGTGCCGCAGGGAGCGGGAAGCGGCGCGCAGCGTGCGGGCGCGGGGACTCGGCGCTCCCCCTCGGTCGGCGCGTCCTTGATCGCGGTGCCGATCACGAATCGTGAAGTACTTCTCCATCCACCCGGCAACCGCCCGCGCCGTCGCGCGGTTCCGGGCGAAGCGTTCGGGCTCGCACGATGCGAGCCTCGGCGGATCGTCGGGCCCCATCCACTTGGCGAGGAAGCGCCGGCGGTTGAGCGTCCAGAGCTGCTGTGAGTCGTCGAGCCGCGAGGCGGTCGCGTGGCCGACGTGCGCCACGAGCACGCGCTGATCGAAGACGACATCGAGGTCGTTCGCCCACACCTTGAAGCAGAGATCTACGTCTTCTCCGCTCGCGATGTCGTACTCCTCTCCCCAGCTGCCCAGCGCGAGCATGAGCTCGCGTCGCATCACATAGACGACGCCGGCCGGCGGTGCGGAGAACGGATCCAGAACCTCCACCCTGTCACCGGGCTCGGCGCGAACGGTGACGGGATTCGGCGCCAGGGTCAGGGCGGGAACGACGATCGCGGCGCGTGGACGAGCGCGCGCCGTCTCGAGGAGTCGCGACGCCCAGGCGGCGGGAAGGATCGTGTCGTTGTTGCAGAACGCGACGTACTCGGCGCGAGCGCTCATGAGCCCCTGGTTCATGCCGCGGGCAAAACCACGATTCTCCGGATTGAGGATCGCCCGATCAGCAGCCTCGCGCGCGTAATCGACCGCATCGCGCTGCGATCCGTTGTCGACGATGATCAGCTCGTACGGGACATCCGTGTGGTGACGCACCGAGTCGACGAACCCACGGGTGTGATGGAGGTTGTCCCACGCGAGCACGACGACGGACAGGTCTGGCGAGGCGGTCGGCTGCGCGAGTCCGTCGCCGGCATCCGGTTCCATCAAAGGTCACAGTAGTTCGCCCCGGCACAACCCCGTCCCGGGCGCGCCGGCTCCCAAGATCTGCATCTCGGTTCCGTTCCCGCGCCACGCGACACCTGGGTAGCATGCGTCGTCTTGGCGAGCAGACACCGCATCGAAAACGCCATGAGTTCGCGCGAACTTCCGCTTCCGACGTTCCTCATCATCGGCGCGCAGAAGAGCGCGACGCGCTGGTTACGTCTCAACCTTGGTCTTCACCCGGATGTTTTTGCGGCGTCGACCGAGGTGCAGTTCTTCAACAACGGGACGCGGTTCGGGGAATTGGGGGTGTCGTGGTACCGCGAGCAGTTCCAGGGCTGGTCGGGCGAGCCGTTTGTCGGCGAAGCGACGCCCGGCTACATGTTCTGGCGGCACCGCCCTCAGGTTTGTGTGGAGCGGATTGCGAGCGTGGTGCCTGGCGTGCGGCTGATCGCGCTCCTGCGCAATCCGATAGACCGCGCACACTCGGCGGTGGTGCACCACATCGCGCACGGCAAGCTCCCGAAGGACGTCGATCTCCTCGAGCACGTTCGTGCGACCCCGCCCCAGCGCGACCCGCTCGGAATCATCAGCGGCGGCTGGTATGCCGCGAGCCTCGAGCCATTCCGGCAACGCTTCGGGGACCAGCTTCTCGTCGTCTTGCACGATGACGTCAACAGAGACCCCCGCGGCCTGTACGAGCAAGCGCTCCGCCACGTCGGCGCAGCACCGAGCTTCGTGCCTTCCGAGCTCGAGCATGTGCGTTTCAGCTATCGAGACCGGCGTGGATTCGATCCGGACACGAAGCAGCCTCTGACGCCTCGACAGCGTCGCGAGCTTTACGAATACTTCGCTGCGGATGTCGCGAAGCTCGAGCAAATGCTCGGCCGAGATCTGTCGCAATGGGATCCCGACCGCTCCGCGCGATCATCCGCGCCGTAGAGCTTGTACCGTGCCAATGGCGCGCGCACTGTTCTCGTTGGTCGGGCGCAACCAATTCCTGACAGCGCACGGCGCCGATCTGACTGCCACCTCGTAAACTTCCCCCCGAGAGAAGGGAGCAGCCGTGGGGGCGCGCGACGACGCGCGGGGCTGATTCGTTGCCGAACCGAGAACGGTCTTTCGTTTGTCGCGACGGCTTGACGTGGCCGATGTAGTCCCTCTCGACGCGATCCGGCCTCATGACGGCAACCGCCGAGACGTCAGACCCAGTCACGCGTAAGCCTTCGCGTGCGCGTCGAGCGTTCCCCGACCGCGTAATGCCGCTTGCGGTGTTCGGCGCGGTCGAGGCCGCCGCGTTCGTTGCGCTGATGCTCCTGGGCCGCGGCTTGTGGTTTTGGGCTGACGAGTGGGACTTCATCGCTGTGCGAAAGGCAGGCGATGTACGCGGTCTGTTCCGGCCTCATGTCGAGCACCTGTCGACGCTCCCCATATTGGCGTACCGACTGTTGTATTGGCTGTTCGGGATACGCGTGTACTGGCCGTATCTGTTGTTGATCGTGATGTTGCATGTGATCGGCGGCCTGCTCCTACGAACCGCGATGCGGCGAGCCGGGGTGCGACCGTGGACCGCAACGGCGGTCGCATCCGTCTTCGTGTTGTTCGGCAGCGGATCCCGGAACATCTTGTGGCCATTTCAGGTCACGCTCGTCGGCTCGCTGGTGTTCGGATTGGTGCATCTGCTGCTCGCCGACCACGACGGGGCCTTCGGCTTGCGGGACTGGCTCGGCATCCTTGCCGGGACGGCAGCGATCCTGTGTTCCGGCGTCGGGACCGTGACGGTGCTGGCCGTCGGTGTCGCCCTCTTCGTACGACGTGGCGTGCGCATGGCGCTCGCGCACTGCGTGCCGCTCTTCGCGCTCTATCTCACGTGGTTCGTCACTCTCGGATACGACGATTACCGACGTACTCGGCGCCAGCACGGCTCCCCGACGATACCGCGGGCGGTTCAGTTCGCCGGGGAGATGATCACCGGCACGTTCCGAGCGCTCGGCCAACTCCCGGTGGTCGGCATCGCGCTTGGCGTTGTCTTCGTCGTCGGTCTCGTTCTCGCCTGGCGTCCGCTCGGCGCCCTCGAGTTCAAGACACGAGCGGCCGTGCCCATAGGCCTGCTCGTCGCGGTTGTCGTCTTCGTGGTCGGCACCGGGCTCGAGCGCGCGACATGGCAGCAACCCTCCGAGAGCCGATATCTCTATGTTGTTGCCTTCATGCTGATGCCGGCACTCGGCGTTGCTGTCGACGCGATAATGCTGCGGTCGCGAGCGCTTGCGGCTCTCCTGCTGGCACTCTTGGCAGTCGGCATCCCGGGAAACATACAGTCAGTTGCGCGTTACGCCGATGAGCAAAAGGAGTCACAGCAACTGTTCCGCACGATGATCGCGACGTTGCCGAGCCTCCCCATCGCACGACTCGTGCCACCATCGCAAAGTCCGCAGGCTGGTGCCGACCCGTGCATTCCAACCCTCGGTTGGTTGCTCGCCGCCGCCAAAGCCGGCCGCCTTCCCGGTGCGCCACCACCAAGCTCGGTCGAAGCCGCCACCGACACGATGCGTATGTCGCTCGTACTCTTCCACTGCCTGGGCCAGTTGTACCCGCGTCCCGTTGTGGTCCCCGAGACCTGCTTGCAGTTGCGTCAACCGATCATGGTGCGTCTCCAGCAAGGCGAGGCGATCAAGATACGGGAGGGAATCGTTCGTTTCGCCCCCGCAGTCGGTCCAACTGACCCCGTGTTCCCGGTGATCGCGGCGGCCCCGCGCGCTGCAGTCGCGATCAGACCGATCTCACTGCGCGTCATATCTGACAGCCCGTCGAACCTGTCGGCCGCGTTGGACCGCGGCGGACGAATTCGGCCACCACGCACAGCTGCAGACTCGTCGACTCCGGTGGCAACGGTATGTGTGCCATCCGCGGCGCGTCCCGCAGGCACGAATTCTGACCAACGGCCGACCTCGGCATCGAGCTAGGTCGCCAGTCCGTGCACCTTGCCGTCGCGTGCGCCGCGGCCCGCTCGTGAGCGTCGGGACCTATCTCTTCGGTGTCGGGACGCTTCTCGCGATCGTCGTCGCCGTCGGGCTTACCGCGCGCCGGTTGCGCGCCCACTTCTTTCCCGATTGGTCCGTCGCTCCCGGCCTGCTCGCGCAGTCGGTCATCGGCGTCGCCCTTCTTGTCGCACTCGCGCAGGTAGTCGGAACGTTCGGTCAGTTCCGGCGCGTGCCGCTGGTCCTGGCCGCGCTGGTCGCGTGCCTCGCGGCGTGGCTTCTGACCTCGCCTCCTCGCGGGAGCGAGCACGCGCGCATCAGCGTTCGACCGCGTGCTGCGGTCATGCTGGTGTTGCTCGTCGCGATCACGCCGTGGTTGGCGCGAACGCTCGGCGCGTTGCGGACGGGCGTGTTGGGCTATGACTCGCTCGACTATCACCTCCCGTTCGCGGCCCGCGATGTCCAGTCCGGTCATGTCGCGTCTCTCGTTTTCACCTTTCCCGGCATAGAGACCGCCTTCCATCCTGCGAACTCCGAGCTGATCCATGGCGTGGGCATCCTCGCCTTGGGGCGGGACACGCTCTCTCCGTTGTTGAACCTCGGTTGGCTGAGCCTGGCGCTGCTTGCCGCGTGGTGCGTGGGCCGGAGCCGGAACCTCGGTCCCCTGACACTTGGGGCCGTCGTGGCCCTCCTCGCGTCTCCACAGTTCGTCGCGTTCCTCGCCGGCCGCGCCACGAACGACATCTCGGCGATTGCGCTGTTCCTTGCGGCCGTCGCCCTGCTGCTCAACAGCGAAGATTCGCGTCCGGCCACCGCGCTGGCCGCCGTTGCATGCGGGTTGGCGCTCGGTACCAAGCTCACAATGGTGCTCCCGGTCGTCGCGCTCAGCGTCGGGGTGATCGCGATTGCGCGGCGCGGCGCGCGCGTCGCGACGGCACGCGTGTGGCTCGTAGGACTCGTCGCGGCCGGTGGCTACTGGTACGTGCGCAACCTCGTCGCCGTAGGGAGCCCGATTCCGGCGCTCCATCTGGGGGTCGGGCCCATCTCGTTCCCCGTCACGCGCTTCTCTCGGGCGTACGGCACGTTCACAGTCGCGCACTACCTCGGTGACGTCGACGTCTGGCGCTCGTGGTTCCTGCCCGGGTTGCGCGAGAGCTTCGGCTGGGGCTGGCCCGTGATCGTCGGCCTGGGGGCGGCGGGGTGGCTGCTCGCGCTCGTGCGGGGAGACCGCGTGTTGCGCATGCTCGGAGCGGTCGGCGTCGTCTCCTTCGTCGGCTATCTCCTCACCCCTCAGGGCGCCGGTGGGCCGCCGGGTCGCCCGGTCCTGTTCGCCAGCGACCTGCGATTCGCGTTTCCGGCCGTGGTGCTCGGGCTCGTGCTGCTGCCGCTCGTGGTGTCGCGGTCGTCGCAGTTCGCGCGGGTGTGGCTGCCCGCGCTGCTGGCGATCGCACTCCTCAACGACGCGCTGTATGTGACCGACATTCGCGGGAGTCTGGTGGCGGTCGCACTCGCGGTTGAGCTCGTGGTGCTCGGGGTGGTGGTCGTGGTGATGCGCGCGGCTCCGCCGCTCCGGCCGAACCGAGCGCTCGTCGCATTGGGCTGCGCAGTGGTGCTCGGCATTGCTGCCGGGGCTGGTTGGCTGGTGCAGCGCTCGTACCTGTCGGCGCGTTACGCGGACGTCGCCCACGACCTGCCCTACGCGAGCGCCCCCCGTCCGGAGCTCGTCGCGCTCTACGGGTGGGTTCGGCACGTGTCGGACGCGCGAATCGCGCTCGCCGGCCTGGGGATCTCCTACCCGCTGTTCGGCGCGGACCTGTCCAACCATGTCCAGTACGTCGGCCACAAGGGTCCGCACGGCGCCTTCGATCGAGTCGGGAGCTGCCTGGAATGGCGACAGCTCCTCAATGCGGACCACTACGACTTCGTCGTGGTGAGCGCCAACGCGCGAGCGGCGCGCGCGCCGGTCGAAGCCCGCTGGACGCGCTCGGATCCGGCAGCCGAGGTCGTGCTCGACGTCGGCACCGCGTCCGTGTTCCGCGTGGCGGGCACGTTCGGCACCCGCGGATGTGGGTGACGGCGGATGCGGGTGACCGACCTGGTCTAGATGCGATCCTCGGCTACCGCGTTGGCGACCCAGGGGATGACCTCGTCGAGCATCTCGCTCAGACTCGTCGTGGCTTCGAACCCGAGGACGCGAGATGCCTTCTCCGTCGCCGGAACGCGGCGCTGCACGTCGTGCTCGAACGGCGTGTCTGCGACCCAGCGCAACGGCACGTCGTCACCCTTGATCTTGTGCCAGATGAGCTCCGCCAGCTCGAGCACCGTCGTCGACGCCTTCGTCGACAGGTTGAAGTCCTCGTTCAACGCGTCCGGATGCTCGATGGCCGTCGCGATGCCCTTGGCGAGGTCGCCGCCGTATGTGTAGTGGCGGACCTGGGTTCCGTCGCCGAGAAGGTGCAACGGGTCTTGTCCCTTGACGATCTTTTGGACCAGGTCGGGCACCACGTGGCTCATCGCGAGCTTCACGTTCCCGCTCAGCACCTCGACCTCGCCGAGCGCGCGGGCCTCGCCGACGCCGACGCAATTGAACGGGCGCACGATCGTGTAGGGAAGCCCGTATTGGTCGAAGGCGGCGTGCGCGAAGTACTCCACCGCGAGCTTCTGGAACCCGTAGGACGAGATCGGCGGAGGGATCTCACGTTCCTGCCCTTCGGGCGACGGCCAAGATGTCGCGGACTCGAACACCATCGACGAGCTCAGGTACGTGACCTTCTTCAGGTGCCCGTCCTTGAAGGCCTTGATCGCAGCATCGCACGACGCGGCGATGATCCGCTCGTTGGTCGCCAGCAGGTCGTAGGGGTAGGCATGGAAGTAGGAGATGCCTCCGATGAGCGCCGCCCCCGCGACCAGGTGGTCGCAGTCGGCGAGGAGGTCGGCGAGAAGATCGACGTCGCGCACGTCTCCCTCGACGAAGCGGTAGCGCGCGTGGTCGTCGTACGACTTGGTGACGGGGCCGTACTTCGAGTAGTTGTCGATGCCGGTCACGGCGTACCCACGCCCGAGCAGCTCTTCGACGACGTAGCCGCCGATGAAGCCGGCCGAACCGGTCACCAGCACCCGGCGCTCCTGCGAAGCGTCCATCATGGTCTCCTCCTGGTCCGGTCGTTCCTGGCTGCGATCTTCGCGCCCTGGCGACGCACTTCCTCG
>JBBQXS010000042.1:0-38381 GCA_038209365.1 Acidimicrobiia bacterium | reverse complement strand
GGTCGACGACCAGCCGGTTGTGCACGATCTCGTGGTAGCAGTACACGGGCGGCTCGAATGCCCGCACCATCCAGGCGAGCGCCTTGATCGCCATCTCGACGCCGGCGCAGAAGCCACGCGGCTCGGCGAGCAATACCTTCTCCACGGGCACGGGAACCACCCTATCCAGCCCGTAGTCTGGGCCGATGCTCGCCGCCCGTGTGCAAGCCGTCGCGCCCGGATCGCCGGCTGCGCGCGCGGGAGTGCTCGCCGGAGACGAGGTCACGAGCGTGAACGGCGAACCCGTACGCGACGTGATCGCGTACCAGCTGCACGTCGACGGCCCGCATGTCGACCTCGAGCTCCGACGGGGCGGCCTCGAGCGCAATGTTCTGATCGACAAGGCCGCGGGCGCGCCACTCGGTGTCGAGCTCACGAGCGCGGTGTTCGACCGCGTGCAAACGTGCGACAACCATTGCCCATTCTGCTTCATCTACCAGCTGCCGAAAGGCATGCGTCGCAGCTTGTACCTCAAGGACGACGACTACCGCCTGTCGTTCCTCTACGGAAACTTCACGACACTCACACGTTTCACGGAGGCCGACCTCGAACGCGTGCTGACCGAACGGCTCTCCCCGTTGTACGTCAGCATCCATGCGACCGATCCCGACGTTCGTACCCGTCTCCTCCGCAACCGGCGCGGCGCCACTTCGTTGCGGTGGCTGGAGCTGTTGCTCGACGCCGGGGTGGAGATCCACGGCCAGGTCGTGGTGTGCCCGGGGATCAACGACGGCGACGTGCTCGACGACACGATGCTCGGCGTGCTCGACCGGTTCCCGCGGCTCGCGACCGTCGGCGTCGTGCCGCTGGGCGTGAGCGCGCACTCCAACGAACCGGAGATGCGCGAGCACACGTGCGCCGAGGCGCGCGCCGTCATCGACATCGTCGAGCGATGGCAGGCCCGTTTCGTCGCCGGCCTGGGCCGACGCGTGGTCTACGTCTCCGACGAGTACTACCTGCTCGCCGGTCGGCCGTTCCCCACGCTCGACGCGTACGACGGCTGCCCGCAGCACGAGAACGGCATCGGCATGGCGCGCACGTTCGAGGCGGAGGTGCGCGCCGCGCTCGCGGGCGCGGAGGTCGCACCGACCGGCGTGCGCTCCGGCTTCTTCGCCTGGGTCGACGGCGCTCCCGCCGACGGCTACCGCGCCCCCACCCTGTCCCAACAGATTGGACGCTCAGCCCGCCCCAGGCGGGCTGAGCGTCCAAACACCCCGCAGATCTTCGTCCTCACCGGCGAGCTGGGTGCGCCGGTGCTCGAGCCGTTGCTCGCGGACCTTCCCGGCGCGCCGAAGGTGCTGATCGTCCCCAACCGATTCTTCGGCGGCAACATCGGGGTGACCGGACTGTTGACGGGCGCGGACGTCGCGACCGCGCTGTCCGACGCACCGGACGACGCGCGCTACCTGCTGCCCGACGTCGTGCTGTCGCGCGGAAAGTTCCTGGACGGTACGACGGTCGCGGCGCTGCCCCGGCGGGTAGAGATCGTGCCCACCGACGGCGCCGCGCTCGTGAAGGCGTTGGCCCGATGACAACCACGACGACGACTTCCTCCCTGCCCGTGGTCGCGGTCGTCGGCCGGCCGAATGTCGGCAAGTCCACGCTGGTGAACCGCATGGTTGGTCGCCGCGCCGCGATCGTCGAAGAGCACCCGGGCGTCACCCGCGACCGCAAGGAGCTGGTCGCGGAGTGGAACGGGCGGCCTTTCCTCGTGGTCGACACCGGCGGCTGGCTCACCGAAGGCGAATCCGGGCTGACCGGCGAGGAGCCCGCACTCGCGGCGAAGGTCAGCGCCCAGGCGATCGAGGCGATGAAGCAGGCGGATCTCGTGGTCCTCGTCGTCGACGTCACGACCGGCGTGACCGACGAGGACGCGCGCGTCGCGCGCCTGCTGCAACAAGGGCCGGCGCACGTGATCGTCGTCGTGAACAAGGTCGACGACGAGCGACGGGAACCCGACGTGTGGGACTTCGCGCGCCTGGGTCTCGGTGTACCGATGCCGGTATCGGCGATCCACGGCCGTCTGTCCGGCGAGGTGCTCGACGCCATCGTTGACGCCTTGCCTCCCGAGTCGGAAGCCGACACCGCCGCCGACGATGACACCGAGATCGAAGACAAGATCTTCAGCATCGCGATCACGGGCCGGCCGAACGTCGGGAAGTCGACGCTGTTCAACCGGCTGGTGGGGGAGGACCGAGCGGTCGTACACGACTTGCCCGGCACAACGCGCGACGCGATCGACACCGTCGTCGAGACCGAGGACGGACCGCTGCGGTTCGTCGACACGGCCGGGCTCAGGCGCAAGAGCCGGATCGACGAGCCGACCGAGTACTACAGCCTCGTGCGCGCGCTCGAAGCAATCGACCGCGCCGACGCCTCCCTCCTCCTGATCGACGCGACCGAAGGCATCACGCACCAGGACCAGCGGCTTGCCGAGCGCATCGACGCCGCGGGCACGGCCATCGTGATCGTCTTGAACAAGTGGGACCTGCTCGACACCGAGCATCGCGCGAAGATCCGCGCCCAGGTCGAGGACAAGCTCGGGTTCCTGTCGTACGCACCGGCCTTCCCGATCTCCGCGCTGACCGGTCTGCGCGTGCATCAACTGCTTCCCGCGCTTCGCGAGGCCGAGGCCGCGTACCACCAGCGCGTTCCCACTGCGGCGTTGAATCGCGTGGTACGCGACGCCCAGGCCGCCCATCCGCCGCCGGTCGTGAAGCGCCACCGCCCTCGCATCCTGTACGCCACCCAGGGCGCCACCGACCCGCCCACGTTCACGTTCTTCACCACGCGCCCGCTTTCACCCCAGTACCTCCGCTACCTCGAGCGCAAGCTCCGGGAAGCCTTCGACCTCGGCCCGACGCCGGTGAAGATGCGGGTCCGGCGCCGCGCCGAGTAAGCACCCGGTCGGCCGAGCCCACCTCGCCGACGCCTAACGTGTGTGGATGCCGAGCTGGCCCGCGCGCGTCGACGTCCGTGAGGTGGGTCCGCGCGACGGTTTGCAGAACGAGTCGCCCGTGCCGGTCCAAGCGCGCGTGCGGTTGATCGACGCACTGTCGGAGACCGGCCTGCGGCGTATCGAAGCCGCCTCGTTCGTGTCGGCGAAGGCGATTCCGCCGATGGCGGGCGCCGAGGACGTGATGGCCGCGATCACGCGCCGGAACGGTGTCGTGTACTCCGCGCTCGTGCCGAATGCGAAGGGCGCCGAACGCGCAGTCGCGGCCGGAGCCGACGAGATCGAGCTCGTCGTGAGCGCGAGCGAGACGCACAACCAGGCGAACGTACGCCGTTCCGTCGCGGACTCCCTGGTCGGCGCGCGCGATGTCGTCGAGAACGCTCACGCCGGTGGTATCCGGGTCGAGGCGATCGCCTCGACCTCCTTCGGCTGCCCGTACGAAGGTGACGTCGCACCCGAACGAGTCGCGCAGCTCGCGGGCCATCTGGTGGATGCCGGCGCCGACATGCTGTCGTTCGGCGACACGACCGGCATGGCGACGCCGCGGCGCGTGAACGAGCTCCTCGATGCCCTCGATCGTGCGGGCATCGGGCCGGCGCGGATCGGCCTCCATTTTCACAACACGCGCGGCACTGCCCTCGCGAACGTCGTCACCGCGCTGGAGCGAGGCGTCACGCGGTTCGACGCGTCGGTCGGGGGCTTGGGTGGCTGTCCGTATGCTCCCGGCGCGTCGGGCAACGCGGTGACCGAGGACCTCGTGCACATGCTGCAGGACATGGACATCGACACCGGCATCGACCTGGACGCGCTGCTCGGCTGTGCGCGTCTTGCGCAGGACATCGTCGGCCGGGAGTTGCCGAGCGCCCTCTTGCACGCCGGCGCACGCACGCGGCGGTACGCGTCGTGAGCGATTTCGACCGCATCCAGGAGTATTCGGAGCGAGCCCTCCGCGGCAACCTCGCCAAAGAAGGCGAGAAGCTCGCGCGCCAGGGCAAGTTGTTCGTCCGCGACCGTCTCGCGTTGTTGCTCGACGAGGGTTCGTTCGTCGAGGACGCACTGCTGGCGAACGCACTTGCGGGAGACCTGCCCGCTGACGGCGTCGTCACCGGCGTCGGTCGCATCGACGGCCGTCCGGTGTGTGTGATGGCGAACGATCCGACGGTGAAGGCGGGTTCGTGGGGCGCGCGCACGGTCGAGAAGATCGTGCGACTCACCGAGCACGCGTTGCGCCACGAGATGCCGGTGGTGTACCTCGTCGACTCGGCGGGGGCGCGCATCACCGATCAGGTCGAGCTGTTCCCCGGCCGGCGGGGCGCGGGGCGCATCTTTGCCAACGAGGTACGGCTGTCGGGCAAGGTGCCGCAGGTGTGCTGCCTGTTCGGTCCGTCGGCGGCGGGTGGTGCCTACATTCCTGCGTTCTGCGACGCGGTCTTCATGGTCGAGGGCAACGCGTCCATGTATCTCGGCTCGCCGCGAATGGCCGAGGTGGTGATCGGCGAGAAGGTGTCGCTCGACGAGATGGGTGGCGCGCGCATGCACGCGACCGTGAGCGGCTGCGGCGACAACCTCTGCGCGTCCGACGAGGACGCCATCGCAGCCGCGCGGCGCTTCCTGTCGTATCTCCCGACGAACTGGCTGCAGCCTCCGCCGGTCGTCGGTGCGCGACCAGCGCGGGAGGACGCTCGGCCCATCCGTGACATCGTGCCGATCGAGGCACGGCGCGCGTACGACATGCACAAGGTGCTCGACGCACTCGTCGACGAAGGTTCGTTCTTCGAGCTGAAGCCGCTGTGGGCCAAGGAGCTGCTCATCGGCTTCGCCCGCCTCGACGGGAGGCCGGTCGGCATCGTCGCCAACAACCCCATGCACCTCGGTGGGGTGCTCTTCGTCGACTCCGCCGACAAGGCGGCGCGGTTCATCTGGCTGTGCGACGCGTTGAACGTGCCGCTGGTGTTCCTCGCCGACGTGCCGGGCTTCATGATCGGCTCGACCGTCGAACGCCAAGGCATCATCCGGCACGGCGCGAAGATGATCACCGCGGTGACCGAGGCGACGGTGCCGAAAGTGTCGGTGATCGTGCGCAAGGCGTACGGCGCGGGTCTGTACGCGATGTGCGGTCCCGCGTTCGATCCCGACGCGTGCCTCGCGTTGCCGACGGCACAGATCGCGGTGATGGGTCCAGAGCCTGCGGTCAACGCGGTGTTCTACAACCGCGTGCAGGCGATCGAGGATCCCGAGGAACGCGCCGAGTTCGTCGCCGCCCGCGTGCGCGAGTACGAAGAAGATGTCGACCTCGTCCATCTCGCGGCCGAGCTCGTGGTCGACGCGGTCGTGCAACCCGAAGACCTGCGGCGAGAGCTCTCGGCGCGTCTGGCGCTCGCCGCCGGTCGCGTCCGCGAGGACTTCGCGAAGCGCCACGGCGTACCCCCGGTCTGACGCCGCCACACCGATCGAAGAGATCGCCGGGACACGGTCGACAAGATCTGAGGCCCACTGATCGCCGAGACGGCGGGCGCTACACTCCCGCGGCTCACGGGCTGTGGCGCAGTTTGGTTAGCGCGCTTGACTGGGGGTCAAGAGGTCGCGAGTTCGAATCTCGCCAGCCCGACTCGAAAGACCTGTTCAGAGCGCTCTCGGCAGAGTGTTCCCGGGTCCGTACCTAAGATTCACCTAAGATCTCGGACTGCATGGCGATCACGGCCCAGGACCGGAACGGCACGTACGGCCGCAAACGCAAGGCCGACGGCCCCCCGCTCGACAAGCGCACCGCGCGCTACTTCGCGGTCGTCGGCAACGTGTGGAGCAAGGGCTTCCCCACCCGGCGCGAGGCCGAGCAGGTCGAGCGTGACATGAAGAGCAAAGCCGAGCGTGGCGTCAATCTGTCCGCGTCGGCGCTGACCCTGCAGGAGTTCTTCGATACGGTGTGGTGGGCGAACGTCGACGCCCGCCGGCAACGCGGCGACATCGCCATCGGTACCGCCTTGCACTACAGGGTTGTGGCCAAGTCCTACGTCCTTCCGGAGCTCGGCGAGAAGCGTCTGCGCGAACTTCGTGCGGCCGATCTCCGCAAACTGTACGCATCGTTGGGCCAGCGCCTCTCGGCCCGCACCGTGCAGGCGGCCCACCGCGTCGTCGCCATGATGCTCGCGTTCGCGCAGGAAGACGGGTACATGCCCTCGAATCCGGCGCATGCGCGCGACGTCGCGCCGCGCGGCCTTAGGCGGCGCGCCGATGCTCCCGACGTTGTGCACGCGTGGGACGGCGCGCAGGTGCGGACCTTCCTCGAGGCCATTGCCGGCGATCGGCTGTACGCGCTATGGCGGCTGGCGGCACTGTCGGGAATGCGCCGAGGCGAACTGCTCGGTCTTCGATGGTCCGACCTCGACCTCGACGCAAGCACGGCGCGCGTCGAACGATCGCTGGTCCTCAGTCCCGATGCCAAGGTGCGCTATTCGACACCGAAGACGGCGCGGAGTCGCCGCACGATCGATCTCGATGCTGCGACCGCAGACGCGCTGCGAGTGCACAGGAAGCGCCAGGCCGCTGAGCAGCTGGCCTCGCTCGGCGTGTGGCCCGAGGACGGTCCCGACGCTGGCCTCGTGTTCACCGACGCAATCGGACGACCGATGCATCCTCGCACGGTGACGCTCCAGTTCCGCGCGCTCGTCGATGCCGCGGGCGTCCCGAAGATCCGGTTGCACGACACGCGTCACACCGCGGCGACGCTGATGCTGCGCGCGGGCGTCCCGGTCCACGTCGTGAGCGAGATCCTCGGCCACGCGAACACGTCGATCACGATGGACGTTTACGCGCACGTCCTCCCCGATCAGAAGACCGACGCGACGACTAGGCTCGCAGCCGCGATCGACGGGATGTAGAAGCAACACTGCGCGGGTGATCCCGCCGTTAGCCAGCGCCCAGCAGTCGCGCAAGAGCGGCGACCGGTACCACCATGCGCCTACGGGAGAGCACCACGACCGGCAAGCCCTCCTTGCCCCCCGTCTCGAGCCACCGGTGCGCGGCCCGGTAGGACGCCGCTCGTGACATTCCGACGAGGGCGCCTGCACTCTTGACGCTAATGACATGCGGTCCGGTGCCTTGGACAACTTGGATGAGCGTGTCGGCCCGAGCCGATTCGAGCGCAGCCGCCGTCCGTCGCGGCCGTTGGCTCCGAGAGCACACCCTTTCGTCGCGAACAACTGGCAGCTCGCGCTTGAACGCCGAGTCCGACAATGATCTTCTGCCGCTGTCGTGCGGTTCGCCTGGCGAGCCCATCACTCAATCGTCCACCTCGTGCGTCCTGGAATCACTCCCGGAATAGCTCCCGGAATCACTCCCGCCGAGAGAATCTCGCGGCGCGAACCCGACGAAGCCTCGGCTGATCGAGGCGTCGACTTCCGCGCGGGAGCTCTTGGTCACCTATGCATGGCGTGGTTCCCGCCTCAGCCGAGTGAATCTGCCTTCATGTCGGCGCCGAATGCGCCCGTTCCGAAAAGCCGGGATCTCGTCCCGGCACGGGCGGCGGATTACTCCCGGGATCACTCCCGCTCGGTTCCGCTTGCGGAACTGAGAAGTGTGTCTCTGCGATTTCGTGGGTGGCTCGTGGCTCGGAGTTGTCGTGATGGTGGTGGTCGGGTCGGTGGGTGGGGGGTGTGATCTTCGGTGTGTGTCGGTGGTCGGGTCTTGATGGTGGTGTCGGTGTCGGTCGGGTGTATCGGGTCGTGGTGGGTCTGGTGGGTAGGTGATGTCGGGGAGCGGGGTCGGTCGTTGAGCCGCGAGCGCGCCGCCTTCGGATCGCCGAACCCTTGGAATGACAGAGCCCCCCGCCGATGGCGCGGGGGGCTCGTGTTGGCTTCGGGTGGGAGCGCGGCCCGGTCATGTGTCGTCGTCGGGTGGTTCGCCGGTCGGGGCCTCGACGCGGATGCTGTCGTTCCCTGGGAACTCCCCGTCGTCGGGTGCGGAGCCGAGGCTGTCGAGCAGGGCGCGGTAGGTCTCGGGGCTGGCGGTAGCCGCCGCGCAGTTGTTCCTCGCCGTGAGCGGCGACGACGGCCACCGCGGTCTTGACGAGCGCCGCCGGGCTTTGGCGGGCGTGCTCGACGAGGGCACGGTGCCAGTCCTGGTAGCCGTGCTCGTCGTCGGGGTCGATCCCGAGCAGCTCCGCGGCGCGACGGCTAGCATTCGCTCCGGCTTCTTCGACCAGGGCGCTGAGCGCGTGGTCGATGACCGTGCTCTTGGCGATGCGTTCCGCGAGCGCGCTCGTTACGAAGTCGTTCCGACGTCGGGACCACGACCGGCGCGCCGCCTGCGATTCGCGGTCGGCTTCGTTGCTACCGGCGTGGGATGAGACTTGCACACCTCGACCCAGATCGGCGCGACCGTCCCGCGCGCCTCCACGGTGACTGCGTGGCAAGGTTCGCGCCGGTGCTGTCGTCGCCCGTCCCTGTCCAGCCCCAGGCCGTCACGGAGTGCCCGGTAGCTGTTCGGCTGGTAGCCCTCGTACTCGAGCACCTGCAGGCCGCGTTCTTCGGCCTGGGTTAGGACCGCGGCGACCGCCTCGTCGCGGCGACGCTCTGGCAGCCCGTTCTCGATCGTTCGCCGCACGTCGAGGTGACCGCCACCCTCGCGGTCGAGCGACTCGATGGTGGCTTCGATGAGGTCGGGGTGCTTCGCGCGCCACGAGGAGCGCCTCTGCATCGCTCAGACTGATCTTGTTGCGCTCGAGCGCGCGCCGAGCTTCTTCGGGAGCTCGAGCAGCGCGAGGCGCGCGCTGATGTGCCTCGCAGTTCGTCCGAGGGCCGTGGCCATCGCTGTCACGGGGCCCGCTTCGAAGAGCTGGTCGTAGCCCTCGGCCTCCTCGATCGCGTTGAGGTCTTGGCGCTGCCCGTTCTCGATGAGCGCCAGCTCGACGGCCTCGATCTCGCTGATGGCCCATGACGAAGGCGATGGGGATCAGTGGCCGGTGATCTTGGCCAAGCTGCGCCACGCGCAGGTGTTGGTGATCGCGACGCCGACGTGGCTGGGCCAGCCATCGAGTGTCGCCAAGCGGGTACTTGAGCGGATGGATGCGCTCATCACAGAAAAAGACGACGCCGGTCGGCCGTTTGCCTACAACCGTGTCGCGGGGGTGGTAGTGACCGGCAACGAGGACGGCGCCCATCACGTCCGGTGCCCGGCCAGGCCTGGACGTATTGGAACATGGGACCGGGGCCCGGACCGTCGTACCTCGAGGCCGACCACAAACACGACTGGTCCGAAAAGACGGGCCGGACCGCGGCGCACAACCTCATTGCCGTAGCCCGCGCACTCGACGCGATGCCGATCCCGGCGCCCGGATAGCTCACCTTTGTGATCACGACGACTGGATGGCCGCCGGCCATCCGCTCGCGCGGGCGTGTCGTCACCGGTGTTGATCGTCGCGGGCTCGTTCGAGGCGATCGCCCGGCTGTGCAAGATCTTGTGCCTGGTGTTGTTGACCTACGTGGTGGTGATGTTGGCGGCGGACCGTCAACTCAGGTCTGAGAACTGCTGGACTGAGAGCCGTGTGGTGGTATTCGGTCGCGATCGTGTGCGGGGTGCTTGTTGCTCTGTGGTTGTTGTTCGTCGTGTTCTTGTTGGTCGCTCGACCGAACCGCGAAACGATCCGGGAAGCGACACGGCTCTTGCCCGACATTGCTCGGCTCGTGAAACGACTCGCGACCGATCGGACGATCCCGCTGCGGACCCGGCTGCCCATCTGGTTCCTGATCGGCTACCTGGTATCGCCGATCGACCTCGTCCCCGACTTCCTGCCAGTGATCGGCTATGCCGACGACGCGATCATCACTGCGATCGTGTTGCGGCGATTGATCCACCACGCCGGGCAGGACAAGCTCGCAGCGCACTGGCCGGGATCGACCGAAGGACTCGCGACGCTCCAACAACTTCTGCGGCTCGGAGATCCACGGTGAGCGAGCGCCGCCGGTCGGGAACCTCGGCGGCAGCACGAGCGTCAAGGTCTCCATGAACCGATTCGCCGTTGTGGGTCTCGCGGTATTGGTCGCCGGGTGTAGCAGCGGAAGCCATCCCGCCATTGGTCCGACGGCCACGTTGCTCGCGTTGCAGATCCCGCGCGCACAGATCACGAAAATTGAAGTCGGCGCGTTGCCGGTCGGCCCGACCGCGAATTACTCGCCCCGACGGCCCCATTGGAGGGCAATCATCAACGCGCTTCCGGCACAGTTGCCCGCGCCGATTGCGAGTAACTCGTCATGCACGTACGGGCCGACATTCAGGGTGTATCTGGCCGATGGGTCGGAGTTCGTCTACGACTGTCAGCTCCCACCGGCGATCCGCACGGGCCGGGACCTCATCCTCTCGTTCTCGTAGTCCCGAGAAATCGAAACTGACCGACGACCAGCTGTTCGTCTACTCGGCGGCGCATCAACTGCTGCTGGGGGCGCCGTTCCTCGTCGTGGTCATGCTGGTTGAGACGGGGACGGGAGGGGCGAGTACAAGGTGGCGTCGCCCGCATCCTCTGCTGGGTCGCATCTTTCATGCGCGACTCCGGGAGCATCTCCCTCGTCCTCACCTCCCGGTAGGCATGCGTCACCGGCGATGACGGTGGATTCATAGCCGGCCAGGTTGCCGCCGACCTGTTGCGGGTACCTAGCCAACAGGCCGGGTCCACGCCCTGGCTACGTCGCGGCGGCCCGCCGCATGATGCCCACCGACAGAGAGACACTTGATGAGCAACAAGGACACGGGCCCCGAGGCCGGCGCTAAAGGTGTCGTCGAAGGCGTCAAGGGCAAGATCAAAGAAGCCGCCGGGGCGCTGACCGGCAAGGATGAGCTGAAGCGCGAGGGCGAAGCCCAACAAGCAAAGGCCGAGGCCCAACGCGACGTCGCCACCAAAGAAGCCGAAGCCGAAAAGGCCCGCGCCCAAGCCAAAGCCCATGAAGCCGAGCAGCGCAGCCACCAAGACTGACCCGTGCCTGGGCGCCGGCGTGCAGCTGCGTCGGCGGCCCCGGTCCAACCTGAAAGGACGGCCATGTACATAGGTCTCGGGACGGTCGTGCTGATCCTCGTGATCGTGTTGATCATCTATTTCGTCCGGCGCGCCTGATCCCGGCCGCGTCGGCACGGTCCGTCAGCTCGAGGTCGATGAGATGGCCATACTCAAGGCGAATCGCAAGCACGGTCCCCAACATCCGCCGTGGCCGCTGGGACTGACCGACACCCGTGGTCGCTCAACGCCCTCGCGCGGAACCTCTCGATTGACGAGAGTGCCCGCAGCGACGACCAGTGAGGCGTATCACAAACTGCTCGCGGACTGACCGTTATCCTCTGGATTCGTGGACGAGGAGTTCTCGACTGAAGTAGCGCAGGTTGACGGCGCGACGGTCATCCAGGTTCGCGGCGCGATCGACATGGCGACCTGTGAACGACTGCGGGACGCGATCGAACCGCACTTAGGCCCCGCGCAGACCATTGTCCTTGATCTCTCCGGGGTCGCCTTCATGGACTCGTCGTGCCTCAAGGTCTTGGTGCAGGCGCGGGGCGCGCTCACCGCCGACGGCGGATCACTGATCCTGCGGAATCCGTCTGAGGCATCGCGGCGACTTCTGACCGTTGCGGGTGCACAGCATCTCCTCGACGAGGACGCCGAAGAACCGCCGACCCCAAACTGAGCCACTACCCCCTTGACGACGCCCGGAAAGCAGGCGCTGCGACGTCGTCATCCTCGGTCAAACAGCCGATCAGCCTGGCGCAACTTGCGTGCACGACCTGGTAGGGCATGTGCGGGCAGTCGTGGCTGTGTGACCGGACCCTTGAGGACTCGACGCCCAAGGCTCTTACTCATCGACGTCTTTGTCGGGGTCAAGCTCATCCGCCCGCGCGTGAAGATCCTGAGCGGTCGCTTGGTTCTGTGCCGCACTCACGCGTTGCTGTTCGGCTGCAAGTTGTTCGCGTCTGGCTCGTGCCGCGCGCTCCTGAGCCTCGGCGGTCTGCCGGTCAGCTTCGAGTTGGCTGGCCTTGGCCATACCGCGAGTTTTTCCGGCCTGGCGACGCCGTTCCTCGGTCTTGGCCTGGGACCTACGCTTCCAGGCAAGCACGAGCCCGGCGATGACCAGTACCGCAACGACGACGATGATGATCACAATCACGGCTGTCATGCTGTAGTCATCCCCTTACGAAACTGCCTTAACACGCGACCGGCATCATTTCAGGCGGTCCCGAAAGACGCAGCTCATCACCGAGCAGGGTAAGACTTCGATCGCGGAGTCGGTCGTGAAGAAGATCGCTGGTGTTGCCGCACGGGAGATCAGCGGTGTGCACGATATGGGGACCGGTACGTCTCGCATGTTCGGCGCCATCAAGGAGAAGCTGCCGGTGGGGTCGGATACCCCGAGTGCCAGCCGTGGGGTGAACGTCGAGGTGGGTGAACGACAGGCTGCGGTGGATCTGGATGTGGTCATCGACTACGGCGTGTCGATCGTTGACGTGGCTGAGTCGATCCGGGGCAACGTCATTCGCCGTCTCGAAGCCATGACTGGGCTCGAGGTCACCGAGGTCAACATCGCGATCGATGACGTCTGGCTCGGCGAAGAAGAGGAACCGCGGGTCCAGTGAGCGATCTGGATCCCGCCGCGATCGCGACCGCGGTCGAGGCGTGTCCGAATGTGGTGGCGATGTCGGGGGGAGCGATGGGCACGGTCGCCACGTATCTTCCGGGTCGCCGGATCGTTGGTGTGCGCATCGACGATGGAGCGGTAGAGATTCACGTCGTGGGACGGTGGGATGTGCCGATCTCGACGCTCGCGGCGGAGATCCGTGCCGCCGTCGATCCATTACTCGACCAGACAGGAAAGATCGAGGTCGTCGTCGAAGACCTGGAAGATCCACCTCTGGCTATCTCCAGGGCGTGGTCGTGAATCCGTACGCGACGCTCGGGGTTTCACCGAGGGACGGTCCTGAGCAATTGCGGTTGGCGTACCGCAAGTTCGTGGCCCGTCATCATCCGGATCACGGCGGTGACGCCGCGACGTTTCGGGTCGGTCTTGAGGCCTATCGAATGCTCGCAGGCCAGCCCACGCGAGTGCCGGGGCGTCTCACGACGCATCGGCGCCGGCGGGGCCTGGCGTTCCTTGTCGAGACTTGGCATCGTCGCCAGCGTCCGCGTCGCGTCCGCTGACCGACTTATGAGGAGCTCCATATGCAGTTGAGTTTCGTCGGCCTGTTTACCGGTCTGATCCTTGGACTCGCGCTCATCGTCGGCAATTTTGGTGACATGCTCATCGTTGCGCTCTTCGGCGCGATCGGTGTCATCGTCGTCAAGGTCATCGAAGGTGACCTCGATCTCAGCGAGCTCACGAATCGGCAACGACGGCGCAGCTCGTGAGCGCCGCAGAGATCAACGCGGATCAACAGACCACCGCGGGCGCGCGGGGGTCGACCCATATTGCCGACCGCGTCGTCGAGAAGATCGCGGGTCGAGCCGCCGTCGAGGTGCGCGACGTCGCAGCCCCACCCGCCACCGGCCTCGCACGCCTGACCGGCGGACGCGACGAGCCCGACACGAAAGCCGACGTCGACGGATCCGCGGTCGAGCTCGATATCCAGCTCGCGATTCGGTATCCGTCGCCGATCCGGACGGTCAGCCGCCAGGTCCAACAAGCGGTCCGCGCCCGCGTCCACGATCTGACCGGACTCGACGTCAGCGCGGTGCGCATCAACGTCGTTTCGCTCCCCCCTCGCAGTGCCGGCCGGGCACGGGTCATCTGAACGGATGCGTACCTACAACCGCGTGCTCGCCGCGGTCATCGGTCTTGTACTCCTCGCCGCCGGCGTGCTTGTCGCAATCGAAATCGCTATTGCGTTCCTCGGAAACGACCCGTGGATCCTCCCTTACCGGGAGTGGTATCGAGATGCTCGCTCCGACCCCTGGACGTCCGGCGCGGCACGCGGTCTCTGCCTCACGGTTGCGCTCGTCGGCCTCGCGCTCGTCCTGTCGCAACTCATCCGCCATCGGCCGCGCACACTTCCGCTGCGATCCACCGATGTCGCGACCTACTCCGTTCGACGCCGCAGTCTCGAGCATTCGGTCCAGCGGACGATCGAACACGTCGACGGAATCCGCGACGCGAAGGTGCGGTTCGATCGCGGCGCCGTGCGTGTACGTGCTCGCTCGCATCGACAGCATGCCGGCGACCTCGAGCCGCTCGTCGAAACCGCCGTCCGCGCCAGACTCGACCACCTGGAAATCGACCCCACACCTGCGGTTCGCGTCATGCTCAGCACTCGGCAGAGGCGATCGTGAAGACGCCCGACCGCCTCAATCGCGTGGTCCTGTCGCTCCTCGGCCTCATTCTTCTCGCGGGCGGGGCGTATGGCCTGGCCCGCGGCTACGGCGCGTTCGGTGATTCCAGGGCCGACCAGCCCGTTCTGGTGGAGAGCGTCAGAACCTTTGTCGGCCGCAACGACACGTGGTTCTGGCCCGTCTCGTTTGTCGTCGCGCTCTTGATCGCATACCTCGGCTACCGGTGGCTGCGCGCGCAGCTCATCCCCGGCGGCCGGCGCCCCACGTACCACGTCGCCGACGGACGCGACGAGCTCGTCATTGCATCCGCCGCACTCGAAGCCGCAATCGCCACGGATCTCGAGCACGATCATCGCATCAATGCGGCCAACACCCGACTCACTGCGTTCGGAGATACTCCCGAGCTCCAGGTCACGATGACCGTACGCGACGACGTCGCGCTCCAAGAACTGAAACACGACTTCGAGACCCACCACCTCGAACGGGCCCGCTCCGCGCTCGAAACAACGAACATCCGATCGACCGTTTCCCTCAACTTCTCCGGCCAGACCGAAAGACACCTCAACTGAGAGGATCCCGATCGCGGTGGCCGGGCCGATCGAGGGCGGCGACGATCGCCGCCTCATCCGACGTTGCCTTTCCGACCGAGAACGTGAACGCGCCCGAAACGGGGTGCGAATCGGCCGACACCACGTGCCAGTCGACGACGTACGAACCGTCGTCGAGGGTGGACAGCGCGACAACGACGGTTGAATCGTCAGAGCCGTGTTTCGCCCGGCCCACCCCGGCGACGGGCGTCCCCGTGCCGCTCATTCTCGTTGTGTTACCGAGGTGAGGTGGAGCGTTCACGGTCGCGGCCAATGACGACGACAGCAAAATCGACGGGCGGCGCGTGCGGCATCCCACGAAAAGCTATGACCGCGAGGCATCACCTTTGCTGGGTTCGCGGCCGGACGGCGATGTAGTGCGCGACCAGACCGATCCCCCAGCCACCGAGGGGGAACAGGAACCACGGCATCGTTTCGAAGCCGTTACTGGTAAGAGCCCACACCAGGGCGAGGAACAGGTTGACCGCGACGTAGACACCAAGGTGGATCTTGAAGCCAAGGCGGGCATCGGAGCGGGTGTGGCGTGCCACGGAACGATCGAATGGGTCTTCGGTCACGAAGTCTCCTTGTTGGTGCGCTGTACAAGTTGAGCGGTGGTGTCGTCGAGCAGTCGCTCCACGACGCCCGGCGAGACGTGGCGCACGGCGGCGCGGGCGGCATCGGCGAGCCGGGTGAGGGCGGTTTCGACTGTCGCGGCGGCGCCAAGCGTCACCCCGGTGCGCTTCTCCAGCTTGACAAGGTCGTTGGCGCGGCGGGCAAGCGCAGCCTCACCGACGGGCGTCAACACGTATGCCGTGGGGTCGGAGTTGGGATCGGGTTGGATGAGCTCTTCTGTCGCGAGCGATTCGAGGGCCGGGTAGACGCTGCCCGCAGATGGTCGGTATGCCGGGCCGAAGCGCTCGCTGAGTTCGCCCATGAGTTCGTAACCGTGCATGGGTCGCTCGGCGAGGAGGGCCAGCAGGACCAGGTGCAGTTCGCGGTGCCGGAAGAACCTGGTCGTCATCGGCTGTTCGTCGCTCCCACGAGGCTATCGAAACTCCTACGATTATATCGGAACTCTTACGAAGTGATTCCACGTCGAACGCCCGGCGCCAATATGGCGATGTCGGACGTCGCCGGCGTCGGGCGTCGGGCGTCGACGATGAGGGAATCCTCGTGTCGGATTCATCTCTGCAAAGGGTGAGGAGTGCGGCATTGCGCCGGTGATTTCGCGCGAGATTCTGGTGATCGCGCTCGGGGTGCGCGATGGGCTCGCGCTCGGCTACGGCGTGACGCGGCGTTCGCCGAGAACGAACGCCCGCCGGCACTGTTGCGTTAGCGCAAAACGGACACGCCTCGAGCCTTTCGACTGGCGCGATCTGGTGCGCGAACCGCACAACAGATGGTACTTCGGTCAGAGCAAATCGCCCATTCCGAAGTCTGGGTTGATCGGCGTCTCGTTCGCTGCGTGTTGGTTCTGCGACATGGGAGACATCACCCGGAAACGTTCGCTTCGCGCGGGTCGATCGACGCCCCGAGACGCTCGCCGATGAAGGTCAGTGAGAGCAAGGTCAAAAACATCGCGAGCATCGGCGCGAAGGCGGCCTGCGGGGCGTCCTGTAGCTGTGATTGACCTTGGGCGATCATCGACCCCCACGACAGCGATCCGGGCACACTGACGCCGAGGTACGCGAGGCCTCCTTCGGCGAGAATTGCGACGGACGCACCAAGGGCGGCGTACGCGAGGAGGCGTACCGCAACGTTCGGCGCAATCTCGCGCACCATCACTCGCGTACGGGTCGCGCCCATCAACTCCGCCGCGAGGACGAAGTCTTGCCGCGCGTAGGTCAGGGTCGTCGCGCGGGCGATGCGCGCGTAGATCGGGATCGCGAGGACGTCGATAGCGATGAGCACGCTGCCGAGACTCGGGCCCGCGAAGGCGACGAGCGCGAGCGCGAAGACAAGACCGGGAAACGTGAGCAACACGTCAGTGACCCACAGTAGAGCGGCGTCCGCAGCACCTCCGAGATAGCCGCCAATGATGCCGAGGCTGCCGCCCACCAGCAGTCCGAGCACGACCGACGTTGCTCCGACGATCATCGACACGCGCCCGCCGTAGAGCACTTGGCTGAACAAATCGTGACCGACCAGGTCGGTGCCGAAGAGGTGATGGCTTGACGGGCTTGCGAACGGTGCGCCGGTGAGCTGCGCGTGGGGATCGGGGAGCGGAAGCATGGGACCGAGAATGGCTCCGAACGCGATGAGGATGAGCCAGGCGATCGCAAGCCACAACCCGAAGCCATACTTGCGGACATTGCGAATCGGCGCGATGGACTCGTCGGCGGCGGAGGCGGTGCGCGGCGGCGTGCCAGTCGTCGTCATGTCACTCGCTCCGACGCGTGCGCGGGTCGACGACGACGTACAAGATCTCGAGCAGGGATGTCAGTACGACGAAGATGACCGCGACGAGCACGACGCTTGCCTGCACGATCAGGTAGTCACGTTTGAAGATCGATGTCACGATGAGCCGACCCATGCCGGGGAGCGCGAAGATGTTCTCGACGATCACGCTGCCGCCGACGAGCGCCCCAAGGCTGAGGACGGCGAGTGTCATCACCGAGAACAGAGATGGTCGCAGCGCGTGGTGCGTCATGATCCGCCGCGTCGGAATTCCTTTCGCGCGCGCGGCGAGGATGAAATCGGATCGCAACGTTTGTAACAAGTCGGCGCGCAGAACGCGGCTGAAGACTGCAAGCTGGCTACCGGCCAGCGTGATTGCCGGCAAGAGCAGCGATCGGGGTGTCGCGACGACGCCATTGCCAATGTGAAACCACGGCGTCTGGCCACTCGATGGGAAGAGGTGCCAGTGTACTGCGAAGACGTAGATCAACAGGATCCCGAGGATGAAAGGAGGCATACCCAGTAGCGCGAGTGTCACCGCGCCGCTTGCCTTGTCGAACCATCGGTTGGCTCGCGCCGCCGCGATCAATGCCAGCGGGATCGCGACGCCGAGCGCGATGACCTCCGCCATGCCCATGAGTTCGATGGTCAGCGGCAGGCGTTCAGAGATCGAACGAACGACCGTGTCCTGGGTGAAGTAGGAGCGTCCGAAGTCGCCCTGTACGGCGTGACCCAGCCATGTGACGTAGCGCACGGGAATCGAGTGGCCGAGACCGAGCTGTTGTGTGAGCTCTGCCTTGGCATGCGCGTCACCGGCCGCTGGTCCGAGAAGCGTTACGGTCGGGTCGCCGGGAATCAGATTGAGCAAGAGGAAGCTGGATGCGGTGACGGCCAGCAGGACCGTGGCCAGCCGCGCGAGCCGCAGCAGTACGAATCTCACGAGGACCGCCTCTTTAGCCGACCCACACTTGTGCGATTGGTACGGTCCCGGAGATGTTCGGTGGTACGAATTCGGCGCCGTCGGGCTGTGGCGACTTCGCGAGGTGGAAGCGCTTGCCCCATAGCAATCCGAGCTCGCCGCGGTACGTCCAGATATACGGCACGAGCTCGGCGAAACGCTTCCACACGCGGCCGTATGCGGCCTTGCGCGCGTCGGCATCCGGGTTTGTGCGTCCTTCCTTCAGCGCGGTGTCGATCTGGGCATCCTTGTTGCGGGCCATGTTGAGTGACAGCTGGCCGACTGGATGTGCGTTCGCGGAGGTCCACCACGTCGAGTCGAGATCGGGGTCCGGGAGACCGAACTGGATCCAACAATTCGCCTGATAGTTACCGTTGATCGCGTCATTTATGTACGTGGCCTGCTCGGTCATCTTCTCGTTGACGTCGACGCCTACGCGCGACCATTGAGCCTTGACGAGATCGACGAGCTGCTGGTTGGTGCCGACGGGGACGCAGCCGAGGGTGATCTTGAGGTTGCCGGTGATGCCCTTGGCGCGTTTGTACTCGTCGATCAGCTGCCGCGCATGAGCGACGTCCGGCGAGGTTGGATATCCGGACGGGACGTACCACGGCGACGACTCGCGATATGGCTCCTCTGCGACGGAGCCGATGCCGCGCCCGATCGTCTGGAGCAGCTGCTTGGCATCGGTCGCGAAGGCGAGCGCCTGGCGAACCCGCACGTCGTCGAGCGGGGCCGTGGTGGTGTTCAACATGATCATTCCCGGCGTATCGCCGTGCTGTTCGACGAGGGTGAACGAGTGGTCATCACGGAACTGCTTGATCTGTCCCGGATCACCGGTGTATGTGAAGTCAAGCTGTCCCGATTGCAGGGAAGCGATCCGGGTCTGCGGGTCGGGAATGATCCTGAACACCACTTTGTCGGGGTGCGGGACGCCACGTTGCCAGTAGTTCGGGTTCTTCACGCCAGTGAAATGGTCGTCGCGTTGCCACTCGGAGAACACGAACGGGCCGGTGCCGATCGGATGCTTCGCCGCCTCGTCGGCCGACGCTCTCAACTGCTTGGGCGCCGCGATGTAGCCGGCTTGCGAGGCGAGCGCTTCAGGAAACGCCACCCATGGCGCGTTCATGTTCACGCGTACGGTGAGGTCGTCGACCTTGGTCGTGTCGACCATCGGCCCGAACAACTGACCCACGAGAAACGACTGCTTGATCTTGGAGAACTGCAAGAGGACCGCGTCCGCGTTCAGCGGCTCGCCGTCGTGGAACTTGATGTTCGGCCTGAGCTTGATCGTCCAGTGCGCGTATGTCTTGTCCGGCGTCACGGATTGCGCAAGGTACGGGTGCGGCTTGTTGTCCGTGCCCCCGGTCACGAGCGGATCGAAGATCGCACCACCGATCGCGTAGCCTTGCGCCGACCACTGGCTGGCCACGGGGTTCCAGCCGTCGGTCTCGGCATCGAGCCCGATGGTGAGTGTGCCGCCCTCGCGCGGCGCGCTCGAGTCGTATATGGCGGCGGCTGGCTTCGGCACGCTCGCCGGATGTGAGGTTGACCCGGAGCCGCAAGCCGTAGCGACGAACGCTGACACGACGACGCCAGCGATGACAACGCGCAATCTCACTGAGAACTCCTCACTGAGAACTCCCAAGAAGGGTTGTTTGGTAACGGTTACGTTACCAACACTTATCCCAGCGCGCCAGGGGCACTGCGACGGACAATCGTGAGCACAGCACGTCATGCGTTGACGCGTAGGTCCATGTGATGGAGCGACCACGATGGCACCGCGCGATCCGAAGATCGCGACCGGTTGCAGCTGAACTGATGGCTATGACAGGCGTTCAGCCGTGACGAGCACCGAGGATCGCGCGCCTCATCAAGGCGGACCGGCGCGCGCAGCTGCTCGACGCCGCCGCTGGGCTTGTCATCGAACGGAGGGCCGACGCAGTCACGATGGAGGGCATCGCCGCTCGCGGCGGTGTGAGCAAGGCGCTGCCGTATCGCCATTTCGACAACGCAGACGACGTGCTGATGGCGCTGTATCAACGCGAGATGGCACTGCTCGCTGAGCGAGTGACTGCACGGTTGGAGTTGGAGCCTGTTCGCCTCGGCGAGCATTGTCTCCAGTCCTCACACACTGACGCGAACGCGCACCCCGCGTTCCCACGATTCGATCGCGGCGTAGGCGAGTAGAAGCGCTCGCCGTCCGGCCGTCGCGGGTGCGGGCGGCGGCTCCCCTTTTCGGAAGGCGCCCAACATCGCGTGCACATACCGGTCGAGTGTTTTGTAGAAATCGCCGTCACGGTCGTTTGAAGAACCCGGCTTGCCACACCTCGCTTGTCTCACTGCCGACCGGTGTGAAGGTGAAGCGGCGCACCGTATCTTCGATGACGACGCGCCCAGCGGTTCCGTCGATCTCGACGCGGCTCGCCTGGGGGTAGGTGTAGCTGGAATCGTAGGTACCGATCAGGGAGCCGACCGCACCACTGGCGAAGCGCATCGCAGCCACGATGGTCCCGTAGCCCGCGCCCGGCGCGGCGCGATCGGTCATCTCGGCAGACAGGTCGCTGATCGGACCGCAGAGGTGCTCGACCAGGTCGAAGCCGTGACACTGCGTCTCGATAAGGTTCGCGAACGGATGGTGTGCGCTGCAGCCTTCGCCGCCGAAGCGCCACGTCGCGAACGTGATGTCGCCGAGCCGTCCGGTGTCGATGGCCCGTTTTGCCATGCGCACGGGCGCCGCGTAGCGATGATTGAAGCAGATGGCGAAGAACAAGTCTCCTTCGTGAGCCTCGCGTAAGAGAATGTCGGCTTCGTCGGTCTCGAATACCAGCGGCTTCTCGGCCAGCACGGCTGTGCCGTGCCGTATCACGACGCGGGTCACGTCAAAGTGTTGTGTTGGCGACAGAACCACGCTCACGAAATCCGGCTGCACGGCGGCGAGCATCTCCTGTACATCCGTATATGCACGAGCCCCATATCGACGCGCGCGATCTTCGGCGTGCGCGGCTGTACGCGCGGCGATCGCGCACAACTCCACATCGGAACGGGCCGCGAATACTCGTGCGTGCTGCGCGCCCCACCACCCAGCGCCCACGATGGCGACGCGCAAGCGCGAGCTCGCTCTGGTCATCGTCGTGAGGCTAGGTGCGATCGCGCCCGTCCGCACGCTGGACCGTTCCGTACCTCGAGGCGAAGAGGGCGCACTGCTTGCCGGCATTGCGACCTCATCCGAAGGTGAACACGGGCGTCGTCGCACTCGCGCGAGCGCGCGTGAGGAGACCCAGGCAGCGGACCGCGGTCGTCCCATCAAGTCGACGAGAGGGCTCAGCCGCTGCGCAAAATCCAACTGGCGGTTGATGCCCGTGGCGACATCGGCCGCGCCATCTCGTCGCAGTGGGGTGGGAGATGCGAACCATGGTGCGAACACGCTTCGGACCGCTTGACGTCGACCTTAAGTAACGGTACCGTCACCGTAATCCGTGTCTCCGGGAGCCTCGCATGCCGACCACTGTGCCGACGCCGCCGCGCCGCTTTTTCGACGCCGACAGCCACATCCTCGAACCGAGCAGCTGGCTCGCGCCCTACGCCGACCCGGCCGTGCGCGAGAAGTTGCGCCCGTTGCGTATGCCGGTCGCGCCTGACGGCGAGATGGCGGCCGCGACGATGGCGAACCGGTCGACCGACCCGCTCGACGACGAGCGGCTCTGGGGTCGCGGGTACCAGGCCTTCGGCGCGTGGGACGCCGGCGAACGCACCGCGATCCTCGACAAGTACGGGATCGACTGCCAGTTCGTCTTCTCGACGTTCGCGCCGTCACAGTTCCTTTCCGCCGATGATCCCGAGCTGATGTGGGGCGGAGTGCGGGCGCACACGCGCGCGTTGGCGGACTTCTGTGCCCACGACCCCCGTTTGCTCAGCGTGCCGCTCATCCCGTTCACCGACGTCGAACGGGCGCTCGTCGAGCTCGACGTCGCGATCGAAGCCGGGTGCGGCGGCGTGCTCGTGCAGACGACGTCGCCGTCGAAGACGATGGGCCCGAGCCATCCTGGACTTGATCCGTTCTGGGCGCGCTTGCAGGACGCCGACGTGCCGTTCATCACACACATCGGTACCGGCGGCAAACTCGTGCCGACCGGCTACCGTGCGAACGGGCGTCCTGTTCCGCCAGATTTCCTGGGTGGCGGGGAGAACATCCGCTCGAAGGACTTCATCAACATCGGTTACTGGCCCGAGAACTTCTTGTCGGTGCTGGCGCTCGACGGGGTGTTCGAACGGTTCCCGCGTTTGCGCGGGGCATCGATCGAACAAGGCGCGGAATGGCTGCCGGGGATGTTGAAGAAGCTCGACGGTGCGATGCAGTTCGCGCGTACCGAGCCCGACCTCGCGGCGTTGCCCGTGTCGGCCTCCGACTACATCCGCCGCCAAGTCAAGTTCACGCCGTTCGCAAAGGACGACGTGGGCTGGATCATCGACAACGTCGGCGACGACATGTTGTTGTTCTCGACCGATTTTCCCCACCCCGAAGGGACACGCGACCCGATGGGACGATTCGCGGCGCATCTCGAACGCTTTGACGACGCCACGCGCGAGAAGTTCTACGTGGCGAACATGCGCGAGCTGCTGGGTGCGCGCGTGCCGGCGTGATCGATCAGTTCCACGGTTCCGGCGGTATGGCCGCAGGGCGAGACGTGCGATCGTGATCCAGGCGCTCGGATGAGAGCGGCGTTCGGCGAGGCTGGCTACCTCGTGCGCGAGTCGGTGCTCGGGTGCGGCGAGCTCGAAGAGCTCCGTGCGACTGTCGAGGATGTCGCGTCGCGGGTAAAGACGCGCGCGACGCGCGATGGCGCGGGCCCGTCGGCGACGCTCGCCGACGGTCATCGCATCCAATTCTCGTCGCGTACGAGCATTCAGTGGGAGTGGGCCGCCGGCAGTCGGGAGATTCGCTTGCTCGAACCGTGCGACCATCTGCATCCTTGCTTGCGAGCGCTGTTCTCGGATGACCGGCTGACGAATCCGGTCCGGGCGGAACTGGGTTGCGACGTCTCGCCGTTCACATCGAAGCTGAACTTCAAACGCGCCGGTGAGGGCAGCGAGTTCCCGTGGCATCAGGACTACCCCTACTGGTACGTCGCGGTGGGAGACGCCGCGCAAGACGTCGTCACCGCAGTGGTGCTGCTCGACGACGCGACGGCCGACAACGGCGCGTTGTGTGTCATCCCCGGGTCGCACCGGCAGGGACCCCGGCGTCGCGATCCCGCCGATCCGACGTGTTTTCTCGCCGATCCCGCCGCCATTGATGTGTCGCGCGCCGTGCTGCTCGAAGCGCTCGCCGGGTCGGTGGTCTGGTTCGGCGCGTTCTTGGTGCATTGCTCGTCGCCGAACCGCACGCGTACCGATCGGCGGGCGCTCCTGCCGTCGTGGCAGCCGACCGGCCGCGGCGCACTGCAAGACTTTCCATTCCAGTTCGACAAGGTCGAGGAGCTGCTATGAGTGCGATGATCGATGACGAGTTCGGACAGCTCTTCCTCGCGACGGTCAACGAGACCGACAAGAACCCCGTGCACCTGCTCTTCAACCAGTGGTGGAAGCACGCGCCCGAGGAGGTGAAGCAGGCATACGTCGACGGCTTCGCGCACGACCCGCACTTCGCCGACTTCGCGCGGGGCGCGCACTATGCCGAGCCACTCGACCTGGAACGGTTGCGTGCGTTGCCGACCGGCACGCTGGGTCGCACCTACCACGACTGGATCGTCGACAACGGCCTGACCGCACAGATCGCGATGAACTACCGGCAGTTCCACGACATGCTCGTCGCGAACGGGCAACTCGACGGGATGCCGGAACCGATGCAATACGCGGTGCTCCGCGGGTTCCAGACTCACGACTTCTTGCACGTCGTCACTGGCTACGACGCTTCTGGGCTCGGCGAGATCGCTCTTCAAGCGTTCTGTCTCGCCCAGATCCAGTTCCCGTACTTCGGCATGTGGATCTCGGTCGTGACGACGAAGATGACGTTTGTCAACCCGAGCGCGATCGTCCCACTGATGGACGCGATCACTGACGGCTGGCAGCTCGGCCGCGCCGTCGACAACATTCAGGCGGAACGTTGGGAAGAGATGCTCGACGAATCGCTCGAGGAGGTCCGCGACCGGTACCACGTCTTCACGAGCCCGCTGGTTGCCAGGCTGGCCTCGTAACTCGTCGACTGCTCAGCTCGTGTCCAGCGGTTGGCCGTCGAACTCACCCCACATGTCGACCATCAGGTCCGGTCGTTCGCCGTCGGGTCGCCGGCGGTTGTACCAAAAGCCCTGGGGATCACCGTGACGGCAATGCACGGCGGTCTTGCGCCAGTCCGCGTAGCCTTCGATGAGCCGCACATCGGCCGCTGCGTAACGCAACGTGAGTCCGGCGCGGCGGCGATTCGACGCGTTCGGCGTCGAGCCGTGGAGCAACAGATCGGAGTGGAGCGATGCCTGGCCGGCGCGCAACACGTTGAGATACCGCTCGCCACACCGTTCGATGCCGACTGCGCGCCGCCCCAGAACGCGCGTCCCGTCAAGTCCGAGGATCTCGTGTTCGAACGGCCCGTACAGATGACTGCCGCCGACGAACTGCATGGCCGCGTTGTGCTCGTCGACGTCGTCGATGGCCAGCCACACCGTCACGCTCTTGCTCGGCGTGAGCGGCCAGTACACCGCGTCCTGGTGGAACGGGACTTCCTTTCCGTCGCCGGGAAGCTTGGCGAAGAGGTGCGTGCCCCAGCACACGAAGTTCGGCCCGAGGATGTCCTGCACGCAATCAAGGATCCGCGGCTCGAGAGCGATATCGAACAAACCTCGACATACGAGGTGATAGACGTTGATCGAATAGGAGTTGCGGCGGTCGCCCGCGCCCAGCACCGCGCCGAGCAGCCAGTCGATGTATTGACCAATCGCCGCGGCCGCCTCGCTGTCGAAGATGTCGAGCGCAGGAACGAACCCGGCGCCGTTGTAGTGCTCGATCTGGTCGGCGGTCAGCGTCGCCGCCCGGGACGGATCGGCAGGATGGAATCGGAGGTCCCGGTTGCCGTCGACAGGATCTGGCTTGCGGATGTGGGCAGGCATGCTGGCACCGAACCGAAGAGTGACGGGAAACTGTACACACCGTAATGAGCGCCACGCCGCAAGATCCAGAACACCATTGGGCGACGCTGTGGGAGGCGATCGCCGACGCGGTTCCCGACGCCATCGCGCTCGTACAGGGCGAGGTGCGTCGCTCGTGGGCGGCGTTCGACGAGCGAGCAGCCCGCCTCGCGGCGGGATTGCGCACGGCGGGGGTCAGTGCCGGGTCGCGGGTCGCGCAGTTTCTCGTCAACTCGCCCGAGTATGCCGAGTCGTACTTCGCGGCGCTGAAGCTGCGTGCGATTCCCGTCAACGTGAACTACCGGTACCTCGACGAGGAGTTGTTGTACATCCTCGAGAATGCCGGCGCCGAAGCGCTCATCTATCACGCGAGCCTGGGCGAGCGGGTTGCAGCGATTCGGGCGCGTGCCCGCGCCGTCAAGATCTTCGTCGAAGTCGATGACACGGATGTCCAGCGTGTGTCCGGCGCCGCGAGATACCGCGAGCTGATTGCGGCGCACGAGCCGCTCGCGCGCATCCCGCGCAGCGGGCGCGATCGGGTGATGACCTACACCGGCGGCACGACCGGCCTGCCGAAAGGGGTCGTCGGACGCGTCGGCCCCGGCGTGGCTGCGTTGCAGGCCGGTGTTCCACCCTTGTTCGGCGAGCAGCCGGTGCACGACATCGTGGCAACCGTCGAGGTCGCGCGCCGATTGCATGACGAGGGCCGCCACGTCGTGACCCTGCCCGCCTGCCCGCTGATGCACGGCACCGGGCTCGTCATCGGCATGCAGACGGCCTTGGTGCTCGGCGGGCGCATGGTGTTGCTGCGCAACCGGCATTTCGACACGGCCGAGCTGTGGGACACGGTTGCGCGCGAACGGGTCGACATCATCGGCGTCGTCGGTGATCCGTTCGCGCGTCCGATGCTGCGCGAGCTCGAACGAAGCCGTTGTCCGCGTGACCTCGAATGCGTCCGGTACATCTCGTCGTCGGGCGCCATGTTTTCGACGGAAGTCAAGACCGGTCTGCTCGAGCGGCTGCCGCATGCGACGATCCTCGACTACATCTCGTCGACCGAAGGGCTGATGGGTGTGTCCGTCGCGTCGCCGGGGCGCGTGCCGCCCACTGGCAGGTTCCGTCCGGTACCGGGCGTGCGCGTGCTCGACGGGCACGACCGGGACGTCACGCCGGGTTCGGGCGGGGTCGGTCGCATCGCGTTGTCGGTCGGCGTTCCCGACGAGTACTACAAGGACGCGGTGAAGTCGCAGGCGACCTTCCGCGAAGTCGAGGGACGCCGCTACTCATTCCCCGGAGACTGGGCAGCCGTCGAACTCGACGGCTCGCTGACGCTTGTCGGGCGAGGGTCGCAGTGCATCAATACCGGCGGCGAGAAGGTGTTCCCCGAGGAGGTCGAAGAAGCGTTGAAGCGCTTACCTGCCGTCGACGACTGCCTCGTGTTCGGTGTCGCCGACGAACGCTTCGGGCAGCGTGTCGTGGCGGTCGCCTCCGTAGTCGACCAGACGGCTGAGCCGGAAGACGTCTTGGCCGCGGCGCGAGGCACACTGGCGAGTTACAAGCTCCCGGGCGCGCTGGCATTCGTCGACACTGTGCCCCGGTCGCCGAGCGGCAAGGCCGACTATCGCGCCGCGCGTGCGCTCTTCGATGCGTGTTCGCCGCAGGGAAATGCGCGTGAGTGACCCGCTCGGCGTTGACGATCCGACCGCGCATCCGCAACCGCTGTTGCGGCGTCCGGTCGCACTGCTCGACGGTTTCTGGGACTTCAGCGCCGACGTCCCGGACGACCCGGTACGCGCGTCGTTCGCACGAAAGATCTGCGTGCCATACGCGCCGGAGACTGCGGCGAGCGGCATCGCCACCAGCGACCGCCTCGGACGCGTGGCCTACCGCCGCAGGATCGCGGTCGAGCGCCCGTCCGATCGTCGCGTGCTGTTCCATCTCGGCGCGGTCGACCGCGTCGCTCGATGTTTCGTCAACGGTCACATGGTCGGCGAGCATGCCGGAGGATACGACCCGTTCTCGTTCGACATCACTGACGCCCTCGACGCGAACCGTGACGCCGAGGTCGTCGTGGAAGCGGTCGACGATCCCGCCGACCTCGACGCGCCGCGCGGCAAGCAGGAATGGCGCGAGGAGCCGCACGCGATCTGGTATCCGCGCACGACCGGGATCTGGCGCAGCGTGTGGATCGAGCACGTGCCGTCCGTGCGCATCGCCGCGCTCGACTGGGTCTGCGATGTCGACGAGATGGTGCTCACGTTGCGGGCCCGCATCGAGGGTTCGGACGCGGGCTCGTGCACGCTGCGGGTGCAACTGTCGGTCGATGGTCGGCGGGTTGCCGAGGCCGCGACGCGCGCGCGGCAACCGGAAGTTCAGGTCACGACCAGGATCGGTGACGGCGGCATCGACGACCGCTCGGCGCTCGTGTGGTGGCCGCGCCGCCCTGTGCTGCTCGATGCCGTGATCGCGCTCGTCGATGACGGCGGCGCGGTGGTCGACGAGGTGCGGAGCTACACCGCGTTGCGCACGGTTTCCGCCGAGGACGGTGCGGTGCGCCTGAACGGACGCCCGTACTGGCTCCGCTTCGTGCTCGATCAGGGATACTGGCCCGAGACCGGGCTCACCCCGCCAGACAACGCTGCGATCCGTGCCGACATCGAATGCATCTCGCGGCTGGGGTTCAACGGCGTGCGGAAACATCAAAAGACAGAGGATCCGCGGTGGTTCGCGTGGGCCGACCGGCTCGGGATGCTCGCTTGGGTGGAAATGCCGAGCGCATACCGCCCGGGCATGACGTCGGCCGCGCGCATGCTCGACGAGTGGCGCCGCGTCGTGGAGACGTATCGCAGTCATCCGTCGGTGATTGCATGGGTCCCGATCAACGAGTCCTGGGGGGTCCCGGCCGCGGCGACAGACGCGCGCCAGCGCGCACTCATCGACGCGATGACGGCGATCGCGAGGGCACTCGACGGTACCCGGCCGGTGTCGGCCAACGATGGTTGGGAGACGAGCGGCGGCCAGATCGTGGGTGTGCACGACTACACCCAGGACGCCCACGCGCTGGCCGAGCGATTCGCGACGCGCGAGGCCGTCGACCGAGTGGTTCGTGACGGTCTCCCCGGCGGACGGAAAGTCGACCTCGCCCGACGCGGTGCCGACGGGCGCGCCGTCGTGCTGTCGGAGTTCGGGGGGATCTCGCTCGACGAAGGTGGCGCCACGTGGGGCTACCAGATGGTGAAGACGCCCGACGAGCTCCTCGAACGGTACGCGGCGCTCTGGGCCGCGTGTCACGCGAGCGATGGACTCGCCGGCGCGTGCTGGACGCAGCTCACCGATACCTACCAGGAAGGCAACGGACTGCTGCGGAAGGACCGCTCGCCGAAAGTCGCGTTCGAGAAGATCGCCGCCGCTACGCGCGGTCGATGACTTCGTGAATGGCGCCGAGCACCGCGTGCGTCGCGATCTGTTCGCACACTGACCGACCCGCATCGCCACGACCCCAGGCGTCGCTCGCGGCGGTGACTGCGGCGGTGACGACGCTCGCGAGCACCACGACGCGTCGACCGCGAATCCCATAGGCCGCGGTGAGAAGTTGGGCGACGCCCTGCGGCGCCTCGCGACCGCCCGCAAGGTCGGGCACCGGAGAACCGGCCCCCGCGAGCCGCGCGAGGACGGCGCCGCGCGCTGCGACCGCGTCGAAGTACGCGTGTACAGCGGCGCGGATCGTCGCGTCGCCGGGCTCGACCGAACGCACGGCGCTGGCGATCCGCTGCGCCAAGTCGTCGAGCTCGCGGTGGTACAGCGCGACAAGCGCGTCGTCCGCGTTGTCGAAGTGACGGTACGGCAGCGCCTTGCTTACGCCGGCCCGCGCCGCGAGCGCCTCCATTGTGAGGCCGGCGACGCCACGTTCGGCCAGGAGGTCGGCGGCCGCGTCGAGCAGTTGGGCACGACGTTCCGACGCGCGCTGTCGGCTCGGGCGCTCGTGCGGGGACGGGATCGACACCATACGAAGGGTTACGTTACCGTAAGTTCGCGAGCCCCCTCCCCGGGGCGGGCGAAACGATGCGCCGCGAGACGTCCGGTGGGAGCCCGTGCGGCAGGTGATCGAACCGGTGAAGTCACTCGCCCGACGGTGGCGCCGGCCCGCGGCCGGTGCCGTCGTTCTCGCCGTCGCCGTGTTGTGGAAGCCGTTTCCAGGGCCGCTCGGCGTCATCGACAAGTGCGCTCGTCGGTGGACGCATCGCGTTGATCGCAGCGGGTATCGCGCTCATCTACCGCACCAAATCGCATCGTGAAACTCGCGCAAGGCGATCTCGACGCGGCGCCGGCCACGCTCGCGGTACTGCTAGCTGGCGCAACGCTGCACCTGAACTACTTCTTGGCTTCGCCAGGCTCGTGGTCGCGGCAATCCCCCTCAGTGTCCTCGTCGAGACACTGGTGACCCGGCGCTTCTTCCGCGCCGCCCGTTTCGTGCTGGCGTTCGCTACCCTTTCGTGTCTCACAGGTGTTGATCGCACTGGCGCTGTTCCTGCCGCAGTGGCTCGGCGCGTCGCTTATACGCCCGTGATCGAGGCGCATTGTCTCGACGATGGTCATCGCCATCCCTTCTCAGCTCAACGGTCAAGGGGTGGCACGCACGTCCCGTGAACGAGATCTGACGAACACATTGCTCCTAACGGGCGAGCTCCATCACGCTCCGGAACGGGGCGTGCCCAATCCCACTCGTGCACACCGGTCGACAAGCACCCAACCAACCACGGTGCAACAACACGTCAGACCAACATGCGAGCACTGAACGTAGCGGCCGACCAACACCACAGTGGACCCGACCAGCACCACCAGATACTCACTGGCAGTTATGGGTCTGTCACGAGCGTGAGTTATGGACCAAGTCGTTCGCGGCCCGCGTCCCTCGGGCCGTCACCCGACGGGAAACTTGCGTGCGGTCTCGCTCGCGACGCGATCGCGGACGACGAGGCCACCTGGCGCCGATGGGTCGACCGCGAAGATCGTTGTCGCGCGGGGCGGGTCACGGTCGATCGCTCGCACGCCGTAGCTGTAGTCGCCGACGAGGCCCTCGAAGCTGACGCGGCCCAACTCGCCGGTCGCGTTCAAGACGGACGCCCGGCTGAGATCGCGGTGTGCGACTGCGCGTTCGAGAACCCGGCGCACGGCCATCGACTGTATGTACCCGAACATGACGTTGGCATCGGGCATCACGTTCGCACGCCGCGCCGCGTCGACCAGCTTGGCCATCCCGGGAACCGAGGTGTCACCCCAAGTTGGGCCCTCACTGGCAAGCCAGAAGTGCGCCTCGAGGTATGAGCGGATCGCGGGGTCGGTCGCGAAGGACGCGCGCCAGCCGCGCGCGAGCCCGATCCAGCGCGGAGCGAACCGTTGTCGAACGGCCTGGCTCATCAACCCTTGTGTGTGAAACGGAAGCCCGCTGTAGATGACGATCCGGCAATGCGCGGCAGTGAGCGCGTCGAGCTGTTCGTGGAAGTCGGTTGCGATCGGCTCGAAGGTGAGGTCGGCGACGACCGGCACACCGAGCGATCGCGACGCGAACTTGATGCCGTCATCACCCCACCGACCGTAGGTATCGTCTTCGCGGAGGACACACAGCGGTTGTCGTTCCCCGCCGGCATGCTGAGCGACGTAGGCGATCGCGTTGATGGCCTGAAGGTCCGAAGGCGCGCCGACCGGCAACAGGTTGGGCTCTCGGATCCAGTCGTCATCGAATGTGGCCGGTGCCGCGATCATGCCGAGCATCCGCAGTCGCGGCAGGATCGCACGGATGGCTCGCGTCCCGTAGATCTGGTTGAACAACACCACGCCGGACTGGACAGCGTCGAAGCCCTGCACGGCAACCGACTCGAAGTCTTGCGCGTCGATTGCGATGAGCTGCACTCGATACTTTCCTGCAATTCCTCCCTGCGCGTTGACGTTGTCCCAGTAGAGGCGATTGCCCGTCGAGATTGCTGCGCCGATGTCGGCGGAGAGTCCGGTCCTCGGTGACACAATTCCGAGGTGGATCTCCTTGCCGTCGAAGCCGGGCGCGGGCGCAGGCGCGCGCATTTCGGGAGCGTGGCGCGGCGCCCGGTCGCTGTTGCTCGCGCTGCACGTCGCCGCGAGCAGTGCCGCACTCAGAACAACGAACGCGGACCGAGCCACCACGAGGTGGCGACCGCTCACGCGAATGGACCGTCCGGCATCGGGATGAGCCAGACGTGCAGCATCTCGTTGGTGACCTGTCCGGCTGGTGCGAAGGGCGGGCCATGCACGTGCCAGACCGTCAGGCAACCACCGATCTGTGGTCCGACGTCGTTGGCGTGCGGCATCACGTACATCGCACCGATGAGCACGGGGTCCGAGTGTGTGGATGCCTTCCAGTAGATGATCGATTCCGGGCGGGTCGGATCGAGGACGTCGCCGTCGGCTTGATATGCCCAGTTGATGTAGTGCCACGTGCCGAGGATCGGAACATCGCCGAAGCGCATGTATCCCTCGGCTTCGGCTCGCTTGATATCGGCGAGTCGTGCGAGTCCGTGCTTGGTGTCGGCGACGAGGCTGCCGGCCGCGGCCCGCTGCTGAACGGTCGGGTGGCAGGGCTTCTCCGCGTGGGGCTCGCCGAACACCACAGCTGTGCTCTTACGGCGCACGGCGACCGTGGTGCTGCTTTCAGTGCTTCGTCCCGCCGCCGCCGCGGAACGCTTGGTTACGTGAGTGCTCGCGCAACTTCCGAGGATCAGGCTCGCGAGCGTGAGCGTCGCGGCAACCGTACATTTCGTGCGGCGGCGCACGACAAGTGTCGAGGTGACGTTGTCGTTCTTCAACCCTGCCCTCCTTAATGAGGTGGCTGTCCTGCTCGCAAAGATGCTGGCAACCGGTCGCGCGTTGCGGTATCAGTCAAAGAGCCCGACCTTCGTGACTGTGCCGGTCGTTCGACTGGCAGAATCGCTCGACCCACGTCGCGTCGCGGAAGCCCGGGCAGTGCTCCGGCAGGCCGAAATGAATGAGATCCAGGACCGGTTCGAGGCCGACGCAGTCGGAGCCGCCAGGGCGCGGTTCCAGAGCGTCCAGTTGTATTCGCCGGGTGCTGTTTCGGTGCGCCGCCAGGGCATCCCATCGCGCAACACCCGCACGCCGAGCGCGGCGACGTCGGCGAGATCGCGCTCTATCGCGTCGTAGGGGCCGCTCGACGCGAACTGGTCATGGCGATATGGTCCGCCGGCGCGAAGTACGACAGGGCCGGGCTCCTTTTCGCCGACGGCCCACGCGAAGTCGGAAAAATCGCAGATCGGCTCCGTCACGAGCGGACGACGGTCTCGGCCTCATCGCAATCCTGGATCACGCAAGCGGTCACCGTATGCTACTCTTGGCATCGCTCGGACGGGTTACGGTAACGTTACCCACTACGACGGCGTCGATCAATCCGAGTCGCAATGTGAGTAGCGACGTGACGTACCGCGGCGGGCGGACCGGCAGGGCAACAACTGCTCGCGGAACTGCTCGACGACCGGAGCTTTTCGCGGGCTTCAACGTGGAGGCGAAGCGAACACAAGATCGCAACGTCGACTCTACGCGAGTTGTCTGTCATTGATGCGCAGTGCGGCGTATCGGCGCCACTCCTAAGAATTCTCCTAAGAAACGCAGCGAGACGCAATGAGACGACGGTCCCGAGGCCTTCGCGAAACTCCTGGTCACACGGCAAGCTGGAGACTGAGGGGGACGACGCGAGACGTTCGGGCTACTACTGGGGGTCAAGAGGTCGCGGGTTCGAATCCCGCCAGCCCGACAAGAAACACCAGGTCACACTGCACGGCGGGGATCGCTTGGCTGCTATCCATCGGTAGAGGTCAGCAACCGGGTCAGCAACGCAATGGCGGGGCGGCGCCACCATCGGTGTGCGTAGTGTTCGCCTTCGACACCTGAAGTGGCCGGGGCGCCTGCGTAAACAGACCCCCGACCGTGGCCAACGCCCGCATGGAGGTGCTGACGAGGGCGGACGATATCCGCGACACGCTCGAAGTCGAGCCGACATGAGCGCGTGGGACGCGACAAGTTCGTGGCTGACCCTTCGCGAGGTCCTCGACGCGGCGGCGACCCATCTATCGGCTGGGAGGATGGGACTGGCTCCTCGCCGCTAACGTCCGACCCGATGTCGTCACCGAACGCATGAGTCATGCGTCCGTGGCCTTCACGCTGCAGCAGTACGCACATCGCTACGCCGGCGACCAGCGCAAGCGGCCTCGCACGACTCAGGGAGGCGCAATGACCGACCGACACGGCACCACGCTGAAGTCCGGCGACCCGGTCCTCTACCGGAGAGGCGACGACACCGTTTCGGCGACGGTGATCGCCGAGACCGCGAGCGGCTATCTCATCCAACTCGACCAGCGTGGACCACGCACAGTTCCGACGGGACTCGACCCAAGTACCACCGCGCTTATCGACCAGGTTCACGCCGCAACGCGCAACGCGAGGGATGCCGGGATCGATGTACAGGAGCCCTTTGCCGTCACCGGCGACGAACTCGAATATTTCGCCGACTGGCCCGACGATGACAAGGACGTCGACGACCGAATTTGAACCTCTTGTGACCACGCCGTGAGGTGGTATCCAGTGTCAGCCCGTACCCGGTACATCCCCGAAGTCTTGTGACCACGGCGTGACCACGCTCAGCCGCGCTGTCGCGCTCGACGCGGCGTTGTCGATGCAGCCGAAGCCGTTCGCGGTACGACGTGGCGCCCCGTATCCTGAACGTGTCACCAGGGACGCGAAGTGCCTCCTCGAGACACCCCGGCGCGACGGGGCACGCCGCGCAGAACGAACGGGCGGGCTCGTGCGGCTCGCCACGCCGCGGGAAGAACACCGCGATATCCACCCCGCGGCACGCGGCCTGGGCGTGCCATTCAGGTGGTCGGAGTAGCTGGTCGAGCTGGTCGCACCAGTCGGCTGCGTCGGGTGCGCACATGAGCGCGCGGTACAGGCTGAGAGCAGTGTCGCGTTCCAACGGTTGTCTCCCGACCTAGCTCCTCTGTCGGCGAACCGAGAAGCCGTCGGCCGGGGTGTTGGTAGGTCGCCCCGCGCTGACGTCAGCGCACCCAGCAACAACCGCAGCCCGTGCCCGGCCGGCTTAGATGCACGCCGTGGCCGCCGATAGAGAGGCATCGCAGCCGATTTCGAGGGACCGGGGGATCAGGTGCGTGGCTGGTCATGCAAGCGAATCCTGGTGTGCGTCGGGGTCGTGGTCGCCTGTGGTGTGTCGGCGGGTGTTGCGGCTGGCGCTGCGACATCCGTCCCGTTCGTGTTTTCGGGATCGGTGCCACATGTGACGTCGGTCCCCCCGGGTCGGGTGTTCATGGCCGCAGCGGCAGAGCCCGACGGCGATCATGTCGTGCTTTACGGCGGGCAGGATCCGGGCTCGGCCACGAACCCGGCGTTCGGCGACACCTGGATATTTGACGGCGCGCATGGTTGGGTCGCCAAGTGCGGCACAACCACACCGGCCACCATGGCGTGCCCGCCCGGCGTACGCACCGCCGCGGGGCTCGGGACCGGCCCGCATGGGGTCGTCTTGTTCGGCGGTTTTGCGGGCAGCCTGGGCGGCGCGTCATCTGAGGGTGACACCTGGCTCTGGAACGGCAACACCTGGACCCAACTTTGCACCAGCGCATCTTGTGGGCCGGGCCCTCGTGCCGCGTTCGCGATGGCAGGCAACGGTACGCAGGTTGTGATGTTCGGGGGCTTGACATCCACCGGTCAGGTCAACGACACCTGGGTGTTCGACGGTACGACATGGACCCAAACCTGCGGGGCACCGTTGGCGACGGCGTGCGGTCCGGCACCGCTCGCGGCGGCGTCGATGGCGTGGGACGGCACGCACTTCGTGATGTTCGGTGGTGCCGATGTCAGCGGCTCGGGCGCGCCCGTCGATGACACCTGGATCTTCAACGGCACGTCGTGGACGAAGGCGTGCGGCAGCTCGAATGGCGGGACCGCGTGTGGGCCGCCAGGTCGTGCGTTCGCCGCGTTCAGCTACGCCCCCCACACCAACCAGGCGCTCCGGGGCGCAGTCCTGATGGTCGGGGGGAACTTGTTTGCTAGCAGCGGGAACCTCACCGCCTATCGCGACGCGTGGCTTTGGCACGACACCAAATGGACGAAGCTCGCACCACCCTGGGCGGGACCGCCCGTCACATGGACGAACGCCGGGTCCCCACCGGCGGGTTCTGCGCCGCTTCTCGGCGTTGCCGCGCCACGCGCGACCCAATGCCAGATCGTGTTTCTCGGCGAGTCCGTCGCAATAAGTGGCGTCAATCCCGTCGTCCATTCACGCACCTATATCGGCGGTCGTGACCTCACCGGCGATGCTCAGCCGGACGCGTGCACGGCTGCGATTCCGACCATCACCGCTCCTCCCACGTCGCCACCACCGCCGACGCCGCCGTTGCCGGCTGCTACCGAACTTCCCCGGACCGGCACCACCACCATCCCCCTCGCCGGGATCGGCCTGACGGCCCTGTGCGCCGGCCTGGTCATCATCACTCGCCGAAGAAGCGGCCCCACCGGAATGACCAAGCACACTGGCTGAAAGAGTCGCGCGCCTCCGCGCTCGAGGGGCGAAACCAGCACCACTTTTTTCGATGGTGCTTCTTGCGTGACGATGAGCTGGAACGGCGGCGGTGTCCCACTCCGCCAGTGGTCGCACCAGCTTCTCGCGCTTCCCCGCGTAAGCCGTCGTCTGACGCTAGGTAGACGAGGACCCGCTCGTACTCCGCCGGCTCGAGCGCACGTCCGAGTCGCCCGCTCGAAGCATGGACGCGCCGGCGTCGGACCGATGGTCTTCTGCAGCCTGCCAGTACGCCGCGATCGACGGCACGGGTCGCGGGCTGCACCGAGGACGACGAACCAGGCGGCTGCCGGGGCCGCGAACTACGGCATCACGGCGATCCGGTGCGGTGCACCGTGTGGACACGGCTGGATGCAACTACTGCGGCGTCGACTGACGGCGCCCGGGGCAGGTCACGGGTCTGAAAACTCGGCAGGCGCGCGACGCACGCGAGATCGGCAGTTCTGTGCTCGCAATTTCGCTGCGACGACCAGCGGGATTGGGTGGCGCAGCATGAGACCGTCACCATGTCCACTATGCAGATCGTGTGCATCACCATCGACTGCGCTGCCCCCGCCGCGGTCGCGTCGTTCTGGAACGCCGCGCTTGATTGGGGTGGCGTCACAACTGCCGAGGACGGCGGCGGAGCGATCTGTTGTCCCCCATCGGGTGACTGCTATCTGGAGTTCATACGCGTCCCGGAGGCGAAGATCACCAAGAACCGCGTTCATCTCGGTTGTTCGGCTGGTCGACTAGAGGCGCTGGACGCTGAGATCGAACGGTTGCGTCAACTCGGCGCGACGGTCGCCTGGGAAGAAACCTTCGCGCCCGCGATGGCAGCCGCGTATCGCAATGTCTTCTTGCGAGATCCCGAAGGAAATGAGTTCTGCCTCGGCGCGGGCGAGCCCCTTGCCTGATCGGTGAGCCCGTCCCAGTGCTCGCCGACGCGCTCCGAGAAGAGCCGTGCCCGCTCGCGAACAGGCAACGTCTGAAGATCGAAGCGATCCGAAGCGTCCTCGCGCATCTGGGCCTCAGCGACCGCGCATCGACCGCCGGTACAACGGCGGTGCGAGCGCACGCACGACGGGTGCAAGAACGGCGACGCGGGCGGCGTTGATCTCGATCCCCGGCTTACCGATCGCGTCGAGCGCCAAGCGCGAGACGTCGGCGGCGGCGCGTTGGACGAACTTCGGGGTTTGGGCATTCCGGTATCGATGGCTCTCTGGCTGAGCGGTGTGGGTACCCAGCCCGGATACAAGACGTGCACGTGCACGCCGGTGCCAGCCACTTCGTGGGCCACGCTCTCGGTGAACGCACTGAGCGCCGCCTTCGACGCGCAGTACGCGGGCGTGCCCGGCCCTGGCGCTCGACCATGGTCCGATGAGATGTTGAGCACCGCGCCGCGGTTGCGGGCAAGCATCCCTGGGACGATCAAGACCATCGCACGGGCCGCGGCCCGGAAGTTGACGGTCAATGCGTCCTCCACGTCGTCCCACGCCACCTCGCCGATGCCCTTACGGCGCTCGACACCAGCGCCGTTCACGAGCACGTCGATACGCCCGTGGCTCGCCTCCACATCACGGAGCAGCGCGACCCACGCTTCGAGATCGCGCAGGTCGCACGCACGAGCCTCCGACAACGTCGCCATCTCATCGACGCGGCGAACCACGCCGACCACGTGCGCGCCACGCTCCACGAGATCGGTCGCGATCTGTCTGCCGATGCCGGACGAAGCGCCAGTGACGACCGCGACGGCTTTGTGGTACTCAAACATTCCGCACCCGTTGGTTCGGCGAGCGCGTACAGAATGCCCGCTCTGGAGTGGTTATGCGAGCGCCGAACGGCAGATATGGCGCTCGTTGACTACGTGACGAGTTCGGCTGGAACCGCGAGGTCTTCGGTGCCGTACAGACCTTCGATCAGCGTGGGGTCATCCAGGGCGCAGGTCTGAGCGATCTTGTCGATGAGACGGTCGAAGTCGGCTCCAGCTTCGTTCTTGTATGAAAGCTCCATCCGACTCCACTCGTCCCACGGCAACATTTCGAGCTTGTTCAGGGCCGCGAGGTCTCGGACGGCGTTACCTCGGACTTCCCCAATTCCGAAGTTTTCGGGGAACCCATCAACGCCGAACAGGTCCCCGTCAACACCGTCTCGGGTAGACAGCAACCACGCCTCCCCTCCAGAGAGGAACTCGCCGGGTTTGAGGTCGTCTGGCTCGCTCACAAACGCCAGTCCGAGAATCTCCGAGTCGATGCGCACCCAGCGTTGCTCATCGGAACGCCAATACTCGGTAACCCAATGATCGAGGTACGTTCCGGGCTTGAAGTAGCTCGCGAACCCGCAACGCGATCGAGCGCCAATTCCGTGCGCACGCAACAGGGCGACGCTCAATACGCTGAAATCTCGGCA